>DCXY01000026.1:39990-165374 GCA_002329155.1 Stenotrophomonas sp. UBA2124 | reverse complement strand
GAGCTGAAGGAATCGCAGCTGGAGCTGGTGGTTGCTGGTACCGCCAACGCCGTGCTGATGGTGGAATCGGAAGCCGCGCTGCTGTCCGAGGAAGTGATGCTGGGCGCCGTGACCTTCGGTCACCGCGAAATGCAGAAGGTCATCAACGCCATCAACGAGCTGACCGTTGAAGCCGGTACCAAGCCGAGCGAGTGGGTCGCTCCGGCCAAGAACACCGCGCTGATCAGCGCCCTGAAGGAAGCCGTCGGCAACAAGCTGGCCGAAGCCTTCCAGGTGCGTGACAAGCTGCAGCGTCGCGACGCCATCGCCGCGATCAAGAAGGACGTGACCGAAGCCCTGGCTGGCCGCGTTGAAGCCGAAGGCTGGAATCCGGCCGAGCTGTCCAAGGAATTCGGCGAACTGGAATACCACACCATGCGCGACTCGGTGCTGGCCACCAAGGTCCGCATCGACGGCCGCGCACTGGACACCGTGCGCCCGATCGCGGTGAAGGCTGGCGTGATGCCGCGTACCCACGGTTCGGCGCTGTTCACCCGCGGCGAGACCCAGGCCATCGTGGTCACCACGCTGGGCACCGCCCGTGACGGCCAGGTCATCGACGCCGTTGCGGGTGAGTACAAGGAAAACTTCCTGTTCCATTACAACTTCCCCCCGTACTCGGTGGGTGAGTGCGGCCGTTTCGGCGCGCCGAAGCGCCGCGAGATCGGCCACGGCCGTCTGGCCAAGCGCGGCGTGCTGGCCGTGATGCCGACCCTGGAAGAGTTCCCGTACACCATCCGCGTGGTCTCGGAAATCACCGAATCCAACGGTTCCTCCTCGATGGCTTCGGTCTGCGGTTCGTCGCTGGCCCTGATGGACGCCGGCGTGCCGGTGAAGGCGCCGGTGGCGGGTATCGCCATGGGCCTGGTGAAGGAAGGCGAGAACTTCGTGGTGCTGTCGGACATCCTGGGTGACGAAGATCACCTGGGCGACATGGACTTCAAGGTGGCCGGTACTTCCGAAGGTGTCTCTGCGCTGCAGATGGACATCAAGATCGAAGGCATCACCGAAGAGATCATGAAGAAGGCGCTGGAGCAGGCCAAGGCCGGCCGTCTGCACATCCTGGGTGAAATGGCCCATGCGCTGACCACCCCGCGTGCCGAGCTGTCGGACTACGCCCCGCGCCTGCTGACCATCAAGATCCACCCGGACAAGATCCGCGAAGTGATCGGCAAGGGTGGCTCGACCATCCAGGCTATCACCAAGGAAACCGGCACCCAGATCGACATCCAGGACGACGGCACCATCACCATCGCCTCGGTGAACAACGCCGCTGCCCAGGCTGCCAAGGCCCGCATCGAGCAGATCACCTCGGACGTGGAGCCGGGCCGCATCTATGAAGGCAAGGTCGCCAAGATCATGGACTTCGGTGCGTTCGTCACCATCCTGCCGGGCAAGGACGGCCTGGTGCACGTCTCGCAGATTTCCAGCGAGCGCGTGGAGAAGGTCAGCGACAAGCTGAAGGAAGGCGACGTGGTCAAGGTCAAGGTGCTGGAAGTGGACAAGCAGGGCCGTATCCGCCTGTCCATGAAGGCCGTGGAAGAAGGCGAGGGCACCCCGGCCGAATAAGGCAGGCGGTGTAATCGCAGAAGAGAAAAGCGGGCCTTGTGCCCGCTTTTCTTTTGGGTGTTTCTCCCTGCCCAGGCCTTCAGCAGCGGCGCGCCACGAACAACGTCCCGCTCCCCATGCGGGGCCTGATTGGCGTCGAATCCCAACTGAGAGCCCCTCTCCCGCGTGCGGGAGAGGGGTTGGGGTGAGGGAATGCGCCTTCTCCATGAACCACCCACCAGCCCACCTCCCATCCGCCGATAGCCCCGCCCCGGCGAAGGCCCAAGCATTGCCCTGTTGATCAATGGGAAACCAATGCGTGCGCCAGGTGTTTGTTGGTCAACACGGCACGACGCCGGCACAGCCCCTGTTCGGCAAGGCCACCGCTACCGCGCTGGTGGCCGGCATCAGCATCGCCACCTGGTCACCGGCCTTGCTGCCGCTGCCATTGCGCTGGCTGTTGCTGCTGTTCGGTGCGGTGCTTTGGCTGCGGGCCAGCCGTTGGCGCTGGCTGGGCGCGCTGCTGGTGGGCATCGGCTGGTTGAGCCTGCATATGGGCTGGGTGCTGGCCGCACAGCTGCCAGGCGGTATGCCACGCACGCAGTTCGACCTGCGCGGTACGGTGGTGAGCCTGCCCGAGCACGAGCAGCGGCGGAGCCGTTTCCGTTTCCGCGTGGATGGCAGCGCGGACATGCCGCAGCAGCTGCGTGGCTGCCTACTGCAATTGGCTTGGCACGATGACTTCGCCGCAAGCACGCCGGGCCCACGCAAGGCATTGCACGCGGGCGAAGTCTGGCAATTGCGCGTGCGCCTGCGCGCACCGCGCGGGCTGGTGAATCCCGGAGGTTTCGACAGCGAGCGCCATGCGGTGGCGCAGCGCCTCTGCGCCACCGGCGTGGTGCGGGCAGTGGGTGCGCGCAGGATCATGTCTGCCCGTGGTCTGCAGGCCTGGCGTGAGCGGATGGCGGCGCGTATCGCCGATGCCGTGACGTCGCCGTCTTCGCGGCATGTGCGGGCGCTGGCGCTGGGCGATACGCGTGGGCTGGATGAGGGTGACTGGCAGCGGCTGCGCGCCACCGGCCTGACCCACCTGATCGCCATTTCGGGTTTCCACGTCGGCATGGTCGCGCTGTGCGGCGGGTGGGGAATGGCGGGCCTATGGCGGCTGTTTCCGCTGCTGGGCCGGCGCTGGCCGCGGCCACAGGCCGCAGCGGCGGGTGCGTTTGGTGTCGCACTGGGCTATGCCGCCGTCGCCGGCTTCGCCCTGCCCACGGTGCGCACGGTGGTGATGATCGGCGTGGTGGTGCTGGCGCGCTTGTGGCGGCGGCCTTCAGGCGTGCTGGGTGCGCTGGCATTGGCGGCGGTGGTGGTGCTGCTGGGTGACCCGTTGTCGATCCTGTTGCCCGGCTTCTGGCTGAGCTACGCGGGCGTGGCGTGGCTGGCCGCCTGCCTGCCCGAGCGCAGCCATTGGCTGCGGGGCTTCTTCGCGGCGCAGTGGGTGGCCACCCTGGGGCTGTTGCCGCTGACCGTACTGTTGTTCGGGCAGGCCTCGATGGTGGGGCCGCTGGCGAACCTGGTGGCGATCCCCTGGTGGAGTCTGGTGGTGGTGCCCTTGGCATTGCTGGGGCTGGTGCTGGAGGCGCTGTGGGCTGGCGCGGGCGCCTTGCCGTGGCGGTTGTCGGCCTGGTGTTTCGATCTGTCATGGCCAATGTTCGAGGCGCTGGCGGGCAGCCGTTTCGCGCTGTGGTGGCTGGCCGAGCCGGCATGGTTCGCGCTGCCGCTGGCGCTGCTCGGTGCACTGTGGATGCTGTTGCCGGTGGGTGTGCCGGGGCGTGCCCTTGCCGCACTGCTGTGGCTGCCGTTGCTGCTGCCGGCGCTGCAGCGGCCTGAAACGGGCGCCTTCGAGATGGTACTGCTGGATGTGGGGCAGGGCCTGTCTGTGGTGTTGCTTACCCGCCAGCACGCGCTGCTGTACGACACCGGCCCCGCTGCGCGCGATGGTTCCGACGCAGGGGAGCGGGTGGTGGTGCCGGCGTTGCATGCGCTTGGCGTGCGGCGCCTGGACCGGCTGGTCCTCAGCCACGGCGACATGGATCACGCCGGTGGGCTGGCGGCGGTGCGTGCGGCCTTGCCTGTGGCCCACCTGGCTGGGCCACCCGGGCTGCAGCTTGCGGGCGGTGCAGCCCACTGCGCCAGCAACCAATCGTGGGAATGGGATGGGGTGCGTTTCAGCTTTCTGCACCCCGGGCCGTTGTTTCCCTACCTGCGCAACGAATCCAGCTGCGTGCTGCGGGTGCAGGGCCGGCATGGTGCGGCGCTGCTTACCGGCGATATCGGCGAGGTCATCGAGCAGAGGCTGGTGCGGTACATGCCCGGCCAGCTCCGTGCCGAGGTGGTGCTGGTGCCGCACCACGGCAGTTCCGGTTCATCCACGCCGGTATTCGTTGCGGCCAGCGGTGCCCGGCTGGCGCTTATCGGGGCAGGGCACGGCAATCGCTTCGGCCATCCAAAGGTGGGTGTGGTGGCGCGGTGGCGGCAGAGCGGGGCCGAAGTGCTCAATACCGCCGACAGCGGCGCGGTACGGGTCTGGTTCGGGCCGGAGGAGCTGAAACTGCGTGAACAGCGGCTGTGGCGGCGGCGTGCATGGGATGCAGCGGAGCGGGCGCGGACGGCTGCTATTCTATCGGCCGACTAACAGGCGGCCGATGAGCCGGAGGGTTGAAACGTGTGGGAACTGGTCAAGGCCGGCGGTTGGCCGATGCTGCCGTTGTTGCTGTTGGGGGTGCTGGCTTTGGCGATCGTCCTGGAGCGTTTCTGGAGCCTGCGGCGTAACGAGGTGCTGCCGCCGGGGCTGGGTGAGGAAGTCCGCAACTGGGCCGCGCGTGGCAAGCTGGACGCCTCCCATATCGCCTCGCTGCGCGCCAACTCGCCGCTGGGTGCCCTGCTGGCCGCCGCGCTGGAAGCCCGCAATCGCCCGCGTGACCAGATCCGTGAGCGTATCGAAGACACCGGTCGCCACCTGGTGCACCGCATGAGCCGCTTCCTCAATGCGCTGGGCACCATCGCCTCTGCCGGGCCGCTGCTGGGCCTGCTGGGCACCGTGGTCGGCATGATCCAGATGTTCCTGGGCATCCTCGACCACGGCGTGGGCGACGTGAACCAGCTGGCAGGTGGCATCGGCAAGGCGCTGGTGTGTACCGCCACCGGCATGATCGTGGCGATCCCGGCGCTGATGTTCCACCGCTACTTCCGTGGCCGCATCGATGGCTATGTGATCGAGATGGAACAGGAAGCCTCGGCCCTGCTGGACGCACTCGACGGCCGCCCGGCGGTGATGGCCGCCAGCAAGGGCGCCAACGCCAAGCCTGCCGCCACCGCAAAGGCCTGAGCCGACGATGCGTATCCGCGACAACCGCAGCCAGGATGAACCGCATATCGATCTGGTGCCGCTGATCGATGTGATCCTGGTGCTGATCATCTTCTTCGTGGTCACCACGACGTTCGATGCACGCTCCACCCTGCAGGTGCAGCTGCCTACCGCCAGCGACCAGAAGAACACCTCGCCACCGCGTTCGCTGAGCGTGCTGGTCAATGCCGACGGGCGCTACTTCATCAACGACCAGGAAGTGCTGCGCACCGATGTGGAATCGTTGAAGCAGATCATCGCCCAGGTGGCCGGTGACGACCGCGAGCAGACCGTGCTGCTGCGCGCCGACGCGCGTACCCCGTACCAGGCGGTGGTGACCGCGCAGGACGCGCTGGGCCAGCTTGGTTTCCGCCGCATCGCGATCGCCACCGCGCCGGAAGTGAAGCAATGACGGCAGCTGCCAGCCCCTGGCAGACGTACAAGCGCCTGCTCGGTTACGCCAAGCCCTATCGCGTTCTGTTGCTGATGGCGCTGCTGGGCATGCTGATCGAAGCCGCCGCGGGCATGGGCTTCCTGGGCCTGATGAGCCCGATCACCAACAATCTGGTGAATCCGGAAGACATCAACCCGTGGATGCCGCTGGCCATCATCGGCCTGTTCCTGGTGCGTGGCATTGCCGGTTATCTCACCGACATCGGCATGGGCAAGGCCGCGCGCAGCATCGCCCGCGATATGCGGGTGAACGTGCTGCGCAAGTACCTGCGGCTGCCGGGCCAGCGTTTTGATGCCGAACCGGTGCCGTCGATGCTGGTACGGCTGGGCTCGGACAGTGACCAGGTGGCGCAGGCCGCCGTGGACGCGATGAAGGTGGTGCTGCAGCAGTCGCTGCAGGCGCTGGGTTCGCTGGCCATGATGTTCTATTACAGCTGGCAGGTGACGCTGGCCATCTTCGTGCTGGCGCCACCGCTGGCATGGGTGATGAACAAGGTGGCCAAGCGCTACCGCCGCATCAGCCATCGCATCCAGGAAAGCAGCGCCGAACTGCTGCAGGCGGCAGACCAGACCCTGTCCAGCCAGCAGGAAGTGAAGATCTACGGCGCGCAGGCGCGCGAGATGGGCCAGTACTCGGAGTTGGCCAACACCAACCTGCGTCTGGCGATGAAGGTGGAAGCGACGCGCAGCATTTCCTCTGGCATGGTGCAGCTGATCGGTGCTATCGGGCTGGCCGCGCTGTTGTTCATCGCCGGCCATGAGGCCGCCGAAGGGCGCCTGACCGTGGGTGATTTCGTCGCGCTGATGATGGCGATGCTGACCATCATTCCCGCGCTCAAGCAGCTCACCAACGTGCAGAACATGACCCAGCGCGGCATCGCCTCGGCGCAGCGCCTGTTCGCGGTGCTGGATGCCGAGGACGAGCCGGATACCGGCAGCGTGCCGCTGCAGCGCGCCACCGGGCTGCTGGAGTTCCAGCATGTCACCGCGCGTTACCCGGGCCAGCCGAAGCCGGCGCTGGAGGACATCAGTTTCACTGCTGCGCCGGGAACCGTCACTGCCATCGTGGGGCGCTCGGGCAGTGGCAAGTCAACGCTGATCAAGCTCATTCCGCGCTTCTACGAAATCGAGGCCGGCAGCATCCTGCTCGATGGCCATCGCCTGCAGGACTACAAGCTGGCCGATCTGCGCCGGCAGATCGCGCTGGTAGGCCAGCAGGTCACCCTGTTCAACGGCAGCGTGGCCGAGAACGTCGCCTTCGGTGAACTGGCCGAGCGTGGCCCCGAAGCCATGCAGCGCGCCATCGCCGGTGCCAACGCGCAGGAGTTCGTGCAGCAGTTGCCCGAGGGGGTGGATGCACAGGTGGGTGCCAAGGGCGGCCGCCTGTCGGGTGGCCAACGCCAACGGCTGGCCATTGCCCGCGCCATGCTCAAGGATGCGCCAATCCTGATCCTGGACGAGGCCACCGCTGCGCTGGACAACGAATCCGAGCGGCTGGTGCAGGAGGCGCTGCAGAAGCTGATGCCTGACCGCACCACGCTGGTCATCGCCCACCGCCTGTCCACCATCGAACATGCCGACCAGGTGCTGGTGATGGACCAGGGCCGTATTGTCGAACGTGGTACGCACCAGCAGTTGCTGGAGCAGGGCGGGCTGTACGAACACCTGTACCGCATGCAGTTCCGGGAGAGTCAGGACTGATGGAAAAGCGTGGCCCGCAGACGCCGGCCTGGTGGTACGACAACGCTCCGGTACCGTTGCCCGCCCGTCTTCTGGCGCCCCTGTATGGCGCCGTGGTCGGGCTGCGTCGCCGGCTGTACAAGCGTGGCTGGCTGCGTCGCCGGCAGGTGCCCGTGCCGGTCATCGTGGTGGGCAACATCACCGCAGGCGGCACCGGCAAGACGCCGCTGACCATCGAGCTGGTCACGCGCCTGCGCGAAGCCGGCTGGAGGCCGGGCGTGGCCAGCCGTGGCTATGGTCGCGACGAGGCCAATACGCCGCGCTGGATCACCCCCGAACTGGAGCCCAATCTGGGCGGTGACGAACCGGTGCTGATCGCCTGGAAAGCCGGCGTGCCGGTGCGCGTGGACCGCGACCGCGTGGCCGCCGCCAAGGCTTTGATGGATGCCGGCTGCGACGTGGTGGTCTGTGACGACGGCCTGCAGCACTACCGGCTGGAGCGCGACATCGAAATTGAAGTGGTGGACGCCGCACGCCGCTACGGCAATGGCCGCATGATGCCTGCCGGCCCCCTGCGCGAATCCGCCGCGCGCGCCGCTGACTGCGATTTCCGGGTCATCAACCTGGGCCAGGCCAGCGATGAAGGCGAGCAGGAGGCCCGTTGTGGCTTCGGCGAATGGGCGATGCGTCTGCGCATCGATACCGCGCGACCGTTGCGCGGTGGCCGTGACACACCGCTGCAATCCTTCGCGGGGCAACGTGTGCATGCGGTGGCCGGCATCGCCAACCCGCAGCGGTTCTTCCAGATGCTGCGTGCGCGCGGCATCGGCGTGGTGCCGCATGCCTTCGCCGACCACCACCGCTACGAGCCGTCGGACCTGTCCTTCGGCAGCGAGTTGCCGGTGCTGATGACCGAAAAGGACGCGGTGAAGTGCCAGCGTTTCGCCACGCGCTGGCATTATTCGGTACCGTTGCAGGCCGAACTGCCCGCCGCCTTCTGGGTGGCGCTGCTGGACCGCCTGCAGAAGCTGGCGCGCGCCTGATCGCCCATCAGGTGGCCATGGTGTGAATGTGGCCCCTGGGGCCACCGCAGCAAGGAGTGATATGACGATGCAGTTTCCCGAATTCGTGGTGGCCATTCCCGCCCGTTATGCCTCCACCCGTCTGCCCGGCAAGCCGCTGGCGCTGATGGACGGCGTGCCGATGGTGCAGCACGTGGCCCGCCGTGCGCTCGACGCCGGCGCGCGTGAGGTGTGGGTGGCCACCGACGATATGCGCATCGCCGAAGCATTGGCGGATGTGCAGGGCATCCAGGTTGCGATGACGCGCGAGGACCATGCCTCCGGCACCGACCGCCTGGCCGAATGCGCGCGCCTGGCGGGCTGGAACGACGAGCTGATCGTGGTCAACCTGCAGGGCGATGAACCCTTCGCGCCGGCGGCGGGCATCCGTGCGGTGGCAGAGGTACTTGAGCGCAGTGGCGCGCCGATGTCCACGCTGGCCACGCCGGTGGAGGACGCGCATACCCTGTTCGACCCCAACGTGGTCAAGCTGGTGCGCAACGCGCAGGGCGACGCGCTGTATTTCAGCCGCGCACCGATTCCGTGGCACCGTGATGGCTTCGCCCAGTCCACACAGGCGCTGCCGGAGGGCGTGCAGTGGCTGCGTCATATCGGCATCTATGGTTACCGGGCCGGCTTTCTGCAGCAGGTGGCGGCCATGCCGCCCGGCGTGCTGGAGCGCATTGAATCGCTGGAACAGCTGCGCGTGCTGGAAGCGGGCTACCGCATTGCGGTGCAGATATCGCCGGAGCCGTTCCCGCCCGGTATCGACACCCCCGAAGATCTGGAACGGGCGCAGGCCCGCATGCGGGGCGCGTCTTGAAGCTGCTGGTGGTCTGCCTGGGCAACATCTGCCGTTCGCCGATGGGCGAGGGCGCGCTGCGTGCGCGCATCGCCGAGGCCGGGATGGACGGCTGGCTGAGCGTGGATTCGGCCGGTACCTCCGGCTGGCACGTGGGCAACCCGCCGGACCGCCGCGCGGTGGCCTGCGCGCGCGGCCATGGTGTGGACATCTCCGGCCTGCGTGGGCGCCAGCTGCGGCGCGAGGATTTTCTGGATTTCGACCATATCCTCTGCGCCGATCGCAACAACCTGGCCGAAGCGCGGAAGCTGGCGCCCACGCATGCCGCCGAGCGCGCCAGCCTGTGGCTGCCCTGGGCCGGCATCACCGAGGCCGATGTGGTGCCCGACCCCTACTACGGCGACAACCGCGACTTCGAGCACAGCTGGGCGCTGGTGGATGCCGCTGCCCGGGCCACCGTGCAACGACTGTCGCGGCACGGTGACTCCGGCATAATCGGCCCATGAACGAAACCCGCGCTCCCGAACTGCCCAAGACCGGCATCTGGCTCAACGCCGTGCCCACCACGCTGCACGACCTGCGTGGCTGCCCCGTGGCTCTGGCCTTCGTCAACGGTGCGTCGGTGTGGAGCATGCAACGCGTGGCCGAGGTGACGCGCTGGCAGGCACGCAACCCGGGCCGGCTGCAGCTGGTCGTGGTGCAGGTGCCGCGCTTCGAGTTCGAGCGTGAGCCGCAGCAGGCGCTGAAGCTGCTGCGCCGGCAGGGCATCACCGCGCCCATCGTGCTGGATGCGCAGTGGGACGCCTGGCGCGGGTACGGCGTGCAGTCGTGGCCCACGCTGGTCCTGCTGGATGTGGAAGGCCGTGAGCGTGAGCGCCTGGTTGGCGCGGCCGGTGAACTGGAGCGTTCCTTGAACACGCTGTGCGAAGGTGTCAGCGCGCCACTGGACGGCGAGATTTTCGGCGCCCGCGAGATCAATCCCGAGCCGCGCCTGCCACTGCGTTTCCCCGCCGGGCTGGTGGCCACGGCCGAGCGCCTGTATGTGTCCGATACCGGCAATCACCGGGTGCTGGAGTGCACCCACGGCGGGCGCGTGCTGCGCCAGTTCGGCCTGGGCAGTGCCGACCTGATCAATGGCGGCATCGGTGAGGCTGCGTTCAACCGCCCGCAGGGCCTGGCGCTGGTGCGTGACGTGCTGTATGTCGCCGACACCGGCAACCATGCGCTGCGTCGCGTCAACCTGGTCAGTGGCCAGGTCGATACGCTGTGCGGCAACGGCCGCATGGGCGACCCGCGTGCCGGCGTGCTGGAACAGCCGTGGGACAGCCCGCTCAATCACCCGGCTGACGTGGCCGTGGCTGACAACCAGGTGCATATCGCCATGGCCGGCGACAACCACATCTGGAGCTATGACCTGGGCACGCGCGAGCTGCGCTGGCGCTCCGGCGCGGGCGCGGTGGAGGTGCGTGACGGCAGTGGCCACCTGGCTGCCTTCGCCCAGCCCACCGGCGTGGTGGCGGTACAGCAGACGCTGTACGTGTGCGATTCGCTGGGCTCGGCCATCCGCTCGGTACAGCTGCGCAACGATCTGGTGCAGACGCTGGTGGGTCAGGGGCCGTGGGAGGCGGGCAATGTCGATGGCCCGCGTCTGAACGCCCGCCTGCAGTACCCGCTGGCCATTGCCCTGGGGCCGGATTCGCCCATGCTGTGGATTGCCGATTACGGCAACGGCACGCTGCGCACCCTGCGCCTGGGTGGCGGCGACCTGACCACCGTCAACCTGCCGCGTCGCCTGCATGGGCCGCGCGCGCTGGCGGTGGCCGCCAACGCCATCTGGATCGCCGAATGCGGCGCCCACGCCGTACTGCGTTTTGACCCGGTCAGTGGCGAACTGAGTGACGTGCCGATAGAAGGATGACGCAGGACCCGACCAACGCGTTCGATGGCAAGGCCTTCGCCGCGGCGCTGAGCACCGCCCCGGGCGTATACCGTATGTATTCGGCCGACGACACGCTGCTGTACGTCGGCAAGGCCGGCGCGTTGCGCAAGCGCGTGGGCAGCTATTTCAACGGCTCGCCCAAGACCCGCCGCATCATGATGATGCTGGCGCAGGTGGCGCGGATGGACGTGACCGTCACCCGCACCGAGGCCGAGGCGCTGCTGCTGGAAAACCAGCTCATCAAGTCGCTGTCACCGCGCTACAACGTGTCGTTGCGCGACGACAAGAGCTACCCGCAGGTGCTGCTGACCCGTGAGCAGTGGCCGCGCATCGCACTGCACCGCGGGCCGCGTTCGGTGCCGGGGCGTTACTACGGGCCGTATCCTGGTGTAGGCGCGGTGCGCGAAACGCTGAACCTCATGCACAAGCTGTTCAAGCTGCGCAGCTGCGAGGACAGCGTGTTCCGCAATCGCTCGCGGCCCTGCCTGCAGTATCAGATCGGCCGTTGCAGCGCGCCCTGCGTGGAGCTGGTGCCGCAGGCCGAGTACGACGAATCCGTGCGCCGCGCGGCGCTGTTCCTTGAAGGCAGGAGCGACCAGTTGGCCGATGAGCTGGTGCAGGCCATGCAGGCAGCCAGCGATGCGCTGGAGTTCGAGCGTGCCGCGCGCCTGCGTGATCTGGTGGCCTCGCTGCGCAGCATGCAGAACCGCCAGTACGTCGATGGCCGTGCGGCCGATCTGGACGTGCTGGCCTGTGCCACGCAGGGCGCCAGCGCCTGCGTGATGCTGCTGGCCTTCCGCGATGGCCGCAATCTCGGCACGCGCGCGTTCTTCCCGCGCACCAATGGCGAAGACAGTGCCGACGAAGTGCTGGCGGCATTTGTGTCGCAGTACTACATCGAGCACGGCCCGCCGCCGGAAGTGATTCTGGACCGCGAGATTCCCGACGCCGAGATGATCGAGGCCGCGCTCAGCGCCTCGGCCGAGCGCAAGGTGGCGCTGAAGTGGAATGTACGTGGCGAGCGCGCCGGCTATGTGGAACTGGCCAGTCGCAACGCGCAGATCACCCTGGTCGCGGAAATGGACAGCCGTGGCGCGCAGCATGCCCGCAGCGAGGCGCTGCGCGAGATGCTGGGGCTGGCCGAGCCGGTCAAGCGCGTGGAGTGTTTCGACATCAGCCACACCATGGGCGAAGCCACCGTGGCTTCCTGCGTGGTGTTCGACGCGGCTGGGCCGGTGCGCGCGCAGTACCGCCGCTACAACATCAGCGGCATAGAACCGGGTGACGACTACGCCGCCATGCACCAGGCCATCGACCGCCGTTTCCGCCGCGCGGTGGAAGAGGGCGGGGTGCTGCCGGACGTGCTGCTTATCGACGGCGGCGCTGGCCAGCTGGCGCAGGCGCAGGCCGCGCTGGCCGATCTCGGTGTGGAAGGCGTGATGCTGGTAGGTGTGGCCAAGGGTGTGGAGCGGCGTGCCGGGCACGAGGCGCTGGTGCTGCCGGATGGTCGCGAACTGCGCCCCGGCGCCGCCTCGCCGGCGCTGCAGTTCATACAGCAGGTGCGTGATGAAGCGCACCGTTTCGCCATCACCGGCCATCGTGGGCGTCGTCAGAAGGCGCGCATGACCAGCAAGCTGGAAGATATTCCGGGTATCGGCCCACGCCGCCGTGCCAGCCTGCTCAAGCATTTTGGCGGCATGGCGGGGCTCAAGGCCGCCGGTGAAGCGGAGATAGCACGGGTGGAGGGCATCAATGACGCCCTCGCTGCACGTATCTACGCTAACCTTCATGGTCTGTCGGTGCCTGATCCGGCAGCGGAGTAATGCTGCAATGAAATTGACCATCCCCACCTGGCTGACGCTGCTGCGGATTCTGATGATCCCGGTGCTGGTGCTGGTGTTCTACCTGCCTTACGGCTGGACCAACTTCGCCTCGGCGGCCGTCTTCGGCCTGGCGGCGATCACCGACTGGCTCGATGGCTGGATTGCCCGGCGTTACGAACTGCATTCGGCATTTGGTGCCTTCCTGGACCCGGTGGCCGACAAATTGATGGTGGCGGTGGCCTTGTTCCTGATCGTGCAGGGACACCCCACGCCGTGGATGGCATTCTGGGCGGCGGTCATTGTTGGCCGCGAGATCGCGGTGTCCGCACTGCGCGAATGGATGGCCGAGATCGGCCAGCGCGCCAAGGTGCGCGTGGCGATGATCGGCAAGATCAAGACCACCGCGCAGATGGTCGCGCTGCTGTGCCTGCTGTACTCGGTCTCACCGAACACGCCGTTCACCGACATCTGGATGGGCGTGCCGGTTTTCCACATCGGTGACTGGATGCTGGCCGCCGCCGCGCTGCTGACACTGGTGTCTGGCATACAGTATCTGCACGCGGCGTGGCCGAGCCTGCGCGAGGATGAAAAAGCTGCGCGCCAGCGGGCTGGGAAAAGCTGAAAAAGAGTGTTGACAGGTAGGCGAATGCATGTAGAATTTCGCCTCCCAAGCGGGAATAGCTCAGTTGGTAGAGCGCAACCTTGCCAAGGTTGAGGTCGCGAGTTCGAGTCTCGTTTCCCGCTCCAATGTCGATGCACGCACCGGTTTGCGGTACAGGTTTCGGCAGGGTGCATCGGAGTTGTCCGGCAGCCTTGGCAGGCTGTAACGGGCGCCTCGACCAGGGTTGAAAACAACCCCGGACGATGTGAAAGAAGTTGTTAAAAAAGCTGGTGCATTGCTTGCGAACACTGTAGAATGCATGGCACGCCAAGCGGGAATAGCTCAGTTGGTAGAGCGCAACCTTGCCAAGGTTGAGGTCGCGAGTTCGAGTCTCGTTTCCCGCTCCAAATGCTGAAAAAGCCCCGTTGTACGGGGTTTTTTCATATCGGGGGAAGTTAATGCCCCGGTGAATCGACTTGATAAGTTTGGCCTGGTAGCAGAGTGGTTATGCAGCGGATTGCAAATCCGCGTACGCCGGTTCGATTCCGACCCAGGCCTCCATTTGAAGCCCTGAGCAATCAGGGCTTTTCTTTTGCCTTTTTCAGGTGATTCCCATGCCCCGGCACGCCACTGGCTGGTGGACGGCCGGCGGTTGGCTGCGGCCTTTGCCCGGCTTTTGCGCTAGAATCACGGCAGTACCCCTTGCGACAGGTGGCCCGCGTAAAGCGCCGGTCGAGTGTGTGACATGAGCACTACCGCTGCCCACTGCTGAAACCGCTGCCACAGCCCTGTCCAAGGCGCCGTCGTGGCGCTTTTTTATTGCCCTGAACTTCTGTTACGGCCAGCCCCGAAGGCTGGCGGCAAGGCCCACCTGGCGGGCCGTGACCCTTGGTGAAACCCATGATCAACATCACTCTCCCAGACGGCAGCGTCCGTCAGTTTGAAAACCCGGTCAGCGTCATGGACGTGGCCCAGTCCATCGGTGCGGGCCTGGCCAAGGCCACCATCGCCGGTGCGGTGGATGGCGTGCAGGTCGATGCCAGCGACGTGATCGACCACGATGCCTCGCTGCGCATCATCACCGCCAAGGACGAGGAGGGTGTGGAGATCATCCGCCACTCCTGCGCGCACCTGGTGGGCCACGCGGTGAAGCAGCTGTACCCGGAGGCCAAGATGGTGATCGGCCCGGTGATCGCCGAAGGCTTCTATTACGACATCTACAACGAGCGCCCGTTTACGCCGGAAGACATGGCGGCGATCGAGAAGCGCATGGGCGAGCTGATCGCGCAGGACTACGACGTCATCAAGAAGATGACGCCGCGCGCGGAGGTGGTGGAAATCTTCAAGTCGCGTGGCGAGGAGTACAAGCTGCGCCTGATCGAGGACATGTCCGACGACATCAAGGCGATGGGCATGTACTACCACCAGGAATACGTGGACATGTGCCGTGGCCCGCACGTGCCGAACACGCGCTTCCTGAAGTCCTTCAAGCTGATGCGCATCTCCGGTGCGTACTGGCGCGGTGATGCCAAGAACGAGCAGCTGCAGCGCATCTACGGCACCGCCTGGGCCGACAAGAAGCAGCTTGAGGCCTACATCAAGCGCATCGAGGAAGCCGAGATGCGCGACCACCGCCGCATCGGCAAGCAGCAGGACCTGTTCCACCTGCAGGAAGAAGCGCCGGGCCTGGTGTTCTGGCACCCGAAGGGCTGGTCGATCTGGCAGGTGGTGGAGCAGTACATGCGCCGCGTCTACCGTGACAGCGGCTACGGCGAGGTGCGCTGCCCGCAGATTCTGGACGTGAGTCTGTGGAAGAAGTCCGGCCACTGGGACAACTACCAGGAAAACATGTTCTTCACCGAGTCGGAAAAGCGTACCTATGCGCTCAAGCCGATGAACTGCCCGGGCCACGTGCAGGTATTCAATCAGGGGCTGCACAGCTACCGCGATCTGCCGATCCGTTATGGCGAATTCGGTGCGTGCCACCGCAACGAGCCGTCCGGCGCGCTGCATGGCATCCTGCGCGTGCGCGGCTTTACCCAGGACGATGGCCACATCTTCTGTACGGAAAGCCAGGTCGAATCGGAAGTGACCGCGTTCCACCAGCAGGCGCTGGCGGTGTACAAGGCCTTCGGTTTCGACGACATCCAGATCAAGATCGCGTTGCGCCCGGAATCGCGCCTGGGCGACGACGCCACCTGGGACAAGGCCGAAAGCGCGCTGCGCACGGCGCTGTCGCACTGCGGTGTGGAATGGCAGGAGCTGCCGGGAGAGGGCGCCTTCTACGGCCCGAAGATCGAGTACCACCTGAAGGATGCCATCGGTCGTACCTGGCAGCTGGGCACCATGCAGGTGGACTTCATGATGCCGGGCCGTCTGGGAGCTGAATACGTTGACGAGAACAGCCAGAAACGCCATCCGGTGATGCTGCACCGGGCCATCGTGGGCTCGATGGAGCGTTTCATCGGCATTCTCATCGAGCACCACGCTGGCTCGTTCCCAGCGTGGCTGGCGCCTGTGCAGGTGGTGGTGGCAAATATCACCGACGCCCAGGCCGATTACGTGGAACAGGTGCGCAAAACCCTTTCAAATCAAGGCTTCCGGGTGGACGCCGATTTGCGCAACGAAAAGATCGGCTATAAGATTCGCGAGCATACCCTGCAGCGAGTGCCGTATCTGCTGGTCGTGGGCGACCGCGAGAAGGAGAACGGCGCGGTCGCGGTACGCACCCGGTCGGGTGAGGACCTCGGTTCGATGTCGGTGGAAGCCTTCGTCGAGCGCCTGCAGGCAGAATTGAAGTAAGCAAGAGCCCCGGCCCCTGCGGATACGTCCGACGGGGCCGGTTCGATTCCATTCGGAGATTGCAATATCAGTACCCCTGACAACAAACAGAACCGCCGCAACCATGAAATCCGTGTGCCGCGCGTCCGCGTGATCGGCAGTGACGGTGAAATGGTCGGCGTGTTGTCGCGCGACGAAGCGCTGTCGATGGCCGAGGAAGAAGGCCTGGACCTGGTCGAAATCCAGCCGCAGGCCGACCCGCCTGTCTGCAAGATCATGGACTTCGGCAAGTTCAAGTTCGAGATGCAGAAGAAGGCCAACGAGGCCAAGAAGAAGACCAAGCAGGTCGAGATCAAGGAAGTGAAGTTCCGTCCGGTCACGGACGAGGGCGACTACCAGATCAAGCTGCGCAATATGCGCCGCTTCCTCGAAGAGGGCGACAAGGTCAAGGTCAACATCCGCTTCCGTGGCCGTGAAATGAGCCACCAGGAGCTGGGCCGCGAGATGGCTGGCCGCATCGAGGCCGACCTGGGCGAAGACATCATCATCGAATCGCGTCCGCGCCTTGAAGGCCGGCAGATGGTGATGATGATCGCGCCGAAGAAGAAGTAAGCCGCTGCGGCCCCGCGCCGCCGCCTTGCTGCCGGATGGGGAGGGGCCTGTGCCACCTCCCCGTTGGCATGCCCATTCAGCTAGAAACCGCCCCATCCGCCTGCTGTTTGCAAGTGGCTGGTTGGCAAGGCATAATGGGCGGCCCGGTTCGCCGGGTTTGTTGTTTGCTGTACCCAACAGGACCTGCCTGCCTCCAACGGGAGCGTGGGCTTTAGACAGGCAAGGGCAAGGACGGAAAGCGTGGCCACGGCCACCGCCCAGCCAGTGAAAAGAGACCATCAAGGACATAGCAATGCCCAAGATCAAGACCAACCGGGCGGCGGCCAAGCGTTTCCGCAAGACCGCATCCGGCAAGTACAAGGCTGGCCACGCCAACCGTAGCCACATCCTCACCAAGAAGGCGACCAAGCGGAAGCGTAACCTGCGTCAGACGAACCACGTCCGCGCAGAAGACGCAGGCCGTCTGGACCGCATGCTGCCCTACCTCTGAGGAACTGAACCATGGCACGAGTAAAGCGTGGTGTGCAGGCGCGCCGCCGCCACAAGAAAATCATCAGCCAGGCAAAGGGCTACTACAACGCCCGTCGCAAGGTTTTCCGCGTCGCCAAGCAGGCGGTCATCAAGGCTCAGCAGTACGCCTACATTGGCCGTAAGCAGAAGAAGCGCAACTTCCGTTCGCTGTGGATCACCCGCATCAATGCGGCTGCCCGCATCAACGGCATGAGCTACAGCCGTTTCATGAACGGCCTGCTCAAGGCTGGCATCACCCTGGACCGCAAGGTGCTGGCAGACATCGCCGTGCACGACGCGGCCGGTTTTGCCGCACTGGCTGAAAAGGCCAAGGGCGCGCTGGCGGCATAAGTTCTTTCCATGGCGGCTGTGGCGTTCACGCGCAGCGGCCTGAGTGAGACAATGCATGGGGAAGGGCGCGAGTCCTTCCCCATTCTTTTTTGTGGCCTTCCAGCCATGCCGCGTGGCATGCACGGGAGGCAGGCGGTGCGACGGGGTCGGCCCGGCGCTGGCCGCTGCAGGCAAACCGATCCGAGGTCCGTCGATCCATGAGTGACATCCAATCCCTTACCACGCAGGCGCTGGCCGACGTGGCCGCCGCGCAGAGCCCGGAAACGCTGGAGAACCTGCGCGTTTCGCTGCTGGGCAAGAGTGGCAGCATCACCGCGCAGCTCAAGCAGCTGGGCACGCTGCCGGCCGAGGAGCGCAAGGCGGCGGGTGAGGCGATCAACCTGGCGCGCGATGCGGTTTCCACCGCACTGGGCGAGCGCAAGGCGCTGCTTGAGAACGCGGCACTGGATGCGCGGCTGGCGGCGGAAAGCATCGATGTGACCCTGCCGGGCCGCCATGCCGAGCGCGGTGGGCTGCACCCGGTCACGCGCACGCTGGAGCGCATCACCGAAATCTTCGCGCGGCTGGGCTACGAGCTGTCCGAAGGCCCGGAGATCGAGGACGACTGGCACAACTTCGAGGCGCTGAATTTCCCGCCGCACCACCCGGCGCGCGCCATGCACGACACGTTCTACTTCGGCGACGGCCGCCTGCTGCGCACGCATACCTCCGGTGTGCAGGTGCGCTACATGGGCGACCACCGCCCGCCGCTGCGCATGATCGCCGCCGGCAAGGTG
This sequence comes from Stenotrophomonas sp. UBA2124, assembly GCA_002329155.1. Taxonomy (GTDB): domain Bacteria; phylum Pseudomonadota; class Gammaproteobacteria; order Xanthomonadales; family Xanthomonadaceae; genus Stenotrophomonas. Next base: position 146,992 of record DCXY01000026.1, on the reverse strand, counting down.
TACCGCAGCGACAGCGACCAGACCCATTCGCCGATGTTCCATCAGGTTGAAGGCCTGCTGGTAGACGAGCACTCCACCTTCGCCGACCTCAAGGGCACCTTGTCCGAGTTCGTGCGTGCCTTCTTCGAGCGCGATTTCGAGATGCGTTTCCGCCCCAGCTATTTCCCGTTCGTGGAGCCCGGTGCGGAAGTGGACATCGCCTGGCAGCAGCCTGACGGCAGCACCCGCTGGCTGGAAGTGCTGGGCTGCGGCATGGTCCACCCGAACGTGCTCAAGAGCGTGGGCATCGACCCGGAACGCTACACCGGCTTCGCCTTCGGCTTGGGCGTGGAGCGCTTCGCCATGCTGCGTTACGGCGTGAACGACCTGCGTGCGTTCTTCGAGAACGACGTGCGCTTCCTGCGCCAGTTCGCCTGACCGTACTGCCTTGACGCCGGCTGATGCCCGGCGGTTCTTCCGGATGGCCGCAACCTGCGCTTGCGCTGGGCGGCACGACAAAACTGCAACGGGAGGCGCGCCTCCCACCTGGGTGACAACATGAAATTCTCCGAAAGCTGGCTGCGCAGCCATGTACCCACCACCGTCTCGCGCGATGAACTGAGCGCGGTGCTGACCGCCATCGGCCTGGAAGTCGAGGACGTCACGGCGCTGGGCGACGGCCTGGCGCAGGTGGTGGTGGCGCGCATCGTCGAAGCGGTGCGTCACCCGGAAGCCGACCGCCTGCAGGTGTGCAAGGTGGACGCAGGGCAGGGCGAGCTGCTGCAGATCGTATGCGGCGCGCCGAACGCACGTCCGGGGTTGGTCGCGCCGCTGGCGATGGTCGGCGCGCAGATCGGTGAGTTGAAGATCAAGCCAGCCAAGCTGCGCGGTGTGGAATCCAACGGCATGCTGTGCTCGGCCAAGGAGCTGGGCCTGGACAGCGATGCCTCCGGCCTGCTGGAGCTGCCGGACGATGCGCCGGTCGGCACGCCGCTGGCCGATTACCTGGGCCTGCCGGACGCCAGCATCGAGATCAAGCTGACCCCGAACCGCGCCGACTGCTTCAGCGTGCGTGGCATCGCCTACGACGTGGCAGCCGCTACCCGCAGCGAGGTCAAGCCGTTTGCCGCCGACCCGGTGCCGGCGCATGGCGCGCGTGAGCTGGCCATTGCGCTGGATGCCGGTGCCGAAGCGCCGCGCTATCTGGGCCGGGTGATCGAAGGTGTCAACGCTGCCGCCACCACGCCGGTATGGATGGCCGAGCGCCTGCGCCGCAGTGGCGTGCGCCCGCTGTCGCTGCTGGTGGACATCACCCAGTACGTGATGCTGGAACTGGGCCAGCCGATGCACGCCTACGATCTGGATACGCTCAAGGGCAGCATCGGCGTGCGCCGCTCGCGTGCTGGCGAGGCACTCAAGCTGCTCGATGGCCGTGATGCCACGCTGGATGACAGCTTCCTGGTGGTGACCGACGCTGACCGTCCGGTCGGCCTGGCCGGCATGATGGGGGGCTTCGATACACGCGTCACCGATGCCACCACCAATGTGTTTCTGGAGGCGGCGCATTTTGCGCCGGCCGCCATCATGGGCCGCGGCCGAAAGCTCGGCCTGCATACCGATGCCGGCCACCGTTTCGAGCGTGGTGTGGACCCGCAGCTGCCGCGTACCGCCATCGAATACGCCACGCGATTGGTGCTGGAGCTGGCAGGCGGCACGCCGTCGCCGGTGACCGAGGCGGTGCGCGAGGCCGACCTGCCGGTGGCTGCACCCATCCACCTGCGCCGTGCGCGCATCCTGCGCGTGCTGGGTATTGAAGTGACCGATGCCGAAGTCGAGCGCATCCTGCGTGCGCTGGGCATGAAGGTGGAAGCGGTGGCTGATGGCTGGACCGTCACCGGCCCGAGCAGCCGTTTTGATATCGCCATCGAAGAAGACCTGATCGAAGAGCTGGCCCGCATCCACGGCTACGAGGCCATTCCGACCACGCTGCCGGGCGGTGCCGCGCGTATCGCCATGCCCAGCGAAACCCGTCTGGATGACCTGAGCGTGCGCCGCCAGCTGGTGGCGCGCGAGATGCTGGAAACCATCAACTACGCCTTCGTCGATGCTGAGCTGCTCGCGCAGTGGAGCCAGGGCGAAGGGCTGGTGGCGCTGGCCAACCCGCTGTCGGCCGAGCTGGCGGTGATGCGCCCGCTGCTGCTGCCGGGGCTGGTGGCCACGCTGGGCCGCAACGTGGCCCGTCAGGCGGGCCGTGTGCGCCTGTTCGAGATCGGCCGCGTGTTCCAGCAGCAGGCAGGCCAGGGCAAGCCCGCGCCGCTGGAGACCGTGCGCGTGGCTGCCGCCGTCTGTGGCGATGCCGCCGCCCTGCAGTGGGGCGAGAAGGCGCGCAAGGTGGATTTCCATGACCTCAAGGGTGATCTGGAATCGCTGGCCGCCGCCTCCGGCGCCGTGCTGGAGTTCCGCGCCTCGCAGCGCCCGTACGCGCACCCGGCGCGCTCGGCTGATATCTGGCGCGAAGGCCAGTGCATCGGCTGGATCGGCCAGCTGCACCCGCGCCTGGCCAAGGCCATGGAGATCGACGTGGACGTGCTGGGCTTCGAGCTGGACCTGGCGCCGCTGGCAGCCCGCGCGCTGCCGCGTTCGGCCGAGCTGTCGCGCTTCCCGGCGGTGCGCCGCGACCTGGCCGTGGTGGTGGATGAACAGGTGAGCTGGGCCGCGCTGGCGGCCACCATCCGCCAGGCGGCTGGCGAGCTGCTGCGCGAGGTGGTGCTGTTCGACCGTTACGTTGGCCAGGGGGTCGAGCCGGGTTTCAAGAGTCTGGCTATGGGCTTGATTCTGCAGGACAAATCGCGCACTCTGACGGACCGTGACGTGGATGCAGTGGTGGCTGCGGTGGTGGCTGCCATCGACAGCGGGCACGGCGCCAGGATCCGTGGTTGATACAGGGGGCAGGGAGCAGTTATGGCATTGACCAAGGCTGAGATGGCAGATCGTCTGTTTGACGAGGTCGGCCTGAACAAGCGCGAGGCCAAGGAGTTCGTTGATGCGTTCTTCGATGTGCTGCGCGATGCATTGCAACAGGGACGTCAGGTAAAGCTGTCGGGCTTCGGCAATTTCGACCTGCGGCGCAAGAACCAGCGCCCGGGCCGCAACCCGAAGACCGGCGAGGAAATTCCGATTTCCGCCCGTACGGTGGTCACCTTCCGTCCGGGCCAGAAGCTCAAGGAGCGGGTGGAGGCATATGCTGGATCCGGGCAGTAACCGCGAACTTCCGCCGATTCCGGCCAAACGCTACTTCACCATTGGTGAGGTGAGCGAGCTGTGCGACGTGAAGCCGCACGTGCTGCGCTACTGGGAAACCGAGTTCCCCAGCCTTGAGCCGGCCAAGCGCCGTGGCAACCGCCGTTACTACCAGCGCCATGACGTGCTGATGGTCCGGCAGATCCGCAGCCTGCTGTACGAACAGGGCTATACCATTGGTGGTGCCCGTCTGCAGCTGGACGGTGACGGTGCCAAGCAGGAATCGGCACTGAGCAACCAGATCATCAAGCAGGTGCGGATGGAGCTGGAAGAAGTGCTGCAATTGCTCCGCCGCTGAACAAATTTCCGCGCAAAGCCGGTATACTCACCGGCTCGCCATCACGGCGAAGCAGTAGACGTTCGGGGCGTAGCGCAGCCTGGTAGCGCATCTGCCTGGGGGGCAGAGGGTCGTCGGTTCGAATCCGGCCGTCCCGACCACTACTGCATCAAGATCAAGGGCTTGCGGCTTACGTCGTGAGCCCTTTTTCGTTGTGCACCCTATTTTCACCCTAACGGGGCAGCGCAATGCCGCTGCTGACGGCTTGCCACGGTGCTTCGTCTGGCCCCAGATATGGATTTCAGTCAACCGCGCTCATCTTCTGTACTCTCCCAGTTTTGGCGCGCGGTTCAACGGCAGCGAGGCGGCATGGACCTTATTTCCCATCTGAAGAAACAGGCAAAGGTATTGGCCAAAGCCTATCCGGGTTTGGTTGCCGAGCATCCGGAAAAACTGCCACTGGACGTAGCACTGCGTGTCATCGCCCAGTTGCAGGGCTACCCCTCATGGGACGATCTCGCCGATGCAGCAACACTGGTCGGCGGAGGTGGTTTGGAAGCGGCCAGGCGAGTACCCGAGGAGGCAGGTGAGGTGTATGTGGTCCGGGTCGAACTGGCCGGGACCAAGCCTCTGGTCTGGCGCCAGATCGAGATTCCCTGCAATTACAGCTTGTGGGAGTTGCATGTCGCCATACAGGATGCGATGGGCTGGAACGACTCCCATCTGCATGAATTCAGCTTTCCTGATGGCCTGAGGATCGGCATTCCCGAGCGGGATGATCAGCTGTCGCCGGCTGTCTGGAACCAGCTTGTCAGCGACCATATGAAGGTCGGCATGGTTGTGGATTACCTCTATGACTTCGGCGACATGTGGCATCACCACCTTGTCATCCAGGAGCAGAAGCCCAGGGGCCGGGGCAGGTATCCACGCTGTACGGCTGGTGCGAGCCTGGCACCCCCTGACGATTGTGGGGGCATCGATGGTTGGGAGCAGGTCAAACAGATCATGGCTGCCGGCCCGGCGAATGAAGCGTACATGGATACAAAAGAATGGCTTCGAGGATGGGGTCGGCTTTACATCCCGCTTGATCCGCTGAAATTCGATGCCAAGCGGGTGAAATTCGATAACCCCCATGAGCGTTTTATGGAAGCGTTCCAAGGCTATTTCTGAGGGATTGCCTTGATGTGCTGACTGCTTGTGACTGGTGTAGCCCGGGTAAGCGCAACGCACCTGGGGGCTCTTGGCGATTTCCTTTGGCTGATTGTCCGCCTGCTTCCCGGGTGCGCTGCGCTTACCCGGGCTACAGAAGCAAAATGCGCGCGTCCAACAAAAAGCCCTGTATTGCGGGGCTTTTGGTTGCTCAGCTTGCGGCGCTCAAGGGCGCGGCGTTGTCTCTCAGCTTGGGCCAGCGTTTGAGGACGGCGGCGCGGATGCCGGCTGCGTCGATGCCGGCTTCGGCCAGCAGGTCTTCGCGGCTGGCGTGGTGTTGGAAGCTGTCGGGCAGCCGCGTAGCCCGGGTAAGCAAAGCGCACCCGGGGCTCCTGGCGATTTCCTTGGGCTGATCGTCCACCCGCTTCCCGGGTGCGCTGCGCTTACCCGGGCTACAGAAGCAACGTGCGCGCGTCCAACAAAAAGCCCCGCATTGCGGGGCTTTTTGCTCAGCTTGCGGCGCTCAAGGGCGCGGCGTTGTCTTTCAGCTTGGGCCAGCGTTTGAGGACGGCGGCGCGGATGCCGGCTGCGTCGATGCCGGCTTCGGCTAACAGGTCTTCGCGGCTGGCGTGGTGTTGGAAGCTGTCTGGCAGGCCCAGGTGCAGCACCGGCATCAGCACGGCTTCGGCGTTGAGCAGTTCGGCAACGCCCGAGCCGGCGCCGCCGGCCACCACGTTGTCTTCAATGGTGACGAAGCTTTCGTGGGTGCGGGCCAGTTCCAGCAGCATCGCCTTGTCCAGCGGTTTGACGAAGCGCATGTTGACCACGGTCAGGCCCAGTTCGCGGCCCACCTGTTCGGCGGCGGTGACGGTGGCGCCGAAGGCGAGCAGGGCAATGCGGCTGCCCTGCGCGCGCAGCTGGGCCTTGCCGATTTCCAGCGTGGACAGGTCGTTGCCGATGGCCGCGCCGGGGCCGGTGCCGCGCGGGTAACGTACGGCGGCGGGGCCTTTGTGCTTCAGGCCGGTGCTGAGCATCTGCCGGCACTCGTTCTCGTCGGCCGGGGCCATCACCAGCATGTTCGGCACGCAGCGCAGGAAGCTCAGGTCCAGGTTGCCGGCGTGGGTGGCGCCGTCCGGGCCGACGACGCCGGCACGGTCGATGGCGAACAGCACGTCCAGGTCCTGGATGGCCACGTCATGCACCAGCTGGTCGTAGGCGCGCTGCAGGAAGGTGGAGTAGATGGCGACGACGGGCTTGGCGCCCTGCGTTGCCATGCCGGCGGCCAGGGTCACCGCGTGCTGCTCGGCAATGGCCACGTCGAAATAACGCTCCGGGTATTCCCTGCTGAAACGCACCAGGCCGGAGCCTTCGCGCATGGCTGGGGTGATGCCCATCAGCTGCGGTTCGGCAGCGGCGGCATCGCACAGCCAGTCACCGAAGACATCGGTGTAGGTGGGCTTCTTGGGCGCGCTCTTGGTTGGCAGGCCCTTGCTGGGGTCGAACGGGCCGACGGCGTGGTAGCCGATCTGGTCGTCCTCGGCCGGCTCGTAGCCCTTGCCCTTGGTGGTCATGATGTGCAGCAGCTGCGGGCCCTTGGCGTCCTTGAGGCGCTTGAGGGTGGACAGCAGCAGCGGCAGGTCGTGGCCGTCGATGGGGCCGGTGTAGTGGAAGCCCATCTGCTCGAACGCGGTGGACGGCACGAACATGCCCTTCCACTGTTCCTCCCAGCGTTTGACGAAGCGCGCCGGTGGGCTGTTGCGCTTGTCGCCGAGAATCTTCTTGCCACCTTCGCGCAGCGCGTTGAGCGTGCGGCTGGCGGTGGCGCGGCCGAGCATCTTGGTCAGCCCGCCTACCGCTTCGGAGATGGACATGTTGTTGTCGTTGAGGATGACCAGTACGTTCGGCTCCTCGTCCATGCCGCCCGCGTGCGCCAGCGCCTCGAAGGCCATGCCGGCGGTCATCGCGCCATCGCCGATCACGGCCACGGCCTTGCGGCCATCACCGGCGCGCTGGCAGGCGATGGCCATGCCCAGTGCAGCGGAAATGGAGGTGGAGGAGTGGCCGACGCCGAAGGTGTCGTACTCGCTCTCTTCGCGCTTGGGGAACGGCGCGACGCCGTCCTTCTGCTTGACGGTGTGGATGCTGTCGCGGCGGCCGGTGAGGATCTTGTGCGGGTAGGTCTGGTGGCCCACGTCCCACACCAGCTGGTCCACCGGCGTGTTGAACAGGTAGTGCAGGGCGACCGTCAGTTCGATCACGCCCAGGCCGGCTGCGAAATGACCGCCGCTCTTGCCCACCGACTCGATCAGATAGGCACGCAGTTCCTCGGCGACAGCGACCAGTTCGCTTTCGTCGAACGTACGCAGGTCATCGGGCGTCTGGATGCGCGACAGGCGCGGATAGGAGGCAGAGTCGATCATGTTCTTGGCGTTTCAACCGAATGGCTATTTTCGCCTTGCCGGGAGGGCGGAGCAAGCAAACCGCAACAATTGTGAGCGGAGCATGACGGTTTCGTGCCGACAGGCTGAAGTGCCGGTTCAGGTTGTCGCTGGAATCAAGGCGTCAGCGCGGCGGGTGCGCGGGGCGTCAGGCGCTGCGGCGCAGGGCGCTTTTGGGCAGCTGGGCCTTCAGGAAGGCCATCTGGTCGGCCAGGATGTTGCGGTTGGACAGGATCAGGTGCTCGATCCAGCTGGGCCGGTAGGGCACGGCCAGCAGCGGCATGTTGGCTTGCTGGGGGGTGCGGTTGCTCTTGCGCGAGTTGCACTGGAAGCAGGCGGTGACCACGTTTTCCCAGGTGTCCTGGCCGCCCTTGGAGACTGGCAGCACGTGGTCGCGGGTGAGGTGCGGGCGGCTGAACTGGTTGCCGCAGTACAGGCACAGCTGTGCGTCGCGTGCGAACAGCGCGGTGTTGGTGAGGTTGGGCGTGGGGTCGATGGCGCGCGAACGGGCGTGGCCGCGCGAGGCGATGATGGGGTGCAGGTCCATGCCGCTGCGCAGGCCGCTGATGCGGTTGGTGGCGCCATGCACATGCAGGCAGGGATCACCCAGCGTCCAGGCGACGGCGCCGCGCGCGTACAGGCAGGCGGCGTCCTGCCAGTTGATCCAGTCGAGCACGCGCCCATGCGCATCGAGCGAAAGCAATCGCACCGAGCCAAGGCGGTGAAGGGAAGGGAGAAGTGAAAACCCGTCTGTCGGAGCGGAAGTGTCTGCTCCGGTATCGATCAGACCACGCGCTGTAGTGTCTGTCTCCATCGGGAAAACAGCTTATACACGAAGCGTGACAATTTGTGTAAATGCGCTTGCGACGAAATGGCGCAGCACGATGTGCCTGGCCCTGCCAGGCCCGCCCCTTGGCGGTGCCAAAGGGCGGGCGATGCACGCGGAATCAGTCGCCGAAGTGGTCGGCGTCCATGGCCATCAGCGGCTCGGCGCCGCTCTCCATGCTGGCGGCATGGGTGAGGGTGCGCGGCAGGATGCGCGCGTAGTAGAAGCGCGCGGTGTCCAGCTTGGCCTGCTTGAAGGCTTGCGGGTGGCTGGAGGCCTGCGCGGCGGCGGCGCTGCGTGCCCACCAGTAGGCCAGCGCGACGTAGCCGCTGTAGAACAGATAGTCCCAGCTGGCCGCGCCCAGTTCTTCCGGATTGGCGGCGGCACGCTGCAGCACGTTCATGGTGAGCTTGCCCCATTCCTTGGCCTTGGCGCCGAGCACCGGCAGGAATTCGGCCACGGCCGGGTTGTTGGCGTTGTCGGCGATGAACTGCTCCACCTCGGCCAGGAACAGCTTCAGGCCCGCGCCCTGCGACACGGCGGTCTTGCGGCCGATCAGGTCCAGCGCCTGGATGCCGGTGGTGCCTTCGTACAGCGTGGTGATGCGTGCATCACGCGCGAACTGCTCCATGCCGTGCTCGGCGATGTAGCCGTGGCCGCCGAACACCTGCTGGCCGTTGTAGGTGGCTTCGATGCTCCACTCGGTGAGGCAGGCCTTCACGATGGGCGTGAGGAAGCTGACCAGAGTGTCGGCGTCGGCGCGCACCTTCTCGTCGGTGGCGTTCTGCGCCGCGTCGAGTTGGGTGTAGGCGTGCGCGGCGAGCAGGCGGCCACCTTCGGTCAGTGCCTTGGTGGTGAGCAGCATACGGCGTACATCGGGCTGGGCGATGATCGGATCGGCCGGCTTGTCGGCCAGCTGCGGGCCCTTCGGCGCGCGCGACTGCAGACGCTCGCGGGCATACGCCACTGCGCCCTGATAGGCACGCTCGGACTGCGCCAGACCCTGCACGCCAACACCCAGACGCGCGGAGTTCATCATCACGAACATCGCCTGCAGACCCTTGTGCGGCTGGCCGACCAGATAGCCTTCGGCACCGTCGAAATTCATCACGCAGGTGGACGAGCCGTGGATGCCCATCTTGTGTTCCAGCGCGCCACAACGCAGAGCATTGCGTTCGCCCATCTTGCCTTCGCGGTCCACCTTGTACTTGGGCGTGACGAACAGCGAGATGCCCTTCGGGCCCGGAGGGGCGTCTGGCAGCTTGGCCAGCACCAGATGGACGATGTTCTCGCTCAGGTCATGCTCGCCGGCGGTGATGAAGATCTTGGTGCCGGTGATGGAATAGCTGCCGTCGGCGTTGGCTTCGGCGCGAGTCTTGATCAGGCCCAGGTCGGTGCCCGCGTGCGGCTCGGTCAGGCACATGGTGCCGGTCCAGTTGCCTGCCACCAGCGGCTTGAGGAAGGCTTCCTTCTGCCAGTCCTCACCGTAGTGCTTGAGTGCCTCGACGGCACCGTGCGACAGCATCGGGAACAGGCTCCACGCCAGGTTGGCCGAGGAGACCATTTCGCTCAGCGCCATGCCCAGCGTTTCCGGCATGCCCTGGCCGCCGAAATCCGGCGATGCAGTCAGGCCGGTCCAGCCGCCTTCGATGAACTGCGCATAGGCTTCCTTGAAGCCCGGCGCGGTGGTGACTTCACCGGTGGCCTTGTCCAGTTTGCAGCCGGTCTGGTCGCCCACGGCATTCAACGGGGCCAGCACGCTGGCGCTGAAGCGGCCGGCTTCTTCCAGCACGGCATCGATGACATCGGCGCTGGCTTCTTCAAGGCCCATGGCGGCAAACAGGGATTCGGCCTTCAGCACGTCGTGCAGGGCGAAACGGAGGTCGGTAACGGGGGCTTTGTAATTGCTCATCAGAACGATCTCGAACGATGCGGAAAGGGGAGGGGCGGCTCAGCGGAGCACGCCGGGCAGGCCTGGGGCCTGGTTGAGGCTGTTGCGCGACTTGACCTGGAAACTGCGCTGCTTCTTCTCTTCCGGCGTGGCGCTGACGCTGCCTTCCAGTTCGTAGAACAGCGAGCGGCCACCGGCCAGCGAATCGGCCACCACCATGCGCGCGGCCGAGGATGGCTGCATGCGCACGCTGACCACGTCAGCCGATTCCGGGCCGATGGACAGGCCGGGGGTGGCGCTGAGGGTGCCGGCCGCTTCGTCGCCGACCTTGACCGCCAGCGAAACGGTGTCAAATCGCATCGGCATGGAGCTGTAGTTGCGCAGGCGCAGTTCCACGTTCCAGTTGCCATCGCTGCCCACGGTGAGCTGCTGGATGCTGGCGGCCGGCTCGGAAACACGCTTGACCTGGCCACCGCCACAGGCAGTGAGTACGAGCGCGAACAGGGGAATCAGGGCGTAACGTGGGCGAAAGCGCATGGTGCGCGGTCCTCCGGGCCAAAGGTCGTCAGGAAAGGATACTACGGCGTATGGCGGGCTGCTTGTGGGCAGGTATGAACCGCCTGCAGCGGTCAGGAGCGTCCGCTGCAGGCCTACTGTCTCAGGATTGACCGGGAAATGTCGCCGCGCGGCGACGCCGGCTTCACCTGGGCGCTGGCACTGTGGCCATGGGACGGCGCAGGTGGGTAGCCCGTCGCTCCCAGGGCCGGCGGCCCGAATCCCTCCATCGGGTCGCCGGCCAAACTTTCTTTCTCGTACTTTCCTCTGGCCGATCTGGTTGCTGGCCAATGCGCCGGTGCGATGAGGCGCGGCTGAAAAGTTCTGCTTCTGAGACTCATGAGCATCCGCTCAGGGGCAGCATGTCGTGCGAGGTTGCGTGCGGTGGGCGCATTGCCACTCGGGGCCAGCCCCTTGGCGAAGCCATTATTAGGCGCGTAGAATTTGCAGCACCGTGTGGGGCGGTAGCTCAGCTGGGAGAGCGTCGCGTTCGCAATGCGAAGGTCGGGAGTTCGATCCTCCTCCGCTCCACCAATGTTCCAGGAAAGAGCCGCATCTTTTGGTGCGGCTCTTTTCGTGTCCGGCTTCATGACATTTTCGGGTGCGGGGCTCGAGGCGGCATGCTTTCATCGCGGGTGATTGTGCTCGTCATGCATTCGTTCCATTTCATCAGCCCGCATGTTCATCACTCCGCATGGTGGTTGCGCATGTATCGACATGCATCTTCACGATGGGTGATGAAAGTGGTGGGTCGCGCTTCACGCCGTCTTTTTGAGGCCGCTCGTAGCCTCTCGTCGTGATGCATCCGCGAAGCAGGACACCGCCATGGATGCAGCGCGCAAAGCGCATCCATGAGTGACGCAGAGGTGGGCATTGGAACCGATCCGTTACGAGCCGAGCCTGGAGCATGTCTCCGACGACGAGCGCCGCCTGATAGACGAGGTGGTCGCGCAGATGGCAGCCACGGGTGCCCGCGCCTGCGAGGCGCACCGGCATGCCATCCGCGATGCTCACGCAAAGTCGCATGCCATTCTGAAGGGTGTGCTTGAGGTTCATGAGGGTCTGGCGCCCGAGCTGCGGCAGGGCATCTTTGCCGAGCCGGGCAGGTACGACGTGGTCGCGCGCCTGTCGTCTGCGCCCGGCGATATCCATACGGACAAGATTCCTGCACCGCGTGGCCTTGCGATCAAGGTGATGGGGGTGCCCGGCGAGCGGCTGTCACCGGAGCTGGGTGGGGCCAACCAGGATTTCCTGATGGTGAACTTCCCGACGCTGGCGTTCGGCACCATTGAAAAGTACAAGGTGTTGCTTGGCGTGCTCGAGGCCAACGCGCATGCGCCTGATGTGTTCCAGCGCATCGTTGCCGGCGTTGCGCGTGGGGCAAAGGAAGCGGTGGAGGCGCTGGGCGGCACGCCGGGTGCCACGCTGGAAGGGCTGGGGCGCGACAACAACCACCCATTGGGCGAAACCTATTTCACCCAGGCGGCGATGCGCTATGGCGCGCATGTTGCCAAGTTGTCGTTGGCACCGCATTCCGAATCGGTACGCGCCCTTACCGGCAAGCCGGTGGAGGATACGGGCTATTCGATGATGCGCGATGCCATCAGTGACTTCTTCCAGAACAACGATGCGGTGTACACGCTGCGCGCGCAGCTGTGCGTGGATGCGGAGAAGATGCCTGTCGAGGATGCCGCGGTGCTGTGGGAGGAGAAGCTCTCGCCTCAGCAGCCCGTGGCCACGTTGCGCTTCCCCCGGCAGGCGCCGTATACGCCGGGGCGGCAGGTATTCGGTGATGACGTGCTCGCCTTCAATCCCTGGAATGGCGTGGAAGCCCATCGCCCGCTTGGCGGAATCATGCGCATCCGCCGTGTGGCCTACGACCGCTCCAGCCGCTTCCGTCACGAGATGAACGACCGCCGCCGGCATGAGCCTGCTGGCGCAGATGAGATTCCAGACTGAGGACATGCACCATGACCAAGAGCAATGACCCGCGTCTGGCCGATGAGACCACGGCCGAGGAAATCCGCCGTCGTGCGGCGGAACTGGCGCAGGACCTGCCACAACTGGCAAAGATCGCGCTGGAATCACTGATCCGTGATCACAACCCCGACCTGAAGGGCAGTGCGCAGAAGGCAGGGCGTGCGGGCATGCAGTCGGGCAACGTGTCCGAGCTGACGGCCATCGCCACCTTGAAGCCGGGTGGCGCAGACCGCCTGCATCGCATCTTCGACTTGACCCACGGCAACATGGATGGCGCGCAGCGTGTTTCCACCCTGCATGACATGCGCTTCGTATTCTTCGACAACGACACCCGCATCCTGTTTGCCACGGCCTACGACGGCGATTGGGATACCTACATCAATGATTTCGCCACCAAGATTCCGGGCCTGATGGACCTGCTCTTCGCCAATGTCGAAGGCTGGCCCGGCATCAGCAGCCCGGAGGTGAAGGACTTCATTGCCAACCACCAGATTGACGCTGCCGGCTGGTTTGTCGCCAATCCGCAGGTGACCGTGGTGGACGTGAGGCGCTTCCAGCGTACCGAGAAAGCACTTGATGCATTTCTCGACACGATGGCGGTGAACGGCGAGATGGACCCGGTGACGCGCGCGGCACTTGAAAAGCTGAGCGCGGCCATCAGCCGGCCCGAAGGCGTGGACTACTGACATGGCCTTGCTTGCAGATCTTGCCGCGCGCTTTCGTCGCGAGCGCGTCACGTTGGCGCTTGATGACATCCAGGCGTTGATTCTTCGTTCCCGCCCCGAACCCTATGTCGGCATCCACGCGATGCTGCATGTGGACGATGCCGAGGGAGGCCGAGCGCTCGTGCGCGCGCTGGCACCGCATATTCCGTCCGCGGCAGGCTGGACGGAGGAGCTGCACGCATGGACGGGCATGGCAATCAGCCATGAGGGGCTGAAGGCGTTGGGCGTCCCGCAGAGCACCCTGGAGACCTTCCCGCTCCCGTTCCAGCAGGGCATGGCGGCCCGTGCGGAACAACTGCGTGATGAGGGCGAGAATGCGCCTGAGCACTGGGAGGAGGTCTATCACCCCGGCGTCTGCCATATCGCATTGACCATCTACGCGCGTGATGACGCGGCACTTGACCAGTCCATCGCCAAGGCCATGGGCGAGCTGGACCGCTCGCAGGGTGTCACGCTGATGGGTACGCATCGTTTCGGCGCCGATGCCGATGCGGAAAATCCTTTTGGTTTCCGTGATTCCATTTCCCAACCCACCGTTGCAGGCAGCGGCGTCGATCCGCAGCCGGGGCAGGAGCGTGCGATTGCCGCCGGTGAGTTCATCCTGGGCGAGAACAGCGAAACCGGCGCACCGTTGGCAGTGCCGCAGCCCGAGGTACTGGGGCGCAATGGCTCCTTCATCGTGCTGCGCAAGTATCACAGCCGCGTCGGCGCTTTCAATGACTTCCTCCGCAGTCATGCCGACGATGCGCAGGCGCAGGAAAAACTTGGCGCCAAGATGTTTGGCCGCTGGCGCAGCGGTGCGCCGTTGACGCTGTGCCCCGATGCGGATGACCCGGCGTTGGGTGCGGACCCTGCCCGCAACAATGATTTCGACTTCTCCGAGGACAAGCAGGGGCTGCTGTGCCCTTACGCATCGCATATGCGCAGGCTCAACCCGCGTGACAGCCAGCTCACCATCCTGACCGATGTCAACATTCACCGCATCATCCGCCGCTCGTCCACCTTCGGGCCGAAGTGGACCGATGCGGTGACCGCCACCGATGACGCCGCCGCTGACCGTGGCATCTTCTTCATCTTCATCAGTGCTCGGGCGTTCGACACCATCGAGTTCCTGCAGCAGGAATGGATCAACCGCGGCAACTTCATCGACCTTGGCGAGGAACGCGACCCGGTGGTTGGCCTGCACCCGGAACCGGGTACGTTCACCATCCCGGCCGACCCCGTGCGGCGGCGCGTGGAGGGCGTGACCACGTTCAACCACCTGCGTGGTGGCGAGTACATGTTCATGCCATCGCTGAGCGCGCTGCGCTGGATAGGTGAGGGCGGCTGGCAGTCAGGCGAGGCTGACAGCGGCGGCTGACCCCCTCGGACATGCTGCCGCTTCCATGCTCTTGGGCGCGTGCCCCCGACCGTTGGTTGGCCGATGTGAAAATTTTTTCCCAATACCCTTGCCCAAATCGAAACAGATGCGTAATATTCGCGTCCTCGCTGGCGGCGACGTCAACGAAACCAAAGTGGCCGAGTAGCTCAGTTGGTAGAGCAGGGGATTGAAAATCCCCGTGTCGGCGGTTCGATTCCGTCCTCGGCCACCATAAGATTCAAGGGCTTGCAGAAATGCAGGCCCTTTTCTTTTGCTTCAACGAAAATCTCGTTGCCGTTCGTCTGCAGCTCACGCAGCCATCGTTGCCGGGAGCGATGGCAGGACTCCATCAACCCGCGCTTAAACCTCGGCAGGAGACCACGCCACGATGCTGACTTTGATCTTGCGGTGTGCGGGGAACCCCTCTGCTCGGATCATTGCGTAGATGGTGCTTCGGCTCAGACCTGTGATGGGCGAGACCTCCGGAAGACGAAGCAGGCGCTGAGCGGTTGCGGCGTTTGCCGTAGTGGATTGGTCGATCATGGTTCCTTCCTTCAAATGCAGGCGGCCACCCCGTGCGCTGTAGGTAGCGACGAGGAAGGGGCGGAACGGGGGGCGCCATGTGCGACTCAGACAGCTCCTGAGGTCTTGGCTGTCGGTCAGTGATGCTGCTCATTGATGCCGATGGCATGCCTGCTTCCGCCGCGACGCAGTTCGTGGTGTTTGGGCGGCTATCCGGGGGTCGGGGTCAATTACGCTTGGGACGACTGCCGAGATTGGCTTCCGGTAAAAAAGCCAGATAGGAGCACGTCCTTTCAGGAAGGGTGATGGAGGCAGGCACGGTGCTACGGGAACAGTCGTAATGCCATGCCCGCCCCCCATCCGGCCCGTGCGGCTTCCACGACAGCCGCGGGCGGAGCGCATCGGGATGCGCTATGTTGCGGGAGGGCAACGAACGTAAAGCCTGGTCGAGGAAAATGATGAGCGATGCAGCATCCACAGGCCGAACGGTGCTTTTAGCGGAGTGCTTGCTGTATGCCATCGGCCCGCATCAGGCACTTGATCAGTACCTGAAGAGCATATTTGGCGAAGACGGGCCGGGAGGGGGGGATCCGGGGTGGTGGATCGTCTGGGTCGATAGCGAAGCTGATGCCATCGAACCAGTGGAGTGGAGGGATTTCGTAGCCGCGTTGGATTCTGGAGACGGGTGTTTCGAGGTTTACCTTGATGAAACCGTAACCGATCGGCGTCCAACGTATGGATACTTCACTCGCTGCGAGATTTACTCAGGCATAGAAGCGCGCCTGAGGAGCATCTGTAAAGATTATCCGGAGAGGCGTCTTGAGGCAGAGCGCATCAGCATGCGACTCACAAAAAAGGACACCCGTGGCTGGAAGGTCGTGCTGGATGCCGCTCTGCGCAAATGGCGCGAAAAGGTATGAGGCGCTCTCTCAATACCTAATGACCTGATGAACGCCAGTGGAAAGCCGTGAATCAGGCCCTGTTGGATCCGGCGTGCATGGGCATGAGCAACACCATCGGCCGCGCAGCGTGGGGGCAAAGGGGGGCAGCGGAGCCCTGCTCAGCAGCGTTGGCGCGAGCAGGGAGGTACAGGCATGGGGCCTGCCCCCCGGTGATCTGTATCAGGCAGGCGCCGACCCACGGGATGGGCATGTCCTGCTTGTGGTCGTTGAAGGCGTCTTGAGCCTGGAGTTGGAGGCTAAAGACGTCACCATCTCCAACACCTGCCACCTGTTCGACAGTGCGCAGGTGCACGCCTTCACCAATCCAAGCGGCGCCCCGTGCGGTTTATGCGGAGCGCCATCTGCTGACTGCAACGCTACGCCCTGCAGTTTTCCCGCCTCACGCACCCGACAGCAACGGCCTCAGCGTGGCTTCCAGCTCCTGCTGGCGCCAACCGGCGAGGGCGCTGGGCCAGTTGCCGCTTTCCAGCAGCTGCTCCAGGTGCTTGCGTGAGGCGAGGAAGCCTTCGGGCAGGCCGAGTTCGGCGGTGCGCGTGGCCACTGCGTCCTGCAGGCGCTTGAGCGCGGCCTTGTTGCTGTCGCTGGCCGACAGCGCCATCGGTGCCTCGGCTTCGTCCGGCAGCGGGGTGGTCAGTGCCTGCCACAGGGACTGCGCCAGTTTGCGCGGTGCCTTGGGGTAGCGGCCGAACACCTTCAGCAGTTCCTCGTAATCTGCCGGTGGCGTGCGTGCCAGCACATTGGCCAGTTCGTTGTCGAGAATCCAACTGCGCGGCTTGTCGCTCTGGCGTGCCTGCACGTCGCGCCAGCGCAGCAGGCGCAGCATGCGCAGCTGGGCTTCCGGCTCAAGGAACTGCGAGGCGCGCATGGACAGGTGCGGCCAGTGCTCGCCCTCGTCGCGCTCGACGCTGGCCATCATGCGTTCACCGTCGTCCAGCAGCCACTGCACGCGGTCCTGCGCCTGCAGGCGCGTGTTGATGGTGTCGTGCAGCGCGAACAGGTATTCCACGTCGTCGGCGGCGTATTCCAGCTGAGCGTCGCTGAGCGGGCGCTTGAGCCAGTCCGAGCGGGTCTCGCCCTTGGGCAGGGTGACGCCGGTGATTTCAGCCACCAGCTTCTGGTAGCCCATCCCACCGCCGATGCCGGCCAGCGCGGCACCGATCTGGGTGTCGAACAGCGGGCGCGGCACCGCGCCGCAGGCGCACTTGAAAGCGACCAGATCCTCGCTGGCGCTGTGCATCACCTTGGTGATGCCGGTGTCGGTCAGCCACGGCGTCAGTGCTTCGCACATGCCGGGGATCAGCGGGTCGATCAGCAGGATTTCATCGCCGACCGCCATCTGCACCAGGGCCAGCTGCGGCCAGTAGGTGCGTTCGCGGATGAATTCGGTGTCCAGTCCAATACGGTCGGGGCGCTGCTGGTAGCGTTCATCCAGTTCCGATGGGTGTTTGATCCAATAAGCCACGTGGGTTCCGTCAACTGCAGGGTTTGCTCAGGCAGGCGAGAATAGCCTAACGTCGGCCCGCTCCCCGTGGGCAACTGGCGATTGGAGGCGTTTTGGGTAGTTCCGGCCAAATCAGAACCGCGACACTGCTGCTGGCATTGGTGCTGGTGGGCTGTAACGGCGAGCAGCCGCAGGCGACGCAGGAGAAGCCGAAATCGTTGGCCGGGCGCGTGGTTGCCGAGTTGGAGGCGCGGGTGGCTGCCCGTGCCGAGCCACCCGCCGTGCCCGACCCTGCGCCGCAGGTGGAGGCCACCGCGCTGCCGGTATGGCAGGCCCCGGAGGTGATGCTGGAGCCTGAGCAGTTGCCGCAGGCGCGCAGGATGGCCGACAAGGCGCTGGCCGAGGACCGCCTTTACCACGACGCAGGGGATGCCATTCCCCTGTATCTGGCCATTCTGGCCCGGCAGCCGGATGACCGCGCCGCCCAGCGCGGCCTGGACAGGGCCCGCCAGCGCCTGCGGGTGTTGGCCAATGAACGCATGAGCCGCACCGAGAACCAGCGCGCGGCGCTGGCCGAAGCTGCCGAGCTCATCGGTGTGGCGGTAGCACTGGCGCCGCAGGGCAAGGCCGAGCTGGCCCTGCAGCAGCGCGTCGCCACCGCGCGGCGGGTGTTGGCGCTGAACCGGGCAGGCGAGCAGGCACTGCGCGCGGACCAGCTGGGTGAGGACGGTGGTGGTGCGCAGGCGGCGTTTCGTGAGGCATTGGCGACCAACCCGGAGAGCGGCCGTGCCCGCCAGGGTCTGGCCGCGGTGGAAAGCGGCCTGATACGCCGCGCCGAGCAGGCCGCCACGGTGGATTCCGACTTCCCAGCCGCGCAGCGTTGGCTGGGCAAGGCCGGCACCATCCGTGGTGAAAGCCCGACCCTGATGGATGCGCGCGAGCGGGTGGAGGCCATGCGCCAGCGGCAGCTTGATGCCCTGCGGGTGAGTGGCCTGCGCGATCTGGTGTCCTCCAAGGGCCTGAAGGATGCGCGTGACAAGCTGGCCCAGGCCGAACGCATCGCGCTGCCGGGCGACCGCACCGTCAGCGTGCTGCGTGACCGTATTGAACTGGTCACCCATTACGGCAGCTTCCGCCCCGGCCAGGTATTCAGCGACGCGCTGAAGGATGGCACCCGTGGCCCGCAGATGGTGGTGGTGCCGCACGGCCAGTTCCTGATGGGCGCAACGGAGACAGAAGTGGGCGCGCACGATGCCGAGCGGCCACAGCACCCGGTGCGTTTCGAGCGTGGCTTCGCCATGAGCATCACCGAGGTGACGGTGGGTGACTTCCGCCGTTTTGTTGAAGCCACCAGCGCCCGCCCGCGTGCCACCCGGCGTGGCCACTCGGTGGTTTACGACGAGCGCAGCGGCAACTTCATCCGCCGTAGCGGCGTGGATTGGCAGTCCGACTACAACGGCGTGCGCGCGGCGCCCAACAGCCCGGTGATGCATGTGAGCGTGCGTGATGCAGAGGCGTACGCGGCCTGGCTGAGCGAGCAGACCGGGCGCTACTACCGCCTGCCCACCGAGTCCGAGTTCGAGTACGCGCTGCGTGCCGGCAGGCAGGGCCGCTATCCGTGGGGCAGGGCGAGCATTCCGCCGGACAACACAGGCAACTTCACCGGCAGCCTGGATGTCTCGCCCAGTGGCCGCCACTGGAACAACGCCTTCATCGGCTACGGCGATGGCTTCTGGGGCACCGCGCCGGTGGCCATGTTCCGCGCCAATCCGTGGGGCCTGCACGACATGGGCGGCAACGTGAGCGAGTGGGTGGCCGACTGCTGGCATTCCAGCTACCGGCGCGCGCCGGCTGATGGCGGGGCTTGGTACAACCCGGGCTGCCGGCAACGGGTGATCCGGGGCGGCAACTGGGCCAATGCGCCGGAGCAGACCCGCGCGGCCTGGCGGCAGTCGCAGGACTCGGACGTGACCTCGGCCCGCATTGGCTTCCGGCTGGTCCGCGGCATTTGATCTTGCTCATGCACCCGGGCGCGTTACCATCGGCCCCGGCCACCCTGGACCAGACGGAAACCCACCATGCGACAAGACCCTTTCGGTAACCAGAATGCGGGCGGTCCGCGCCGCCGCGGTGGCGGAATGTTCGGCAACATCCGCTGGCTCATCCTGCTGGGCTTTGCCGTCTATGGCGGCTGCTACTACTTCAGCAACCGCTCGGTGGACCCGTATACCGGCGAGAAGGTGCTGATCGACAGCTCACTTGATGCCGAGGAAGAAAAGGCGCTGGGCCTGCAGGCCTACCAGGAGATCCTGTCGCAGGAGCGCCCGGTGGACCCCAATTCGCAGATTGCCCAGCAGGTGCGTGGCATTGCCCAGCGGCTGATCTCCAAGGTGGATGTGGTGGAGACCTCGCTGGCGCAGGAGCACGGCATGCAGGCGCAGCACTTCGCGCGTGATTTCGACTGGGAAGTGAATGTCATCCAGTCCGACGAGGCCAATGCGTTCTGCCTGCCGGGCGGCAAGATGGCGGTGTATACCGGGCTGATTCCGGTGGCGCAGAACGCCGACGCGGTGGCCGTGGTGATGGGCCATGAAATCGCCCACGCGCTGCTGCGCCACGGTGCCCAGCGCATGGCCCAGCAGAAGCTGACCCAGATCGGCCAGATGGCCGGCGCGGCGGGCGGGCTGGACCCGCAACAGCAGCAGATGATGATGTCGGCCATGGGCTACGGCTACCTGCTGCCGTATGCGCGCAGCCATGAAACCCAGGCCGATGAAGTGGGCCTGATGCTGGCGGCGGCCGCCTGCTTCAACCCGGAAGAGGCGATCCCGCTGTGGCAGCGCATGAGCCAGGCCAGTGGGGGTCAGGCGCCGCCGGAGTTCTCGTCCACCCACCCGAACCCCGGCACCCGCATCCAGAACCTGCAGGCGCTGATGCCCAAGGCGATGGAGTACCGAAAGCGGTTCTGCACCGAAGGTGGCGCGCAGCGGCAGTAAGCCGGGCGCATGCCTGCGAATGAAAAACGCCGGCGTTGTGGCCGGCGTTTTTCATGGGGCAGGTTTCATGGGGGCGGGATCAGGACGAGCCGTTGCCCTTGTCCGGTATCGACTCCACCCGCAGCTGCAGGTGGCCTTCGGCCAGCCGTGCCTGCAGCTGGTCGCCCTGCTGTACCTGCTGGCTGCTGCGGACCAGGCTGCCGTCGTCGGCGCGGGTGAGGATGGCGTAGCCGCGTGCCACGGTGGCCAGCGGGCTCACCGCTTCCAGCGAGCGCGCGATGCCGCGCAGGCGCAGGGCATCACGCTGCAGCTGGCGGGCCATGGCGGCCTGCGGGCGGGGTGCGAGTGAGGCGAGTCGTTCGCGCAGCACGTCCAGCTGACGCTGCGGCTGCGCGCCACGCAGTACCACTGCGGCATGACGCAGGCGTGCATGGCGGCGCTCCTGCCGCTGCTGCCAGTTGGCCTGCAGGCGCGCGAAGGCAGCTTCCTGCCGGTGCCGCAGCAATGCGAGCCGCGACTGCGGGCTGTGTGCCTGCAGGCGCAGCGCGGCACGGTCGGTGCGCTGCATGGCCTGGCCCAGCGCATGCGTCTGCAGTTGGGTCAGGCGCTGCTGCAGGCGGCGCAGGCGCAGCGCGAGGTCGCGCTGGTCGGGCACCAGCAGCTCGGCGGCGACCGAGGGCGTGGGCGCGCGCAGGTCGGCAGCGAAATCGGACAGGCTGAAATCGGTCTCGTGGCCCACGGCCGACACCACCGGTGTGTTGCTGGCGGCGATGGCACGTGCCAGCTGCTCGTCATTGAACGCCCACAGGTCTTCCAGTGAGCCACCGCCACGGGTCAGCAGGATCACGTCATAGCGGCCACTGGCGTCGGCGCGGCGCAGGAGGGAGGTGATCTGTACGGCAGCGGTGTCGCCCTGTACCAGTGCCGGCAGCAATTCCACCTCAAGCAGCGGGAAGCGGCGCGACAGCACGCTCAGCACGTCGCGCACGGCGGCACCGCTGGGCGAGGTGATCACCGCCAGCCGCTGCACATGGGCGGGCAGGGCGCGTTTGCGCGCGGGGTCGAACAGGCCTTCGGCGTCGAGCCTTGCCTTCAGCTCCTCGTAGGCGCGGCGCAGGGCGCCTTCGCCGGCCTCTTCCATATGGTCGAGGATGAGCTGGTAATCACCGCGTGCCTCATACAGGGTCAGGCGGCCACGCACCAGCACGCGCATGCCTTCGCGCGGCACGAACTTCAGCCACTGGCTCTTGGGCTTGAACATGGCCGCGCGAACCTGCGCACGTGCGTCCTTCAGGGTGAAGTACAGGTGCCCGGATGCCGGGCGGCTGACATTGCCCAGTTCGGCCTCCACCCACACCAGCGGGAACGCGCTTTCCAGCAGATCGCGCGCCAGCGTGTTGAGCTGGGCAGGGGTGAGGATGTCGGCACTGCGGTCCATGGTTCAGCGGTTGCGGCGGTGGTGCGGGCGGCCATGGTCGCACGGAATGAAGTTGCGCCTCATGCGCGCGTGCCTTCGTCATTCATCTCGTTGTGCATCTCCCCGTGGCGCTGTAGCGCCCATTGCACATGCTCGCGCACCAGCGCGGACGGGTGTTCGATGCGGCTGTGCAGTGCCTGCTGCGTGGCCGGAGATGGCGCGGCGTTGCCCAGTGCCACGGCGATGTTGCGCAGCCAGCGTTCGTGGCCGCTGCGGCGGATGGGACTGCCTTCGGTGCGGCGCAGGAATTCGTCTTCCTCCCACGCGAACAGCTCGGGCAGGGTGGCCGTGTCCAGGTTGTTGCGCGCGCGGAAGTCAGGCTCGTCGGTGCGGCGCGCGAACTTGTTCCACGGGCAGACCAGTTGGCAGTCATCGCAGCCATAGATGCGGTTGCCCATCAGCGGGCGCATTTCCAGCGGAATGGCGCCTTCGTGCTCGATGGTCAGGTAGGAGATGCAGCGGCGCGCATCCAGCCGGTGCGGCGCAATGATGGCGGCGGTGGGGCAGACATCGATGCAGCGTGTGCAGGTGCCGCAGTGGGCGGTGGCGGGCGCGTCCACCGGCAACGGCAGGTCAACATAGATTTCGCCGAGGAAGAACCACGAGCCACCGTCGCGGTCGATCAGGCAGGTGTGCTTGCCTATCCAGCCCAGGCCGGCGTTGCGCGCCAACGCGCGCTCCAGCACCGGGGCCGAATCGACGAATACCCGGTAGCCGAACGGGCCGATCTCGCTGGCCACGCGCTCGGCCAGCTTCTGCAGCCGGTTGCGCATGAGCTTGTGGTAGTCGCGGCCCAGCGCGTAGCGGGCCACGTAGGCTCGCTCGCCATCTTCCAGCGTGGCCCAGGCTTCGGCATCGTCCTTGTGGCCGTAGTCCAGCCCCA
Source organism: Stenotrophomonas sp. UBA2124 (assembly GCA_002329155.1). GTDB lineage: Bacteria > Pseudomonadota > Gammaproteobacteria > Xanthomonadales > Xanthomonadaceae > Stenotrophomonas. The sequence continues at coordinate 124,231 of DCXY01000026.1, read as the reverse complement.
CCGAGATCACCCGCACAGTACCGGGCAGCAGTTCATGGGGGCGGGCGCGCAGGCTGCCATGGCGGGCCATCCACTCCATGGTGCCGTACAGGCCCTTGCCCAGCCAGTCGGCCAGGTGCGCCTCGTCCTCCTTCAGGGCGATGTCGCTCACGCCGCAGCGTTGGAAGCCTGCCTCGCGCGCCAGCTGCCGGATACGCAATGAGAGCTGTGCCAAGTGGGCGGTATCGGCGGTGGCAACGGCGTGGGACATGGCACAAGTATAGAATCCAAGCCATGTCAGAACCCGTCGAACTGTTCGATACCGAAGCCGCGCGCCGCATCGACGTGCAGGCAACCGCCGCGCTGGGCGGCGATGGCTACCTGCTGATGCAGCGCGCCGGCCAGGCGGGCTGGCGGTGCGTGCTGCAGCACTGGCCGCAGGCGCGGCGCATCGTGGTGGTCTGCGGGCCGGGCAACAACGGCGGCGACGGCTACGTGCTGGCGCGCTTCGCCCGGCAATCGGGGCGAAGCGTCTGTGTACTGCACCTGGAGGACGCCGCGCCGCGCACGCCGCTGGCGCAGCAGGCATGTACCGACTACCTGGCCATTGGTGGCCACGTAGAGCTGTCGCAGGATTGCCTGCAGCAGGCCGACCTCATTGTCGATGCGCTGTTCGGCATCGGCCTGTCGCGCGAGCCGGATGCGGCCGATGCGGCGCTGATCGCCGCCATCAACCATGCCGGCGCGCCGGTGTTCGCGCTGGATGTGCCCAGCGGGGTGGACGCACGCAGTGGCCATGTGCCGGGCGCGGCGGTGCGTGCCGAGCGCGTGCTGCAGTTCATCGTGCCGCACCTTGGCCTGCATACCGGCGCGGCGCTGGAATGCGCAGGGCAGCGCCTGCTGGCTGATCTTGAAGTGCCTGCGGTGGCGTTCGACGGTGTGGCCGCCAGTGGCGTGCGCTGGGTGCAACCGGTGCTGGCCCGGCAGTTGCCCAGGCGGCGCATCAATACCCACAAGGGCGAGAACGGCCATGTGCTGTGCGTGGGCGGAAACCTTGGCAGCGGTGGTGCGGTGATGCTTGCCACCGAGGCTGCGCTGCGCAGCGGCGCGGGGCTGGTCAGCGTGGCCACACGCACCGCGCATGTGGCACCGCTGCTCACGCGCTGCCCGGAGGCCATGCCGCATGCGGTGGAAGATGCCGCCGAGTGGACACCGTTGCTGGAGCGCGCCAGCGTGATCGCACTGGGGCCGGGCCTTGGCCAGGACGACTGGGCACGCGCGCTGTGGTCGCTGGCGCTTGCCGGCGACAAGCCACTGGTGGTCGATGCCGACGCGCTCAATCTGCTCGCCACCGCACCACGGCCACTGAGCAACGCCATCCTCACTCCACACCCGGGCGAAGCCGCGCGCCTGCTGGGTACCGATACCGCCAGCATCCAGCGCGACCGCTACGCCGCCGCCCAGGCGCTGGTGCAACGCTTCCAGTCGGTGGTGGTGCTGAAGGGGGCTGGTACCGTCGTGGCAGCCCCCGGGCATCTGCCGCGCGTGATCGCCGCAGGCAACCCCGGCATGGCGGTAGGCGGCATGGGCGACCTGCTGACCGGCACTATTGCCGCGCTCTGCGCGCAGGGGCTGTCACTGTTTGATGCCGCCAGCAGCGGTGCACTGCTGCATGGTCTGGCCGGCGATGCGGCGGCGGCCGAAGGTGAGCGCGGGCTGTTGCCGCGCGATCTGCTGCCACACCTGCGTGCACTGTCCAATCCATAATGGCGGGCATGATCGAACTGATGCTTCCGCAGCCGGAAAGCACCGACCTGCTCGGTGCGGCGCTGGCTGATACCCGCCCCAGGCAGGCCGTGGTGCACCTGCAGGGTGACCTGGGTGCCGGCAAATCCACCCTGGCCCGTGCGTTGCTGCGCGCGCTGGGCGTGCAGGGCGCCATCCGCAGCCCCACCTACACCCTGGTCGAGCGTTACCCATTGCCCGGCGGCGAGGCCTGGCACCTGGACCTGTACCGGATTGGCAGTGCCGGCGAGCTGGATTTCCTGGGGCTGGACGAGGGTGCCGCCGACCTGTGGCTGGTCGAATGGCCCGAACGTGGCGCCGGCGCATTGCCGCCGGTGGACCTCGTGGTGGCGCTGGCCATCGAGGGCCAAGGGCGCCGGGCCCGGCTCACGTCGCATAGCGCTGTGGGAAATGAATGGGTTCAGCGGCTGGCGCAAAGTGGCCACTTGCAGGGCCTTCCTGTTTCCTGACAGCAGGAAGGCATGGCAGGTTGCGGATTATTAAGGGAAAAAATGTTGCAATTACCGAAATCCGGTGATTGAATCCGCTCATGACTTCGGGAAGCCGCCAGTTCGCACTCTCTGTTGCCGTCGCCGGGCTCTGCCTGGCGGCCAGCGCCACCGCCTGGGCGGGGGAAATCCGTGGGGTCAGCATCAACGCTGGCGCCACCGGTACCCGCGCCGAAATCCAGCTCGGTGGTGGCGGCAGCTACAAGACCCTGAGCCTGTCCGGCCCCAACCGGCTGGTCGTGGACTTTCCTGATTCCACCGCCGCTCGCGGGCTGAAGCTGCCTGCCGCTGCCGGGGTGGTGACGGCCGTGCGTACCGGCAACCCGGCCCCGGGCACCTTCCGCGTGGTGTTCGACCTGGCCGAATCGGTGGCCGCGTTCAAGCCGCAGATGCAGGGGCAGGGCGCCAACTCCACCTTGTCCATCGAGTGGCCGGGCGAAGGCCCGGTGCGTGCGCCGGCTGCTGCCGTAGCTGCTGCACCGGCCCCCGCTGCCACTACTGGCTCCGTGCCCGCCGCTGCCGCACCGGCCCCGGCGCAGACCGGTGCCGAGGCGCGTGCTGAAGCGGCGCGTGCCACCGCTGCGCTGACCGCAGCGGCCAGCCGCCAGGCCGCCATGCCGTCGCAGGCCCCGGCGTCCGTGCCGGCCGCAGCCGTTGCCAGCCAGCCGGCTCCGCAGCCGAGTGCACCGGTGGAGGTTGCCGTATCCAATCGTCCGTCCGTCACCCCGGTGGCGGGTATTCCGACCACCATTGCCACCGGTGTGCCTGCCACGCCGCGTTCGCCTGCGGCCATCCTCAATGGCCAGCAGGGCACTCCGCAGCAGGCGGCTACGGCCACTTCGGTTGCCGCAGCTCCCGCACCGGCCGCCGCCGAGCCGCCGGCACCGCGCCCGGTGATGCCCAGCGACGCCTCGCGCGTCCGCATGCAGCCGGGTATGCGCAACCTGGTGGTTGCCATCGACCCCGGACACGGTGGCCAGGACCCGGGTGCCATCGGCCCCACCGGCAAGCGCGAGAAGGACGTGACCCTGGCGGTTGCGCGTGAACTGGCACGCCAGGTCAACGCCACCCCGGGCCTGCGCGCCTACCTCACCCGCGACACCGACGTGTTCATCCCGCTGCCGATGCGTGCACAGCGTGCGCGTGCGGCCAAGGCGGACATCTTCATCTCGATCCATGCCGATGCCGCCGAGAACCGTTCGGCCACCGGTTCGTCGGTCTATGTGCTCTCCACCAAGGGCGCCTCCTCGCAGCGTGCGCGCTGGCTGGCGGACAAGGAAAACGCGGCCGACCTGATTGGCGGCGTCAGCCTGAACCGTACCGAGGGCACCTTGGCCAACGTGCTGCTGGACCTGGCCCAGAGCGGTTACATGAAGGCGTCCGAAGATGCTGCCGGGCATGTGCTGGGTGGGCTCAAGCGCATCGGCAACAACCACAAGCCGAACCTGGAGCGCGCCAATTTCGCGGTGCTGCGCACCTCGGACATGCCGGCCATGCTGGTGGAAACCGCGTTCATCTCCAACCCGGATGAAGAGCGCCGCCTGATCGACCCGGCCTACCAGCGCCGCATTGCCGGTGCCGTACTCGACGGCGTGCACACCTTCTTCAGCCGCCAGCCACCTCCGGGCACCCTGTTCGCCGCCCGCGCCCAGGCTGAAATGGACGCAGCGGCAGGCACCGTGGCCGGCGGCAGCAAGTAAGCCGCAGGCGCGGAACCCGACGATGCAACTGCCGGCCCGGCACGGCGACGTGGCCGGGCTCGGCTATCATCATGCGCATGCATGATGCCTCTCTGATTCGCCCCGACACCGTCGCCCTGTCCCACACGCCGCTCCCCACGGGGGCTGCCGCATGAGCACGATCCGTCCGCTTCCGGAAATCCTGATCAACCAGATCGCCGCGGGCGAAGTGGTCGAGCGGCCCGCGTCCGTCGTCAAGGAACTGGTGGAGAACGCGCTGGACGCAGGCGCCACCCGCGTTGACATTGATCTGGAAGAAGGCGGCGTGCGCCTGATCCGCATCCGTGACAACGGCGGTGGCATCGCTGCCGAGCAGCTGCCGCTGGCGGTGTCGCGGCATGCCACCAGCAAGATCGCCAGTCTGGACGATCTGGAATCGGTGGCCACGCTTGGTTTCCGTGGCGAGGCATTGCCGTCCATCGCATCGGTCAGCCGCTTCACCATGGCCTCGCGCCGTGCGCAGGACGAGCATGGTTCGGCGCTGCAGATCGAAGGCGGCAAGCTGGGCGAAGTGGCACCACGCGCGCATGCGCCGGGCACCACCGTGGAAGTGCGCGAGCTGTTCTACAACGTGCCGGCACGGCGCAAGTTCCTGCGTGCCGAGCGTACCGAGCTGGGGCATATCGAAGAGTGGCTGCGCTCGCTGGCGCTGGCGCGCCCGGATGTGGAGCTGCGGGTCTCGCACAACGGCAAGCCCTCGCGCCGTTACAAGCCTGGCGACCTGTACTCGGATGCACGGCTTGGCGAAACGCTGGGCGATGACTTCGCACGCCAAGCCCTGCGCGTGGACCACAGCGCCGCCGGCCTGCGCCTGCATGGCTGGATCGCCCAGCCGCAGTATTCGCGTGCCAGTGCCGACCAGCAGTATCTGTACGTCAATGGCCGCTCGGTGCGCGACCGCAGTGTCAGCCATGCGGTGAAGATGGCCTATGGCGATGTGCTGTACCACGGCCGCCAGCCGGCGTATGTGCTGTTCCTGGAGCTGGATCCCTCGCGCGTTGACGTGAACGTGCACCCGGCCAAGCACGAGGTGCGCTTCCGCGATTCGCGGCTGATCCATGATTTCGTCTACCGCACCTTGAAGGATGCCCTGGCCGAAACGCGCGCCGGCATGGAGGCCTCGGCGGTCGGGCAGGGGCAGCCGCAGGGCGCGCCTGGTGAAACGGGCGGCATGCCGCAGGCGGCATCCACAGGCGGCTACGGCGGTGGTTATGTGCTGGGACGGCCTGCCGGCAGCGCCGGTGGCGGCAGCGGCAACTGGCAGGCACGGCAATCGCCGCTGGGCCTGCAGGTGGCTGAAGCGCCTTCGGCCTATGCGGCGCTGTACACGGCGCCTGCGGGGCAGGTGCAGCAGGTGGGCGGTGAAGCCGGCACTTCGTTGCCATCGACCGCCAGCGACAGTGGTGTGCCGCCGCTGGGCTATGCGGTCGCGCAGCTGCACGGCATCTACATTCTTGCCGAGAACGCCGAAGGGCTGATCGTGGTGGACATGCATGCCGCGCACGAACGCATCGGCTACGAGCGCCTGAAGAACGCACACGATGGCATCGGCCTGCACGCGCAGCCGCTGCTGGTGCCCATCACCCTGGCGGTGGGCGAGCGCGATGCCGATACTGCCGAACGCGAGGCGGCAACGCTGGCCGAGCTGGGCTTCGAGATCACCCGTTCCGGCCCCGGCTCGCTGCATGTGCGCAGCATTCCCGCGTTGCTGGCCAACGCCGAACCCGAGGCCCTGCTGCGTGACGTGCTCACCGACCTGCGCGAGCATGGCCAGAGCCGCCGCGTGGCCAGCGCCCGCGACGAACTGCTCTCCACCATGGCCTGCCATGGCGCGGTGCGTGCCAACCGCCGGCTGACGCTGCCGGAAATGAACGCCCTGCTGCGCGACATGGAGATCACCGAGCGTTCGGGACAATGCAACCATGGCCGCCCCACCTGGGCGCGCTTTTCTCTGGCTGAAATCGACCGCTGGTTCCTGCGGGGGCGCTGATGAACAAACACCTGGGGAGCGCGGCCATGCTGGTCGCGGTGTTGCTGGCCGGTTGCAGCGGCGCGGACGAGGCAGCGAAAGCGCCGGCAGCGAAGGTGGATGCATCCTTCGCCCACGACAACGAACTATGGCGCGAGCAGCGGCTGACCGAACTGCTCGCGGCCGATGGCTGGACAAGCCTGGTTGGCCTGCACTGGCTGGAGCTGAAGGCACATTACATCGGCAGCGGCAGCACCAGCGGCATCCGCATGGCGATGGGGCCGCCGCGCATGGGGCTGGTGCAGCGCGAGGGCGGGCAGGTCTGGTTCACCCCGGAGCCGGGTGTGGCGCTACAGGCTGACGGGCAGCCGATCAAGGGGCGCATCCCCTTCCTCAGCGATGATGCCGAGGTGCCCACGGTCATCACCTTCGATGATGGCAAGGGCATGCTGAGCCTGATCCACCGTGGCCCGCGCTACGCGCTGCGGCTCAAGCATGCCGATGCACCGGCGCGGACCCACTTCGGCCATCTGGAGTATTGGCCGGCCGATCCATCCTGGCGCATCCATGCGCGCTTTGTGCCGCACGATGCCAACAAGACCATCCCGGTGGCCGACATCACCTGTCTGGTGACGGACCTGCCCAATGCCGGCGCGGTCGAATTCGAGCGTGATGGCCGCAGCTGGCGGCTGGAGGCGCTGGGCGAACCGGGCCGGCCGCTGCAACTGATCTTCGCCGACCGCACCAATGGCCGCAGCAGCTATTCGGCGGGGCGTTTCATCGATGCCGACATGCCCGACGACAAGGGCATGGTGGTGGTGGATTTCAACCGCGCCTACAACCCGCCGTGTGCGTTCACGCCCTTCGCCACCTGCCCGTTGCCGCCGCCGGAGAACCGCATGGACATGCTGGTCGAGGCAGGCGAGAAGACCTATGCCAAGCCCAGGACGGAGGCTGCCCCATGAAATGGATGACCCGTGCCGCAACGCTGTTGATGGGTGTGGCCCTGGCATGCGGCGGTGCAATGCAGCCGGCTCACGCGCGCCAGGCAGAGCCTGCGGCAAGGCCCGCAGCCAAGCCGGTGCAGGCGCCGCCGGTGCCGCTGCTGTGGAAGGTGAGTGGCAGCGCCGGGGCCGAGCTGTACCTGCTTGGCTCCTTCCATCTGTTGAAGCCGGATGACTATCCGCTGTCGCCGGATGTGGATGCTGCTTTTGCAGCGTCCAGCCGGTTGCTGTTCGAGCTGTCGCCGGAGGAGATGACCTCGCCCCAGCTGGCCACGCAGATGATGCAGGCGGCCATCCGCCGCGACGGCAGTGCACTGAAGGACGAACTGGACGCCGATACCTGGCAGCGCCTGCAGACCTGGGGCACCGCCAACAACATGCCGATAGAGCGCCTGGCCGGGCTCAAACCGTGGTTCATCGGCCTGACCATCAGCCTGAGCCAGATGGCGCGGCAGGGCCTGGACGCACAGGCCGGCCTGGACCGGCACCTGATGCAGCGCGCCGAGCAGGCGGGCAAGCCGGCAACCGGGCTGGAGAGTGCGGCATCGCAGATCAGCCTGCTCGACGGCATGAGTGCCGACGAGCAGCGCCAGCTGCTGCGCGAGGCACTGGAACAGGTGGCCAAGGGTGACGAGCAGAGCCGCCGCCTGCACGATGCATGGCGTCGTGGCGACGACGTGGTGCTATGGCGTGACATGGCCGCACAGATGCGGCGCGATTACCCGGGCCTGTACCAGCGCATCAATGTGGACCGCAACGACAGCTGGTTGCCCATGCTGCAGCAGCGCCTGCAGGCCGGGCAGGGCAGCACGCTGGTGGTGGTGGGGGCGCTGCACCTGCTGGGCAGCGAGGGTGTGGTCGAAAAGCTGCGCGCCAAGGGCTACAAGGTCGAACGCATCTGCTCGGCCTGCAAGGCAACGCCGCGGCAGGGTAAACGCTGAGCCGCGTGCCGCTGCCCACCACTCCCGGGTGGGCAGCGTTGGGCATCACTCTGGTTGGCGCTCGTACCAGCCTTTGGACCGATTGACGATGTGCACCACCGGCAGCATCACCGGCACTTCGATCAGCACGCCCACCACGGTGGCCAGCGTGGCGCCGGAATGCACGCAAACACTTTCACCGCCGTGGCCACGGCCATCTCGAAGAAATTGCTGGCGCCGATCAGTGCCGCCGGCCCGGCCACGCAATGCGCCACGCCGTGCCTGCGGTTGAGCAGGTAGGACAGCCGGGCGTTGAAGCCCACCTGGATTCAACGTAGATGCTCTGGCGAGACGGAATGAGTCTGGGCCTGATGCGCGGCACGCCAGCCGTGGCGCTTGTGGCGCCCAGGCGGTTTATTGTCCGGTCAATGTTGCGATTGCTGCATTACCCAAGCCTGTTGCGGGGCTGTGAGCCACTGCTCGTGAGAGCACTGTATGCAATGGGCACATCCATGCAACGTACGATAACTAACGGTGGAAACGTGCGGTGCTGCAGCTTTCCGCACATTGGTGGTATGTCCGGCGCGTGTCCGGTGCATAGAATCCATCAATCGACCTCGCTGACGTGCTGTGGCTGCTGTTGCATGTTTTGCCTGCACGTGTCGCCGTCTTGCTGACGGCTGGGCTCGGGGTCATGGCTCACCATAGGCAGGTGTCGGCAATGCCTCTGCGCAAGCGCCTTCCATTGCTGTTGAAGCTTGGTGCCCGGGTACTGCCCTTGGTCACCATCTTTCTGTTGGACACGTTCACCCGCCATGAAGTGGCGATCGCGGTGTTCTACAGCGTGCTCATCCTGTTGTCGGCCACCCATGAAAGGCGATGCTTGCTGGCACTGGCTGGTTCAAGCATCACGCTTGCGGTGCTGAGCCTGGTGTTGACCGCCAATGGTGACCTGTCGGCAGGGTTGGTCAACCTGACCATCAGCGTGGCAGCGATTGTCCTGACCACCGGGTTGGCGCTGAGAATGCAGGCCGAGCACACCACCGCGCAGAACGCACAGGCGCGATTGATGCGGCTGGCGCGGGTCAGAAGCCTGGGCGCGTTGAGCGCGTCGGTAGCGCACGAAATCAGCCAGCCGCTGGTGGCCATCGCCATCAGTGCAAAAGCCGGCCAACGCTGGTTGGCGCAGCGGACGCCCAACGTGGAGCGGGCGCGGCAGGCATTGCAGCGGGTGCTGGCCGATGCCGAGCGCGCGGGTGGAATCGTGGCCCGTGTATTCAGGCTGACCCGCAACCGGCCGCTGCGGCCTATCTCCTTCGACCTGGCAACGGTGGTTGCCGAGGTGCTCGCGCTGGCGGCGCCGGGCCTGGAGCGCAATGGCATGTACTTGACAAGCGAGCTGCCACAGAACCTGCCCAAGGCCTGGGCCGACCACACGCAGATACGACAGGTCATCGGCAACCTGCTGTTGAATGCAATGGAGACAGTGGACGAGGTGCCGGGCCATGAGCGGCGACTGCATGTGCGTCTGCGGGGTGGGCCGGAGGTCATCGAGTTTGCATTGTTCGACAGCGGCACCGGCGTGCCGCCCGGCATGGAAGAGCAGGCGTTTCATGCGTTCTGGACCAGCAAGGCGGGTGCCGCCGGTGTGGGCCTGAATATCAGCCGCAGTCTTGTCGAGGCCAATGGCGGCCGCTTGTGGGCCGTGCCCAACCCGGAAGGTGGGCTGGTATTCCGTTTCACCGTACCTGTTGCACAAGGGAGTGGGCAGCCATGAACGCGGAGAGGGTGGAGTGGATTGAAGAGCCTGTTGTCTATGTGGTTGATGACGACGCTTCCATGCGTCTGGCGCTGGAAGACCTGTTGGCGTCGGCGGGGCTGCGCACGTGCGGCTTCGATTCCGTGGATGCATTTCTGGCCCATTCGCCTGGAACGGCGCCCGCCTGCGTGGTGCTGGATGCACGTATGGCCGGGCAGGCAGGCATGGAGTTCCAGCGGCGGTTGCAGAGCCATGAGCTGTCCCTGCCGGTGGTGTTCATCACCGGCCAGAGCAACCTCGGCAGTGGCGTGGAAGCAGCCAGACAGGGTGCCATCGAATTAATGGCCAAACCTTTCGATGACCAGGCCCTGCTGGATGCTGTCAACGACGGCATCGCGCGCGATCAGTGCCGGCGTCAGGACGCAGGTGGTCTGGCATCGCTGCATGAACGCTGGGCCTCGTTGAGTGCGGGCGAGCGGGATGTGGCGCGGCTGATGGTGTTGGGCATGTTGAACAGGCAGGTGGCCGCGCGTCTGGAAATCAGCGAGATCACCGTGAAGATCCGCCGTGGTCAGCTCATGCGCAAAATGCACGCAGGGTCATTGCCCGAACTGGTGCGGATGGCGGCACGCCTGGGCATGTAACGCGGCCCCGCCTCGCTTTGGAGGCACGCAAATGAATGCGCGGATTTTCCGCGGATTGCGTATTACCCGTTCGTAAGAGTATGAAAGTATTGGTGAATAGCGGTCATTTCACCTTGCATCACGCCAACTCATGCATCATGGCCATAAGGCCAAGGTAGGGCTGTAGTACGGGGAAAGGGAGATGGCGGCTCAGAGCGAAGGAATGTTGGTGGGCGGGCCAAGGGTAGGCGGCAGCGGTGCGGTGGATGTGGACGTGCAGCTGCAGGCCGTACTGGAGGCCTTGCCACAGATGGCGGCGATGGTGCGCGATGGCGTGTTGGTGCAGGCCAATTCTCGCTGGTGGCAGTTTTTTGGCCACGGCCCGTTCCAGGCGGCCTCGCAGCATTGGCTGGCACGGGTGAACCCGGAGGACCGGCCGGCGGTGCTGGTGGCCTGGGAGAGCTTCATCACCCATGGCCATGCCCCGGCGTGCGAATGCCGCCTGCACGATGTCGATGGCAAGGAAAGCTGGTTCGAGGTGCGCCTGGGCAGCCCCGGTGACGAGGTGCCGCTGCGTGCGATGACCATCACCGACGTCAGCGCCCGGCGCCACCTGCGGCAATCGCTGGAGCGCAACATCCGCCAGCAGGACCACATGCTCGATGCCAGCCTGGATTGCATCAAGCTGCTCAATGTTGATGGCACCCTGCGCCACATGAACCGCTCCGGCTGCCTGGCACTGGGTGTGCCGGTGGAGGAGCGCGCGTTCGGCATGACCTGGCTGAGCCTGCTGCCGCCGGACGTGCGCGAACGGGGCCGGCGTGCACTGGCGCAGGCCGGTTCCGGCCGCAGTGCACGGTTCGGTGGAAAGAGCGTGCTGTCCGGGCACAAGCCCAAGTACTGGGACAACATCCTGACCCCCATGTTCGACGGCGAGGGCAACCTCAACGGCATCCTGTGCGTGTCGCGCGATGTGACCCGGCAGCAGGAAGCCGAGCAGCGGCTGCGCACGGCCAGCGAGGTGGACGAGCTGACCGGCCTGCCGAACCGGCGGTCGTTCAACCGCCGCCTGCGTGCCAGCATCCAGCGCCAGCGTGACCGTGGCGGCACGCTGGGCCTGATGATCATCGACCTGGACCACTTCAAGCACGTCAACGACACCCTGGGCCACCCGGCCGGTGACCATCTGCTGCGCATGCTGTCCAAGTGGCTGACCGGGCTGGTGCCTGGCGGAGCGCAGGTGGCGCGGTTGGGCGGTGACGAGTTCGCCATCGTGATGGAGGACGTGGATGCCGACACATTGATGGCGGCAGCCGAAAAGGTCGGGTTGCTGTCCGACTACCCGGTAAACTTTGCCGGGCAGGTATTCAACACCGGCATGAGCGTGGGCTGTGCGCTGTACCCACGTGATGGGCAGGACCAGTCCGAGCTGCTGAAGGCGGCCGATACCGCGCTCAATGACCTCAAGGCCAACGGGCGCGGTGGCGTGCGCATGTTCAGCCGGCGCCTGATGGCCTTCGCTGAAATGGCGGCAAGCCAGCGCCTGATCGCGCGCCAGCTGGTGCGTGATGCCGCCGCACTGCCCTATTACCAGCCCAAGGTGGATCTGCGCGACGGTACCGTGGTGGGTTACGAGGCACTGCTGCGGTGGCAGCGGCCCGGCGGTGGCGGCGTGCAGGCGGATTGCCACCTGGACGAGGCCTTCCGCGATTACGAGCTGGCCTCGCGCCTGGCCGAGCTGATGCATCTGCAGGTGCTGGCCGATATTGCGGCCTGGCAGACCCAGGGCCTGCAGGTGGTGCCGGTGGCCATCAACGCCGCGCCGGTGGAATTCCTGCGCGACGACTTTGCCGAGAACCTGCTGGAGAAGCTGCAGCGCTTCGGTGTCTCGCCCACGCTGGTGGAGCTGGAGGTCACCGAGCAGGTGCTCAGCGACCGTGGTTCGGCCTTCGTCGCACGCGCACTTGGTGTGCTGAAGGGGGCGGGCATGCGCATCGCACTGGACGATTTCGGCACCGGCCATTCCTCGCTGGCGCACCTGCGCGATTACCCCATCGACACGCTGAAGATCGACCGCAGTTTCGTCGCGCGCATGGTGGAGGAGCCGGCCATTTCCGCCATTGTCGAAGCCATCGGCAAGCTTGGCCCCAGCCTGCGCCTGGAGCTGGTGGCCGAAGGTGTGGAAAGCCTGTGCCAGCGCCAGATTCTGCTGCGCGCCGGTTACCGCATCGGCCAGGGCTTTCTGTACGACCGTGCCATTCAGGCCTCGGAGGTTGCCGAGCGGCTGGCCAACGGCACCCGCCTGCTACCGGCCTGAGCGCCGTTTGTTGGCGGGTGTGGGCGGTGCCTGTTCGGCGACCAGCCGCAGCCACGCCTGAGCGGCGGCGGAAAGATAGCCGCCGCGGCGCCATGCCAGTGCCATGTTCCAGTCCAGCTCCGGCTCGCGCAGCGGCACGATGGCCACATCCTCGCGTTGCTTGGCGCTTGCGATCATGCGTGGCAGCAGCGCCACGCCGATGCCGGCGCCAACCAGCGCGGCGATGAAATCCGGTTGGCCGCTGCGTGCCACTTCGCGCGGGCTGAAACCGCGCGCAAGACAGGCCTGCATGATGCGGCGGTTGAGCATGAAGCCCTTCTCGAACAGCACGAACGGCACGTCGGCAAGATCCTGCAGTTTGAGCGCGGCGCGGCGTGCCAACGGATGCGCGCGCGGCAGCAGGGCCACCAGCGGTTCGCTGCGTACGGGTTGCCAGTCCAGATCATCGGCCACCGGCAGCAGACTGGCAGCCAGTTCGATTTCACCGGCACGCAGGCTTTCTTCCAACGCCTCGCTGCCACGCTCCAGCACATGCAGCTCGATCTGCGGATAGCGTTGGCGGAAGCGGGCGAACACCGGCGCGAACAGCACATCACTGCCCAGCGAGGCCAGACCCAGACGAAGTTCACCGCGCTGCAGGCCGCGCAGCTCTTCCAGTTCGCGGCGCATGTCCTCGCCTTCACCCAGCAGGGCGAGGGCGCGGCGGTGCACGATCTGGCCGGCGGGTGTCAGCCGCACGCCATGGCGTGAGCGTTCCAGCAGCACATCGCCCAGCTCGTCTTCCAGCTGGGCAATGGCCTTGCTGATGGTGGGCTGGGTGACGTACATGGCCTCGGCGGCGGCGGAGAAGCCATCCTGCCGCACCACCTCCACCAGCATCCGCAGTTGTCTGATATCCATGCTTATATGGAATGCATTGAATTCAATCAATTCATTTTATTTATGTAATGGCGCGGCGTACATAGGGGGCATGGAAACTTCTGCTTCAGCCCTGCGCCGGTACCGGTTGCTCATCAAACGCGGCCTGCGCCGCAGCGCGTGGCTGCAGATCGGCCTGCTGGTGCTGCTGTGGTGGCTGGCCGATGGCGTGATGCGCATGCTGGGCCTGCCGGTGCCGGGCGGCATCGTCGGCCTGTTCGTGCTGCTGCTGGCCTTCGCCCTGCGGTGGCTGTCCCCACGCAGCTTCCACCATGGCGCGCAGTGGCTGCTGGCCGAGATGCTGTTGTTCTTCGTGCCGGCGGCGATGATCCTGCTGGACAACCGGCAGATGTTCGGTTGGCTGGGCATCAAGCTGTTGCTGGTGGTGGTGGCCGGCACCCTGCTGGTGATGTCGGCCACGTCCATGACCGTGGAACTGCTGCTGCGCCGGAGCCTGCGCCATGACGCTTGAAGCACTCGTCAGCCACCCGGCGCAGCTGCTGTGGCCGCTGTTCTGGGCGCTGGTCACGGTGGGTGCCTACGTGCTTGCCAAACGCGTACATCGGCATGTTGGCAGGGCCTGGACCTCGCCGCTGATCACCGCGCCATTGGCACTTCTGCTGCTGGCCTTCGCGCTGCACGCGAACTACCACGATTATCTGCGCGGCACGCACTGGCTGATGGCGATGCTGGGCCCGGCGACGGTGGCTTTCGCAGTGCCGATATACGAGCAGCGCGCACTGATCGCACGGCACTGGAAGGTGCTCGGTGCCGGTGTGCTGGTTGGCAGCGGCACGGCCATTCTGGCGGCGTGGCTGATGGCCAGCGCGCTGCATCTGTCGCCGGAACTGCGGCTGAGCCTGGCGCCGCGTTCGGTGACCACGCCGTTCGCGATGGATGTGTCGGGGCGCATCGGCGGGGTGCCGGAGCTGACCGCGGTATTCGTCATCATCACCGGCATCTGCGGGTCGCTGTTCGGCCAGCTGCTGCTCAAGCTGCTGCCGGTGCGCAGTGCCATGGCGCGTGGTGCGCTGTTCGGCATGGGCGCGCACGGCATGGGCGTGGCCAAGGCGCGCGAGCTGGGCGAAAGCGAGGGTGCGATAGCCGGCCTGGTGATGGTGATGGCCGGGCTGTTCAACGTGGCGGCAGCGCCGTTGCTGGCACTGCTGCTGTAGCGTACTTACTCGCCGGGCTTGGCCGCAGCCGAGGGCGCCTGGGTTGCCGCCCTGCGTGACAGCACCGCCTCGCGGTGGGCGATATAGGCATTGGAGCCGAGGATGATCAGCGCGCCGATCACCGTCCAGCGGTCCAGGGTTTCGCCGAACAGCAGCCAGCCCAGCGTGACCACCAGTGGCAACTGGGTGAAGCTGATGGGCGTGAGCGCGGACACTTCACCCAGCTTGAGTGCGCGCGTCCACAGCAGCTGCCCAACCGTGCCCATCACGCCGGTGGCCAGCAGCCACAGCCAGGCGATGCCGGTGGGCCAGACCCACACGAACAGTGCCGGCACCAGCGACAGTGGCACCCAGAACAGATAGGTGTAGAGCACCACTGCATCAGGGCTGTCCACACGGGTGAGCTGTTTGATCTGGATGGCGACCAGCGCGCTCAACATCGCCGCCAGCACCGCCACCAGGCTGCCTGCCTCGAAGCCGTGTGCACCGGGGCGCACGATCACCAGCACGCCGATGAAGCCCGCGATCACCGCTGCCCAGCGGCGGACGCGCACCTTCTCGCCCAGCCATAGCACCGCGGCGATGGTGACGAACAGGGGCGTCGAGTACGAAAGAGAGATGGCCTGCGACAGCGGCAAGTGACCAATCGCCCAGAAACCACACAGCATCGACGCCAGGCCAATGGCGCTGCGCAGGAAGTACCGCGGCAGCTGCTGCGTGCGCAGCGAGCCGTGGCCCGGCCGCATCAGCATCGGCAGCAGTGCCAGCAGGCCGAAAGCGTTGCGGAAGAACGCCACTTCCTGGGTGGGCACGAAGCGGGTGGCGTAGCGGATGGCGATGGCCATCAGTCCGAAGGCCATCGCGCTGCCAAACATCAACAGCGCCGCTCGCAGCGGCGCCGGGGTGCGGGGCAGGGCGGCGGGGGTGTTCACCAGTGCGCACCTACCAGCCGTGGCTCGGGTTCGATGGGTACGCCGAAGGTTTCAAGTACCGACGCCGACACGCGACGTGCGAAGGCCAGCAGTTCCTCACCGGTGGCGCTGCCGTAATTGACCAGCACCAGCGCATGGTTGGGCGAGATGCCAGCATCGCCGTCACGCTGCCCCTTCCAGCCACAGGCTTCGATCATCCACGCCGCAGACACCTTGCGGTTGCTGTCATCGCTGCCGGGGAACACCGGCAGCGCCGGGTAGTGCTGCAGCAGCACGTTCACCTGCTCCAGCGGCAGCACCGGGTTCTTGAAGAAGCTGCCGGCGTTGCCCAGCACGTCCGGGTCGGGCAGCTTGCGCCGGCGGATGGCGATGACCGCATTGGCGACATCGGCCGACACAGGCAGCTCGATGCCCATGGCGGTGAGTTCTTCGCGGATGCCGGCGTAGTCCAGCCGCAGTTCGTGCAGCAGCGGCAGGCGGAATTCGACGGCGGTGATCAGGTAGCGGTCGGGCTCGTGCTTGAACACGCTGTCGCGGTAGGCGAACCGGCAGGCTTCCTGCTCCAGCCGCACCCACTGCTGTTCCTGCGTGTCCCAGGCTTCAACAGTCTGGATGAACTCACCCACCTGCACGCCGTAGGCGCCGATGTTCTGGATGGGCGCCGCACCCACTGTGCCCGGGATCAGCGCAAGATTCTCCAGCCCGGACAGGCCTTCGGCCAGTGACCACATCACCAGTTCATGCCAGACCACGCCGGCACCGGCACGCACCAGTGTGTAATCGGTGCGGTGCTCCAGCGCGGTGATGCCGGTATTGGCGAAGCTCAGTACGGTGCCTTCAGGGTCGGCGGCAAGCAGCACGTTGCTGCCACTGCCCAGCACCAGCAAGGGGCTGGCGCCGACCACGTTGGCCAGTGCCTCGGGCAGCACGTTGGGATCGTTGATGAGCAGCAGGCGCGGTGCGCGTGCGGCGACGTGGAAGGTGTTCAGGTGCTGCAGCGATGCGTTTTCGGTGAGCGACCAGGGTGTGGAATCGGCCGTCATAGTGGTGCGGGGGCGCCTCCGGAAGGGGACTCACGGCGACGGCGGATGGCGTCGGCGCAGTCGGCGATCAGGGCGGGGCCACGGAAGATCAGCCCGCTGTAGCACTGGATCAGTGCCGCGCCGGCCGCCATCTTGGCCACCGCGTCGGCACCGGAGCTGATGCCGCCCACGCCGATCAGCGGCACCGTTTCCGGCAACCGCGCGCGCAGGCGGCGCAGCACCAGCGTGGACTGGCCCATCAGCGGCGCGCCGGACAGCCCGCCGATCTCCTTCGACAACGGGTCGCTTTCCACGCCCGGGCGGGCGATGGTGGTGTTGGTGGCGATGACGCCATCCACCGCCAGTTCGCCCAGCACGCGCGCGGCGGCATCTATGTCGCGGTCGCTCAGATCCGGCGCCACCTTCACCAGCATCGGCACGCGGCGGCCATGCTGGCTGGCCAACCGTTCCTGCGCCTCGCGCAGGCCGGCGACCAGCTGCCGCAGCGCCTGTTCTTCCTGCAGCTCACGCAGGCCGGCGGTGTTGGGCGAGGAGATGTTGACGGTGATGTAGTCCGCCAGCGGGTACACCTTCTCCATGCAGATCAGGTAATCGCTGAGCGCATCCTCGTTGGGGGTGTCCTTGTTCTTGCCGATGTTGATGCCCAGCGGCCCGCGCCGCTTCTGCACGCGCTCGACATTCTTCACCAGCGCGTCCACGCCCAGATTGTTGAAGCCCATGCGGTTGATGATGGCGCCGTGCGCCGGCAGCCGGAACAGGCGCGGCTTGGGGCTGCCTTCCTGCGGGCGCGGGGTGATGGTGCCGATTTCGACAAAACCAAAACCCAGCGCGAACAGGGCTTCGATGTGCTCTCCGTTCTTGTCCAGGCCGGCGGCAAGGCCTACCGGGTTGGGGAAATCGAGGCCGAAGACCGAGGTGGGCAGCGGCGTGACCTTGGGCGCGAGCAGCGGCGTGGTGCCGGTGCGCCAGGCCATGTCCAGCGCGGACAGGCCCAGGCCGTGCGCGCGCTCGGCATCAAGGGTGAACAACAGGGGACGGGCAATGGAATACATGAGCTCAGTTCAGCGTGCCGGCAAAGGCACGGGTCTGGTATTGGAAAGCAACGCGGCCATCAACGGCATGGGCGTGGAACAACTCTCGCAGGGCGGCCAGCATCGGGGCGTGACGGGGGTCACCGTCCTGTGGCGCGTACGAGGAGGACAACAGGCGACCGCGCAGGCCGTCGTAGTCCAGGTATTGGGTATTGGGGAAGCTGGCGATGCCACGCAGGCCGCCGCCGAACCAGGCGCGCATCTCGTCGTCGCTCTGGTAGCGCTCGGCCACGGCGCTGTAATCGGTGCCGTAGTCGAGCAGCAGCTTTTCGTAGCCGGTGAGGAAGGGGGAGGCATCCAGCAGGCGCGAGTTCCAGAACACCAGGGCCAGGCCACCGGATTGCAGGATGCGCGCCCATTCGCCCCGCACGGCAGTGGTATCGAACCAATGGAAGGCCTGCGCCGCAGCCACCAGGCCAACGCTGGCATCAGCCAGTGTGGTGGCCTCGGCGGTGCCATCCACCAGTTGCAGGTGCGGGTGCTCGCCAGCCAGCCACTGCGCGGCGGCCTCGCGCATGGGGCCGTTGGGCTCCACCGCGATCACCGGGTGGCCGGCATCCAGAAACAATCTGCTGGAAATGCCGGTGCCGGCACCTATGTCCGCCACCGTGGCGGTGGCGGGCACACCGAGCTCACCATGCAGCCACTGCAGCAGTGCCGACGGGTAGCCTGGCCGGTAGCGGACGTAGTCCGCTACCCGGCTGCTGAAGCGTTGGGTGGAGTCGGTCAGCAGCACGTCAGGCTCAGGCGTTCAGCGAGAACAGCCAGGCCATGCCGCCGAAGAACAGGATGAAGATGATGATGCCGAGCACCCAGCCCGCCACGGCCAGCCAGCCCAGGATCAGGCCACCAAGGGCCAGCCCGTCGCCCTCCAGCTGGCCGTTGCTGCGGCGGATTTCACTGCGGGCCATATGGCCGAAGATGATGGCGGCCAGACTGCCGAGCAGCGGCAGCAGGGTCCAGCCAAGAATGCCGCCGACCAGGCTGATGACGGCATAGGTGCTGGTTTGGCGAGGGGCGGGGACGCTCATGTGGAACTCCGTTTCGTTGGGTTGGCAGCCACTGGCCCGAGGCAGCGCGGCTGGAGGGAGGACCGCCTGTGCGGGCGGCCCTCGATAGGGGCGCCAGCCGGAGCTGGCGCCTGCACCATCACAGGTCGAACTTGATGCCCTGGGCCAGCGGCAGCGAGTCGGAATAGTTGATGGTGTTGGTCTGGCGGCGCATGTACACCTTCCAGGCGTCCGAGCCGGATTCACGGCCACCGCCGGTATCCTTCTCGCCACCGAAGGCACCACCGATCTCGGCGCCGGAGGTGCCGATGTTCACGTTGGCGATGCCGCAGTCGCTGCCGGCTGCCGACAGGAACTTCTCGGCCGTCTTCAGGTTCTGGGTGAAGATCGACGAGGACAAACCCTGCGGCACGCCGTTCTGCATGTCGATGGCCTCGTCCAGCGTCTTGTACTTCATCACGTACAGGATCGGCGCGAAGGTTTCGTGCTGCACGATCTCGTCGCTGTTCTTCAGGCCGGTGACGATGGCCGGCAGCACGAAGTTGCCCGGGCGGTCGATGGCGGTGCCGCCGGTTTCCACGGTGCCACCGGCAGCCTTGGCCTTCTCGATCGAGGACAGGAACTGCTGCACGGCCTCGGGGCTGTTCAGCGGGCCCATCAGGTTGGCCGGGTCGGTGGGGTCGCCGATCTTGCCTTCCACCTGCTTGTACGCCTTGACCAGCGTGGCCAGCACGTTGTCGTAGATGGATTCGTGCACGATCAGGCGGCGGGTGGTGGTGCAACGCTGGCCGGCAGTACCGACGGCGCCGAACACGATGCCCGGCACGGCCAGCTTCTGGTCGGCCGACTCGTCCATGATGATGGCGTTGTTGCCGCCCAGCTCCAGCAGGCAGCGGCCCAGGCGCTTGGCAACCTTCTGGTTGACCTGGCGGCCCACCTGGGTGGAGCCGGTGAAGGAGATCAGCGGCACGCGGCGGTCGTCCACCATCTTCTCCGACAGCGCGGTGCCGGCGTCGTTGATCAGGAAGAAGATGTCCGGGAAGCCGCCTTCCTTCAGCGCCTCGTTGCAGATCTTCATCGTGGCCAGCGCGGTCAGCGGCGTCTTGTTGGACGGCTTCCAGATGCACACGTCGCCACAGATGGCAGCCAAGAATGCATTCCAGCTCCACACCGCCACCGGGAAGTTGAACGCCGAGATGATGCCGACGATGCCCAGCGGGTGGTACTGCTCGTACATGCGGTGGCCCGGGCGCTCGGAGTGCATGGTGTAGCCGTACAGCATGCGGCTCTGGCCCAGTGCGAAGTCGGCGATGTCGATCATCTCCTGCACTTCACCGTCACCCTCCGGCTTGGACTTGCCCATTTCCAGCGCGACCAGCGAGCCCAGCGCATCCTTGTGCCTGCGCAGTGCTTCGCCACACAGGCGCACGGCTTCGCCACGGCGCGGGGCCGGGGTGGTGCGCCACACTTTGTAGGCGTCCTGCGCGCGCGCGATGATGGTTTCGTAGTCGGCCTCGGTAGTGGCCTGGACTTCGGCGATCACCTCGCCGGTGGTCGGGTTCTGCGGCTTGAGGACACCGGCACCGGTGGCGCTGGACCACTCCCCGTTGCCCATGTAGGTGCCAGCGTTGGAAGCTTCTAGGCCGAGCGCCTTGAGCAGTTCAAAGGACATGCAGACTCCTGGTTGCTTATTGCGTATATAGGGTGCAGCCGCTGGCATTGGTGGGGTGCGGCATGCAAGTTCTTTGATTTTAGCAGGGTGCCTGCATTTCTTGCCTGCGCACTGGGCTGCTTGCGTGCCTGCGCCGGCAGTTGCCGCCGTGCGCCAGGGAGGCGCGATGGAGCGGCGGCATATACGCGCCGGCAGGATTGGGTGTGGCTTGCGCAATAGATTCATCTGCTGCATTGGTGGCAGCGCGTGGGGCGCCAGGGCGGGGCATGCATTCGCAGACAGGCTGGCAGCTGCTGCAGCGCGGCATATACGCAGTTTCTCTGCAGGCAGCTGCACGTCGCGGCGGGTTAATGCTCAGGCGTCGGCGGCCGGCGGCCGGCGGCGGTAAATGCGGACAATGCCGGCGCTGGGAGCCGGGCCGGCTGCAGCCGGATGGCTATTACAGTCGACTATTGGTTTTGGTCGTAAGAGTCTGGTGTAAAAGGTATTTTGACTGGCTATTGGCCCGTGTTATCTTTCGCAAAGTCGCAATATCTGATTGTCTGCGACGGAGCAGATGGGGGCTGATGCCAATCCCCGAGGTAAACCGGTAGGCGTATTTGGGTACGTTGATGACCGGGGGGTATTGGATATCTGCCGCGTTCAGGGTCAGAGGCCGTAGCGCCTTTCTAGAAAATAGAACGCATCAATCCAGATCAGAGACCGGCAATTGCCGTGCGGTCCTTGGGGGTGCTGCGTCTGAGGGAAACTCATGGGCAACAAGCTGAAGCGGGTCGGGCGTGGGCGCGGTGCGGAAGTTTTCTCCAGGAACGTACTCCACAGAGCACTTGTGGCCGCATTGGCGGCATGTGTCATACCCGGTGCAGGTGCCGCTACCCGCTATTGGGATGTGAACGGCACCGCCGCAGGCTCCGGCGGCACGGGTATCTGGAATCTGACCAACCTCAGCTGGGGCCCCAGTGGTGACGGCACCACCGGGCCGTTTGCTTCAGCCTGGAGCAATGCGGCGCTGGATGATGCGATCTTCGGTGGAACGGCCGGAACAGTAACGCTCGGTGCGCCCATTACCGCCCATAACCTGGGTTTCAATACCAGCGGTTACATACTTACCGGCAACACGCTGTCGCTTGCCGGTGCCAGCCCCACCATCACCACCAACATGGCCAGTACCGGCTTTGCGAGGATCGCCTCGATCATTGCCGGAACAGCTGGCCTGACCAAGGCGGGGGATGGGACGCTTGAGTTGACCAATACGGGCAACACCTTCAGCGGTGGCATCTTGCTGACAGGTGGCACCCTTCATGGCGCCAGCGATGCTGCGCTGGGGCAGGTGGGCAATGCCATCACCACCGCAGCTGGCGCCAATGTTGACCTCAGAATCGACGGGGCATCAACACAGCGGTCGGTGACCATCGGCAACGGCGGCAACCTGACGCTGAGTGGTACCGGCGTTGGCTCGGCACGCATCAGTGGCAGCGGCAATGTTGTTGTCACCTCCGCACTTGCTGGCGGGCCGATTGTAAGGCTCAGCAATAATGCCAGTAACTATACCGGCACCACGACATTCAACGGCATCACCGGTGTCGGCATTGCAGAGTTCACCTCGATTGCCGACCTGGGGCAGGCCAGCGCGCTTGGCGCTCCCACCACGGTGGCCAACGGCACGATTTATGTAAATCAGGTCAACCAGTACAGCGACGGCGTCCACTATGTGGGTGCCGGCAACAGCTCCAATCGAAACTGGGAGATAACCGGGGGGTCGGCCAATATCCGCAACCTCGGCACAGGCGCGCTTACCCTCACCGGTGGCATGGATGTGCGCAATGGCGGTGGGCTTGGCATCACGGCGGTGACGGCGGATATCAATCTGGCCGGCGTGCTGGCCGGCGCGGGCTACACCTTCCGGGCAGAGCCTGGCAGGGCCATCACCATCACCGGCGCCAATACGTTCACCGGTGTGCCTACGCTCACCGGTCTGGTGCGCGTATCGACGCTGGCCGATAGCGGGGCCGCCAGTGCATTGGGTGTTGCCAACCAGGTAAACCTGACTGATGCCACGCTGAGCTATACGGGCGGCGCTACGCGCAGCGACCGCAGCTGGGTCATCAACGGTGCAAGCAGCCTGCTCATTAATGGTACAAGCGGGCTGATACTGGATGGCGGGGTGGCTTTCTCCGCCGGTGCTCCCAACCCGGATTCGCTGACGCTGGGTGGAAGTTATGCCGGGGGAAGTACAATTTCTGGTGTCATATCCGGCAACGGTAACCTCAATGTCCAGGACGGGACCCAGTGGACTTTGTCAAGGTTGAATACCTATACCGGTGTCACCACGGTGACCCAGGGCGGGGCTTTGGCTGTCAACACGCTGGGTAACGGCGGGGTGGCCAGTGGTCTTGGCGCTGCGTCAAACGCGGCGGCCAATATCGTGCTTGCCGGTGGCAAATTGTACTACCGCGGTGTGACTGGTAGCAGTGACCGCGCAATGACGCTGGGGGCAGGCGGGGGTACGCTTGGCGTGGTCTCCGGTACATCCGCGCTGACACTTACCGGTGCACTCATCGGTACCAGTCTCGAAAAGGCAAGCAGCGGCACACTGGTGCTTGCCGGTGCCAATACTTATAAGGACGGCACGACGGTAAGCGGCGGCACCTTGCAGGCGGGCGCGGTCAATGTCTTTGGCAACGGCGACATGACCGTAAAGGCCGGTACCCTGCTTGACCTGGCCGGTTACAACAACCAGGTGGCCAGGTTCAACGGTGCGGGGAATGTCACCCTGGGTGCGGGCACCCTGACCGTCACCGGCGGCGGGCTGTTCAGTGGCCCTATCAGTGGCAGTGGCGGGCTTACGCTGTCCGGTACCAGCCAGCCAACCCTCACCCTGCAGGGCTGCAACAACACCTACACCGGCGCCACCACCATCAATGCCGGCAATACCCTGGCGGTGGACTGCCTTGCCAATGCAGGCCAGGCCAGTGGTATTGGTGCGGCCAGCAGCCTGCCCGGCAACCTGGTGTTGAACAACGGCACGCTGGCCTACACCGGCAGTTCCGTGCTCACCAACCGTGGCTTCAGCCTGTTGGCAGGCACTGGTGTTATTGACGTCACCAATGCGGCAACGACGCTGGCGATCAGCGGGCCGGTGTCCGGTGCCGGGCAGTTGCGCAAGAATGGTGCCGGTACGTTGCTGCTTGCGGGGGTCAATGGCGCCACCGGCGGGACGCATGTCACCAATGGCATCCTTCGTGCAGGCTCCAGTACAGCCCTGAGCAGCGGCGCATTCCGGTTGGACAATGCAGCCGGCGCCGCGCTTGAGCTGGGCGGTTACAGCAACAGCGTGGCCTATCTGGTTGGCGGCGGCAGCCTGGGCGGCGGCGTCAATGTGGAAGGGGCGGCGCTTACCCTGAGCAGCGGCAGCACCTTGGCCGAAGCCAATTACGCCGGTGCCATTACCGGCAATGGCGGCCTGATCAAGGCAGGTGCGGGTGTTCAGCTGCTTTCCGGCTGTGGCAGCAGCTATGCCGGCCCCACCACCGTGCAGGGTGGAACGCTTGTGGTGGAGTGCCTGGCCAATGGTGGCAGCAACAGTTCCATTGGTGCCTCCACGTCGGCGGCTTCCAACCTGGTGCTGGATGGTGGCACCCTGCAGTACATCGGCAGTGGCGGCAGTACCGATCGCCTGATCACCTGGTCATCCAGTTCTGCTGTGCTGGATGCGTCGGGAACAGGTGCCATCGCCTTCACCAATACGGGCCCGGTGGAGTTCACCCGGCCCAATGCGTTTTCCACGTTCACGCTGAGTGGCACGAACACCGGCGACAACATTTTCTCGGCGCAGCTGAGTAATAACGGGACAGGCCCCGGCTTCCTTGTAAAGAATGGGCCAGGTACCTGGATTCTGGGCAATACCGCCAGTTCCTATGGTGGGTCGACCAGGATCAACGGCGGCGTGCTGGGTGTTCTAAAGCTCTCCGATACTGGTACTGCAAGCAGCATTGGCAGCAACGGCGCCGTGGTGATCGGCGACACCGCAACGCTCCGCTATCTCGGAAGCGGGGACAGCAGCAACCGCAGGCTTACCGTTTCCGGCGGCACCTCCACGCTTGAGTCCTCTGGTACGGGGGCGGTCAACTTCACCGATACCGGCGCGCTTGCTCTTGCCAACCCCGGTGTGGCACGTACGCTCGTGCTGGGGGGCACGAATGCAGGTCTGAACGTGCTTTCCGGTGCGCTCGCCGACTCCGGGGCCGGGGTGAGCACGCTGGAGAAGAATGGCGCAGGCACCTGGGCGCTGGGCGGGGCCAATACCTATACCGGCGCCACCAACATCAATGCCGGCACGTTGTTCATTGGTGCGGGTGGCACCTCGGGTTCCATCACCAGCGCGGTGGTCAACAACGCCGGTGTGCTGGGCTTCAACCGCAGCGACAGCTACACCTTCGGTGGACAGGTGGTGGGCACAGGCTCGCTGCTCCAGGCCGGCAGCGGCACCACCGTGCTGACAGGCAGCAACATCCATTCGGGCGGTACGACAATCAGCAGTGGCACGCTGCAACTGGGTGACGGCGGCACCAGTGGTTGGCTGCTGGGCAATGTGAGCAACAACGGCACGTTGGCATTCAACCGCTCCGATGACATTGGTTTCACCGATGTGGTGTCGGGTAATGGTTCATTGGCCCAGCGCGGCAGTGGCGTGCTTACCCTCAGCGGCATCAACAGCTACCGGGGCGGCACGGTAGTCGAAGGTGGCACCCTGCGCGTAGCCAGTGATGCCAACCTGGGCGATGCGGTAGGCGGCCTGACCATTGACGCAGGCACCCTGAACACCACGGCGGATATCAGCAGTAATCGTGCAGTGACACTGGTTGGTACTGGCACGCTACTCACCGATGCCGCCACCACGCTGGAACTCGGCGGCGTGGTAGCCGGCGGCGGGCTGGTCAAGTCGGGCGCCGGCACGCTGGTGCTGACGGGGACCAACAGCTATACCGGTACCACGGCGGTCAACGCCGGCACATTGCTGGTCAACGGCAACCAGGCTGCGGCCAGCGGCACGACCACGGTTGCTTCGGGCGCGGCGCTGGGTGGCACCGGTACTATCGGTGGTGACGTGGTGGTCACCAGTGGTGCGAGCATCAACCCGGGCGCGGCGGGTGCCATGCCGGGCGTGCTCACCATCAACGGGAGCTTGTCGCTTGATGCCGGCGCCACGCTCAATTACGACTTTGGCCAGGCCAACGTCGTGGGCGGTGCACTGAATGATCTGATCAACGTGAACGGTGACCTGGTTGCCGGCGGCACGCTCAATGTCACTACCACGGCAGGTGGCAATTTCGATGCCGGCATCTACAGGGTGATCAACTACACCGGCAACCGCAGTGGCAGTGGCCTGCTGCTGGGAAGTATTCCCTCAAGCACCGATTTCCATATACAGAACTCGATTGACCACCAGGTCAACCTGATCAACACCAACGGCCAGACGCTGCGCTTCTGGGATGGCGCCGCTGGCGGCCGCAATGACGGTGTCATCACAGGTGGTACGGGTGTCTGGCAGAACGTCCTTGGCAACGACAACTGGACCGATGCTGATGGCGCGGCAAACGTCCCGTTTGTGAATGACTACTTTGCCGTGTTCCAGGGTGCGGCGGGGCTGGTGAGTGTTGACGGCAGCCTTGGTCCTGTCAGCACGGCAGGCATGCAGTTCGCTACTGATGGCTACGGGATTGCCGGTGCGCCCCTCGCCCTGTCGGGGACACAGGCTGTCATTCGTGTGGGCGATGGCACGGCTGCGGGTGCGGGATACACCGCAACCATCTCAAGCGAACTTTCCGGCACCGCGCAACTGGTGAAGAGCGATGCGGGTACGCTGGTGCTTGACGGCATCAACAGCTACAGCGGCGGCACGCTCATCCGTGGCGGTGTGCTGCAGGTCTCCGATGACAGGAATCTGGGTGCGTCGGCTGGCGCGCTGCAGCTTGATGGCGGCGCGTTGCATGCCACGGCCAGCCTGTCCTCCGCGCGTGCTGTCACCCTGGTGGGCGATGCGGTGTTTGATGTGGACGCAGCCGCATCGCTGGGCTTTACCAGTGTGGTTTCCGGGCAGGGCGGGCTGGTCAAGAACGGTGCCGGTACGCTGGTATTGGCGGGCGATGCGGCTTACATGGGTGGCACCACGGTTGCCGCCGGCACGCTGCAGCTTGGCAATGGTGGTACTACGGGCTCGATCCTGGGCAATGTGACCAACAACGGCACCTTGGTGTTTGATCGGTCCGATGCCGTGGGTTTTTCCGGTGTGGTGCAGGGCACGGGCGGCCTTGTCAAGAATGGCAGCGGCACGCTCATCCTCACTGGCGCCAACACCTACACCGGCAGCACGGCGGTGAGCGCAGGTACGTTGCTGGTCAATGGTGACCAGTCCGCTGCCATAGGCGCGACCAGCGTCGGTGCCGGCGCAACCCTGGGTGGCGTTGGCAGCATTGGTGGCGATGTCACCATCGCTAACGGCGGCACCCTGAGCCCGGGGGCGAACGGCATTGGGACGTTGACCATTGGCGGCAACCTGTCGCTGTCGTCCGGCAGCCTGCTGGACTATGCGTTCGGCCAGCGCAACAGCGCCGGTGGCAGCCTGAACGACCTGGTGGTGGTGAAGGGCAACCTGCTGCTGGATGGCACCATCGATGTATCGCTGACACCGGGAGGCGCTTTTGATGCCGGTGTCTACCGCATCTTCAATTACGATGGCGCGCTCATCGACAACGGGCTGAGCATTGGCAGCCTGCCTGTCGGCGGGCAGGCCGTGGTGCAGACCGCGATCGCAGGCCAGGTGAATCTCGTCAACACCGCCGGGCTGACCCTGAATTTCTGGGATGGCAGCTCCGGCATCCCTCACAACGATGTTGTCGATGGTGGCAACGGCGTGTGGCAGGGGGCGGCCGGCAACGCGAACTGGACCAGCTCCACCGGTGCGGTGAACGCTGCCTATGCCGGTGGTGCATTCGCGGTATTTGCAGGCAATGCGGGTACCGTCGATGTCGATGCCAGCCTGGGTGGCATAACGGCCAATGGCTTGCAGTTCGCAACCGATGGCTATCTGATCCGGGGTGACGGTCTTACCCTGGGTGGCACGGACGCCGTGGTGCGGGTGGGTGACGGCACTACCGCAGGCGCCGGCATGACCGCCACCGTGGCATCCGTACTTGATGGTGCCGCACGGCTGGTGAAGGCCGATGCAGGCACGTTGGTGCTGGCCGGTGACAACACCTATGCCGGTGGCACCCTGATTGCCAGCGGCACGTTGCAACTGGGCAACGGCGGCACCACTGGCTCGGTGCTTGGCGATGTCGAGAACGACGGCACTCTGGTGTTTGACCGTTCCGACGCGTTGGGCTTTGCCGGTACCCTATCCGGCAGTGGCGCGCTGGTGCAGCAGGGCAGTGGTGTACTCACGCTGGCTGGCATGAACAGCTATATGGGTGGCACCAGCGTCAATGGCGGCACGCTGCGCGTGGCCACCGATGCCAACCTGGGTGACGCCGCAGGTGGGCTGAGCCTGAGTGGTGGCACCTTGAACACCACCGCCAGCTTCAGCAGCGGCCGTGCCTTGACGCTGACAGGCACCGGGACATTGATCACCGATGCAGCCACCACGTTGGAGCTGACTGGCGCGCTGGCCGGTGATGCGTTGATCAAGAGCGGAGCCGGCACGCTGGTGCTGGCCAGCGATGCCACGTATGCCGGCGGTACTACGATCACTGCCGGGACCATGCAGCTTGGCAACGGGGGCAGCGCCGGCTCGATTCTGGGCAATGTGATCAACAACGGGTCGCTGGTGTTCGAGCGCGCCGATGCACTGGACTTTTCTGGAGTGGTGCAGGGCACGGGCAACCTCGTCAAGAATGGCGGCGGTACGCTCACACTCACTGGCAACAACGCCTACACCGGCAGTACGGCGGTAAATGCGGGTACGTTGCTGGTCAATGGTGACCAAACCGCCGCCACGGGGCTGACCAGTGTCAACGCAGGGGCGACGCTGGGTGGCAGGGGTACGCTGGGCGGTGATGTCAGTATTGCCAGCGGCGCCAGCATCAACCCCGGTGCAGCAGGCGCCATGCCGGGCGTGCTCACCATCAACGGCCAGCTTTCGCTCGATGCGAGTGCCACGCTCAATTACGACTTCGGCCAGGCCAACGTCGTGGGCGGCGCACTGAACGACCTGATCAACGTGAACGGCGACCTGGTGGCAGGCGGCACGCTCAATGTTGCCACCACCGCAGGTGGAAGCTTCGATGCCGGCATTTACCGGGTCATCAACTACACCGGTACGCTCAGCGGCCCGGGTCTGACGATGGGCAGCATTCCATCGTCCAGCGATTTCCACCTGCAGACATCGGTTGATCACCAGGTCAACCTGATCAACACCAATGGCCAGGCGCTGCGCTTCTGGGACGGTGGCACGGGCGGACGCAACGACGGTGTCATCACCGGTGGTAGCGGGGTTTGGCAGAACGCTGGCGGCAACGACAACTGGACCATTCTCGACGGCTCCATGAACGTCCCGTTCGTGGATGGCCATTTCGCCCTGTTCCAGGGGCAGAGTGGCGTTGTCACCATCGACAACGGCCCGGGCGCGGTTCACGCCGCTGGCCTGCAGTTTGCGGTGGACGGTTACCAGCTCAATGGTGACAGTCTCATTCTTGATGGCAGCCAGGCCCTGATCCGGGTGGGAGATGGCACCCAGGTCGGCGCCGGCTATACAGCGACGATCTCAAGCGAACTGGCCGGTGCGGCACAACTGGTCAAGGCCGATGCAGGCACCCTGGTGCTTGACGGCATCAACAGCTATGGCGGCGGCACCCTGGTCCGTGGCGGCACGCTGCAGATCAGCGATGACCGCAATCTGGGCGCATTGGCGGGCGGGCTCAGCCTTGACGCAGCTGCGCTGCGTGTAACGGCCGATGTTGCTTCGGCACGTGACGTAAGCCTGGCGGGTGCCGGCGTGTTCGACGTGGACGCAGCAGCAACGTTGGCCTTGAGTGGAGTGATGTCAGGGCCGGGCGCGCTGACCAAGGCTGGTGCCGGCATGCTGGTGCTTTCTGGCACGGGCGGCAATGGCGGCGGCAGAAGCATCGAGGCCGGTACGGTTCTGGTCAACGGCAACCTTGCCGCCGCTGCGGGCACCACAACAGTGGCAGCAGGCGCCATGCTGGGTGGCACCGGCAGCCTTGGCGGCGATGTCAGCATTGGTGATGGCGGCATCCTGAGCCCGGGTGCGGGCGGTACCGGCACACTTACCCTTGCCGGCAATCTGTCGCTGGCCTCCGGCGCGGTGTTGAACTACCAGTTCGGCCAGGCCGATGTCGCAGGCGGCGCACTGAATGATCTGGTTGATGTACACGGCAACCTGGTGCTGGATGGCACGCTCAATGTCAGCCAGTCCGCGGGTGGCAACTTCGGCAGCGGCATCTACCGTGTCTTCAATTATGGTGGCGCGCTGACCGACAACGGCCTGAGCCTGGGCGTGTCGCCAGCGGGCGCGGACCTGTCCGTGCAAACGTCTGTTGTCGGTCAGGTGAACCTGGTCAATGCAGCTGGGCTGGTGTTGAATTTCTGGGACGGTGCGGCGGGTCCCAAGTTCGATGGGGAGGTGAACGGTGGCAACGGCAGCTGGCACGTAGGCGGCACGGACCGGAACTGGGCCGACGACAGCGGCCGGTTCAATGCCGCGTACGCCAATGGCGGCTTTGCCATCTTTGCCGGTAATGCGGGCACGGTGACGGTGGACAACACCGCCGGTGCGGTGACCGCTTCGGGCATGCAGTTCGCCAGCGATGGTTATGTCATCGACGGTGGGGCGCTGACCTTGCTGGGGCCGCAGTCCACCATCCGGGTGGGCGATGGCAGCAGTGCTGGCGCTGGCTACACGGCTACGATCACTGCGGAGCTGGCTGGTGCCGGTACGCAGCTGCTCAAGACCGATGCAGGCACGCTGGTACTGGCCGCTGACAACACCTATGGCGGTGGCACCGCCATCAACGGCGGCACCTTGCAGATCGCCCGCGATGCCAATCTCGGTGCTTCTTTGGCTGCGCTTTCGATCGATGGGGGCACGCTGGCCACCAGTGCAAGCCTGACCAGCAACCGCGCCATTGCTCTGGCAGGCGATGGCGCAATCAACACAGCCACAGGGACCAGCTTCACCTTCGGCGGTCTGTTCTCAGGCTTGGGCACGTTGACCAAGCAGGGTGCGGGCGTGCTGTCGGTGGTGGGCGATAACGCCAGTCATGCCGGCAAGGTGGTGGTTTCCGGCGGCACGCTCAGCGTGCACAGTCGCCTCGGTGGCCACGTGGCCGTGGGTGTGGATGGCCGCCTTGATGGCACTGGCCAGGTGGGCAGGCTCAGCAACGCAGGCATGGTGGTGGCTGGGCGTGATGGCCAGGGCACGCTGACGGTGCTGGGTGACTATCTGGGCGAAGGGGGACGGCTGCAGATCAATACCGCCCTTGGCGGTGATGCTTCGGCCACCAGCCAGCTGGTGGTCAACGGCGCCACGGCCGGCAATACGGTGGTGGCCGTGAGCAACCGCGGTGGTCTGGGCGGGCAGACCGTCAACGGCATCAAGATCATCGATGTCGCCGGTGTGTCGGCTGGTGAATTCATCCTGGCGGGTGATTACGAGTTCCAGGGGCATCAGGCGGTGGTTGCAGGTGCATATGCCTACCGCCTCTACAAGAACGGTGTGGCTGATCCGAATGATGGCGACTGGTATCTGCGCTCGTCACTGAGCAACCCCGGAGAGCCGGTTGATCCCGGTGACAATGGCCCGCTGTATCAG
Organism: Stenotrophomonas sp. UBA2124; assembly: GCA_002329155.1. Classification (GTDB taxonomy): domain Bacteria; phylum Pseudomonadota; class Gammaproteobacteria; order Xanthomonadales; family Xanthomonadaceae; genus Stenotrophomonas. The sequence goes on along the minus strand of DCXY01000026.1, from coordinate 92,958 downwards.
CCGGGGGTTCCGGTTTATGAGGGCTACGGGCAGACGCTGCTTGCACTCAACGGTCTGCCGACGCTGCAGCAGCGTGTTGGCAACCGGATGTTCGGCCAGACGCCCGTTGGCGCCAGTGCGGGCATCTGGGGCCGCTATGATTCCGGCACGCTCAATGCCACGCCGGAGGTTTCCACTACCGGTGCCCGCCGCAGGACCGACAGCTGGAAGATGCAGGTGGGCGTGGATGTGATCACCGCCGAGCATGAGGATGGTTCCGCGTCCATCGGTGGGTTCAATGTGCATCACGGCAAGGCGGACACCCGCATCACGTCGGGCTTCGGCAATGGCACGCTCAGGACCGTGAGTGACGGTGTGGGCGCCTCGTACACCTGGTACGGCCGGCAGGGCATGTACCTCGATGCCCAGGCCCAGCTCAACCTGTTCTCCACCAACATGCGTTCGTCGGTACTGGGCACGCTGGCACGGGGCAACAAGGGCGTGGGCAAGGCGGTCAGCATCGAGCTGGGCAGGCGGGTGATGACGGGCAGCAGTTGGGCCATCACTCCGCAGTTCCAGGTGAGCTATGCGCAGGTGGATTTCGATAGTTATGTGGACCGCTCGCAGGCCCGTGTGTCCGCGGATATCGGCAACCGGCTGAAGACGCGCATCGGCATTGCGTTTGACCACCATGCATCGCGCGAGGCTGCGTCCGGCGATGTGCGGGCCACACGCTTCTACGGTCTGGCAAATGTGTCCTACGACTGGCAGGGAGATGCGCGGGTGAACGTGGATGGCACCCCGGTGCTGAGCCGTGACCGCAGGGCCACGATGGAACTGGGCGGCGGTGGCAGCTACAGCTGGGGCAATGGCGCGTATACGCTTTTTGGTGAAGTGGCTGCCGAAACGCCGGTTGCCGATTTCGGGCAGAGCCATGGGCTCAAAGCCATTGTTGGGTTCAGGACTAGCTTCTGATGAACAGAAACAGCCATGCATGAAACATCCGAGGAAGCTCATATGAGCGTTGACGCAGTTGGGGGTGCGCAGGCGCCGGCTACTTCCGCGCTTCCGCTGTTCTATCGTGCGCCCGTGGTGCTGCATGCCAGGGCGCATGCGGGCTGGCGGTTGAAGGAGGGCGACCTGGGCTTCGCTGCGCACACCCCCTATGTGCCGCTTGTGGTGGGTGAGATTGGCGAGGCCAGCCGCAGCTATCCGGTGTTGTTCGCACGCGATGCATCGGTGCCGGTGGCACTGCTGTCACTGTCGCAGGGCGCAAACCTGTTCGTGGACAACGGCCAATGGGAAAGCGGGCATTACGTACCTGCCTACGTGCGGCGTTACCCGTTCGGGTTCGTGCCGGTACAGGGCACGGACCGGCTGGCGCTGGCGCTGGATACCGCCTCTGAGCGGCTGGTGCGTGAGGACGACGGACAGGGCTGGCCCCTGTTTGAAGGCGATGCCCCCAGCGAACTCACGCGGCAGGCATTGCAGCTGTGCGAGGTCTACAAGAGTGAGTTCGACACCACTACCGCATTCGTGGATGCGCTGGTGGCGCATGACCTGCTGGTAGAGCGGCGTGCCGGTGCAACCCTGGCGGATGGCAGGCAGTACGCGGTGGATGGTTTCAGGGTGGTCGATCCGGAGCGGTTCATGGCGCTGGACGAGGCCACCGTGCTCCAGTGGCACCGAAACGGCTGGCTGGCACTGGTCAACCTGCACCTGGTATCGCTGGGGCGGTTGGGTGAGCTGATGGAACGCCAACAACGCGCCGGCCCTGCGGTGGCCTGACCACTCCGCCTCGACAGCAGCTGCCGGTGCGGGATGCGCCTTGGTCAACGTTGCGGCCTCCTGTATCCTTGCCGGGCAAGGCCCCGTGGCACAACTGGATAGCGCGCGTCCCTCCTAAGGACGAGGTTGTGGGTTCGAACCCCGCCGGGGTCACCATTTTCTGACGGCTTGCCGCTGGTGCGGCAGGCCGTTCGTCTTATGTGTATTCATGTGGCTGCACCGGCTTTGCCCGGACAGGCCGTACATGCTTCCAGGTGAATGCCGCCAGGCTTCGGGCCGGGGCTGGCGCAGGGCATGGGTAGCGTTTTTTGAGGTTGAACGCGGCAATGAACGAGCGGATGTGGGGCGGTATCGGCAATGGCGTGGCTTCGGGTGCGCTGTGGGGGCTGGTGTTCCTGGCGCCGGCGGTGCTGTCCGATTTCTCGCCGCTGCAGCTGGCTGCCGCGCGCTACCTGGTCTATGGGCTGATTGCCGTGGTGCTGCTGGTGCCGCGCTGGCCGGCATTGCGGGCCAGCATCGGCAAGGTGGAATGGACCGCGCTGATCTGGCTCAGCCTGCTCGGCAACATCATCTACTTCGTGCTGCTGTCGATCTCGGTGCAGTGGAGCGGCGGCGCGGCGGCTGCACTGATCGTCGGCATGGTGCCGGTGCTGGTGGCGGTGGTGGGTGCGCGGGAACCGGGCGCCGTGCCGCTGTCGCGGCTGGCCCCCGCGCTGGCCCTGTGCGTGGCTGGGGTGCTGCTGATGGGTTGGGTGGCGCTGGCGTCCTCGCATGTGCAGGCCGATTCCACCCAGCGGCTGCTTGGTCTGCTGTGTGGCATCGGCGCGCTGGTGGCATGGACGGCCTACTCGGTGGGCAATACCCGCTGGCTGGCACGGGTGCCGCAGATTTCCGGGCATGACTGGTCACTGCTGACCGGCGTGGCGACGGGCGGCCTGGCCGTGCTGATGGCGCCGGTGGCCTTTATAGGCGGTGCGGCGCACACCGGCCCGCAATGGGCCTGGTTCTGGGTGGTGGCTGCGGCCGTGGCGGTGTTTGCCTCGATTCTGGGCAATGCCTGCTGGAACCGTGCCAGCCGTGCGCTGCCGATGACCCTGGGCGGGCAGATGATCGTGTTCGAGACCCTGTTCGGCCTGCTGTACGGCTTCCTGTGGCAGCAGCGTTGGCCAATGCCGGCGGAGCTGCTGGCGGCAGCCTGTCTGATCGCGGGTGTGATCCTGGCGGCGCTTGCGCACCGTCCGGCGACACCATTGGCCGAATCGGCCTGAGACGGTTTCCGGGTCTTTCGGTAGGCCCGGCGCCGCGCAATGGTGCCCATGAACGTGCCGATGGTGGATCTGGAGCGGACTTCCGCTGGCACTTCTGGTGGAATCACGGGCTTGGCCAATGGCAGGCAGTGCGTGGGGTGATCCAGTCCCGTTGCGGGAAGATGCGCGACGTTCGCGCATGATGACAATTGCAACTTTTAGCGACGTATTCGCCGAAGTTGTATATCAATGGCATTTTGCGCTGCAGCACTTGACAGGCCATTCATGGCCGGTGTCTGCTTGGGCCATGAACGCCCTCCGTGCCACCACCCGCAGCCAGCCAGCCCTTCCGGGGCGGCCTGCCGCTGCGCCCCAGGCGCTGACCATTACCACCATTACTACCACCGGCAGCATTCGCCCGGTGCGGCCCGTCGTCTTCGCGTAGTTTCCGAAAACCACGGCCCCGCACCCGGATCAGGATGCGGGGGAACTCCATCCTGATGCGTGTCGGGGCCTCCATCCGAGGTTGATCCGATGTCGTCAGTTGCTGTTTCACCCGCCGAGCCTGCCAAATCTGTCGAAGATGCTGCCGTCCGCACCGTCGTGCACAAGTTCGGCGGTACTTCCGTTGCCAATGCCGAGCGCTACCGCCATGTGGCGCAGTTGCTGCTGGCGCGCGAAGAGCCGGTGCAGGTCACCGTGGTCTCGGCGATGAAGGGGGTGACCGATGCGCTGATCGAACTGGCGCGGCTGGCTGCCGCAGGTGATGCAGGCTGGGAAGAGCGCTGGTACGAGCTGCGTGGTCGGCACCGCGCCGCTGCCGTGGCCCTGCTGGGTGAGCAGTCCGGCGCGACCATCGAATGGCTGGATGCGCGCTTCACCCGTCTGCGTGAAGTGCTGGCGGCGCTGGCGGTGATCGGCGAGCTGCCGCAGGAAGTGCTGGACCGCGTGCAGGGCCTGGGCGAGGTGTTTTCCGCGCATCTGCTGGGCCATCACCTGCAGGCACTGGGCGAGGACTGCGATGTGCTGGACGCGCGCGAGGTGCTGGTGGTCAACCACGGCGAACTCGGCGTGGACGTGGACTGGAAGGTCAGTGCCGCCAAGCTGGCGCTGTGGCGTGAATCGCATCCGGCGCGGCGGCTGGTGGTCACCGGCTTCGTGGCACGCGACCGCAAGGGCAACATCACCACGCTGGGCCGCAACGGCAGCGACTTCTCCGGCGCCATCTTCGCCGCGCTGTTCGCCGCCGACGAGCTGCATATCTGGACCGACGTGGACGGCGTGCTTTCCGCTGACCCGCGCGTGGTGCCCGAGGCGGTGCAGCTGGATGCGCTCAGCTATGACGAGGCCTGTGAACTGGCCTATTTCGGCGCCAAGGTGGTGCACCCGCAGACCATGTCGCCGGCCATCGAACGTGGCCTGCCCATCATCATCCGCAATACCTTCCAGCCCGAACACCCGGGCACGCGCATCAGCGGCAGCAGTTCCAGCAATGGGCCGATCAAGGGTTTGACGCTCAGCCCGGATCTGGCGGTGCTCAACGTCGAAGGCACCGGTTTGATCGGCGTGCCGGGTACGGCCGAGCGCGTGTTCGCCGCGTTGCGAAACGCGCATGTATCGGTGGTGATGATCTCGCAGGGCTCGTCCGAGCACTCGATCTGCTGCGTGGTCAAACAGGTCGAAGCCGAGCGGGCGCGCGATGCGCTGTCGTACGCCTTCGCCCATGAGCTGGCGGCAGGGCAGGTACAGCGCGTGCAGTTGACCGGTGATGTCAGCGTGCTTGCGGCGGTGGGCGACGGCATGGCCGGACAGCCGGGTGTCGCCGCGCGGCTGTTCGAGGCACTGGGGCGGGCACAGGTCAACATCCTCGCCATTGCGCAGGGCTCGTCCGAGCGCAATATCTCGGTGGCGATCAGCAGCGGTGATGCGACCAAGGCGCTGCGTGCCGCGCATGCCGGCTTCTGGCTGTCGCCGCAGACGTTCTCGGTAGGTGTGATCGGCCCCGGCAACGTCGGTGCCGCCTTTCTTCAACAGCTGGAAGCGGCGCAGCCGCAGCTGCTGGCCAAGGCCAAGCTCGACCTGCGCCTGCGCGCCATCGCCTCGCGCACCCGCATGCTGATGGACCAGCGCGGCCTGCACGGTGACAGCGTCGCCGCGTTCGAGGCATCGGCGGTGCCGGCGGATCTGGATCAGTTCACCGAGCACCTGCTGTCGGCACGGCTGCCGCATACGTTGATTGTTGACTGCAGTGGCAGCGCGGAAGTGGCCGACCGCTACGCCGGTTGGCTGGCGGCAGGCATCCATGTGGTCACGCCCAACAAGCAGGCGGGCGCTGGCCCGCTGGCGCGCTACCAGACCATCCGTGCCGCGGCGGAAGCCAGCGGCGCACGCTTCCGTTACGAAGCAACCGTGGGTGCGGGCCTGCCGGTCATCACCACGCTGCGTGATCTGGTGGATACCGGCGACGAAGTGACGGCGATTGCCGGCATCTTCTCCGGCACGCTGGCGTGGCTGTTCAACAAATACGACGGCAGCGTGCCGTTCTCGGAACTGGTCACGCAGGCGCGTGGCATGGGCTATACCGAGCCGGACCCGCGCGATGACCTGTCGGGTGTGGATGTGGCCCGCAAGCTGGTGATCCTGGCGCGCGAATCGGGCCATGAGCTGAGTCTGGAAGATGTGGCGGTGGAAAGCCTTGTGCCGGCGTCACTGCAGAGCGCGAGCGTGGATGATTTCATGGCGCGCTTGAACGAAGTGGATGCGGCGTTCGCGCAGCGCCTGGCCGATGCCCGTTCGCGCGGCAGCGTGCTGCGCTATGTGGCGCAGTTCAAACCAGGTGGGCAGCCGAGTGTTGGTCTGGTGGAACTGCCGGCCGATCACGCCTTCGCCAACCTGCGCCTGACCGACAACGTGGTGCAGTTCACCACCGGCCGGTACTGCGACAACCCGCTGGTGGTGCAGGGCCCTGGTGCTGGCCCGGCGGTCACCGCGGCGGGCGTGTTCGCCGATGTGCTGCGGGTGGCGACGGGCGAAGGGGCACGGCTGTGAGTGCATCTGCAGTTTCCATGCCCTTGCGCGAGGCGCGCGCGTTCGCGCCGGCGTCCGTGGCCAATGTGGCGGTCGGTTTCGACCTGTTGGGTTACGCGGTTGCGGGTGTCGGCGACACGGTCACGGTGCGCCGCATCGCCGAGCCGGAGGTGCGGATCGCTGCCATCCGCGGCACGGCGGTGGCTTTGCCACGAGAGGCGGCGGCCAATACCGCCGGTGCCGCGCTGATCGCCCTGCGTGAGGCGCTGTCGCTGCCGTTCGGTTTTGAGCTGGAGATCGACAAGGGCATCCCGCTCAGTTCCGGCATGGGCGGCTCGGCGGCCTCCTGCGTGGCCGCCCTGGTGGCCGCCAATGCACTGCTGGATGCGCCGCTCAGCCGAGAGCAGCTTTACCTGTACTCGCTGGAAGGCGAGGCGGTGGCCAGTGGCAGCCGCCATGGCGACAACCTTGGGCCGATGTTCTTCGGCGGGCTGGTGCTGTCCACGCTGGAGCGCGTGGTGCCGGTACCCGTGCCGGAACACTGGCACAGCCTGCTGGTGCACCCCGATGCGCTGTTGGAAACCCGGCGTGCCCGCGCGGCCCTGCAGGGCGATTACCAGTTGAAGGAGTTCGTCGCCCAGAGCAGCAATCTGGCCCTGGTGCTGGCCGGCTGCCACGCAGGCGACGCGGAACTGGTGCGCGCAGGCCTGCGTGATGTGCTGGTCGAGCCGCGACGTGCACCGCTGATCGTTGGCTTCGATGCCGCCAAGCAGGCCGCGCTGGATGCCGGTGCGATGGGTGCCAGCATTTCCGGCGCAGGCCCCAGTCTGTTCGCGTGGTTTGAAAGCCGTGAGGCGGCGCAGTCGGCCGCTGCTGGCGTGCAGGCCGCGTTTGCCACTGCCGGCTTCGACAGCCAGAGCTGGGTCACGCCGATCAACAGCCCCGGCGCCAGGTTGCTGTAGACGCCTCTCTTCCATGTGCGGTAGGGGCGCATGTTCGCGCCGTATGCATCTGCCGCCCGGTTTCACTTTCGGACCCCACAATGAACTTCATCTCCACCCGCAACGCTTCGCCCGCCGTTTCGCTCAGCCAGGCCATCGCCGCCGGCCTCGCGCCGGATGGTGGCCTGTACGTGCCGCAGCAGATGCCTGCGCCCCGCACCCTTACGCCGGGCGATTCGCTGGCCGCGACCGCCGCGGAACTGCTGCAGCCCTTCTTCGCAGGTGATGCGCTGGAAGCGGAACTGCCGCGTATCTGCGAACAGGCTTTCGATTTCCCCGCGCCGCTGCAGCCGCTGGCGACGCCGAAGGACCATGTGCTGGAGCTGTTCCATGGCCCCACCGCGGCCTTCAAGGATTTCGGTGCGCGCTTCCTCGCTGCCAGCCTGTCGCGGCTGCGGGCCGATGCCGAGCGCCCGCTGACCATCGTGGTGGCCACATCGGGCGATACCGGTGCTGCCGTGGCAGCGGCCTTCCACAACCAGCCCAATCTGCAGGTGGTGGTGCTGTACCCGGACGGCCGGGTGTCACCGCGTCAGGCGCATCAGCTGGGGTGCCTGGGCGGCAATATCCGTGCGCTGCGCGTGGCCGGTTCCTTTGATGACTGCCAGGCCATGGCCAAGCAGGCCCTGGGCGATGCCGCGCTGCAGGCGCAGGTGCCGCTCAGTTCGGCCAACAGCATCAGCCTGGGGCGCCTGCTGCCGCAAATGAGCTACTACGCCCATGCCGCGCTCAGCCACCAGGCGGCACATGGTGGCAGGCTCAACTTTGTGATTCCCACCGGCAACCTGGGTAACGCGATGGCGGCGGTGATGGCGCGTGCGCTGGGCGTGCCGCTGGGGCGCATCGTGCTGGCGACCAATGCCAACCGGGTGCTGCCCGACTATTTCGACGGCGGTGATTACGCGCCCAAGGCCAGCGTTGCCACGCTGGCCAATGCGATGGATGTGGGCGCGCCGAGCAACTTCGAGCGCCTGCGCTGGTTGTACCGCGAGGACGATGCCGCCCTGCGCCAGGCCTTTGTTTCGCGTGCGGTGGACGACGCCGGCATCCGCGGGACCATCGCGCGCCGCCATCAGCGTCATGGCGAGGTGTTCTGCCCGCATACGGCAACGGCCGTGCAGGTATTGGAGCAGCTGCGTGCCAGCGGCGAAGCGGCGGCCGATGAACATTGGGCCGTGGCTGCCACCGCGCACCCGGCCAAGTTCGAGTCGGTGGTGGAGCCGTTGATCGGCCACGAGGTGCCGGTGCCGCCGGCATTGGCTGAGCTGCTCAAGCGCCCGACGCACGCCGAGCCCTGCGCACCGGAGTACGCCGCACTGCGTGAGCGGCTGCTGTAACCGCATCGGCTGCCGGGCCGTGCCTGGCGGCGTTGGCGTGGCGCATGGTCATCGGCGGAGCATCACTGCGCCGATGAAGCAGTGCTCAGAGCCCGTCGCTGGCCAGCTTCTGCAGGCCGGCGAAATCCAGGATTTCCACCACGTTGAGGTGGGGCAGGGCAATCAGCCCCTGCTGGCGCAATTTGGTGAAGGTGCGGCTCACCGTTTCCATGGTCAGGCCCAGGTGGTCGGCAATGTCGCCGCGGCCCATCGGCAGTGACACGCGGTTGCTGGTGCGCCCAAGCAGGGTGGCCTCACGCACTGACAGGCGCAGCAGGAAATCTGCCAGCCGCTCCGGCGGCTGCAGCCGAGCCAGCGCCAGGGCATTGTCCTGCGCGGCATCCAGCTCCTGACAGGCGCGCTGCAGCAGTTTGCGCTCCAGGTGCGGGTGGCGCTGGCGCAGATCGCGCATCTGCGTGGTCGGCACGCGGCATACGCGGCTCTCGGCGATGGCCTCGATATCGTAGCGATGGTGGTCGCTGCCGCTCAGGCCCAGGTAGTCACCGGGCAGCACAAAACCATTCACCTGGCGGCGGCCGTCGGCCAGCGTGCGGACCAGCCGCAGGGCACCCTCGGTAACGGTATATACGTGGGTGCGCGGCTCGCCCGTGCGCGCCAGCGTGGCGCCCATGGGGACCGGCATGGAGGTGGTTATCTGCTCCAGTGCCTGCACCTCGTCGCAGGACAGTGCCGAGCACACCGACAGGTGCCGTACCGAGCACTGCAGGCACTCGCGTGCGCCACTGGCCTCAAGGGCAGCGGAAGGGGCCGGGGACAGCGGGGCCGGGGACAGCTCGGAGCCAGGAATGGACCGGGACATGGCGCGGGGCAAGGGGAGACCTGTTAATGATACTTCATGCAGGCCAGCGGGGCGGCCAGGGGCTAGAATTACCGGCCTTCCCCCTCCCCACCGAGTTGCAGGAGTTTTGCCCGTGATCAAGCCCCGTACCCCGCCCGGCATCATGGAGTTGCTGCCGCGCGAGCAGATCGCGTTCCAGCGCATGCTGGACGTCATCCGCCGAAACTACGAGCGGTTCGGGTTCCTGCCGGTGGAAACCCCGGTATTCGAGCTGTCCGACGTGCTGCTGACCAAGTCCGGCGGCGAGACTGAGCGGCAGGTGTACTTCGTGCAGTCCACCGGCGCTCTGGCCAACGCGGCCGAGACCGGCGAGAAAGGGCTGCCGGAAATGGCCCTGCGCTTCGACCTGACCGTGCCGCTGGCCCGCTATGTGGCCGAGCACGAGCACGACCTGACCTTCCCGTTCCGCCGCTACCAGATGCAGCGCGTCTACCGTGGCGAGCGTGCCCAGCGTGGCCGCTTCCGCGAGTTTTATCAGTGCGACATCGACGTGATCGGCAAGGACACGCTGAGCATTCGCTACGACGCCGAGGTGCTGGCGGTGATCCACGCGGTGTTCTCGGAGCTGCGCATCGGCCGCTTTGCCGTGCAGCTGAACAACCGCAAGCTGATGCGTGGCTTCTTCGAGGCCCAGGGCGTGGCCGACCCGCAGCAGCAGGCGCTGGTGCTGCGCGAGGTGGACAAGCTGGACAAGCGCGGCGCGGACTATGTGCGCGAAACCCTGGCTGGCCCGGATTTCGGCCTGCCGGCGCAGGCGGTGGAGCGCATCCTGGCGTTCGTCGAAGTGCGCTCGGCCTCCCATGCCGACGCGCTGGCCAAGCTGGACGCGGTACTGGCCGAGGCGGGCGAGGGCGCCAGCGAGGCCCTGCGTACCGGCGCGGCCGAGCTGCGCGAGGTGCTGGAGCTGGTGAAGGCGCTGGGCGTTCCGGAAACCGCCTATTGCCTGAACTTCTCCATTGCCCGTGGCCTGGATTACTACACCGGTACCGTCTACGAGACCACGCTCAGCGACCACCCGCAGATCGGCTCGATCTGCTCCGGCGGCCGCTACGAAGACCTGGCCAGCCACTACACCAAGTCCCGGCTGCCGGGCGTGGGCATCTCCATCGGCCTGACCCGCCTGTTCTGGCAGCTGCGTGAAGCGGGCCTGATCGACGGCATCGCCGAGAGCAGCGTGCATGCCATGGTGGCGCTGATGGACGAGGCCGCCATGCCGCAGTCGCTGGATATCGCCCGTCGCCTGCGTGCCGGTGGCATCAATACCGAAGTGCAGATGGAGCCGAAGAAGATCGGCAAGCAGTTCCAGTACGCGGCCAAGGCAGGCATCCGCTTCGTGGTGCTGGCCGGTGAGGACGAGCTGGCACGCGGCGTGGTGGCGGTCAAGGACCTGTTGCGCGAGCAGCAGTTCGAGGTGGCCCGCGACGAGCTGGCCAGCACCCTGCAGGTGGAGCTGGAGCAGACCCGCGCCATGGCGCGCTGATCCCGCCTGCTGTGCGCAGACGAAAGGCCCCGCATTGCGGGGCCTTTTTCTTTTGCGCCATCCATGAAGATGCCTTGCAGCCGCATGAACCGGTGCGGCTTGACCCGCCCTGTCGCTTGCAATAATGTATTAGCACGCTAATACATTAATACAAATGAAACCGCGCATCGATACCGAACGTGAAAAGTCTTCCGACGCCCCGCTCCGGGCGTTGGCGCGTGCACTTGCTGCGCTGGACAAGCCGCAGGAGGTGCAGGCCTTCCTGCGCGACCTGTGCACCCCCGCCGAGCTGGAGGCCATGGCCGACCGCTGGCGCGTGGTGCCGCTGCTGCGCAAGGGCGTGCCTTACCGCGAGATCTATGACCTGACCGGGGTCAGCGTGACCACCATCGGCCGGGTCGCGCGCTCGCTCGAACATGGCGCAGGCGGCTATGCCGCCGCCATCGAGCGGCTTGCCACGCGCAGAACCGAGTCCAACTGAGAACCGAACATGAGTGCTTCTTCCGCCGCACCGGCACGCGACCGGCTGCGTATCGCCATCCAGAAGAGTGGCCGGCTGGCCGACCCCGCACGCAGCCTGCTGGCCGCCTGTGGGCTGAGCTGGCGGCAGAGCCGCGACAAGCTGTTCTGCTTCGGTGAATCGCTGCCGGTGGACCTGCTGCTGGTCCGCGATGACGACATTCCGGGGCTGATCGCCGATGGCGTCTGTGACCTGGGCGTGGTCGGCCTCAACGAGCTGGACGAGCAGGCCAAGGCGCGTCGCCAGATCGGCCTGGCCGATGCCTACCGGCCGCTGCGCGGGCTGGGCTTCGGCCAGTGCCGGCTGATGATCGCCGTGCCCGAGGAGTGGGACTGGCAGGGCGTGCAGATGCTGCAGGGCAAGCGCATCGCCACCAGCTACCCCGCCATCCTCGCCACGTGGCTGAAGGAGAAGGGCGTGGACGCGCAGGTGGTGGAGCTGTCCGGCTCGGTGGAGATCGCGCCCAAGCTGGGTACGGCAGAACTGATCTGCGATCTGGTTTCCAGTGGCGCCACGCTGGCCGCCAACCAGCTCAAGCCGGTGGAGACCCTGCTGGAAAGCGAGGCGGTGCTGGCGGGCCCGGTGGCCGAACTGGACGATGCGCGCGACGGCCTGATGGCCATGCTGCTGCGCCGGCTGGACGGGTTGACCAAGGTGCAGGACCGCAAGCTGCTGATGTTCAGCGCCGCCGAGGAGCAGGTGGACGCACTGGCGCGCCTGTTGCCCGACGCGGAGCCTCTGCTGCGGCTGCCGGGCGAGGGCGCTGCGGTGCGCCTGCAGACCATGTGCAACGGTGCCCTGAGCTGGCAGCGCCTTGAAGAACTGGAACGTGCCGGCGCCCAGGGGCTGATGGTGCTGGCCGTGGAGAAGTCGCTGGTATGAACATCATCGACTGGAATGCGCTGGATGCACAGGCCCAGGCAAGGGCGTTGACCCGGCCGGTACAGGCTGTTGCAGCACAGACCCGCGATGCGGTCGCCACGCTGATCACGCAGGTGCGCGAGGGCGGTGATGGCGCCCTGCGCGAGATCACCGCGCGGTTCGATGGCGTGGCACCAGAATCATTCGAGGTAAGCGAGGTCGAGTTCGCTGCTGCCGAACTGGCCGTACCAGCCGAGCTGCACATCGCCATGCAGCAGGCGGCGGACCGTATCGACACCTATCACCGCGCGGGCATGGCCCAGCCGTATGCGGTGGAGACCGCACCGGGGGTGGTCTGCGAAAAGATGATCCGCCCGATTGGGCGTGTCGGCCTGTATGTACCGGCAGGCAGCGCGCCGCTGCCGTCCACTGCGCTGATGCTGGGTGTTCCCGCGCGCCTGGCCGGTTGCCGTGAGGTTGTGCTGTGCACGCCGCCACGCAGGGATGGCAGCGCCGATCCGACGGTACTGGTGGCCGCGCGCCTTACCGGCGTGCACCGGGTATTCAAGATTGGTGGCGCCCAGGCCATCGCGGCGATGGCCTATGGCACTGCCACCGTGCCGGCCTGCGACAAGCTGTTCGGGCCGGGCAATGGCTTCGTTACCGAGGCCAAGCAGCAGGTGGCGCAGGACGGCGCCGCCGCCATCGACATGCCGGCCGGCCCCTCCGAGGTACTGGTGATCGCGGACGGTGGGGCCAATCCCGCTTTCGTCGCGGCGGACCTGTTGTCGCAGGCCGAGCACGGGCCGGATTCGCAGGTACTGCTGCTCAGCGATGACGCCGCGCTGATCGCCGCCGTGCAGGACGAAGTAGAGAGGCAGGTAGCCACGCTGTCGCGTGAGGCCATTGCCCGTCAGGCGCTGGGTGCATCGCTGCTGGTCAAGGTGGAGGATATCGAACAGGCCTTCGCCATCTCCAATCGCTATGCCCCGGAACACCTGATCCTGGCCCTGCGTGAGCCGCGTTCGTGGTTGAAGCACGTCGAGGTCGCAGGCTCTGTGTTCATGGGTGACTACACCCCGGAGGCGCTGGGCGATTACTGTTCCGGCACCAACCATGTGCTGCCCACCGCGGGTGCCGCGCGTGCCTACAGCGGCGTGAGCGTGGCCAGTTTCCAGAACCAGATCAGCGTGCAGTCGGCCAGCAGTGAAGGCATCGCAGAGATAGGCCCGTGCGCGCTGGTCATGGCGCGTGCCGAGGGACTGGATGCGCATGCCAATGCTGTGGCACTGCGGCTGGGAGCGGCGCCGTGAACAGCGTGCTTGATCTGGTTCGCGATGACCTGCGAGGTTTCGCCGGCTATTCCTCCGCGCGCAGCGCCAGGCTTGAAGGCGATGTCTGGCTCAACGCCAACGAATCCGCATGGCCAAGCCCGGGGGATGCCGACGGCGCCTGCCGCCGCTACCCGGAGCCGCAGCCACAGGCGCTGCGCGAACGGCTTGCGGATCTGTATGGCTGCCGTTCGGAACAACTGCTGGTTGGCCGTGGCAGCGATGAGGCCATCGACCTGCTGGTGCGTGCGCTGTGCGTGCCGGGGCGCGATGCGGTGTTGTATACGCCGCCGGTATTCGGCATGTATGCGGTCAGTGCCAGGCTGCAGAACGCTGCGGCGCTGGAAGTGCCACTGCGTGATGCCGAGGCCGGGCTGGTACCGGATATCGAGGCCATCATCAGCACCGCCCAGCGGGGCAGGGCCAAGCTGGTATTCCTGTGTTCGCCCGCCAATCCGGGTGGGTTGAGCATTCCGCTGCAGCAGGTCGAGGCCGTAGCCAAGGCCCTGCGTGGGCAGGCACTGGTGGTGGTGGACGAAGCCTATGGCGAGTTTGCGGACGAGCCTTCGGCCACCACCTTGCTGGACAGCTACGACAACATCGCGGTACTGCGCACACTCTCAAAGGCACATGCGTTGGCCGCTGCACGTATCGGCTGTGTGATTGCCGATGCCGGCCTCATTGCCGTGCTGCGCCGCTGTCAGGCGCCGTATCCGGTGCCGACGCCCTGTTCGGCATTGGCCCTGCAGGGCTTGAGTGAAGACGCCCTGGCGCAGACCCGCGCCCGCATCGCCACCGTGCGCAGCGAGCGTGACCGCATGCGCATCGCGCTGTCCATCCAGCACTGTGTACGCCGCGTCTACGCCTCCGATGCGAACTTCCTGCTGGTCCGCTTCAACGATGCCGAAGCGGCCTTCCAGGCGTTGCTCGCCGCAGGCGTGGTGGTGCGCGACCAGCGCGCCGCGCCGCTGCTGCAGGACGCATTGCGCATCACCCTGGGTACGCCCGAACAGAATGATCGCGTCCTGGACGCACTCAACGCGCTGGAGCCTGCCGCATGACCCCCATCCTGTTCGTCGATCGTGACGGCACCCTGATCGAAGAGCCGGCCGATTTCCAGATCGATGCCTATCACAAGCTGCGGCTGGTGAAGAACGTGATCCCCGCGATGCTCAGGCTGCGTGATGCCGGCTATCAGTTCGTCATCGTTTCCAACCAGGACGGGCTGGGCAGCGAGGGCTACCCGCAGGAGAGCTTCGACGGGCCCAACAACCTGATGCTGCAGATCTTCGAGAGCCAGGGCATCGTCTTCCGCGATGTGCTTATCGACCCCAGCTGGCCGCAGGACAACCACCCCAACCGCAAGCCGGGCATCGGCATGATGCTGCCGTACCTGCAGGACCGCAGCATCGACTGGGCGCGGTCGGGCATGGTGGGTGACCGGCCCACCGACATCCAGTTTGCCGAGAACATGCGCATCCGTGGCTTCCAGCTGCGCACCGGGCAGTTCGGCGGTGAGTGGGACTGGGACGGCATTGCCCACGAACTGGCCGATGCGCCGCGCCGGGCCACCGTGCAGCGCGATACCAGGGAAACCCAGATCCGTGTCTTCGTCGATCTGGACAGGGTGGCGCCGGCAAGGATTGAAACCGGCCTGCCGTTCTTCGACCACATGCTCGACCAGATTGGCCGCCACGGCGGTTTCGCGCTCGAAGTGCAGGCCAAGGGCGACCTGTATATCGATGAGCACCACACCATCGAGGACACGGGGCTGGCCCTGGGGCAGGCGCTGCGCGAGGCACTGGGCGACAAGCGCGGCATTGGCCGCTACGGCTTCACTTTGCCGATGGATGAAACCCTCGCCAGTGCCGCGCTGGATTTCAGTGGCCGCCCTTACTTCGTGTTTGAAGGTGGGTTCAAGCGCGAGCGGGTGGGCGACATGCCCACCGAGCTGGTGCCGCATTTCTTCCGCTCGCTGTGTGACTCGGCAGGGCTGAACCTCAACCTCAAGGTGGAGGGCGACAACGACCACCACAAGGTTGAAGCCTGCTTCAAGGCACTCGCGCGCGCGCTGCGCCAGGCCATCCGCAGGGAAGGCACCGAACTGCCCTCGACCAAGGGCGCGCTGTGAGCACGGTGGGGCTGGTTGATGCCGGTGGCGCCAATCTCGGCTCGGTGCGCTATGCGCTGGAGCGCCTGGATGCGGATGTACGCATGGTGCGCGAAGCGGCGGATCTGGATGGCGTGCAGCGGGTGATCCTGCCCGGCGTGGGCGCTGCGGCCGAGGGCATGCGCCGCCTGCATGCGCAGGGCCTTGTTCAACCGCTGCGCGAGCTGCAGGTGCCACTGCTGGGCGTCTGCCTGGGCATGCAGCTGCTGTTCGAGCACTCGGAGGAAGGCGATGTCGAATGCCTGGGGCTGCTGCCCGGTATCGTGCGCCGCCTGCACCCCGGCGTTGGCGTGCGCGTGCCGCACATGGGTTGGAACAAGCTGCTGGCGCTGCGCGAATCGCCGCTGCTGGAGGGCGTTCCAGCGGGTTCCAGTGCCTACTTCGTGCACAGCTACGCCGCGCCGGTGACTTCCGACACCGTGGCGGCCTGCCACCACGGCGGCCTGTTCACAGCGGTGGTGCAGCGCGGGCCTCTGTGCGGCGCGCAGTTCCACCCCGAGCGCTCTGCCGGCCCCGGCGCGCGCATCCTGCAGAACTTTCTGGAGACCGATTTTCAATGAGCTTCACCGTCTACCCCGCACTGGACATCCGCGAAGGCCGCGTCGTCCGCCTGCTGCAGGGCGACTACGGCAAGCAGACCACCTATGGTGATGACCCGCTGCCGCGTGCACAGGCCTTTGCCGATGCCGGTGCCACCTGGATGCATCTGGTTGACCTGGACGCGGCAAAGGCGGGTGGCTACACGTTGGCGCCGCTGCTGGCGCAGATCAGCAGCCAGACCGGCTTGAAGGTACAGACGGGCGGTGGCGTGCGTGGCCGTGATGACGTGGCGCGCATTCTCGACGCCGGCGCCAGCCGCGTGGTGATCGGCTCGCTGGCCGTGCGTGAACCGGAGGCCCTGTTGCAATGGCTGCAGGAATTCGGTGCCGAACGCCTGACCATTGCGCTGGATACCCGCCAGGGCGAGGACGGCGTCTGGCGCCTCCCCGTTCACGGCTGGACCGAAACCGCCGATGTCACGCTCGACGTGCTGGCGCACCGCTACGCGGAGGCGGGCATGAAGCACCTGCTGTGTACCGACATCGCGCGCGACGGCATGCTGTCCGGCCCCAACATCGCGCTGTACACCCATCTGGCGCGCCTGCTGCCCGGTGTGGCGGTGCAGGCCTCCGGTGGCGTGCGTGACGTGGCGGATGTCAGGGCCGCCAAGGAGGCCGGCTGTGGCGGCGCCGTACTCGGCAAGGCGTTGCTGGAAGGCCACCTGCAACTGGACGAGGCACTGGCATGCTGAGTCGCCGCATCATTCCCTGCCTGGACGTGCGCGAGGGCCGCGTGGTCAAAGGCGTGAAGTTCCGCGATCACGTTGACATGGGCGATATCAGCGAGCTTGCGCTGCGCTACCGTGATCAGGGTGCCGACGAGCTGGTGTTCTACGACATTTCCGCCAGCCCCGAAGGACGCTCGGTGGACCGCGCATGGATCGAGCGTGTGGCACGGCTAATCGACATTCCCTTCTGTGTGGCCGGTGGCATCCGCGATGTGGAAACCGCGCGCGCCGTGCTGCATGCCGGTGCCGACAAGGTGTCCATCAACACTCCGGCACTGGAGCGCCCCGCGCTGATCGGTGAACTGGCCGACGCCTTCGGCCAGCAGTGCGTGGTGGTGGGCATCGACTCCATCCGCGAAGCCGATGGCCAGTGGCGGGTGCGCTCCTATACCGGCGATCCGGCCAAGACCCGCGCCGAGGCACGGCTCACCCTGGACTGGGTGCGTGAAGTGCAGCAGCGCGGGGCAGGTGAAATCGTGCTGAACTGCATGGACAGCGATGGTGTGCGCAAGGGGTACGATATTGCCCAGTTGGGCCAGGCCCGGGCGCTGTGCACGGTTCCGCTGGTCGCCTCGGGCGGCGCGGGCACGCCGCAGCATTTCGCTGATGTTTTTGAACAGGCCGACGTTGACGGTGCATTGGCTGCCAGTGTGTTCCACTCCGGCGCCATCGCCATTCCGGAACTGAAACAGTTCCTGCGCGGACAACAGATCGAGGTTAGGGATGTCTACTGAATACAAGGCGTTTGATCCGGCAACGCTGGATTGGGCCAAGGTCGATGGGCTGATGCCCGCCATCATCCAGGACGCCGCCACGCTGCGCGTGCTGATGCTGGGCTACATGGACCGCGAGGCACTGGAAAAGACCTGCCAGACCGGCAAGGTCACCTTCTTCAGCCGCACGAAGAAGCGGCTGTGGATGAAGGGGGAGACCTCGGGCAATCACCTTGATCTGGTGGCGGTGCGCGCGGACTGCGACAACGACACGCTGCTGGTCAGCGTGCGCCCGCACGGCCCCACCTGCCACACCGGCAGCAGCAGCTGCTTTGGCAGTGCGCCGGGCAATTTCCTTGGCGCGCTGGATGCGCTGGTCAAGCAGCGCGAACACGACCGCCCGCTCAACAGCTACACCACCAAGCTGTTCGAGCAGGGCGCACGCTACATCGCGCAGAAGGTGGGTGAAGAGGGCGTGGAAACCGCGCTGGCAGGCGTCGTGCAGCGCGATGACGAGCTGCTGGGCGAATCGGCCGATCTGCTGTTCCACCTCATCGTCCTGCTGCGCGCGCGCGGTCTGTCGATCGACGACGCCGTGGCCGTGCTTGAAGAGCGGCATGCGCGGGCTGCGGAGAAGGCGGCAGGCTGAAGGCCATTCCGCGGGGGTGGTCGGGTACGCAATGACCGCCATAAGGAAGTTTCCCCGGCCAGGTGGGGCCGCAGTACCTCGCCACACCGGCGCAACCCGCTGGGGCGATAATGCATGCTCTTAACCGTTCGCCGAGGTTTCCCGCATGCGTCTTTCCCTGCTGACCGGGCTGCTGCTCGCCTGTGCACCATTCGCCGCAGCCGCGGATTGCCTGCAAGGCATGGTGTTCAACGACGCCAACGGCAACGGCAGGCAGGATGCGGGTGAAACGCCGCTGGCAGGCATGCGTGTTTCCGACGGCGAGAACATCGCTGTCACCGGCAAGGAAGGGCGCTATCGGCTGCCGGCATCAAGCCAGCCCAATGTCTTCCTGATCAAGCCCGCAGGCTACCGCACGGTTTCGCGCGCAGACGGCCTGCCCGATATCTGGCGCCCGCGGACAGGGGAGGGCGCCAGCCAGTGCCGCGCATTCGCACTGGTACCGCAACCGGATGCGCCTGCCAGCCTGCAGGCCCTGGTCATGGCTGACAGCCAGACCAGCAGCGCGCTGGATGTGAGCTATTTCGAGCGCGACATCATCGCTCCCTTGCGTGGCCAGCATCAGGCCGCGCTGGGCATGACCCTGGGTGACATCACCAACGATGACCCGTCGCTCTACCCGCTGCTGACGAAAGCGGTGACTTCGCTGGGCGTGCCGTGGCTGCATGTGCCGGGCAACCACGACATGGACCTTGGGGCCACCAGCGATGCGGACTCCCTGGCCAGCTACCACCGTCAACTCGGCCCGGACACCTATGCCTGGGAGGAGCCTTCAATGGTGTTCATCGGGCTGGACGACATCATTGCCCAGCCCGGGCAGAAGCCCGCCTATATCGGTGGCCTGCGCGAAGACCAGTTCGCCTTTCTCGAACGCTACCTGCCCACCGTGCCGCGCGACAAGCTGGTGGTACTGGGCATCCACATCCCTCTGTTTGACCGCGTGTTCCGCACCGAAGACCGCGCGCGGCTGTTCGCGCTGCTGCAGCAGGTGGCGCACCCGCTGATCCTCAGTGGCCATACCCACAACCAGAACCAGGTGTACTGGGGTGCCGAGCAGGGCTGGAACGGCGCGCAGGCATTGCACGAGTACAACGTGGGCGCTGCCTGCGGTGCGTTCTGGTCTGGCGTGAAGGATGCGCAGGGCATTCCCGATACCACCATGTCCGACGGCACGCCCAACGGCTATGGCCTGCTCAACGTGAGGCCGCAGGGGCAATACAGCGTTGAATACCGCGTTGCGCGTGCTCCGGCTGACGAGCAGATGGCACTGCATGCGCCCAGGGTACTGCGACAGGGCGCCTACCCGGCGTGGGGTGTCTACGCCAATGTCTTCATGGGCTACGAGGGGCTGCCCGTTGAATTCCGTGTGGACGGCGGCGAGTGGCAACCGATGAAGCAGGTCAAGCAGCCCGACCCGCGTCTGCTGGTGGAGAACATCGCCGACGATACCGCCAGCAGCCTGCGCGGCTACGACCGCTCACCGGAAGCCACGCCGTCATCGCACCTCTGGCGCGCCGCCCTGCCCACGAAACTGGCAGAAGGCGAGCATGACGTTGAAGTGCGCACCCAATTGAACGGCAGGCCCTACACCAGCCGCATCACCTACCGCCTGCAATCGGCCACGCCCTGAGCCAGGCAGCAGGCACCTGTAGCCCGGGTAAGCGCAGCGCACCCGGGACCGCGCAGAACACAACATCAGGCAATGGCACGGCTACCAGCCAGCAGCCGACAATTCCTTCCCCCTGAATGCAGCGGCCGAGCCGCCAACACCTGTAGCCCGGGTAAGCGCAGCGCACCCGGGGTTTCGCACAATACAACATCGGGCAACGGCCCGGCCATCCGCGAACAGCTGGCTTTTCCCGGGCAGCAGCAGCGCAACAGCGCATATCCAACAGTCAGGCAAGGCCGGCGTGCGGCAACCATAAGTTCAATGCCGCAATGCCCCCGGGTGCGCTCTGCTTACCCGGGCTACGGCAGAGTGACTGAAACGAGCCGCAAAGCCCCTCAATTCGCCTTTCGATTGCTGCGCGCGCCACCTGCATTGATGGAACGCTCGCTTTCAACCGGCTTCGGTTGATACACGAACGGGTAGGGCACTGACGCAGTCTGAGGCAATGCCTGCCGCCAGCGTGCAAGGACGGGCGCGATGCTGCTGCCAGACTGGAACTGTGGTTCGGACGGCTGCTCGCCCTCCTGCTTTTCCCGCTGGCGCACCGTCACACCTGCCTGCGCATAGGCCGCAGCAAAATCATTGGTGGCGTTCATCGCCTCCACCAGGAAGGCGCGACCGAACCAGGTGGCGCTGTCGGTATTGCCGCAGCCAAACGAAGGCCGGTCCTCGCGCGCGGCGGTGATGATCATCCTGTCGGGTGCCTTCAACACCGGGATGAACCCGCCCGAATAGCAGGCCGAGATCACGATCACCGCGTTGCCGATACCTGCCTCTTCCAGCAACCGGGCAAGATCTTCCGGCGCAAGATAGTCCTCCTGCTCCGGGCCTGTATGCAGGTAGACGCTGTGGTCGTCCAGGCCGTGGCTGCTCAGGTAAAGGAACAGCACGTCTTCCTTCGGGTCCAGCGTGCGGCCCAGTGCATCCAGCGCATAGCCCAGGCTGTCGTAGGTGGCCAGTGGCATGGCGCCATCTGGAGCCGCTGATTGCCCTGGTTGATTGACCAGGCTGACCATGCGCCCGGCAGAGCCCCACCGCTGTGCGGAGAGATCACGCAGGTAGCGCACTTCATTGCCGAAGACATCCTCATCCACATCACCGGCCACCCCGAGCACGTACATGTCGGTGACGCCGGGGCGCTGTGCGGGCAGGCGGGCAAGCTCGGCGTCCAACAGTGCCAGCTGTTGGCCTTCCAGCTTAGGTGTCGTGGGCTCCCATGCCGGTGCTTCCGGGGTACGCGCCAATGCCGGCCAGATCGCAGCCACCAGCGCGCCCGCCAAGGCTGCATGGCGCAGGTGCGGGAGCAGGATACGGCGGTAGAAGGCAGGCATCGCCAGGAAGGCAGGGTAGGGGGCTTGTCAGGATTCTAACGCCGCAGCGATGCAGGCACCGGCACGCCGGTCGGCATTTGCGCATAAGCAGCGCGATGTACCCCGGGCAAGCGTGTTACCTGCGCAGCTTCGCCGGAGTACCCTGCTCGTAAGCAGATGGCGTTTTCCGCCTTGGGAGCCGATGAATTCGCGGCCCCGGTGCGCCGCGCCTATCCGGGCTCATCCGCTTGCATGGGTCAGCCTGGATCGGTGATGCGGGGTGCGCTTCACTTCTGAAGTGGTGTGACCCACCAGCAGGCTTCATGCACGCGGTTGTCCCAATGGCTGGAGAGTGTGAAGTCGCGCTTCAGTCCAGCCTTGGCATAGGCCTTGGCACGGCCCTCCCGCGCTTGCCTGCAAGCATCGGGGGCTGGCTTTGAGGAAGATTTTGCTCGGCCAGGCCTGGATGCGCGCCGTTGTGCGCGGTGAGGCTTGTGCACCCGTGCACCGGGTGCAGGCGGTGCGTGGGTTGGTGTGGGGCGGGCCTCGTGTGTCACCGTCCTGGTTCCAAGCGTGCGGCCTGCACAGGGCGTTGCCTGGTAGCTCACGCCATGGGCTTCGGCACACTTGAAAACCTGTTGCGGCGGCTCGGGTATCGCGGCTGCAAGCAGGCCGCAGGTGAGCATCAGCAGCAATGCTTGCATCGGTAGGTTTCGCTCGCAGCAGGCGGAAAAACAGCTTGCAACCGCTGGCCGATATGCGAAGCGGGAAGATGCGCAACATTGATGTAGGTGCGTTGCGATCGTCGTAGTGGGGCGATGCGGAAGCAGTGCGTACGGGCAGCGGCGAGATGTGAAAGAATTTTTGCAGAAATGGCTTGCGGGCCAAAAAAAGCCCGGCTATCATTTCGTTCTCGGCAACGTCGGGGCCATAGCTCAGCTGGGAGAGCGCCTGCATGGCATGCAGGAGGTCAGCGGTTCGATCCCGCTTGGCTCCACCAAATCCGGACATTAGGCCGTCTGGATTGTCGATCAAAAGATGAAGTTTACGCGTCCCCATCGTCTAGAGGCCTAGGACATCACCCTTTCACGGTGGCGACCGGGGTTCGAATCCCCGTGGGGACGCCATTCATCACGCAGTACCGGTTCCGGCTCCCGGAATCATGTCGAGCAGGCCGCTCACCAGGAGCTGGCCCGGAAGAACGAGGAACACCTCTTCCCTTTCCGACAAGAGCCTGCCATAATGGCCGGCTCGCGGTAACAACGTGGGGCCATAGCTCAGCTGGGAGAGCGCCTGCATGGCATGCAGGAGGTCAGCGGTTCGATCCCGCTTGGCTCCACCAATTCGCACATTAGGCCGTGCGAATCTACAACTCGGAATTCAAGAATACGCGTCCCCATCGTCTAGAGGCCTAGGACATCACCCTTTCACGGTGGCGACCGGGGTTCGAATCCCCGTGGGGACGCCATTTTCGATAAAGAAGCCTCGGCCAAAAAGCCGGGGCTTCTTTATTTTTCGCGTTTGATTTCTGCACGGCGAGTTGCAGCATGCAACGAACAGAGCACCAGGTGATCGCAGAAGTGCGTATGTGTCGTGACGAGCCTACAAGGTGCGAATCAGCAGTGTGCGAATCTGCACGGTGCGGATCATCAGGCGATGTCGTCGCTGCGGATGCAGTCCATTCGCTGAAGACGATGGGCGCGCAGGCGCTGATTGCTGCGCCATTCGAGCGGGTTCCCCGGGCAAACAAAAAAGGCCGGAAACCCTGTGGGATTTCCGGCCTGATCGGGACCATGATGGTCCGGTAGATGGTGGAGGTGGGCGGATCGTCCCAGCACCTCTTTCTAAGCAGTTGAACTGCAAGGAAAAGTTGTCGGGACCGCTCCCTCAAAACGATACCTCAAACGATACCCAATCGTATCATGCAGGCACGGTAAGGGGCTCGTGGGCGGCCGTTCTCATTCGAGGACGGCATGCTGTGGAAACTTTTGGCGGTGATGGCTTTGGTGGCCGGCGTTCCGGCCTGGGCGAACGACGATGGCCCGGTGGGCGCCACTGAATCAGAATCTGTTCATGGCGTGGGCCGAGTGGACTACCAGCGCCTTTTTGAAGCGGTGAGCGAGCACGGCGAGAGCTTGGATGGGTTCGCGCTGCGGATTGGGCCGCGCCTGCGTGCTTACAGCGACAAGACTGGGTTTGAGGCGTGCGGCGTTCTCGCCAGCGACGGCGACCGGTTCGGTGTGGTGATTGGAACAAATCACTCTCACGTTGCCTGCGTGAACTTCGCCAGCAAGATCCCCGCGGGCTTTCAACCGACAATGCAGACGATTCACAGTCACGGCGGCGAAAAGACCTTCGCGGCCAGTGCCGCGGACGTGCTGCTGCTGGGCAAGGACGCCTTCGGCTCACGCTCGCGCACATCGCTCCGCGTAACAGGGCAGAACCTTCGAATGTTTAGCAAGACGGATTACCAAGGGGGAGCCGGTTACTTGGCTACCCCCGAGGGTGTCATTCATCAGGCCGGGGCGAAGCACGTCCGAGTGCTGGGCGGGGATTAGTCCCCGCCTTTCCCGATGCCCCTCACGCGCCACTGGGCCGTGACCGTCTTTGTGAACTGCTGGCCCGTAGCCCTATGGGTCACGGTGACCGTTGCGGTCCTGTCGTGGGGTGAGTTGACCGAGACATTGACCGGCGCAGCGGTGCAAGCGGAAGACGTCCCCACACAATCCCCGGACCATTGAATGGCGTAGGTGCCAGGGTCAACGACGCTGCGCAGCGCGAACAGCGCAGACACCGGCGATGTGCGCAGGTAGAAGCGCCCTGCTTGGACACAGCCGCCGTTCCAGGCCTCCGGTGCCTCATCGGTTTGAGCCCCTACGAAACCACAGCTCGCATCCAGGTCCAGCGTGGGGGCAGGCGTGGCACAGGTGTTGGACGTGGTGACCCAGCCGCTTGTGGCTGTGTATGTGCCGCTCCAGCTCTCCGACGTGCTCGACACCGGGGACCCGGTGAGAGCCGGGCAGGCCCAAGACGTCGTGCGCGTGCCGTTCTCCACCCGTGTGCGTTGCTGCCAGTGCTCGCCCACCTGGCCAGCCGGGCAGCCCACGTTCTGGCTTTCGGCCGGCGCGTCGCGGGAGATGGCCACTGACGTGGGTGAAGGGGCCACGCATGCCGGGGCGCAGGTGCTGTTGACCGTGGTCCACGGTCCGTAAATCCCAGTGGCCCAGGCCTCGTAGGACCCGCCTACCTCGCCGCAGTAGCCCACGCGTTGCTGCGTCACAGTCCCAATCTGTCCTGCGGGGCAGTTCACGTTTTGCGTCTGCGTCGGTGGCACGGTGCAGACCGTCAATCCCGGAGGCGTGCCGGGAGGCAAAACCGTTGGCGTCGGCTGAGGAGCCGTCGGTGTCGCTGGCGCTGGTGGGGCCGTAGGCGCGGCCGGGGGTGGTGCTGAGGGCGTGCCAAGCGTCACCACACCAGGCGTTCCAGGCACAGCATCGCCCACGCTGGGGGCTCCATTGACCGGCGCGACTGGCGTGGCTGGGTTGGTCGGGTTCACCGATGGCGGGGCCGTAGGCAGCGCGATGGACGACACTGCAACCGACGAGCCGGACGCCAGGCCGGAGAAATACACGAAGCCTAGGCGGTCCCCGCCGTGCTGCTCGCACGCAACGGCGGCGCTGGTCGGGTCGTATTTGTTGTTCACATAGACGCTCTCGCCATTGACCTGCGCATCGGCCACGGCCGGGTCACCGGCCATCGCGGCAAGAAGCTTGGCGCATGCCGCCTGGGGCACGTCGCGGGTTTCGACTAAAAACGAGTCGTTCCCACGCTTCACCGTGTTGGGCCAGAACGACACGGAGCCGCCCCAGGCATTGCGCAGGCCATCGCTCTGCCTCAGCCGCTGCGCGGCCAGGCCATCGGTTTGCACGAGCGAGGTGGACAGGCCTGAGTAGCCGCCCAGGATTCCTAGGCTGCGGTCGATGGCGTTGGCGGTTTCACTGAAATCTAGTTGAGTTTGTTTCACGTCGGCGGCCACTGAAGTGGGGCCGAACAGCAGCCAGCCGGCGGCCGCCATGGCCGACATGGCGGCCAGCACCAACAACACCTCCACCAGCGTATAGCCGCCCGGCTTCTGGCCACGCGGAGCGCTTGGCGGAGGCGTCGGGCACTCCGCCTTGCGCTTGCGACGCGCGTCGAGCAAGTCGCCCAGCGAGCCCAGGAAGTGGGCGCGCAGGGCTCCCCGCTGCTGTTCAAGCAGCGGGTCAGTGGGTTTCTTATCGTCGCTCATGACTTCGCCGCCTCGCGCGCCGCCGCCCGCGCTTCCAGGTGCGCAATGCCGCGCTCGCGTAGCTTCTCGCGCAAGCCTTCGGTCGCGCTCATGCGCTCGCCCATGACCAGCAGCACGCCAACGATTTCGGCCGGGTCCCAGCCATCGGCGCCGGCGGCGATGGTCAGTCCGCCGAGCACGATTTTTCGGTGCGCATCGGCGCTGCGGAACAGCGCGGCGCGCTCCTTGGCCTTGTCTCGCGCGGCCTGGCGGGCGTGCCGCTCTTTCTCCTGCTTCTCAGCGACCAAGAGCTTTGCTTGCTCCTTCGCCGCGGCTTCCAACATCCTCGCCAGTTTTAGTTTTTGCTTTTCAATATCTGCCACGGCACGCCTGCATTAAGTCTTGATAAACCATGCAAGCAGATTCCGCGCGGAGCGCAAGGGGGCAACGCCCATTTTCTGGCGCGAGCGAGCAGCGAGCGCCGCTTTTGACTTTGGCTAAAAACTTGACAGTTCCGTTGTGCATGTAACCCTGATTCAGGGGGCGGCGAGCGCAGCGAGCAGCCCCGGTTCTCTTGAGTTTGATGCGGGTGCGAAGCGCCCAAAGAAAACAGCAAGAGCGCGGTTATGCAAACTCTTCGAGTTTGCCCGCGGTCAGGGGCTTCGCCCCCGACACCCCGCGAGCGCTACGCACTCGCTGCCCCCTTCCGCCGGACGCCCCCGTGAACGGGGACTGGCGGGCTTGCCAAAGCTTGGGGACCATGTGGCCATTTACCGTTGCGAAATCAAAACCGTCAGTCGAAGCCAGGGCGCCAGCGCCGTGGCCGGCGCGGCGTATCGCGCGGGCCTGGACGTCACCGACTTGCGCACGGGCGAGCGGCACGACTACACCCGCAAAAGCGGTGTGGTGGCCTCGGGCATTCTGGCCCCGGCTGACGCTCCCGATTGGGCCCGGAACCCGGCCCAACTCTGGAACGCCGCCGAAGCGGCCGAGACGCGCAAGAACAGTGTGGTGGCACGGGAGTTCCTGGTGTCGCTCCCGCACGAGCTGACCGACGAGCAACGCGCCGACTTGGCCCGCGACCTCACCGCCCGCCTGGTGGACCGGTTCGGCTTTGCGGCCATGTTCGCCATCCATGCTCCGGACAAAAAGGCCGACGAGCGCAACCACCACGTGCACATTTTGGCGACGACGCGGCGAATGGAGCTGACCGGACTGGGCGCAAAAACCCGCGAACTGGACGACCGCAAAACCGGGGCCGTGGAAGAAGTGCGCGCCCAGGTGGCCGACACTATCAACGCTCACCTGGAACGCGCCGGCCTGGTCGCGCGCGTGGACCACCGCAGCTTGCTGGACCGGCAGATGGCCGCCGTCAGCGTGGGCGACTTTGCCCTGGCCGCCAAGCTGGACCGCCGACCGGAACCCAAGGTGGGCCGGACCGCCACCGCTGCAGCCCGTCGGGGCAAGCGCAGCCCCCGCGCCGAGCGCGTCCGGCGGGTGCGCACCGAAAACGCCCAGCACGCCCAGGCCCAGGCCGACCGCTTCCGCGAGCTCAAAGCCCAAGCCGCCGCCGAAGGGCGGCTCCAGCACGTGGACGAGCAGGCCCTGCACGCCCAAGCCCTTTTTGACCGTCAACACGCCAAGCGACCCCGCCGGGCCGCCCCCACCGAGGCCCCACGCCATGACCCCACCAGCCCCAGCCGCCAACCCGGCCGCAAGCGCCGTCCCCGCGCGCCCGCTCTCACGCGAAATAACATCGATGCTTGTCGAGTCCGAAAACCCGGAACTGGCAACGAGCGCGTGCCTCCGCTGCGCCCACTCAACGGCCTTAACCCTGGGCTGGCCAGTGGTGGACGACCAGCCGCCGAAAGCGCCGGCTTTAGTCGTGTTCTGCGGCCAGATGAACAGAGACATCACCGCGCCGGTCCTGCGGTGCTCCAGCTTCCAGGCCACGCCGTAGCTACAAAGCCAGGGGCCGCCGTCCAGGCGCGTGCACAGCGTCCCGCTGCGCACAAAGCCAGGGCATCCATGCCCCGGCCAGCCCCCGCTGGGGGCGGTCATCAGGGCAAGGGGGCGGCGGCGGTTGAGCGCGCTTCACGCAAAAACAATCAAAACAGGCAGGCGGAAATCATGGCAGGCGACCAAGCGGTCAAGAATCTGGAAGAGATGATTGAACAGATGTTCAAGGTGGCACGCCGGGCGCTTATGTCCAGCAATGCCACCCCGGAGCAGCGTTCTGCCTCTCGCGTGCTCATCCAGCGGTGGGACGACTTGGCCGAAAAGCGCCAGGCACATGCGAACGCCAAACAATCCAGGGAGGACGCCAGGCTGGTCCGCCGCAGGGCCGTGGCCGATGCCAACACGTTCCCGGTGCCCACCGATTTGCGCTCCACGTTGCTGCGCAAGGTAGGACGGCCTACCGCGAAAGACCGGGCGGCGCAGGCGATGCAAGAACAGAGGCAGCAGGCCCGGATCCAAGAGCAGCAGGCCCGCGCGTTGCGCGAACAGACCAGCGAAGCCAAAGACAAAGCCGGGGTGGCGTTCGAGTTGGCAACGGCGGATTTCCTGACGCAGTTCCCGCACCAGTTCCCGCCCGTCAAACCCACTGCCGAGCTCGCGCCGACGCGGGCCATGGCCCCGGTGCCGCCGACCCCGGGCCAAGCCGTGCGACCGCCGGAGCTGGTCAGTCCAGCCCGCCGTCCGCTGCCACCGCGGCTTTAGTCAATGCAAAACCGCCTTAGAACAACCACCGTGAAAGCGCCGGCGTTTTCAGCCGGCACTTCCATTCAAAGCTCATCAGCTTTTCCGTAGTAAAAGGCGCTCATGTAGACGCCCGTATCTGGATGGGGCTTGAACTCTAAGTTGTAGAATCCCTCGCCAATCACTACGTGGCATTGCACGAACCCCGGCGAGACCAGCGGACTTTTGTCGCTTGCATATTCCGCTGCCTCCGATAGGGAAAGGAATGGTAGGACACCTGTCTGCTGTCCAGCATCTACGAGCGAGACCGCTATTTTCTCAATGGTTGCCGAATGGTCGCGCTTCTTCTTCCAAAACATGCTTCGTTCCTTTCTTCTAATCGAGTGCTAGGGCTTCTTGGGGCCCAGAAGCGAGGCTGTGCAGTAAGCGGCAGCATTAGCCACGACATAGTCTCTACCAGAAGGCTTCTTGATATCCCACCCCTGTTCAAGCAGTCCCCTGATGTGGGCGGCCGCAACGAAGATTTCAGCCACGGAGGGGGTCATTTGGGCGCGGTGCTCCGGTGAACGACTTTCGTCCTCGGACATCGTTTTGCTGATGTCGGTAGCGAAGTTAATCCAGCGGGAAGAATCATTGGGCAAGGTGGCGGCGGCAGCCATGACATAGCTTGCCGCAGCAGTGCAGCGCGCCACATCATTGATAGTGCTTTGCGAGGGGACGAAGTCCATCTTTCTAGTCTCGGCTGCCCCATGGAGCGAAACGGCAAGACCAAAAAATGCCAGGACGACTTGGGCGGTCTTCATCGCTTCTATCTCTGCCCCGGTGAGCCAGTGCACTGGTAGACAACCGACACCCGTCGGCTGCCACAGTTGCCGAAGCCACGGCGAGAGAGGCATTCTGTTTGCTGAGACCCAAAAGACTCTGCTCCATCGTAACCCCATGCCTTGCAGCGTTGTGCTGCCATGTCCTCGGCTTTTTGGGCATCGACGGAGACGCGTTGGAACTCATTGCTCTCGTAGGCGAGGGTGATGGTGCCATCCGCCCGGCTGGCACCGGTGACCAACATTTCCTTGTGTGTTGCGCAGCCGGATAGCGCGAACGCGGCGGCGCAAAGCAGCACAGACGTTTTCCCTAACATTTCCTTCCCCTGATGTTCTGCATAAAAAGACGCCCCACGCTTGACATCGGCGCGGGGCGTCATAAGTTTAATCCATGGCCCCCGAGTTTGAGCGACTCGGAGGCGAGCAAATGTAGGAATCAGCTACGACATGCCCAGGCAAGGCCCCTTGAGGCCACTCTAACAAGCCTGGACGGAGCCGCAAGCCCCCTCTTTACTCGCCCCCCGAATCTGCCCAGCCCGAAGGCCGTTGGTAGCCGTAACTCGTTGTCGGTGGAAAGACCGGCTGCGCACAAGGAGAACTGGGAGCCCGCAAGGGCTTGGGTTGACCCCACCAGGGTGCGCAGGCTTTGAAGCAGGGGGACCGGGCGCTGTATGGCCTGCAACCTGCGCCAACCAGGTAGTTCAAGCGTCGCAGAGGCGTGGGGAGTGCTCAATCTGGCCCCACTCGTGTGCCCTGTCGCGGTCCGACTATCAGCGGTTTGTGGCCCATGGATGGCAGCTAGGATGATATTTTCCAGCGACGGCTGGGGAACGGGCAAGCCCACAGGAGAGACGCCACATAGTGGTGACGGAACCCTGAGCCGGCGCGGTTGGACCGCGTGAATCCGTCGTAGCGGTGTAGTCCTTCTATCACCGCGCCCGACTGTCGGGCCGTCCCTTGGGGCGGTAACCAACGGGGGCCAAGTCACCCCGACCGCTTCGCGCGGAGGTCCTAGGGGAGACTTTGCCCTTCATCGTCGGGGGAGCCGGAGGCGACCCCCAAGATGAAGGGCAAAGCAGGGGAGCTTAGCGAAGCTTTAAGGGGAAGAAGGGCAGGCCCGGGCTTTTCCAGTTCCAGAAAAGCACATCGGCGCGCGTCGGCCCCTTGACGCCTACTCATGTGCATACCGTCGCTGGGACGGTATTCCTGGCAGTTTGACTGGCGTCGGGGTATTGTTCGCCTACACACTGCTAGGAGGCATACCGTGGGCGAATGGTCGGACTATTTTGACGATTTTCCGGAGGAGAACCCAGCGAACTGGGTTAACGGACGTTTTGACCCTGCGGGGGCCCGGCGCGAGTATCACAGGGCCGAAGCGCTTACGCAGGCGCAAGCAGACTTGAACAGCACCATTCGAAGGATGATTGACGAGGGCAACCGGCGCGCCAGCGAAAAGGACGCTAAACCGTAGTCAATGGCTAGCCGGGGTAAGAGGGCGGATGCACTTTTCTTGGTCTTCTCTTGACGCGCCGACACCCAAAGCCCCCGCTCACTCGGGGGCTTTGCTTTTCTTGGCTTGGCGCGTCTTGGCGGCTTTCTCCCTGCGGCGCTCGATGTGGGCCACCTGCTTAAAGGCCCGGTCAAACGGACCTGGCACATAGGTCGGCAGCGGCACGGGTGGGCCGTATTCGTTCAGCGCCGCAAAGCGCTTGGGGATGGTGCCGGGGTTGACGTAATGCTTGAGGCCGCTGGGCAAGGTCAAGTCGTGCCCGGTGATTTCCTGGGTCACTTGGATGGGCGTCCCGAGTTCGTTGACCAGCGTGTTGGCCACGTTGTGCCGGAAGCAGTGGAAGGACTTCAGCCGACCGGTCAGGCCGCGCTTGATGGCGTAGGCGCGGAACTGGTCGCCCATCGTGTCCCCGTAGCCGCCGGCTTCAGAATGCTGGAGGTGCGGGAACAGGCGGTCAAATCCGGCCCGCTTCACGTCCTCGACGAACTCTAGAAATCCCGCCTGCAGCACGTTGTCCGACAACGGGACAAAGCGCGAGGAATGCGTGTTCTTCAGGCGCTGGTCCGGGCGCAGGGCACGGATATGGATGCCCCAATGGCCGCCCACCTCTGCAACGTCGTCCACATAGAGCTGGGCCACCTCGTTGACGCGCGCACCCGTGGCGACGCCCAGGATGGAGCCGAACCAGCGGTGCGGGTATTTGCTCGCCCACGGCGGGAATGCCTCGGCATCGAAGAGCGCGGCCAGCTCTTCCGGCGTGAACGGTTCGCGGGTCGGGGCGTCGGTTTGGGACTTGGAACGGTTCATGATGGCCTTGTGCGGGGCTTTGGGAATAAGCGCCTCGTCAGCCTGGGCGTTGAAGAAGGCGGCCAAGTGGTCGCGTCGCTTCTCCTGGGTGCGCTCCAGCAGGGTCGGGTGGCCGCCTCTTTTGGCCTTCGTTAACACTTCCTTGGGCGTCAGGCCACGAAACGCGGCTTTCTTGCTGGCGTTGGCCGGGTAGACCGCCAGCGCATCAAGAAACGCCCGCACGTCCGTGGCCGAGACCTCTTCAATGGGCTTGTCGTCGCCCAAGGCGAGGAACAGCCGCAGGGTGTATTCCGTATCCATGACGTTGCGCACGGCGCGCTGAGCCCGCCGCATGTCCCCGAGGTAGACGTCAATGCGCTCGGACAGGAGCGGCCCGGCGGGAGGCGCAGGCGGTGCCGGCGGGCGTGGGGGCTCCCAGCCGTGCATGCCCGCCATCAGCGGGTCCTTTGCTGCGAGAGCGTTTAAGTCCTGCACGGTCTGCCGGAACAGCCGGCGGTCCTCGGCCGTGTTGATTTCCACGCCGCCGAGCGTAAGCCCGTTGGGCAGCCGCACCTGCTGGATTGTCAGGTCGTAGTGCCCGTTCTCGCGCACCCGTCGCAAGATGTCCTTGATGTCGTCGTTCATCGTCCCTGTTCGTAGCGCTTTGAATGCTTCCGAGAGTGCCACAGCCATGCGGGCAGCGACTAGCCGGGCGGCATCGCCTCGGCCGGGCAGGGCACGAACGAGGAAGCGGCAACCCAGGGCCTGGCGCAAATCCACGGGCACAAGAAAGCGGGCATAGAGCCCGCTGGCGCGCTTCAACAAGAAGGGTTTGGGCAAAACGATACCTCAAACGATACCTTGAAGGGGTATCGTTTGAGGCGCGTTTTCTACCAAAAAGCCTTGAAAAATCAATGCACTTAGCGTAGATTTCAAGGCGAGAATGGTGGAGGTGGGCGGAATTGAACCGCCGTCCGAAGGCACTCCATCCTTGGTACTACATGCTTAGCTCACCGTTGGATCTCGTCCCGTGGCAGCACGGTGTGCAAAGCGCACCCAAGGACCAGCCTGTTTTGGTTAAGCCGTGACTGACAGGCAGCCGTCACAGCCGGTTCCGTGATAATGACCCTACATCCACGAGCACGGGCACAAGTGGGTTCGGGGCTTACGCCTTAAGCGGCGAGAGCGTAGTTGTCGTCGTTGGCAACTAGAGTTTTGCAGCTGGATTTACGAGGAAAGCTACCCCCTCGGCATGCACCAAGCGACTTCATAACCCCCGTCGAAACCAGTGCACCCCCGATTTCTTCAAGAATCATGCGTTTTACCGGCGCCTGTCTGTTTCCAGCAGGTGACGGTTGCTCGACGGTCGCGATGTTACGGCAAACAAGCTGAATCGTCACGCGCTGGTGTGATTGCCGTGGTGGAGGTCACCTGATGGGTGAGGTGACCCTGCAAAGCCCCGGGTGCGCTTTGCTTACCCGGGCTACAGGCGTGTTGGTGCCTGGGGGAGGGCCTCAGCGCAGCTTGGCTACGGGCTACGGGTGGCGGCTCAGGCGTTGCGGTTGTGGGCGCGCAAGGCGCGCTGCTTCTCCCGGGCCCAGTCGCGGTCCTTGGCGGCGTCGCGCTTGTCGTGCGTCTGCTTGCCCTTGGCCAAAGCGATTTCGAGCTTGATCTTGTTCTTGCTCCAGTACATCGCGGTGGGCACGAGGGTGTAGCCGTCGCGCTCTACGCGGCCGATCAGCTTGTCGATCTCGTTCCGGTGCAGCAGCAGCTTGCGCTGGCGGCGGTCCTCGGGAACGGTGTGGGTCGAGGCCTGGATCAACGGGGTGATCTGCGCGCCGATCAGGTAGATCTCGCCGTCCTTCACATAGGCGTAGGCGTCGGTCATATTGCCGCGGCCTGCGCGGATGGCCTTGACCTCCCAACCCTGCAACACCAGCCCGGCCTCGAAGCGTTCTTCGATGTGGTATTCGTGCCGGGCACGCTTGTTCAACGCGATGGTTTTGTCGGCCTTCGCGTTCTTTGCTTTATCCTTGCCGGAGTTCTTGCTCATTTACGTATTGTCTCCGATCCGGAGGCATTCCGGATATCCACTCGTACTGCCCATGCCTACAATCCGCCGCAGTGCCCTGGTCGAACACTCCGCCGAGCGCATGTTTGACCTTGTCAACGACGTTTCCGCCTACCCGCGCCGCTTCCGCTGGTGCGACAAGGCCGAGATTCTGGAACAGGGTGAGGAAAAACTGGTGGCGCGGCTGGACCTGGGCCTCGGGTCCTTCCGCACCTGGTTCATGACCGAGAACGCCCTGCAGCGCCCGCACAGCATCGACATGCAGCTGCGTGACGGGCCGTTCAAGCGCCTGCACGGCCGCTGGGAGTTCCAGCCATTGGCCGACAATGCCTGCAAGGTCAGCCTGGTGATGGAGTTCGAGCCGACTTCGCGCCTGCTGGGCCCGGCGTTGGCGCTGGGTTTCCAGGGGCTGGCCGACCGCATGGTCAACGATTTCGTGCGCGTGGCCGACCAGGAGCTCTGAGCCATGCGCGTGGAGGTGGTACTGGCCTGGCCCGACCGCTATCTGCTGCGGGAGCTGGAGCTGCCCGAAGGCTGCACGGTGGCCGAGGCGGTGGAAGAGGCCGCGCTGGATGCCGGCACCGAAGCGGTGGCCATGGCGGTGCACGGGGTGCTGGCGCGTCCGCAGCAGCTGCTGCATGACGGTGACCGGGTGGAACTGCTGCGCCCTTTGATGGCCGACCCCAAGGAAAATCGCCGCCGGCGTGCGCGCGGCGGCGATTGATCATCGACGGCGGTTCAGTGCCGGAGCAGGGCCGCCATCAGCGGCCCTTTTTCTTGTCCTTGGCCAGGTTGCGGCCGAACTGGCGCACGCTTTTGCGTGCCAGCTCCGCGTCCTGGTTGGGGAAGTAGTCGCCTTCCCAGCGGGTGACCTGGTCGTTCTCGAAGAAGACGGTGAAGTTCTTCACTTCGGTCTTGCCGAGGCGGTTCACCCGCTGGCTGGCGGTGTAGTCCCAACGCTGGGCGTGGAACGGATCGGCGATGGACGGCGTGCCCAGCAGCGCGTTGACCTGCTGCTTGCTCTGGCCGACCTGCAGCTGTGACACAGCCTGCTCGCGGATCAGGTTGCCCTGGTAGATGGGCTGCTTGTAGATGATGCCGCAGCCAGTGGTGGACAGGGCGACGACGGCGATCAGCAGGAGGTTGCGCATTGGGTCGGGCGATTAAGGATACCGGGGCGATGATACACTCCCGGACACCCAGCGCGATCTGACCGGAGGCAACTGGCGCTAAACCGCCAATGAACACGATGGCCATGGAATCCAACGACCTGCGCAAAGTCGGCCTGAAGGTGACGCATCCCCGCATGCGCATCTTGGGCCTGCTCGAGCAGAACACCCCCCACCACCACCTGACCGCCGAGGACATCTACCGGCAGCTGCTTGATTGCGGCGACGAGATTGGCCTGGCCACGGTTTACCGCGTGCTGACCCAGTTCGAGGCAGCCGGGCTGGTGCTCAAGCACAATTTTGAAGGCGGCCAGGCGGTTTATGAACTGGACCGCGGCGGCCACCACGACCACATGGTGGACGTGGACAGCGGCAAGATCATCGAGTTCGAGAGCCACGAGATCGAGCAGCTGCAGCGCAAGATCGCAGCTGACCATGGCTACGAGCTGGAAGAGCATTCGCTGGTGCTGTACGTGCGCAAGAAACGGCGTTGAGCTGACAGGGGTTGCCCGGTGGGCAGCCCTTGGCGCGGAAGATGAGAACTGCACCGGCCACTGGCCGGTGTTTTGTTTTGGGTGGGTGACGCCTCCCTTTGCCGTAGGCAAAGGGAGGGTTTTGGGGTGGCTTTTCGCGTTGAGGTGGAGGCGCAGAGCACCCCCCTCCCAACCTCCCCCTTCGCTGCGCGAAAGGGGAGGAGCCTTGAAGCCTCAGGCTTCGGTCAGCAGCTTGCGGGCGGCGGCGCGGGCTTCCTTGCTGACTTCTGCGCCGCCCAGCATGCGGGCCAGCTCTTCTTCGCGGCCCTTAGCATCAAGCAGCTCCACGGCGCTCTGGGTCATGCCGTCCACCGGGGCCTTGCTGACGCGGTAGTGGGCGTGGCCCTTGGAGGCCACCTGCGGCAGGTGGGTGACGCACAGCACCTGCCGGCGTTCGCCCAGTGCGCGCAGCTTCTTGCCGACGATGTCGGCCACGGCACCGCCGATGCCCGAATCCACTTCGTCGAACACCATGGTGGGCACGGCATCCAGCCCGAGCGCGGCGACCTCGATTGCCAGCGAAATACGCGACAACTCGCCGCCGGAGGCCACCTTGCGCAGGGCGCGGGGCGGCTGGCCGGCGTTGGCGGCAACCAGAAATTCGACCCGCTCGGCACCGTTGGGGTCCGGCTTGGCCGTGGCCTGCGGTTCCAGCTCTATCAGGAACTGCCCGCCGCCCATGCCCAGCTCGCCGATCAGTGTGGTGGTGGTGTCCGACAGGGCCTTGGCCGCGCGGGTGCGGCTGGCAGTGAGGCTGGCGGCCCGGGCTTGCCAGTGGGTGGTGGCCTTGTCGATCTCGCCGGCCAGCCTGGCCAGGCGCTCGTCGGCGCCGCGCAGTTGTTCCAGCTCGGCCTCGATGCGCTGGGCGGTGTCGGCCAGCTCTTCCATCGGCACGCGGTGCTTGCGGGCCAGGTCGTGCAGGCGGCCCAGGCGGCGCTCGATTTCCTCGAAGGCCTCCGGGTCGCTGTCCAGGTCGTCCTGTACCCGGTCCAGCTGGGCCAGGGCTTCATGCAGCTGGATGCCGGCAGCGTCGAGCATGCCGTCCACCTCGCCCAGACGCGGCTCGTGCTGGCTGACCCGCGCCAGTTCGTGGCGCACCTGCTGCAGCAGGGACAGCAGCGACGGCGCGTCGTCATCGCCGTTGAGGATGCCGCCTGCGCGCTGGCAGGCTTCGATGAGAGCAGTCGAATGCGCCTGCCGGCGGTGGCTGGCGCTGAGCGCGGCCACGGCGGCAGGCTCCAGTTCCTCGCGCTGCAGCTCGCCCAGCTGGTGTTCGAGAAAGCCGATGCGGTCGCTGACGTCTCCCTGCTGGGAAAGGGCGTCGCGTTCGTCCAGCAGGGCCTGCCAGGCGCTGCTGGCGCTGCGCACGGCAGCGCGCTCGGCGTCGTTGCGGGCGTAGGCGTCGAGCAGGGCGAGCTGGCTGGGGCGGGAGAGCAGGGCCTGCTGCTCGTGCTGGCCGTGGATCTCGACCAGGAACGCGGCCACCTCGGCCAGTTGCGAAACCGGTACCGGGCGCCCGTTGATGAAGGCGCGCGAGCCGCCATCGGCACGGATCACGCGCCGCAGCTGGCACTGCTCCTCATCGTCCAGCTCGTTGTCAAGCAACCACTGGCGGGCCGGTGAATCGGCCTGCAGCTCGAATTCGGCCGACAGCTCGGCGCGGCTGGCGCCATGGCGCACCACGCCCGAATCGGCGCGCAGCCCGGACAGGAAGCCGAGCGCGTCCACCATCAGCGATTTGCCGGCACCGGTTTCGCCCGATACCACGGTCATGCCGGGGCCGAACTCCAGTTCGGTGGCGCGGGCAACGGCGAAATCCTTGATTGAAAGATGTCTGAGCATGGCAGGCGGGTAAGTAGGCCGCGCAAAGCTAGCATGCGCGCTGGTCAGGTCAATGCGTGAAGGCGGGTTTGACAAAACAGGCTAGGGCATCTGCATCTCACCAGGTGCGCCGAAGCCTTGAAACCTGTCACAGCGCCCACATACGAAGCCGGGTAGGCGGGCAGAACCTCCGCCAGGGAACCGGAAATGAACCAAGACCACCCCGAAACCGACAACACCCACGCTGCTGGTGACGAGCAGCTGCTCGACCAGGTGCAGACCCTGCAGGCCGAGCTGGAACAGGTGAAGGCCGATGTGCTGCGCGAGCGTGCCGACCTGGAAAACCAGCGCAAGCGCGTGGCCCGCGATATCGAACAGGCGCGCAAGTTTGCCAACGAGAAGCTGCTGGGCGACCTGCTGCCGGTGTTCGACAGCCTGGACGCCGGCCTGGCCGCGGCAGGCGACGACCCCAACCCGCTGCGTGAGGGCCTGGAGCTGACCTACAAGCAGCTGCTGAAGGTGGCCGCCGACAACGGCCTGAGCCTGCTCAACCCGGTGGGCGAGACCTTCAACCCGGAACACCACCAGGCCATCAGCCAGGTGGATGCACCGGCGGGCGTGGCCCCGGGCGCGGTGGTTACCGTGTTCCAGAAAGGCTACCTGCTCAACGACCGCCTGCTGCGGCCGGCGCTGGTGGTGGTGGCGCGGGACTGACCGGCCCCAGGCTGGCCGCCGGCTAAATGGCGCCAGCCGATGACAAACAGTGTTGCGTGGGTGGCTTGAATGTCATCAAAGCGCCCCCCACATCCCATTCATACCCGGCGGCTGCCGGCACACGAATCCTCTAGGAGTCCCCCATGGGCAAGATCATTGGTATCGACCTCGGCACCACCAACTCGTGCGTGGCGATCATGGACGGCGGCAAGGCCCGCGTCATTGAAAACTCGGAAGGCGACCGCACCACGCCCTCCATCGTCGCCTACACCAAGGACGGCGAAGTGCTGGTGGGTGCCTCGGCCAAGCGCCAGGCCGTCACCAATCCGAAGAACACCTTCTACGCGGTGAAGCGCCTGATCGGCCGCAAGTTCACCGATGCCGAAGTGCAGAAGGACATCAGCCACGTTCCGTACAGCATCCTGGCCCATGACAATGGCGATGCCTGGGTGCAGACCAGCGATGGCAAGAAGATGGCCCCGCAGGAAATCTCCGCGCGCGTGCTGGAAAAGATGAAGAAGACCGCTGAGGATTTCCTCGGCGAGAAGGTCACCGAGGCGGTCATCACCGTGCCGGCCTACTTCAACGACAGCCAGCGCCAGGCCACCAAGGACGCCGGCCGCATCGCCGGCCTGGACGTCAAGCGCATCATCAACGAGCCGACCGCGGCCGCGCTGGCCTATGGCCTGGACAAGGGTGACAACCGCGACCGCAAGATCGTGGTGTACGACCTGGGCGGCGGTACCTTCGACGTGTCCATCATCGAGATTGCCAACGTCGATGGTGAGAAGCAGTTTGAAGTGCTGGCCACCAACGGCGACACCTTCCTGGGCGGCGAAGATTTCGACAACCGCGTCATCGAATACCTGGTGGAGGAGTTCCAGAAGGACCAGGGTATCGACCTGCGCAAGGATCCGCTGGCCCTGCAGCGCCTGAAGGACGCCGCCGAGCGCGCCAAGATCGAGCTGTCCAGCGCCCAGCAGACCGACGTGAACCTGCCGTACGTCACCGCTGACGCTTCCGGCCCGAAGCACCTGAACATCAAGCTGACCC
This sequence comes from Stenotrophomonas sp. UBA2124, assembly GCA_002329155.1. Taxonomy (GTDB): domain Bacteria; phylum Pseudomonadota; class Gammaproteobacteria; order Xanthomonadales; family Xanthomonadaceae; genus Stenotrophomonas. The sequence goes on along the minus strand of DCXY01000026.1, from coordinate 54,167 downwards.
GCGCCAAGCTGGAAGCCCTGGTCGAAGACCTGATCAAGAAGTCGATCGAGCCGTGCCGCGTTGCACTCAAGGACGCCGGCCTGAGCTCCAGCGACATCGGTGAAGTGATCCTGGTCGGTGGCCAGACCCGCATGCCGAAGGTGCAGCAGGCGGTGACCGAGTTCTTCGGCAAGGAACCGCGCAAGGACGTGAACCCGGACGAAGCCGTGGCACTGGGTGCGGCCATCCAGGGCGGCGTGCTGGGCGGCGACGTCAAGGACGTGCTGCTGCTGGACGTGACCCCGCTGTCGCTGGGCATCGAAACCATGGGCGGCGTGTTCACCAAGATCATCGAGAAGAACACCACCATTCCGACCAAGGCCTCGCAGACCTTCTCCACCGCCGAGGACAACCAGTCGGCCGTGACCGTGCATGTGCTGCAGGGTGAGCGCGAGCAGGCCCGTTACAACAAGTCGCTGGCCAAGTTCGACCTGTCCGGCATCGAGCCGGCGCCGCGCGGCATGCCGCAGGTGGAAGTGTCCTTCGACATCGACGCCAACGGCATCCTGCATGTGTCGGCCAAGGACAAGAAGACCAACAAGGAACAGAAGGTCGAGATCAAGGCCGGTTCGGGCCTGTCGGAAGATGAAATCAACCGCATGGTTGCCGACGCCGAAGCCAACCGCGAGGAAGACAAAAAGTTCCAGGAACTGGTGCAGACCCGCAACCAGGCCGACGGCCTCATCCATGCCACCCGTACCGCCATCAACGAGCATGGCAGCAAGGTGGGCGGTGATGTGATCGGCAAGGTCGAGTCGGCGCTGGCGGATCTGGAAACGGCGATGAAGGGTGACGACAAGGCCCAGATCGAAGCCAAGTCCAAGGCGCTGGAAGAAGCTGGCCAGTCGCTGTACGCCGCCGCTTCGGCCGGCGAGCAGCAGGCCGGTGGCCCGGCCCCGGGCGCTGGCTCGGCCGGCCCGGCCGACGACGTGGTGGACGCCGAGTTCACCGAGGTCAAGGACGAGGACAAGAAGTCCTGATGCCGGTGACCCTTCGCCTTAGGGAGAGGGGTTGAAACAAGGGTCCGGGACCGCAATGTTGCTCCCGGACCCTTGTCGTATCGATATACCGCCACCTTGGCCCTCCCCCCACGGAGGGGGAGGGAGAGAAGAGCATGAGCAAGCGCGATTACTACGAAGTACTGGGCGTGACCCGCAGCGTCAGCGATGACGAGTTGAAGAAGGCGTACCGCCGTTGTGCGATGAAGCACCACCCGGACCGCAACCCGGGTGACCACGCCGCCGAAGCTGCCTTCAAGGAGTGCAAGGAGGCCTACGAAGTTCTGTCCGATGGCAACAAGCGGCGCATGTACGACGCCCACGGCCACGCCGCGTTCGAGCACGGCATGGGCGGCGGTGGCCCCGGTGGCCCGGACATGAACGACATTTTCGGCGACATCTTCGGCAATATCTTCGGTGGCGGTGGTGCCGCCCGCCAGCCGCGCCGCGGTGCCGACATCGGCTACGTGATGGAGCTGGACCTGGAAGATGCGGTAGCCGGCGTGGAGCGCCGCATCGAGATACCGACGCTGGCCGAATGCGGCGACTGCCACGGCAGCGGCTCGGAAGACGGCAAGGTGGAAACCTGCAACGTCTGCGGTGGCCGTGGCCAGGTGCGCGTGCAGCGCGGCATCTTCGCCATGCAGCAGGCCTGCCACAACTGTGGTGGCCGTGGCCAGATCATCGCCAAGCCGTGCCGGACCTGCCATGGCAATGGCCGTGTCGAGGAAGACAAGGTGCTGTCGGTGAAGGTGCCTGCGGGCGTGGATACCGGCGACCGCATCCGCCTGCAGGGCGAGGGCGAAGCCGGCCCGCCGGGCACCCCGCCGGGTGACCTGTATGTGGAAGTACGCGTGCGCGAGCATGCCATCTTCACCCGCGATGGCGACGACCTGCATTGCGAAGTGCCGATCCGCATCTCGCAGGCGGCGTTGGGCGACACCGTGCGCGTGGGCACGCTGGGCGGCGAGGCGGAAATCCGCGTGCCGGCCGAGACTCAGACCGGCAAGCTGTTCCGCCTGCGTGGCAAGGGCGTCAAATCGGTGCGCAGCCGCGTGGAAGGCGACCTGTACTGCCGCATCGTGGTGGAAACGCCGGTGAACCTCACCGCCGAACAGCGCCGCCTGCTGGAGCAATTCGAGGGTACCTTCGCCGGTGAGGATGCACGCAAGCATTCGCCCAAGTCGGCCACCTTCATGGATGGCGTCAAGGGTTTCTGGGAGCGCATGAAGTCCTGACTCACTTCGTGTGGGTCAAACAAGAAAGCCGCGGATCATCCGCGGCTTTTTTGTTGCCTTCGACTCACCTGCGATGCGTGGCTCAGGCGTGCGCGTGCACCGGGCCGCTTCCATCGAACAGGGCGCGGTTCTTCAGCACCATGTCGCGGATGACGAAATCGAAGATGACCGCGATGACGCCGATGAAGCCACCCAGGAACAGATTGACCAGGCCGATGGCGATCAGCATGCCCACGCCTTCAAACGCGGCCGGTATGCCCGGGTGGCGCTGCAGGATGAGCGGTGCCGCACGGATGCGGCTGATGCCGGCCACGATGTTCCAGACGCCGGCGATGATGGCGATCAGCGACAGGCACTGCACGATGCCGAGGATCAGCCAGATGATGCCGGAGATCTTTTCGTAGGAGGCAATGGTGCGGATGGTGTGCTCGGCCGCATTGCCTGCTGCGGCGGCGGGCCAGGGCGGCGCCACAGTGGCCTGCGGCAGTGAAGGCGGCAGGCCCAGCAACGACGACAGCGGTGCCCATTCCTGCATGCCGGCCTTCCATGCGGGCACGTCGGGCTGCACCCGGCCCTGATTGATCCAGTCGTGCAGTGCCGGCTCGGCGTACGGCCCATGCCGCTGGTTGTTCTGGTAGATCCAGATGTCCATATTTCCCCCTGATGCTGGCCGTCGCTGGCCATTGCGGCGCGCAGTATGCCCGAACACGGGCCGTTGCCGTGATGACCTGGGCGATGTGCAAGGCAAGGCGTTTTGACGCTGACGGGGTAGTTGCGATTGGAATTGCTGCGACTGCACAGCAGGTGCGGCGCTAGAATTGGCGGCATGGACAATGCACCCGAGAGTCACCTCGTCCACGGTCGTCGCACGCGCCCGGATGGGCCGTCACCGGTGGACGTGATTTCCGTTCAATCGCAGCTGGTCTACGGCCACGCCGGCAACAGCGCGGCGGTGCCGCCGCTGCGCGCGCTGGGCCTGCGCGTGGCCGAGATTCCCACAACCCTGCTGAGCAATGCGCCGTTCTACGCGACCCTGCGTGGCCGCGTGCTGCCGGCCGACTGGCTGGCCGAGCTGCTGCAGGGCGCCAATGAGCGTGGCCTGCCGCAGCGGGCGAAGATGCTGGTGTCCGGCTACTTCGGCAGCGTGGGCAATGGCGCGGCCTTCGCCGACTGGCTGGATCAGACCCTGCCGCAGGCGCCGAACCTGCGCTACTGCCTGGACCCGGTGATCGGCGATACCCACACCGGCCCCTACGTCGAACCGGGGCTGGAAAAAATCTTCGCCGAACGCCTGCTGCCGCACGCCTGGCTGGTGACGCCCAACGCCTTCGAGCTGGGGCGGCTGACCGGCATGCCGGCGCTGGAACAGGACGACGCCATCGCTGCCTCGCGCAAGCTGCTGGAGCGTGGCCCGGAGTGGGTGATCGCGCATTCGGTATCCGGTGATCCGGGTGATCTGGTGACGCTGGCCATCGGTCGCGACCAGGTGTGGCGCTGGACCTCCCCCCACCTGCCGGTGGACGTGGCCGGCACCGGCGATGTGTTGATGTCGCTGCTGGTGGCGTTCCTGCTGAAGGGCCACAGCTTCGAGGACGCAGTGGGCCGCGCCATCGCCGGTGTGCATGCCGCGCTGGAGGCCACCCTGGCTGAAGGCGTGGAAGAGTTCGCGGTGCTGGCAGCGGCACCGGGCGCACTGGGTACGCCCTACCGCTTCCGCGCCGAGCGGTTGATGTGAGTGCCACTGCGGCGGGAACGCCGGTCATCGGCATCGTCGGCAGTGGCGGTGCCTATGGGCGATGGCTGCGTGGCTTCTTCGAGCAGCGCATGGGGCTGCAGGTCATCGGCCACGACCCGGTGGATGCGGCCTCGCAGACGCCGGAGGAACTGCTGGAACGTGCCGATGTGCTGCTGTTCTCTGCGCCCATCCGGCATACGCCCGCGTTGATCCGCGAGTACGTGCGGCAGTCGGCGGGGCGCGAGCGTGGCCGGTTGTGGCTGGACGTCACTTCGATCAAGGCCGAGCCGGTGGCCGCGATGCTGGAATCACAGGCATCGGTGGCGGGCCTGCACCCGATGACCGCGCCACCCAAGGCGCCAACGCTGAAGGGCAGGGTGCTGGTGGTGTGCGAGGCGCGGCTGGAGCCGCGCTGGCAGGCATGGCTGGGCCAGCTCTGCGATGCGCTGCAGGCCGAATGCGTGCGCGGCACTGCCGAGTACCACGACCGGGTGATGGCGCTGGTGCAGGCGATGGTGCATGCCACCCATCTCGCGCAGGCCGGCGTGCTGCGCGAATACGCGCCGATGCTGGGCCAGCTGCAGGCGTTGATGCCGTACCGTTCGGCGGCCTTCGAGCTGGATGCGGCCATCATCTCGCGCATCCTGTCGTTGAACCCCGCCATCTACGAAGACATCCAGTTCGGCAACCCGCATGCCGGCGAAGTGCTGGACCACCTGCTGGCACAGCTGCAGCAGCTGCGCGCGCTGCTTGAGGCGGGCGATGATGCCGCGCGTGCCCGCTTCCGCCAGCAGTTTCTGAGTGACAACCGCGACGCGGTGGATGCGCAGACCCTGCGCGATGGCAACTACAGTTTCGAGCGGCTGGGTTACCTGCTGGCGGACCTGACCGACCAGCGGGCCATGAGCGTGCACCTGCCCGAAGACCGTGCCGGTTCGCTGCGCGAACTGCTGCATGTCTTCGAGCGCCACGGCATCAGCCTGGCCTCGATCCACTCATCGCGTACCCCCGCCGGTGAAGTCCACTTCCGCATGGGCTTCGTGCAGGCCTACGCGCCGGATGTGCTGGCGGCGGCAGCCGAGGAAATCGACCGCACCGGCATCGGCCGGGTGCTGGGCCGGTAGTCGCCTTGCCCCTCCCTTTGCGAAGCAAGGGGAGGGCCGGGGAGGGGTGCTCTTCCCCAAAAACCGCACACCAACCCGGTCTCAAAAGCCGCGACTAATCCACAGGGGGTGTGGATGAAGTGTGCGCAAGCATGTGGATAATCGCCGGCAGCCCTTGGGGCACAAGGCTGTCAAGATGATTGCCGATTTATTGACCAGCTTTCGGCAAGATTTATCCGGTGCGCTGGCTCAGGCGCGGTAAGGCTGGTTCAGCGACAGCGAAACCTCGCCGTCGGAGGTCGCCAGGCGGCTGCCTTCACGGATCAACGGGCGCCCATCGGAGAGCTCGTAGCGGATCGAATGGGCGGCACCGCCGTCCTCGTCCTTGAACTCGATGACGACCCAGCTTTCACCATCATCGCTGGTTGCAGGGAACTGTCGGAACGCCATGGCCACCTCCAGAGGAACAGAGCCGCGCGGCAACCGGCCGCACGGTGCCTTGAGCTTGCGGCGACCGGCGTTACAGCGGTGTTAGCCAGATGTTCCCAATCAATGAACCCACACCTCAGTCGATGAACTGCAGGCGCGCCAGTTCCGCGTACAGGCCGTCCTGCGCCAGCAGTTCGGCGTGGGTGCCCTGGGCGACGATGCGGCCATGGTCCATCACCACGATGCGGTCGGCCTTGAGCACGGTGGCCAGGCGGTGGGCGATGACCAGGGTGGTGCGCCCGGCCATCAGCCGCTCCAGCGCCTGCTGCACGGCGCGCTCGCTCTGTGCGTCCAGCGCGCTGGTGGCTTCGTCCAGCAGCAGCACAGGCGCATCCTTCAGCAGGGTGCGGGCAATGGCGATGCGCTGCTGCTGACCGCCGGACAGGCGTGCGCCGCGTTCGCCCAGGTCGCTGTCATAGCCCTGCGGCAACTGGCGCAGGAAGTCGTCGGCTTCGGCGGAGCGTGCGGCGGCATGGATCTGCTCGTCGCTGGCTTCCAGCCGCCCATAACGGATGTTGTCGGCGGCACTGGCGGCGAACAAAGCCGGCTGCTGCGGCACCAGTGCGATGCTCTGGCGCAGCTGCGCGGGGTCGAGTTGGCGCAGGTCGATACCGTCCAGCTTCACACTGCCGCTGTCCGGGTCGTGGAAGCGCAGCAGCATCGACAGCACCGTGCTCTTGCCGGCACCGGAGGGGCCCACCAGGGCCACGGTTTCGCCCGGTGCGACTTCCAGATTGAAGTCATCCAGCGCCGGCTGATCCGGGCGCTGCGGGTAGTGGAAGCGCACATGCTCGAAACGGATCTGGCCGCGCAGCGGCGAGGGCAACGGCGAGGGGTGTGCCGGCGCGGTGATCTGCGGGGTTTCCTCCAGCAGTTCCGCGATGCGGCCCATGCCGCCCGAAGCGCGCTGCAGTTCGTTCCAGACCTCGGCCAGGGCACCAACCGAGCCGCCGCCGATCAGCGCGTACAGCACGAACTGGCCCAGCGTGCCAGCGCTCATGCGGCCATCAATCACGTCGTGCGCGCCGGACCACAGCACTGCGACGATGGCGCCGAACACCAGCATGATGGCGATGGCGGTGACGAAGGCCTGGGTGCTGATGCGGCGGCGTGCGGTGGCGACGGAGACCTTCAACGCCTGCTCGAAACGGCCACGCTCATACGGTTCGCGCGCATGCGCCTGTACTGTGCGCACGGCGCCCAGCGTTTCGGAGGCAAGCGCGTTGGCATCGGCCACGCGGTCCTGGCTGGCGCGGGAAATCTTCTGCAGCTGGCGCGCGCCCAGCACGATGGGCAGCACCGCCAACGGAATGCCGATCAGCGAATACATCGCCAGCCGCGGGCTGGTGACGAACAGCATGACCATGCTGCCGACCACGGTGACCACGCTGCGCAGCGCCACCGACATGGTCGAACCGATCACGCTGCGTAACAGCTCGCTGTCGGCAGACAGGCGTGACACCAGCTCGCCGCTGCGGGTGCGGTCGTGGAAGCCGGCATCCAGACCTATCAGGTGTGCGTACAGGCGGCCACGCAGGTCCGCCACCACCTTTTCGCCCAGCAACGAAACGAAGAAGAAGCGTGCGGCGGTGGCCAGTGCCAGCACGATGGCCACCACCAGCAGCAGGCCGAAGGCGCGGTTGATCTGGCTGCCGCCGCTGAAGCCGTGGTCGATCATCTGCTTGACCGCCATCGGCAGGCTCAGCGTGGCCGTGGAGGACACCGCCAGCGCCAGCAGCCATGCGCTGAACAGTGCGGCGTGGCGGCGCACGAAGGGCCACAGGGTCTTCAGGCTGCCGAGCTTGCCCAGGCGGCTGCTGCTTGCGGGAGGGGCGGTGTCATTCATGGGTTTGGGGTTCGCTCAGGCGCAGGCGGTCGCGGGTGGCGTCACGCAGGCGGATGGCCAGCGCGTCGATCCGGTCGGCAGGCAGGCGCACATGCAGGCGCAGGCCTTCGGGCAGGAACTGTTCGTCGAGTTTCTCGGCACCGGCGCCGCCCAGCAGGGTGTGGACGATGCCCATGTCCTCGAAGCCGCAGTGCAGGATGCGTTCGGTCATGGGCACCAGCGCGCTGCGCTGGGCCAGGCGCAGGCATTCGGCGGCGGTGCCACCATAGGCACGGACCAGCCCACCCGCGCCGAGCTTGATACCGCCATACCAGCGGGTGACGACCACGGCCACACGGTCATAGCCCTGGCCGTCGATGGCCGCAAGGATGGGGCGGCCGGCGGTGCCTGCCGGCTCGCCGTCGTCGCTGGAACGGTACTCGTTGCCGTGGCGGTAGGCCCAGCAGTTATGCGTGGCATCGGCTACGGACACATCATCGATGAAGGCCAGCGCATCGGCGGCGTTGCCGATGGGCACGGCCTGCGCCAGGAAGCGGCTGTGTTTGATTTCCAGCTCGTGGCTGGCCGGTGCGGCGAGGGTATCAAGCATTGCCGCCATTCTAGTGGCTGTGCCGCTGGCGTGCGCTGGGATCAGGGTTGCAGCAGCGGGCGCAGGTCGCGTGGTATGCGCGCTTCCGGGTAGTCGCGGGCGAAGCGTCGCAGGCTGGCGCGGGCTCCCTCGACATCACCGGCATCACGGCGCTCGCGGATGCGCTTGAGCCAGTCGCGCACGGGGAGCGCGGCGTCGGCATCGATGTCGTTGCGTTGCGCCGTACCCGCTGCGGCCTGCATGCGGGGCGCGGCGGCAGGGCGGGCCTGCATCGCCTGGTCCGCAGCCACGGCCTTGTTGGCGTTGGTGGCCGGTGCGCTCTGCAGGCTGCGTTGGCGTGCAGCGCGTTCGTTCAGGGGCTGGCCCTGTTCCTGCGCGGCCGGTGCCTGGCTTATTTCGTCCAGTTGCACGCTGGCTGGCGCCGGTGCGGTGGCAACCGGTGCAGGCGGCGGAGCGGGCGGGGCCGCTGGCGAGGGCGGCGCAAACACCGGCATCGGTTCGACCGGTTGCGGCGCTGGTGCGGTCCCGGCTTCACCGGCAGCCGAAGCGCGCGGCTGCGGCTTGGGCATCGGAGCCGGTGTGGGTGCCGGCGGTGGCGGCATCATGTCCGCAGGGGGAGGGGGAGCAACCGGGGCGGCGACCGGCTCGGCCACCGGCGCCGCGCTCACAGCCTCAGCCGCCGCATCGGCGGCCATCGGTGCATCGGCAGGCACGGCCTCAGACATCTCACCTGCGGTTTCGTTGATGTGCGTTTGCGGCGGCAGGGGCCGCAGCTGCCAGGCCAGCCCGACCACCAGCACCAGCGAGGCGACGGCTGCAAGCGAGGACACCGTGCGGCGACGGCGGCTCCAGCCGGTAGCACGGGCACGGGGTGGCGGAAGGTTGTTGGCGGCGGGTGGCGCATCCACCACGACGGGTCTGGCCGGTTCGACCGCCGCCAGTTGCGGGTTGCGCGCCATCGCCATGATCCGCGCGTCCACGCCGGCGCTGGGGCCGGCATCGGCCTGGCCGTGGCGGCCCAGCAGGCGCGCCAGCTCGCGTTCTTCGGGCGTGAGCATGTCGGAAGTGTTCATTCGCTCAACCTCGCGCGCAGCTTGTCCATCGCATAGCGCAGCCGCGACTTGACGGTTTCCCGGCCAACGCCGGTGATCTGCCCGATCTCCTCCAGGCTCAGTTCCTGTTCCAGCCGCAGCATCACCACTTCCTGCTGCTCCGGTGGCAGCTCGGCCAGTGCCTGATGCAGTTGTACGCGCTGGGCCTGTTCGTCGGCTACCAGCTCCGGCGTGCAGGTGTCGGCCAGGCGCACGATGCGTTCGTCGGCATCTTCCGGTGCAACGGGGCGATGGCGTGCCGCACGCCAATGGTCATTCAAGCGGTTATGGGCAATGCGGAACAGCCAGGTGGCGAAGGCCGCGTCGGGGCGCCAGCTGGCGCGCGCGTTGATCATCTTCTGCCACACGTCCTGGAACAGCTCCTCGGCCAGCGAGCGGTCGCGCAGCTGGCCAAGCAGGTAGTGGAACAGGCGCGCACGGTGGCGTGCGTACAGCTCGGAGAAAGCGTCGCCGTCGCCTCCGGCATAGGCCAGCATCAGCACTTCGTCAGTAGGGATCTGCACGGCGGTGTCCACGCCGGGAAGCCTAAGTGCTGGCGCCGCATCTGCCTAGCCAAGCGGGATCGGAATGCGATTCCTATTCATAATCATGAATGCAAAAAGATCGGACAAACCTGCTGATTTCTATAAGGGAAAGGTATGCTCACGCATCGGGGGGAGCTCCTGGAAGGCCGGGGCCCAGAGAGAACGGGAACATGTCGTATAGCGAGCTGGATGCGCGTGCCGAATTGCCGCAGGCCGACGCTGATCTGCCTGTTGGGAAAGTGCTTGCCACGTTATGGGCGCTACTCCCTGCGGCAAGCGCCGTGGCCCTGGCTTGGCGTGACCCGGGGGTGGAGGGGGAAACCGGGAGCTGCGTGCTGCCGGCCGATGCCGAGGCCCTGCGCGGGCACGTACAGCTGCTGCTGGCCGGCGGCGACAACGTGGTGCCGCTGCCCACCGCCTGCCTGCTGAGCTGGGAACCTGAGGCAAACACCCGCTTCGTGATAGCCGTGGATACGCCAGAGCCGCTGCCGGCCGCGCAGCGCGAGGCCTGGCAGGGCACCGCGCGCGCGCTGGTGGACTGCGCGCTGGAGTCGATGCGCCAGCAACAGGAGATCGAACAGCTGCGGCGTTCGCGGCAGCTGCAGAAGGCGTTGTTCGAAATTGCCGACCTGGCCGGGGCCGACCTGGCGATGCCGGAGCTGCTCGGTTACTTCCACCGCATTCTGGGCTCGCTGATGTATGCGGAAAACTGCTATATCGTCGAGTGCGACGAGCAGCAGCAGAGCCTGAAATACCTGTACTACGCAGATACCCAGGACGCCTTCGTGCCGGAGCCCGGCCGCGTGTACCACCAGGCCGAAATGCCCGGCAGCCTGACCTTCGCGGTGCTGCGCGAAGGGCGGCTGCTCAGCGGTGCCTCGCACACGCTGTATGCTGAACTGGACTATCCCGAAGACCTGCAGGAAGGCATTGAAAGCAGCGACTGGCTGGGCGTGCCCATGTGGCGTGACAACCATGTCTGCGGTGCCATCGTGGTGCAGAGCTATGCCCCCGGCAGCCACTATGGCGATGACGAGCGCGCGCTGCTGAGCTTCGTGGCCAAGCACATCCTGGCCACCATGGATCGGCAGCAGGCCCACCTGCAGCTGGAGGCGCGGGTGCTGCAGCGCACGCTGGAGCTGGAGCAGATAAACAGCAAGCTGCAGGAAGAGATACTGGAGCGGCGCCGCGCCGAACAGTTGCAGGCGGCCTTGTTCACCATTTCCGAGCTGGCGATGGAGGAAACCAGTGCCGGCATCTTCCATGCGCGCGTGCACGAGGTCATCGACAGCCTGCTCGATGCCAGCAACTTCTACATCGCGCTGGTCAATGCCGAAGGCAACGGCCTCGACTTTGTCTATTCGGCCGACAGCATGCAGCGCGAGCGGCCCTCGCGCCTGTTCACCAATGGCCTGACCGAATACACCCTGCGCCGTGGCAAGCCGGTACTGCTGACCCAGCACGAGATCGCCCAGCTGAGCCGCAAGGGCGAGGTGTGCGAACTGGGCGTGCCTGCCCATTGCTGGATGGGTGTGCCGCTGCTGGGGGACAATGAAGTGGTGGGAGTGATCGCGGTGCAGAGCTACTGCGCCTCGGTCACGTTCACCAGCGAGGACCAGCGCCTGCTGGCCTTTGCCGCGCGCACCATCAGCAATGGCCTGGTGCGCCAGCGTGACCGCCAGCGCCTGCTGCTGGCGCATGCCGACCTGGAGCAGCGCGTGGTCGAGCGCACCCACGAGCTGGGCGAGGTCAACCAGAAGCTGCTCTCGCAGATTGGCGAACGCCTGCGCGCCGAGCAGCGGCTCACGCACCTGGCCATGCACGACGTGCTGACTGGCCTGCCCAACCGCCTGCACCTGCAGGACCGGCTGGAGCGTGCCTTCGAGCACGCCGAGCTGGGCATCGCCCAGGACTTCGCGCTGTTGTTCCTGGACCTGGACCGCTTCAAGTGGGTCAACGACAGTATTGGCCATGCCGCAGGCGACCAGATGCTTATCGAAGTGGCACGGCGGCTGGTGCAGCTGGTGCGCGGCGATGACATGGTGGCGCGGCTGGGCGGCGATGAGTTCGCGCTGCTGGTCAGCTGCGAACGCTGTGGCGAGGCGGCCATGGAACTGGGCCAGCGCCTGCTCAACGCGCTTGAGGCGCCGATGTGGGTGGACGGGCGTGAGTTGTTTCCCTCAGGCAGCATCGGCATTGCCGTGTGGAACCCGCGCTACACCTCTGGTGCGGAAATGCTGCGCGATGCCGATGCGGCGATGTACCGGGCCAAGCTGAAGGGCCCGGACCGCTGCGTGATGTTCGATGGTGCCATGCATGAGGAAGCGATGCGCAGCCTGGAGCTGGAGGCCGATCTGCGCAGGGCGATCAACAGCCAGCACTTCGTGCCTTACTACCAGCCGATCCTGTCGCTGACCGATGGCAGCGTGGTGGGGCACGAAGCCCTGCTGCGCTGGGAGCACGAACGACGCGGCCTGCTGACGCCGGGCGACTTCCTTGCCCTGGGCGAGGAGAGTGGCCTGATCGAGCAGGTGGACTGGTTGATCTACGCGCACGTGGCGGCGGACCTGGCTGCCACGTGCGAAGGCTATATCACCGTGAACGTGTCGCCACGCCACTTCCGCTCGGTGGAATTCAGCACGCGCCTGCTCGGCCTGCTGGACGCCGCCGGTGCCGACCCGGCACGGTTGCGCGTGGAGCTGACCGAAACCGCGCTGCTGGAAGATGCACCGCGCATCCTGCGCACGCTGGGGCAGCTGTGCGAGCGGGGCATCATGGTGTTGCTGGATGACTTTGGTACCGGCTATTCGGCGTTGTCATACCTGCACCGGTTCCCGATCACCGGCCTGAAGGTGGACCGCAGTTTCATCGCCGGCCTGCATGCCGAGCGCGGCGAGAACACCTACGCACTGGTACATGGCGTGCTGTCGCTGGCGCGCACCCTGGGCATCGAGACGATTGCCGAAGGGGTGGAGACAGAGGCGCAGCTGGAGGCGCTGCAGGAGCTGGGTTGCAGCTTCGCACAGGGCTACCTGCTGGGCCGGCCAGCACCCCGTGAGCGAACACTGTTCCGCAGTGCGGGCGGTGATGCAGTCGGTGACGCGGTGATGGCGTGAGGGGGCAGGGCTGGACCTGCCTGCCCGCAAACAGTACCCCTCCCGGCCTCCCCTTCGCTATGCGAAAGGGAGGGGCGGATGAGGGCGCTATTGGTGTTTTGGGGATTGAAGTCCACTTCTGGACGCCACCCGCGGCACATTCACTCCATCTGACTTCGTTGCCCTCACCCCAACCCCTCTCCCGCAGGCGGGAGAGGGGCTCTCAGCTGAGACGCTGATCAGGGCCGAGCAAAAAGGGAGGCACGCGGTTTTACGCGGAGGCCGAGCACCCCTGCTCCCTCCCTTGGGCGAAGCCCAGGGGAGGGTTGGGGAGGGGGGCTTCTTACGAACAGCTTGCCGCGCGCTGTGACAGAGCAGCCAACAGCACCCCTCCCATCCTCCCCTTCGCTGCGCGAAAGGGAGGAGCAGAGCCCAACAGCACCCCTCCCGGCCTCCCCTTCGCTAGCGCGAAAGGCAGGAGCAAAGCCGCGAGAGGCGAAGCTCTCTCAACGAAGCGCGTTGCGCTTCTTCTCGTCGAACCACTTGTCGGCCTGGGCGGGGGAGTAGGCGCGCATCCAGCCCAGCATCTGCTCCATGTCCTCGCCGAACCACAGGTCTTCGCGCTGCTCCGGGTGCAGGAAGCGTTCGCTGACCATGGTGTCGATCATGCCGATCAGCTGCGAATAGAAGCCATCGACATCGAGGAAGGCGCAGGGCTTCTTGCCGATGCCGAGCTGGCGCCAGGTCAGCATCTCGAAGATTTCCTCGGCGGTGCCGAAGCCGCCGGGCAGGGCGACGAAGGCGTCGGACAGGTCGAACATGCGCGACTTGCGTTCGTGCATGGAGCCGACAATCTCCAGCGTGGTCACACCCTTGTGCGCCACTTCCATGTCCACCAGATGCTGCGGAATCACGCCGGTCACCTCGCCGCCAGCAGCAAGCACGCCGTCGGCCACCGCGCCCATCAGCCCGGTGCGGCCACCGCCGTAGATCAGCCGCAGGCCTTCGCTGGCGATGCGCCTGCCCAGTTCGGTGGCGCGTTCGACGTAGATGGGCTTGGCGCCGGGGTTGGAGCCGCAATAGACACAGATGGACTTCATGGAAGGAAACCGGATTGAAAAAGTGGGAATGAATGTCGTGCGTGGTGCCGGGTGATGCGCGAAGAAAGCCATGACGCATCAAGCAAAAAACGCCGGCATCGCTGCCGGCGTTCCGTGAGAGCAGGGAAGGGGCTTGCCCGTTCCCTGTTCCCGGTGCCCCGCTTAGTTCGCCTTGTGGATGGCGCGCTTGCTCACGGCCATCGCAGCGTCGTGGATCACTTCCGACAGCGACGGGTGGGCGTGGCAGATGCGGGCCAGGTCATCGGACGAGCCGTTGAACTCCATGGTCAGCACGCCTTCGTGCACCAG
>DCXY01000026.1:0-39741 GCA_002329155.1 Stenotrophomonas sp. UBA2124 | reverse complement strand
ACCAGGTGCATGCCCAGCACGCGGTCGGTTTCAGCGTGTGCCAGCACCTTGACGAAGCCCGCCGGCTCGATCATCGCCACGGCACGGCCGTTGGCGGCGAACGGGAAGCTGCCTGCCTTGTAGGGGATGCCCTCGGCCTTGAGCTGGGCTTCGGTCTTGCCCACCCATGCCAGTTCCGGCTCGGTGTAGATGACCCACGGAATGGTGTCGAAGTTGACGTGGCCCGGCAGGCCGGCGATCAGCTCGGCAACCGCGATGCCTTCCTCGAAACCCTTGTGCGCCAGCATCGGGCCGCGCACGCAGTCACCCACCGCCCAGACGCCATCGACCCCGGTGTGGCAGTGGTCATCGACCACGATCTGGCCGCGCTCGTTGACCTGCACGCCAGTACCGTCGGCCAGCAGGCCCTTGGTGGCGGCGCGGCGGCCAACGGCCACCAGCAGCTTGTCCACGGTCAGGGTCTTGTCGCCTTCGCCGTCGGTGTAGCTGACGATGACTTCGTCACCCTTGATCTCGGTCTTGGAGACCTTGGCGCCCAGACGGATGTCCAGGCCCTGCTTCTTGAATTCCTTGGCGGCGACCTTGGCCACTTCGGCATCGGCGGCAGCCAGGAAGTCCGGCAGGGCTTCCAGGATGGTCACTTCCGAACCCAGACGCTTCCACACGCTGCCCAGTTCCAGACCGATCACGCCGGCACCGATGACGGCCAGACGCTTGGGCACTTCGGTGAAGTCCAGCGCGCCGACGTTGTCCACGATGTGCTTGCCGTCGAACTTGGCGAACGGCAGCTCGATCGAATCCGAACCGGCGGCGATGATGACGTTGGTGCCCTTGAGCTCCACTTCGCTGCCGTCATGCTGCTTGACCTTGACCACGTTGCCCGGCAACAGCTGGCCGAAGCCGTAGTAGGCGGTGACCTTGTTGGCCTTGAACAGCTGCGCGATGCCGCCGGTGAACTGCTTCACGATGGCGTCCTTGCGGCCGACCATCTTGCTCACGTCCATCTTGGCGTCGTTGAAGCTGATGCCGTGCTGGTCGAAGATGTGGCCCATGTTCCAGTACTGGCGCGAGGAATCCAGCAGCGCCTTGGACGGAATGCAGCCCACGCGCAGGCAGGTGCCGCCCAGGGCCGGCTTGCCGTCCTTGCCCAGCGCTGCGTCGATGCAGGCGGTCTTCAGGCCCAGCTGGGCCGCGCGGATGGCGGCGTGGTAGCCGGCCGGGCCGGCACCGATGACGACGACGTCGAATTGTTCAGCCATTTGAGTTTCCTTGTTGCCTTTCCCTTCTCCTGGCCGGAGAAGGTGGCGCCGAGCGCCGGATGATGGATTGGCGGTGAGGGAGGCCCTCAAGCCAAAACCCCCCTCCAGTGGGAGAGGGGTCAGGCCGGATTACAGACCGAACAGCATGCGGCCCGGGTTTTCCAGCTGGTTCTTGATGTCCACCAGGAACTGCACCGAGTCCTTGCCGTCGATGATGCGGTGGTCATAGGACATGGCCAGGTACATCATCGGCGCGATCACGACCTGGCCGTTCTCGGCGATCGGACGGTCCTTGATCGCGTGCATGCCCAGGATGGCGCTCTGCGGCGGGTTGACGATCGGGGTGGACATCAGCGAGCCGAAGGTGCCGCCGTTGGTCACGGTGAAGGTGCCACCCTGCAGTTCTTCCAGCGACAGCTTTCCTTCGCGCGCCTTCTTGGCGTAATCGGCGATGGCCTTCTCGATGTCGGCGAAGGACATGCGCTCGACGTTGCGCAGCACCGGGGTCACCAGACCCTTGTCGGTGGACACGGCGATGGAGATGTCCGAGTAGCCGTGATAGATGATGTCGTCACCATCGATCGAGGCGTTGACCAGCGGGAAACGCTGCAGCGCGTTGGCGGCGGCCTTCACGAAGAAGCTCATGAAGCCCAGCTTGATGCCGTGGGCCTTGACGAACTCTTCCTGCAGCTCCTTGCGCGCGGCCGACACCTTGGACAGGTTGACCTCGTTGAAGGTGGTCAGCATGGCGGTCGAGTTCTTCGACTGCATCAGGCGCTCGGCGATGCGCTTGCGCATGCGGGTCATCGGCACGCGTTCTTCCGGACGTGCACCGCCGGCCTTGCCGACGCCACCGTTGCGGGCGAAGTTGACGATGTCTTCCTTGGTCACGGCGCCGTGGCGGCCGGTGCCGGCCACGTCAGCCGGGTTCACGCCTTCGGTGATGGCCGAGAAGCGGGCGCCCGGGGGCAGGCTGTCGGCAGCCGACTTGGCGGCCGGGGCCGGAGCGGCGGCGGCGGCCGGCGCAGCAGCAGCGGCCGGAGCCGGGGCAGCCGCCTTCGGCGCCTCCGCGGCAGCCGGAGCAGCGGCGGCAACAGCGCCTTCCTCGATGATGGCCAGGATCTGGTTCGAGGTGACGGTGTCGCCGTCCTTGAACTTGATTTCCTTCAGCACGCCATCAACCGGTGCCGGCACTTCCAGCACGACCTTGTCGGTTTCCAGGTCGAGCAGGTTCTCATCACGCTTGACGGCCTCGCCAACCTTCTTGTGCCAAGTGGCGATGGTGGCGTCGGAGACGGATTCGGGCAGTACCGGTACTTTGACTTCGGTGGCCATTTGGCTGTTTTCCTGGTTTCGTTTTCTTGTGGAAAAGGGGGCTTATTCGGCGTAGTTGTCGTCGATCTTGTTGACCAACGCGTCGGCCAGCAACTGCTGCAGCTCGCGCAGGTGGTCGGCCATGTGGCCAACTGCCGGCGACGGGGAGCGCGGACGGCCAGCGTAGTGCAGGGCCTGGCCATCGGCCAGACAGGCCTGCAGGTGGTGGCGGATCTGGTACCACGCACCCTGGTTCATCGGCTCTTCCTGGCACCACACCACGTCGGTGGCCTTGCCGTACTTCTTCAGCTCGGCGGCCAGCGCCGGGCGCGGGAACGGGTACAGCTGCTCCACGCGCACGATGGCCACGTCGTCCTGGCCACGCTTGGTCTGGTCTTCCAGCAGGTCGTAGTAGACCTTGCCCGAGCACAGCACCACGCGCTTGACCTTCTTGACGTCCGCAGTGGCGTCGCCGATCAGGTGCTGGAACTCACCGTTGGCCAGTTCGTCCATGGTCGAGACGGCCAGCTTGTGGCGCAGCAGCGACTTGGGCGACATGACGATCAGCGGCTTGCGGGTGTCCATGCGCATCTGGCGACGCAGCATGTGGAACGCCTGGGCCGGGGTGGACGGCACGCAGACCAGCATGTTCTCCAGCGCGCACAGCTGCAGGAAACGCTCAAGGCGCGCCGAGCTGTGTTCCGGGCCCTGGCCTTCATAGCCGTGCGGCAGCAGCAGGGTCAGGCCGGAAATGCGGCCCCACTTGGCTTCACCGGAGGCGATGAACTGGTCGATCACCACTTGGGCACCGTTGGCGAAGTCGCCGAACTGGCCCTCCCAGATGCACAGGGTGTTGGGGTCGGTGGTGGAGAAGCCGTACTCATAGGCCATCACCGCTTCCTCGCTGAGCAGCGAGTCGATGACGGTGGCCTGTTCCGGCGACTGCACCAGCTGGCGCAGCGGCAGGTAATAGCTGTCGGTCTTCTGATCGTGCAGGATGGCGTGGCGGTGGGTGAAGGTGCCGCGGCCAACGTCCTGGCCGACCAGACGCAGGCCGTAGCCCTCGTCCAGCAGGGTGGCGTAGGCCAGGTTTTCTGCAAAGCCCCAGTCGGCCGGCAGCTCGCCAGCGGCCATCTTGCGGCGGTCGTCATACACCTTGGCCACGCGCGAGTGCAGCTCCACGCCTTCCGGAATGGTGTTGATCATGGTGGCCAGCTGGGTCAGCTTGCCCGGGTCCACCTTGGTGCTGACCGGATCGGACAGCTTGCCGGCCAGGTACTTCGGCCAATCCACGTACATCCTGCTGGTGGCCGGGGTCTTTTCCACCACGGCCAGCTCGGTGGTCACTTCGCCCGAGTCCAGCTTGTTGCGGTAGGCATCGACCATTTCCTTGCCGGCGCCGGCAGGAATCACGCCTGCGGCTTCCAGCTGCTCGGCATAGAGCTCGCGGGTGGTCTTGTGCTTGCGGATCACCTGGTACATCAGCGGCTGGGTGATGGCCGGTTCATCGGCCTCGTTGTGGCCCCAGCGGCGGTAGCAGATCAGGTCGATCACGACGTCCTTGTGGAACTGCTGGCGGAAGTCATAGGCCAGCTGCGCGGCGAACACCACCGCTTCCGGATCGTCGCCGTTCACGTGCAGGACCGGCGCGCTGACCATCTTGGCGATGTCGGTGCAGTACAGGGTCGAGCGCGAGTCGTCGCGGTTGGAGGTGGTGAAGCCCACCTGGTTGTTGATGACGATGTGCAGCGTGCCGCCGACGGTGAAACCGCGGGCCTGCGACATCTGGAACAGCTCCATCACCACGCCCTGGCCGGCGAACGCGGCGTCGCCGTGGATCAGGATCGGCATGACCTGCTTGCGCGCGGTGTCGTTGCGGCGCTCCTGGCGCGAACGCACCGAGCCAGCCACCACCGGGTCGACGATTTCCAGGTGCGACGGGTTGAACGCCAGTGCCAGATGCACCGGGCCGCCTTCGCTGGCCACGTCGGCCGAGAAGCCCATGTGGTACTTCACGTCGCCGGCAACGGCACGGTCATCGTGCTCGAACTTGCCTTCAAATTCGTCGAACAGCTTGCGCGGGTTCTTGCCCAGCGTGTTGACCAGGACGTTCAGGCGGCCACGGTGGGCCATGCCGATGATCACGTCCTTGACGCCTTCCTTGCCCGCGCTGCGGATCACCATGTCCATCGCCGGGATCAGCGAATCGCCGCCTTCCAGCGAGAAACGCTTCTGGCCGACGTACTTGGTGTGCAGGTAGCGCTCCAGGCCCTCGGCAGCGGTCAGGCGCTCAAGGGTGCGGCGCTTGGTGTCGTCGCTGAGGTGGTAATTGCCACCGGCCTGTTCCAGGCGCTTGTACAGCCACTGGCGCTGGTCAACTTCCGAGATGTGCATGAACTCGGCGCCGATCGAGCCGGTATAGGTCGCCTTCAGGCGGGCAACCAGGTCACGCAGCTTCATCCGCGGCTGACCACCCACGCCACCGGTGCTGAACTCGTCGTTGAGGTCGGCATCGCTGAGGTGGTGGAAGGGCAGGCCAAGGTCCGGCGGGTTGACCGGCGGGGTCAGGCCCAGCGGGTCGAGGTTGGCGCCAAGGTGGCCGCGCGAGCGGTAGGCAGTGATCAGGCGGCCGACATTGCGTTCACGCTCGTCGCCTTCACCGGCACCGAAGCCAGCGTTGTATGCGTTCCTGGCAGCTTCGGTGATGTGGGCGATGGCGGCCGAGTGCGGCACGTCACCTGCTTCGCGGCCCTTGAAGCCGTCGAAGTAGGACTTCCACTTGGGGTCCACACTGTCCGGGGAGACGAGGTACTGCTCGTACAGATCCTCGACATAGGAGGCGTTGCCGCCGGCGAGCTGCGATGACTGCGCAAACTGCTTCAGTAGATTGTCCACGATGGAGAGTTGGATTCACTTGTGGGGTAATTCTGGGGAACCGGCGGGACCCTGCTGGAGCGCCCCGCGCGGGCGTGTTCTAACCGCTGAATTATACCCTCCACCGGACAGGAAGGGGCGCACACACTGTCCCGTGCATTAATACCTGCCCCGGTCGTGTCCACGCGGGTGGGCGGCTTCAGACACCCAATACGCGCAGTGCGTTGCAGGGCGATGAACGCTCCCATATGCGCTGGAACAGCTCGTCCTGCACCTGTGCACGGGCCTGCGCATCCAGTGACAGCTCGCCGTGCAACCGGCTGCCCATGGGACGAAAGTAGCAGTCACCGCGGTCATTGCTCAGGGCCGCGGTGACAATATTGCTGTCAGCAGGGTCAAGGGGTTCGCGCAGCGTGAAGACACTGGGCAGGCGCTGGAGCAGCGCCAGGGTGGCCGCAGGCAGGGCCATCAGGTTGGCTTCCAGAGCCAGCACCTGTACCTGTTTGTCATGGCGGGCGGTGGCGAAGCGGCGCAGGGCGTCCAGCACCACCGGCTCGCCCCATGCCTCATCGGCGCACTGCAGTTGCAGCCGCAGGCGCCGGCGCGCGCGGTGCACCACGGCGGCGGTGGCGGCGATGGCCTGATCAGGTGTACTTACGCGCATGGCGCCGTCCAGACGCTGGCGCATGGTCACGTGCGCGATGCCGGCTTCCTCGAACAGCGCGCCTTCCGGCAGGAAGCCGTTGCGGGCGTAGAAATCCCGTGCGGGCAGCTGTGCATGCAGGCTTACCTCGCCCCAGCCACGCTGGCGGGCCTCGGCCACCAAGGCGGCCAGCAGCGCCTCGCCCACGCCCTGGCTGCGCCAGTCACGCAGCACGGCCATGCGGCCGATGCGGCGCTCGGGGGTCAGGCGGCCGGTGCCGACGACCTGGCCGCCAGCGTCCATGGCGATGACGTGATGGCTGAGCGGGTCCAGTGCATCGCTTTCCAGTGCGGCCGGAACCTGCTGTTCATCGACGAACACGCGCGTGCGCACGCCGTGTAGCACCTGCTGCTGCACGGCGTAGTCGGCGGCGCGGACGCTGAAGCCGGCCTGTGGGTTCATGCGCTGGGGGTGTCCTCGTCCTCGTCCTCGTCCTCGTCATCGGCGTCATCGCAGATGACCACCACTTCGACGCCCTCATCGTTCACCTGCACGGTGTCGATGGCCGCGCTGGCCGGTTCGCCTTCGCCGGCCTCGGTGTATTCGATGACTTCGATTTCCAGTTCCGGGGCATCGGCCTCGTCGTCGAAATCGTCCTCGAAATCGGCATCGTCATCTTCGAAGCCTTCTTCCAGCACCTCCAGCGCGTCCTGCTCGGCCAGCAGGGCGGCCAGGGTTTCCACGTCCAGCAGCTGGTAGTAGCCGCCGGCCATCAGCTCCATCACGGCGTTGCGGCCCTTGGCTGAGAGCTTGTTCCAGGCGGTGATGTCCAGCTGCTCGCTGGCGGCCAGCGACTGGGCGTCCTTGACCGGCAGGGCGTAGGACTGACCGGACACGTACAGGTTGGCGCCCCGGGTGGCGCGGCGCCATGCGGCACGGGCCCAGGGGTGGCGCTCCAGCACGCCGCCGTTGGCCAGCTCGTCTTCCACTTCCTCCACCGGGCGCGGCGCCTGCGAGGGCAGGATGTCGCCGGCCGAGCGGTAGGTGGTGATGAAGCGGCCAAACCAGTTGCCCAGGCGGTCCGGGTCGTTCATGCGCAGGGCATTGAGCGCGGCGACCACGCGGCCCATGGCGGCGGCGTCGATCTCGTTGGAATCTTCCGGCAGCTTCAGGTCCGGGTCCTTGTAGCGGATGGCCTCGTCGGCATCGGCCACCAGGTCGTCCAGATAATCGCTGATCAGCTCGGCCGAGGACGGCGCGCGCATGCCGAAGGAGAAGGTCAGGCAGGGGTCTTCGGCCACGCCGTGGTGCGGCACCAGAGGCGGCAGGTACAGCATGTCGCCCGGTTCCAGCACCCAGTCATGGGTGGGCTTGAACTTCTGCAGCAGCTTCAGCTCCACGTCCGGGCGGAAGCCCAGCGGCGGCTGCTTGCCCTTGATGGACTCGCTGGCGTCGATCTGCCAGCGGCGGTGGCCGTAGGCCTGCATCAGGAACACGTCGTAATGATCGACGTGCGCACCCACCGAGCCACCGGTGGCGGCAAAGCTGATCATCACATCGTCCATGCGCCAGCGCGGCAGGAAGCTGAACGTGGGGAGCAGGGCGCGTACGTCCGGGTCCCACTTGTCCACGTCCTGCACCAGCAGGGTCCAGTCGTGGTCGGGCATGCCGGGGAAGTCTTCTTCCTGGAACGGGCCGGTGCGCAGGGTCCATTCATCGGTGGCGCGGTCATGGCTGACGATGCGCGCCAGCGCGCCTTCCTCGCAGGCCAGGCCGGCCAGGTCTTCGGGCATCACCGGGGTTTCAAAATCCGGGAACGCGCCGCGGATCAGCAGCGGGCGCTTGTGCCAGTAGTCGCGCAGGAAGGTGGCCGGGCTCATGCCCAGCGGCAGCCCCGGGCGGGCCTGGACTTCGATTGGATAGGTCTTCTGCTTGCGTGCAGCCATGGGGGGATTCCTTGCGGCGGTATATCGGGGGAGGGCGAAAGCGGCGCCAGTGCGCGTATCGGCCGCTATTGTCCCCTTGTTCGCGGCAAACCGCACGGTGGGTGCTTGATCTGGATCAATGGCTGCGCAGGGGCAGGATGGCTGCGCAGCGGCGGGCAGTAGCACGGCAGCGCGCGGAAAATCATGATGCCGAGCCGTGCCTGGCAGAGACCTTTGCATGAGGGTACAGCGCAGCACGGCTGCGCTCTACATGGTGCAGGCCCAGAACACCCGGTTGCTGCTGACTTCGACATGGCAGTGTCAGCAGCGGAGTTTTCCGCGGCTCAGATCGCCTTGGCCAGATCCGCTGCCAGACCCGCGTAACCGCCCGGGGTGAGCTCGCGCAGGCGCTGCTTGGCGTCGGCGGGCAGGTCGAGGCTTTCGATGAATTCACGCATCGAATCGGCGGTGATGCCGTGGCCGCGGGTCAGTGCCTTGAGCTGCTCGTAAGGATTGGGCAGGCCGTGGCGGCGCATCACCGTCTGCACGGCTTCGGCCAGCACTTCCCATGCGGCGTCCAGATCGGCGTCCAGGCGCTCCGGGTTCACGGTCAGCTTGCCCAGACCCTTGGCCAGCGATTCCAGGCCCACCTGGGTGTGGCCGAAGGCGGTACCCAGCGCGCGCAGCACGGTGGAGTCGGTGAGGTCGCGCTGCCAGCGGCTGATCGGCAGCTTGGCGCTGAAATGCTCGAACAGCGCATTGCCGATGCCGAAGTTGCCTTCGGCATTCTCGAAGTCGATGGGGTTGACCTTGTGCGGCATGGTCGATGAGCCGACTTCGCCTTCCTTGAGCTTCTGCTTGAAGTAGCCCAGCGAGATGTAGCCCCAGATGTCGCGGGCCAGGTCGATCAGGATGGTGTTGGCGCGGCGGGTGGCGTCGCCGATCTCGGCCACGTTGTCATGCGGCTCGATCTGGGTGGTGTAAGGGTTGAACACCAGCCCCAGCGAGGTGACGAAACGCTCGGCGAAGGCCGGCCAGTCCACGTCCGGGTAGGACACCACGTGTGCGTTGTAGTTGCCCACGGCACCGTTGATCTTGCCGGTCAGCTCGACCGCGCCGATCTGGCGGATCTGGCGCTCCAGGCGGGCCACGACGTTGGCGATTTCCTTGCCCAGGGTGGTGGGCGAGGCGGTCTGGCCGTGGGTGCGCGAGAGCATCGGCTGCGCGGCCTGCTCGTGGGCCAGCTTGCGCAGGCTGGCGGCGATGCCACCCAGCGTCGGCAGCAGCACGTCGCGGCGGGCCGCTTCCAGTATTAGCCCGTAGGACAGGTTGTTGATGTCTTCGCTGGTGCAGGCGAAATGCACGAACTCCAGCGCCGGGGCCAGCTCGGCGTCGTCCTTGAGCTGTTCCTTGATGAAGTACTCCACCGCCTTGACGTCATGGTTGGTGGTGCGCTCGATTTCCTTGACCCGTGCGGCATGGGCCACCGAGAAGCCATCGGCCAGCGCGTGCAGGCGTGCCTTGCCGGCGGCGGAGAAATCGGCCAGTTCGCTGATGCCCGGCTCGGCGGCCAGCGCCAGCAGCCATTCGATCTCCACTTTCACGCGGGCCTTGATCAGGCCGTACTCGGAGAAGATCGGGCGCAGCGCGTCCACCTTGCTGGCATAACGGCCATCAAGCGGGGACAGGGCGAGCAGGGCGGCTTCTGGGCGGGACGTATCCGTCATGTCGGCAGGCAGTGAGGCAGTGGCGGGGGCGCATATTCTACGCTGCCCCGGCCCCGGCGGTGCCCGGACAGCTGTGTCCTGCGCATGGCAGGTGCCTTTACCGGCCATGGCGCGTATCGTTGAACGCTCAGCCGCCAGCCGGGGAAGCCGCCCACGCCAGCCGCAGCTTTCCTTTCCCCCAACGAAACGAAGTGCGGAGTTGATCGATGAGCAAGGCTTCCAGCAAGGGTTCCCAGAAGGGCTTCCGGACCGAACACGACAGCATGGGCGAGCTGCAGGTGCCCGCCGATGCCCTGTGGGGCGCGCAGACCCAGCGCGCAGTGGATAATTTTCCGGTGTCAGGGCAGCGCATGCCGCGTGCCTTCATCCGGGCGCTCGGCCTGATCAAGGGCGCTGCGGCCGAGGTGAATGCCGGCCTGGGGCTGCTGCCCAAGGGCGTGGGCAAGGCCATCCAGGCCGCCGCCGCCGAGGTGGCCGAGGGCGCCCACGACGCCCATTTCCCGATTGACGTGTACCAGACCGGCTCGGGCACCTCGTCCAACATGAATGCCAACGAGGTGATCGCCACGCTGGCCAACATGGGCGGCAAGGCCGGCAAGGGCACCGTCCACCCGAACGACCACGTCAACCTGGGGCAGAGCTCCAACGATGTGATTCCCACCGCCATCCGCGTCTCGGCGCAGCTGGAAACGGTGCAGACCCTGTTGCCGGCGCTCAAGCACCTGCGCAAGACCATCGACAAGCGCGGCGCCAAGCTGGGCAAGGTGGTCAAGACCGGGCGCACCCACCTGATGGATGCCATGCCGCTGACCTTCGCACAGGAGTTCGGTGCGTGGTCGGCGCAGCTGGAATCGGCGCAGGGGCGCATTGACGATGCCCTGAAGCGCCTGCGCCGCCTGCCGCTGGGCGGTACTGCCATCGGCACCGGCATCAATGCCGATCCGCGCTTTGGCGGCAAGGTGGCGCGCGCGTTGAGCGTGGCCACCGGCGTGCGTTTTGACAGTGCCGACAACAAGTTCGAGGGGCTGGCCGCGCAGGACGATGCGGTGGAACTGTCGGGCCAGTTCAACGCGCTGGCGGTGGCGCTGATCAAGATCGCCAACGACCTGCGTTGGATGAACTCCGGGCCGCTGGCCGGGCTGGGCGAGGTGGAACTGCCGGCGCTGCAGCCGGGCAGCTCGATCATGCCGGGCAAGGTCAACCCGGTGATCCCGGAGGCCACGGTGATGGCGGCGGCGCAGGTGATCGGCCACCACACGGCGATCACGGTGGCTGGGCAGACCGGCAATTTCCAGCTGAACGTGACCCTGCCGCTGATCGCCGCCAACCTGCTGGATTCGATCCAGCTGCTGTCCAGCGTGATGACGCTGCTGGCGGACAAGGTGTTTGCCGGGTTGGTGGTGAAGCAGGACCGGGTGAGCGAGGCGCTGGCGCGCAACCCGATTCTGGTGACCGCGCTGAACCCGATCATCGGCTACGAGAAGGCCGCGGCCATCGCCAAGCGTGCCTACAAGGAACAGCGCCCGGTGCTGGAGGTGGCGCTGGAAGACAGTGGCCTGCCGGAAGCCGAGCTCAAACGCCTGCTGGACCCGGCGGCGCTGACCAAGGGCGGCATCCACGAGGGCTGAGGCGCCCGCAACCCCTCTCCGGAACCTGATTGGCGTTGAATCTCAGCCGAGCGGCCGTGGAGCCAGGACGGCGTGGATCACTCCTTTCTCCCGTTTGCGGGACCTGCAGCCCCCTTTGGGCGGGAAGTTGCTCCGAAGGGGCGGATGAGGGCGCTATTGGTGTTTCGGGATTAAAGCCCACTTCTGGACGCCACCCGCAGCGCATTCACTCCATCTGACTTCGTTGCCCTCACCCCAACCCCTCTCCCGCGCGCGGGAGAGGGGCTATGACCCGCGCCAGACTCTCGCCGCAGTGCCCCCTATCCCGCGTGCGGGAGAGGGGCTATGACCCGCGCCCAGACTCTCGCCGCAGTTGCCCCCTATCCCGCGTGCGGGAGAGGAGCTCTCAGCTCAGACTCGACGCTGATCGGGATTTCTGAAGAGGTGGCAGGCAGAAAACACGGCGATGACGCCTCAGCGAATCGCCTTCAGGTTGGCCAGGGCTTCGCCGTATTCCTTGAACTCGGGAATGTGCTGGGCCAGGTCCGGCGGAAATACCTGCTGGCCGGGCGGCAGCTGAATCGGCACCGCGCGCCCAGCCGGGTCGCTGGTGTCGCCCGCGCTGTCGGTCAGCGTGTTCTGGCGCAGTATCTGCGCCTTGACGAAGCTGGTGTGCAGCAGCGCGCGCTGTTCGTCACTCAACGGAATGGCGATGTCATCCACGCGCAGCTGGCCATCGGGGAAGATGTCCAGATTGGGGTAGGGTGCGCGCCGGATGGCGATGCGCTCGGCGGTAACCTCGGCCTTGGGCTTGCTGCGCTCGGAACGGTGCGCAGCATATTTGTCGCGGTCGCAGCCGGTGGCCAGCACGGCAAAGGCGACCAGGGCGAGCAGCAGCAGTTTTTTCATGACGGCATGGGGGAATCAAACGGCAGAGGCGGCATTCTACCGCCCCTGCCGTGACCGGGCCGCGGCTCAGGGAATACTGACCGTGTGGTCCTTGAGGCAGTCGTCGATATCGCTCTGGTCCATGGTGGCGTACGGCTTGAACTGCGGCACCGCCTCGGCCAGCTTCTGCTGGGTGGCCATCAGCGGCGGCAGCTGGTCGCAGATCAGCTTGGCGCTGGCCTTCACCTTCTCCGCCTCGGCGTTGATGCGCGCTTCCACCTTGTCACCGTCGCCGTTGAAGATGCCCTTCAACGCCTCGCCGGCGGCACGTACGCCCAGGTTGGCGCCCTGTACGCCCACTTCTATGCCGGCCTCGGCAACGCCCAGCATCTGCTTGCGGTACTGCATGACCAAGGCGCGCTGGCTGTCGTCCAGCGGTACCGAGGCGCCGTCAATCAACAGCTCGCCGGTGGGCGAAATCTCGACCTTGGGCTGGCCGTCACGTGAGACGGTGAGGTTTTCCTCGGCCATCTTCTTGCGCGCGGCATTGGTGGCCTCACGCACCTTCTGGCCGATGGTGGTGTCCGGGTTGGGGTCGTTGGCCTGCGGCCGCTCGCCGCAGGCTGCCAGCGAGAATGTCATTGCCAGGGCAAGCAGGGGTGCGGCTTTGATGGCTTTCATGGTGTGCTTCCGTTGCAGTGGTTGAGGTTTCAGCGTTTCCTGGGCAGGTCGACCGTGCCGCGGATGCCGGAATGGTCCACCGAGCCGCTGCCGCTGCTGCGCAGGCTGAGGCTGGCGGCGTTGCGCACATCCACATCCCCCGAGCCGATGGAACCGATGACCACGCCGCCACGGGTGTCCTTCACTTCCACATCGCCGGAGCCAACGCTGTCGATGCTGACCGAGCCCTGCACGCGCTCCAGCTTGATGTCGCCCGAGCCGACCGAGCCGATGCGGGCATCACCGCGCACGCCTTCCACCTTGGCATCGCCGGAGCCCAGCGAGAGCAGGTTGAGCGAGCCGATGTTGCTCATTTCCAGATCACCCGAGCCCACGGCGGCGGTGACCAGCCCCTTGATGTCGCGCAGGATGATGTCGCCCGAGCCCACGTCGGCGCTCATGGCCTGTGCGCCGGTCACCGAGGCATCGCCGGAGCCGACCTTCAGCTGCACCATGATGTCGTCCGGCACGCTGCCGGTCATGTCCAGGTAGGCATAGGTGTTGCCGCTGAAGTTCAGGTGCAGCCCCTGCGACTTGCGCTCCAGCTTGACCACCAGCTTGTCGCCCACCTTCTGCTGCGTTACCGAGAGCTGGCCCAGCAGCTCCTGGGTGGAGGCGCAGGCGCGGCCGGCAAGCGACGCCTTGGCGCCGGGGCTGGCCTGCAGGCGCAGGTCGTGCTGGTTGATTTCAAACACCACCGCCTTGGCGCCGGCCAGGTCCAGCTGCAGCGATTGCGGCTGGGTGAACCTGCAGTTGTCCTCGGCAAAGGCA
Source organism: Stenotrophomonas sp. UBA2124 (assembly GCA_002329155.1). Lineage (GTDB taxonomy): Bacteria > Pseudomonadota > Gammaproteobacteria > Xanthomonadales > Xanthomonadaceae > Stenotrophomonas. Next base: position 26,013 of record DCXY01000026.1, on the reverse strand, counting down.
ACCGCCGGCAGCAGGGTAAGGGCGAACAGAAGTGGCTTGATCTTCATCACGGTTCCTTGCGTTGCGTTGCGTTTGCGGAAGAAAACTCAGATTTCGTCACGGCGCTGGCGCAGCCAGATGGCAGCCACGATGAAGCCAACACCAACGGCTGCTCCAATCCAAATATCGGGGTGTGCAAGTACTTTGGTGAAACTAAGGTTTTGCATGATCGTTTGGGCCACATCAGATGGGCCGTGGATACCCTCAGCACCAATCTTGGAGTCCGTGAGTCCCTGTGCTGGCAGCCAACTCAGGGGGAAAATGCTGAACAAGCCGCGATATGCGATGGTGTACCAGATCCAGCCCAGCGGTAGCTTGATACCGGGCATCGCACCGAGAATGCTGATCATCGCGCAACCAAGAAGGGGCACAAGCACTGCCCATAGAAATGGTTTTGAGCGTACCAAGGCAGAGCAGAACATCAACCAGCCTATGCTCGGAAGAGCCCACAGCAGACTGACCGGAAGTGCTGCCAGCACCAACCCGGTGATACGGAACGGGTGCGAGTAAGTTGCTATTGTCCAGGGGCTGTTTACACCCGCTCCAAGGGCGCCGAGTATCGCTACAAGCCAAAGAGCCAGGCCAACGATCAGTCCAATGGCAATGGCAACGATCGGAGCCAACAGTGCGGCCCACAACACTTTGGAAAGTACAGTTTGAGTATCAGATATGGGAAGAGACTTCCAGAACAGGATGCTCCGGTCTCGGCGATCGTCATACAGACTTCCCAGTGCGTAGAAGAACACCACGAAAGCCAGTACAAGATAGGCTAGGAAGACGCCTGTCAGCAGTAACAAATCGCCTGCCGCACCCATGACTTTGTAGTATTCGCCAAGGTCGCTCATCTGATTGATGCCGCTGGAGTTCCGCGCAAGGAAGACGCTGATCAGGGCGCCTAAAATGGCAAATAGGACGGCAATGCCACCGGTGATGATGTGTGCCCACAGGAACCCACCCCGGTTTTCCCAGTACTCACGCTTGAGCAGCCACTTGAACTTGCCCAGCGGGGAGATGTGATGCGCGGTGTTCATGCGTAGGTTCCCTTCATGGTGGCCACGAACAGGTCGGCCAGGCCGGGGTTGCGGGTTTCGCCCAGGGCAGCAATGCGGTTGCGGTCCACACCGTCATAGAGCAGCACGGTCTTGCCGAAGGGCAGGCTGCGCTCGTCGATGGGGCCCAGCGCGCGGGCGGCCTCCAGGGTGTCGGCCGAGGCCAGCAGCTCGGTATAGCGGCCGGCCAGGGTTTCCATGTCGGTGGACAGCACGATCCGGCCATCACGGATGAACAGCACGTCGGTAAGGATGTGCTCGATCTCCTCCACCTGGTGGGTGGTGATGATGATGGTCTTCTGCTCGTCGAAGTAATCCTCCAGCAGGCGCTGGTAGAACTCCTTGCGGTACATGATGTCCAGGCCCAGGGTGGGCTCGTCCAGCACCAGCACCTTGGCATCGATGGCCATCACCAGCGCCAGGTGCAGCTGCACCACCATGCCCTTGGACAGCTCACGCACACGCTGCCTGGGCTGCAGCTTGGTGTTGGCCAGGAAGCGCTCGCAGCGGGCGCGGTCGAAGCGCGGGTGGATGCCAGCGACGAAATCAATGGCTTCCTTCACCCGTATCCAGCGCGGCAGTACCGCCACGTCGGCGATGAAGCAGACATCGTTCATCAGGGCGTTGCGCTGACTGCGCGGGTCCATGCCCAGCACCTGCAGATCGCCCTCGAACGCGGTCAGGCCCAGCATGGCCTTCAGTGCGGTGGTCTTGCCCGCGCCGTTGGGGCCGATGAGGCCCACGATGCGGCCCGGCTCGATGGTGAAATCGGCATTATCCAGCGCCAGCTTCTGCTTGTAGGCCTTGCGCAGGCCCTTGGCGGAAACGACGGTTTCAGCGACGGCGGCATTCATAGAGTGGTCCCCGGGGGCAGCAGGTCTTTCAGGGTCAGGCCAAGCCGCTGGATGCGCTCCAGCACGCCGGGCCATTCTTCGGTAAGGAATCGTTCGCGCTCGTTGCCGCGCAGTTTCAGGGCGGCTTCCTCGGTCATGAACATGCCAAGGCCACGGCGCTTCTCCACCAGGTTCTCGTCGGCCAGCTCCTGATAGGCGCGGGAGACGGTGATCGGGTTGAGCTGGTACTCGGCCGCCACCTGGCGCACCGAGGGCAGGGCATCGCCCGGCTTCAATAGTCCGTCCAGCATCATCGCGATCACGCGATCCTTCAGCTGGCGGTAGATGGGAGCTCCATCACTCCACTGGATATCACTCATAAGGGGTCAGCTCCGCGGATTCAGCGACTGTGCGAAGGAGAAGTACGGCAGGGACAGACTGGTCCGCATCCGTCGGGCCTGCCGTTTCGCATCGGGTTTGGCGCCAGCATCCTGCTGCTCACCTGCCTCCCGCGCGGCATAATCCAGACCGATGGAACGGCTGGACTGCAGCGAGGTGGCCGAGCAGCCGAGCAGCAGCAGGGCACCGGCGGCGGTCATTGCCTGGAACACGTAGCTGTTGCGCTTGTTGGCCATCTCGTCCCCCTGTGTAGGGTGGCTGGTGTTGTATGCAACTATAACACCGACACGGCGGCATGCAACTCCCTGCATGCCCAACTGATGGCATATGCCGGCCGGTGTTGGGATCAACGCATTGGAGAACAGCAATGAAGATGCATAAGTGGTTGATGGCGCTGGTTATTGTTGCCGGTTCTGGGTGCGCGGCGGTGGCTTCGGCTGGCCCGTTGCTGGACCAGGACTACCGCTCGCTGGCCGGCAAGGAGGCCGTGAACCTGAATCGTAGCTACGGCGGCAAGGTGCTTCTGGTGGTCAATACCGCCTCCAAATGTGGGTACACCCCGCAATACGAGGGGCTGGAGGCATTGCACCAGCAACTGTCCGGTCGTGGGTTTGCCGTGTTGGGCTTTCCGTCCAATGACTTCAAGGGCCAGGAGCCCGGCACCGAGGCGCAGATCCAGGAGTTCTGCACGCTGACCTACGGGGTCAAGTTCCCCATGTTCGAGAAGGTGCACGTCATCGGCCCGGACACCACGCCGCTGTACCGCGCGCTGACCACCGCCACCGGCGTTGCGCCGGGCTGGAATTTCCACAAATACCTGATCAGCCGCGACGGGCGGGTGGTGGCCCAGTTCCCCAGCAAGGTGACGCCGGAGGACCCGCAGCTGCGCGCGGCGATCGAGCGCGAACTGGCCGCCCCGGCACCACGCCGCTGACTGCCTCGACATATGCGGTACGCATGCGACAATGACGCCCCTCGCGCCTACGTTGTGGCGTCTATTCACTTCCAGGAAAGCAGCGAATGAAGATGGGAAAGCGTGGCGCGGTTGCGTCGCTTCTGATTCTGGCGATGGCGACCCCCGGGGTCGTGTTTTCGCAACAACCCGCCGCCATCCCGGCGGCCAGCAAGGAGAAGTCCGTTTTGACCTCGGAACGTGAAAAAATCGGTTACGCCATCGGCGTCGATGTTGCCAGCTCGTTCGAGCCGATCGCCTCGGAAGTGGACGTGGCCGAACTGCGCCGCGCCGTGGAGAACGCCTTTGCCGGTGGCCAGCCACTGTTGTCGCAGGAAGAAGCACAGCAGACCGACCAGGCGCTGCGCACCGTGATGATGGCCAAGAGCGGCCAGCAGGTGCCGGGCATGGCCCCGGGCAGCCAGCCGCCGTCGGTTGACCGCAAGAAGGTCGGCCAGATGCTGGGCAGCTACGCCGTCGGCCCGTCGCTGGCGCCGATCCAGAAGGAGATCGACCTGGATTCAGTGTTCCAGGCCATCAGCACCATTTTCGCCAAGGGCACCCCGCTGATGGACCGTCAGCAGGCCCAGGCCACGCTGCAGGCGTTCAGCGCCTCCAAGCAGGCCGCTTCGGCTGGCAAGAACCGCGAGGAAGGCAATGCGTTCCTGGCCAAGAACAAGACCCAGCCGGGCGTGGTGACCACCGCCTCGGGCCTGCAGTACCAGGTGTTGCGCGCCGGCAGCGGCGAGCGCCCGGTGCCCACCAGCCGCGTGCGTGTGAACTACGAAGGCAAGCTGCTCGATGGCACCGTGTTCGACAGCAGCTACGAGCGCGGCCAGCCGGTCGATTTCGGCCTGAACCAGGTGATCAAGGGCTGGACCGAAGGCGTGTCGCTGATGCCGGTGGGTTCCAAGTACCGCTTCTGGATTCCGTCGGAACTGGCCTATGGCAGCAACGGCACCCCGGGTGGCCCGATCGGCCCGGACGCCGCGCTGACCTTTGACGTCGAGCTGCTTGGCGTCCTGCAGTAAGCAACGCAACAACGGAGCTGTCGCCCCATGCGTGTAGCGATTTTCGGTACCGGTTATGTAGGTCTCGTCACCGGGACCTGCCTGGCCGAAGTCGGCCACGATGTGGTCTGCGTGGATATCGACCAGGCCAAGGTGCAGGGGTTGGAGCGGGGCATCATCCCCATCTACGAACCCGGCCTTGAGCCCATGGTGAAGGCCAACCACGCCGCTGGGCGGCTGGCCTTCACCACCGATGCCGCACAGGCCATCACCCATGGGCAGGTGATCTTCATCGCGGTGGGTACGCCGCCCGATGAGGACGGCAGCGCCGACCTGCAGTATGTGCTGGCCGTGGCCCGCACCATCGGCCGCCACCTTGCCCATCCGGCGGTGGTGGTCAACAAATCGACGGTGCCGGTGGGCACCGCCGACAAGGTCCGCGCGGCCATTGCCGAAGAGCTGGCCGCGCGCGGTGCCGACATCGCCTTCGACGTGGTTTCCAACCCGGAATTCCTCAAGGAAGGCGATGCGGTGGCCGACTGCATGCGCCCGGACCGCATCGTCATCGGTGCCGCCAGCCCGGACGCCGTGGCCGTGCTGCGCCGCCTCTACGCGCCGTTCAACCGCAACCGCGACCGCGTGGTGGAAATGGACGTGCGCTCGGCCGAGCTGACCAAGTACGCGGCCAACGCCATGCTGGCCACCAAGATCAGTTTCATGAACGAGATCGCCAACATCGCCGAGCGCGTGGGGGCCGATATCGAGCATGTGCGCCAGGGCATCGGTTCGGACCCGCGCATTGGCTGGCACTTCATCTATCCGGGCGCCGGTTACGGCGGTTCCTGCTTCCCCAAGGACGTGCAGGCGCTGGCGCGCATCGCCACCCAGCACGGCCACCAGCCGCAGCTGCTGGATGCGGTGGAAGCGGTGAACACCGTGCAGAAGGGCCACCTGTTCGAGCTGATCCAGCGCCACTACGACCGTGGCGAGGATGAAGGCGTGCGCGGCAAGACCTTTGCCGTGTGGGGCCTGGCATTCAAGCCCAACACCGACGACATGCGCGAGGCACCCAGCCGCCGCCTGCTGGCACAGCTGTGGGAAGGCGGCGCCAGCGTGCGCGTCTATGACCCGGAAGCGATGCAGGAAGCGCGCCGCATCTTCGGCGAGCGCGACGACTTGGTGTTCTGCGCGTCGGCCTATGAGGCGCTGGAGGGTGCCGATGCACTGGTGGTGGTCACCGAGTGGAAGCAGTTCCGCAGCCCCGACTTCAGCCGGCTGCGCAAGGCACTGGGCGATGCGGTGGTGTTCGATGGCCGCAACATCTACGAACCGCAGGAAATCGAGGCCGCTGGCCTTGCGTATTACGGCATTGGCCGGGGACGTTCCGTAAATGGATGACATGTTTGCAAGCGAGCGCGAACAGGCGCTGGAAGCACGCCTGATCGAACTTGAGATGCGCGTTTCCTTCCAGGAACAGGCGCTGGCCGAGCTGAGCGAAGCCTTGGCCGAAGCGCGCATGGAAGGCAGCCGCAATACCGATATCCTGCGTAATCTGCTGGACGATCTGGGCAAGGTACGCTCGGCGCTGTACGCCTCGGACCCTGCCACTGAACCGCCCCCGCCGCACTACTGATATAGAAGCACCACACGCATGAGCGACACTCTCCGCGACCAGCTCCTCGGGCTGGGTTTCAAGCCTGCCCCCAAGCCGGAGCGCAAACCCGAAGCACGCCGTGATGGCCGTCCGCCGAACCGGCAGGGCCAGCCGCAGGGCAAGCCCGGCAACCGCCAGGGCGGCAAGCCGCACGCCAACGCCGCACCTGGCAAGCCGGGCCAGAACAAGCCTGGTCAGGGCAAGCCGCAGCAGGGCCCGCGCAAGCCGCGTTCGCAGGAAGACATCGATCTGGCCAAGGCGTATGCCATCCGCGCCCAGAAAGAGAAGGACGAGCGCATCGAGGCCGAGCGCCAGAAGCAGGAAGAAGCACGCCTGCGCCGTGAGGCACGTGCCAAGCTGGACGAGCTGATCAAGGACAAGGGCCTGAACGACCCGGCCGCCGACATCGCCCGTCACTTTCCGTATGGCGGCAAGATCAAGCGCATCTACGTCACCGCCGACCAGCTCAAGGCGCTCAACGCCGGTGAACTGGGCGTGCTGCAGCAGAACGGCCGCTACATCCTGGTGACCGCCGCGCTGCTGGCCGAAGCCGAAGCCGTGTTCGCCCCGAGCGTGGCGCTGAAGGTGGATCCCAACGCCCCGGCCGAGGACGACCCCTACGCCGACCCGCAGTACCAGGTGCCGGACGATCTGGTCTGGTAAGCCACTGGCAACATCGAAGCAGCATCGAAAACGAACAAGGCGCCCATGGGCGCCTTGTTTCGTCATGGTCGCCATACACGGCTCCCGTAGCCGGGTAAGCGCAAGCGCACCCGGGAGCCGGCAACGTTGCCCGCGCACGCATTGTCGAGAAGGGCCCCGGGTGCGCTGCGCTTACCCGGGCTGCGTGCTACATGCTGGCTGATCTGGCCGCGCGCTGTTGCTGACGCGACGGCGGCAGCCAGTACCAGGCGATCAACGCACCGGCCAGGGCGAAGAAGCCGCCGGCGATGAAGGCGACCTTGCCGTCGCCGAACTGCCAGAGCTGGCCCGCGATCAGCGCGCCGAGCACGCCGCCCAGTCCCGAGGAGAAGCCATAGAACAGGCCTTGCCCGTGCCCGTTGAGGTTGCCGGGGAAGTAGCGTGCCAGCAGCTGCATGGCCGAGGCGAAGAACGCGGCGAAGCCCAGGCAGTGGGTGGCCTGGGCCAGCAGCATCACCGGGATGTTCTCCGGCCACAGTGCGGTGGCCCACCAGCGCAGCGCGGCGCTGGCCATGGAGATGATCAGCAGCCAGCTCGCATCCCAGCGGCGGAAGAAGCGTGCGATCAGGAAGAACACCGCGATCTCGAACACCACCCCCACCATCCACATCACGCCCAGCAGCGAGGTGCTGTAGCCGTGCTGATCCATGTACAGCGAGAAGAACGTGTAGTACGGGCCGAAGGAAAGCTGCTCAAGAAAGGCGGCGATGAAGAAGGCCAGCACCGGCTTCTGCTTGACGATGGCCCAGAAGCCGACGTCGTGGTGGCTGTGGGTGCCGATGTCGCGCGCGTAGCGGTTGGCGAAGGAGGCGCCGGTGAGCAGCACGAACAGCGGCAGCATCAGCCACGGCAGCACACCGGGGCCGTTGCGTTCTATCAGCCAGCCGAACAGGGTGACGATGATGATGAAGCCCAGCGAGCCCCACACCCGGATCATGCCGTAGCGATGGCTGTCGCTGCCCAGGTGGGTGAGGGTGATGGACTCGAACTGCGGCATCACCGCGTTGTAGAAGAAGCAGAACACGGTCATCACCACGTACAGCGTCCATTGCGGCGCCGGCACCAGGAAGGCGATGAAGCTGAGGATGGTCAGCACGCAGCCGATGCGCAGCCAGCGGATGGGTTTGGGCGACACCGCCGCCAGTGAGGTCCAGGTGCTGGGGGCGATCACGCGGGTGGCATACCACAGGCTCATCATCACGCTGATGGCGGTGACGGTCATGCCGCGCGACTGCAGGTACAGACTCCAGTACGGGGTGAAGGCACCCAGCGCCGCGTAGTAGAAGAAATAGAAACTGGACAGCCGTGCGGTGGGCACGGCTGCGGGTGTCGCGGTGGGGCTGGTCATGGCGTCAGAACAGGTCTTCGACCGGTGTGTTCAGCAGTTCCATCGTTCCGTGGCCGAGGCGGCGGAGCTTGGAGATGCCGAGGTCGCGGATGATCGCGTGGCGGGCGTGGGGCAGGGCGGAATCGTACAGGTCATGCGGCGCGACGTTCTTGCCATGAACACCCGGCTGCAGGTCGATGCCGGCGGCAGCATAGCAGTGCTGCACCATCGCCGAGCAGTACAGCGCGCCCTCCTTGGACAGCAGGTTGCTGCGGTGGCGCAGGCGGGTGCTGTGCATGGCGAACAGGGTGCCGACCAGTTCGCTCATCGAATAGCTGGACTGCCCGGCAAGCAGGTCCAGCGCGGCGATCTGCACGTTGCGGACCTGCGTCGCGTCCAGCCCGAAGTCGAGGATGGCCAGGTTGGGAAAGGCCTCGTCGTCGAAGTAACGGGTGGCGCGGTTCTCCTGCGCGCCGAGCCGCAGCTGGCGATTGCGCAGGTCCAGGTCCGATTCCAGCACCCACCAGTGGCCATCCAGCCGCTGCTCGTTGAAGAGGAAGGCGTGCGACCACAGGCTGCGGTGGCTGTCGTCGGTCAACGGCGCCTGCGCCTTGCGGATGGCCTTGCCCACCCAGTCCGAGGTGCCGCACAGGCCGATGCAGCCGGGGCGCGCGTGCTTGCGGATCAATTCGGCGTTGCGGCTTTCCATGCGCTTACTCGGGGTCGTAATCCAGATTGGAGGCCAGCCAGCGTTCCACCTGCGCGCGCTCCACGCCCTTGCGCCGCGCGTAGTCGTTGACCTGTTCGCGTGACACGCGGCCGACCACGAAATACTGGCTCTGCGGGTGGCTGAAGTAATAGCCGGACACCGCCGCGGTTGGCAGCATGGCGAAGCTCTCGGTCAACGTCATGCCGATGCCGTTGGCGCCGAGCATGGCAAACAGCGTCTGCTTCTCGCTGTGCTCCGGGCACGCCGGGTAGCCGGGAGCAGGGCGGATGCCGCGGTACTTCTCGCCGATCAGGGCTTCGTTGTCGAGCTGCTCATCGGCGGCGTAGCCCCAGTATTCGGTACGCACCCGCTGGTGCAGGCGTTCGGCCAAGGCTTCGGCCAGGCGGTCGGCCAGCGCCTTGAGCAGGATGGCGTTGTAGTCGTCATGGTCGGCCTCGAAGCGTGCCACATGCGGCTCGATGCCGATGCCGGCGGTGACGGCGAAGGCGCCAATCCAATCCTGCTTGCCGCTGTCCTCCGGTGCGATGAAATCGGCCAGGCAGAAATCAGGGCGCTCGGCAGGCTTGTCCACCTGCTGGCGCAGGAAATGCAGGGTCTGCGTGCCTAGCCCCTCTCCCGCCTGCGGGAGAGGGGTTGGGGTGAGGGCGCCGTCCCGCGCCTTCGGAACAAAGGTGCCCAGATCAACCACCACGTCATCGCCGCGGCTGTTCGCCGGCCACAGGCCGAACACGGCGCGGGCGGTGAGCCACTTCTCGTCGATGATGCGCTTGAGCATGGCCTGCGCATCGCGGTAGAGCTCGCTGGCCTGCGGGCCCACGACCTCGTCGGTGAGGATGGCCGGGAACTTGCCCGCCAGCTCCCACGCCTGGAAGAACGGCGTCCAGTCCATGACCGGCAGCAGGTCTTCCAGCGGGTAGTCGTCGAACACATGCAGGCCCGGCTGTGCCGGCGCAGGCGGCGTGTAGGTGGACCAGTCGCAGCTGAAACGCTGGCCGCGTGCGTGTTCCAGCGACACCAGACGCTTGGCGTCGCCACGGTTGCGGTGACGGTTGCGGATGTCGGCGTAGTCGGCGTCGTTGGCGGCAACGAAGTTGGCACGCAGCTCGCTGGAAATCAGCGACTGGGCAACGCCCACCGCACGCGAGGCGTCCTTCACCCACACCGTCGGTGCGCTGTAGAACGGGTCGATCTTCAGCGCGGTATGTGCGCGCGAGGTGGTGGCGCCACCAATCATCAGCGGCATCTCGAAACCCTGACGCTGCATCTCGCGGGCGACGTGGCTCATCTCTTCCAGTGACGGGGTGATGAGACCGGACAGGCCGATGATGTCGGCGTTCTCGGCGCGAGCGGTGTCCAGGATCTTCTGCGCCGGCACCATCACGCCCAGGTCCACGACCTCGAAGTTGTTGCAGGCCAGTACCACGCCGACGATGTTCTTGCCGATGTCGTGCACGTCGCCCTTCACCGTGGCCATGACGATCTTGCCGTTGCTCTTGCCGACATCGCCGGTGCGCGCCTTCTCGGCTTCGATGAAAGGCAGCAGGTAGGCCACGGCCTTCTTCATCACGCGCGCCGACTTGACCACCTGCGGCAGGAACATCTTGCCGGCACCGAACAGGTCGCCGACCACGTTCATGCCGTCCATCAGCGCGCCTTCAATCACATCCAGCGGGCGCGTGGCCTGCTGACGTGCTTCCTCGGTGTCTTCCTCAACCCAGGCATCCAGCCCGTGCACCAGTGCATGCGCCAGACGCTCGCGCACCGGGCGCTCGCGCCAGCCCAGGTCTTCGCTCTTCTTCTCGCCCTTCCTGCCCTTGTAACGCTCGGCGATCTCCAGCAGCCGCTCGGTGGCGTCGCTGCGGCGGTTGAGCACCACATCCTCCACGCGCTCGCGCAGCTCCGGGTCCAGATCGTCGTAGATCGGCATGGCGCCCGCGTTGACGATGCCCATATCCATGCCGGCCTTGATGGCGTGGTACAGGAACACCGAGTGGATGGCCTGGCGCACCGTCTCATTGCCACGGAAGGAGAACGACACGTTCGACACGCCGCCGGACACATGGCAGTGCGGCAGGGTGCGCTTGATGATGCGGGTGGCCTCAATGAAGTCCACCGCGTAGTTGTCGTGCTCCTCGATGCCGGTGGCGACGGCGAAGATGTTGGGGTCGAAGATGATGTCTTCCGGCGGGAAGCCCACCTGCTCGGTGAGGATGCGGTAGGCGCGCCTGCAGATTTCCACCTTGCGCTCGCAGGTATCGGCCTGGCCCACTTCGTCGAAGGCCATCACCACGGCGGCGGCGCCATAGCGGCGCACCAGGCGCGCGTGTTCGATGAACAGTTCCTCGCCTTCCTTGAGCGAGATCGAGTTGACCACGCTCTTGCCCTGCAGGCACTTCAGGCCGGCTTCGATCACGCTCCACTTGGAAGAGTCCACCATCACCGGAATGCGGGCGATGTCGGGCTCGGACATGATCAGGTTGAGGAAGCGGGTCATCGCCTTCTCGGAGTCGATCAGGCCCTCGTCCATGTTCACATCGAGGATCTGCGCGCCATTGGCCACCTGCTGGCGCGCCACGTCCACGGCTTCCTCGTAGCGTTCTTCCTTCACCAGCTTGCGGAACTGCGCGCTGCCGGTAACGTTGGTGCGCTCGCCGACGTTGATGAACAACAGGTCCGGTGTGATGACCAGCGGTTCCAGTCCGGAGAGACGGGTGTTATGGGTGCCGGTGCTCATGCCGCCTGCTCCTGTGCCCCGGGCAGCGGGCGCGGCGCGATGTCGGCCACGGCGTCGGCGATGGCACGGATGTGATCCGGCGAGGTGCCGCAGCACCCGCCCACCAGATTGAGCAGGCCGGACTGGGCGAACTCCTTCAGCGTGCGCGCCATTTCCTCGGGCGTTTCGTCGTACTCGCCAAAGGCGTTGGGCAGGCCGGCGTTGGGATGGGCGCTGACGTAGCCGCTGGAGACCTGCGACAGGGTTTCCACATGCGGGCGCATGTCGGTGGCGCCCAACGCGCAGTTGAAGCCTATCGACAGCGGTTGGCTGTGCGCGACCGAGGCGTAAAAGGCTTCGGCGGTCTGCCCGCTCAGCGTACGGCCGGAGGCATCGGTGATGGTGCCGGAGATCATGATAGGCAGGCGGCCACCGCGTGCGTCGAACACTTCCTCGATGGCGAACAGTGCCGCCTTGGCGTTGAGCGTATCGAAGATGGTTTCCACCATCAGCGTATCGGCACCACCATCGATGAGGCCTTCGATGGCCTCGCGATAGGTGGCGCGCAGCGCGTCGAAGCTGGTGTTGCGGAAGCCCGGGTCGTTGACGTCCGGGCTGATCGACGCGGTGCGGCTGGTCGGCCCGAGCACACCGATGACGAAGCGCGGCTTGTCGGGCGTTTGCGCCTGCACGGCATCACAGCATTCGCGTGCCACCCGTGCGCCGGCCTTGTTCAACTCATAGACCAGATGTTCCAGATGGTAATCGGCCTGGCTCACCGAGGTCGCGTTGAAGGTATTGGTTTCGACCAGATCGGCGCCCGCTTCCAGATACGCGGTATGGATGCCGGCGATCACGTCCGGGCGCGTCAGCAGCAGCAGGTCGTTGTTGCCCTTGAGGTCATGCTCGCAGCCGGGGCCATGCACATGCTGGCTGTCGAAGCCGCCGCTGAAGCGCTCGCCCCGGTAGTCGCCTTCCTCCAGCCGGTGTCGCTGGATCATGGTGCCCATGGCGCCATCGATGATCAGGATGCGGTGGGCGAGTGCGTCCATCAGTTGGGAAACACGCTCCGGGTGGAGCCAGGGCAGGGCTTGCATAGGGCGGGCCAGTCAGTGGTGCGGATGGGGCGGAGCGGTGGGCTCAGGCGGGGCGGTGGGCGATCAGCGAGATCACCTCGAAATGCGGCGGGCGTTTCTCGCGCGTCACCGTTTCCAAGCTGGAAACCTGCAGCCCCGTCTTCTCAACGAACCTGCGCAGCTCCTTGCCGGTGAAGCCGAGGTTGACGTGGCCGTAGGCTTCCACGGCCACCTTGTGCTCGTGGCGGGCCAGGCTGCACAGCATCAGGCGACCGCCGGGGCGCAGCACGCGTGCGCATTCGGCGACGGCCTTGGCCGGGTGGCTGGAGTAGGTGAGCGCGTGCATCAACACGACCAGATCGAAGCTGTCGTCGGCGAAGGGCAGCTTGTGCATGTCGCCCTCCAGCACTTCCACATTCGGCAGCTTGCGCAGGCGCTCGCTGGCGGCGGCCACCACGCGGGCGCTGGTGTCGATGCAGACATAGCGTTGCGCGTGCGGTGCCAGCAGTTCGGCCAGCACGCCGTCGCCTGAAGCGATGTCGAGCACGTCGCCGGTCTCCAGCAGCGGCAGGGCGCTGCGGGCCATGGCTTCCCAGGTGCGGCCCGGGGAGTAGTGGCGCTCCATGTCGCCAGCCACGCTGTCGGCCCAGTTCTGGTCGGCGGCGCGCATCGCCAGCACCGCGGGAACGCGTTCAGCATCCTGACGCAGCAGCGGATCATCGCTGCCGCTGCTCAGCGCGTGCCACAATGCACGCTGCGCCGCGTCCAGCGAGGCCTCGTCGAAGCGGTAATACGCAGACACGCCCGCACGGCGGTCGCGCACCAGCCCGGCTTCCTTGAGGCGGGCCAGGTGGGTGGACACGCGTGGCTGCGCCAGCGTGGTGATGGCCGACAGCTCGGCCACGGTCAGTTCTTCCTGTTCCAGCAGCGTCAGCAAGCGCACCCGCGTCGCATCGGCGAACACTTTCAGACGGGTTGACCAGTCTTCCAGATCCATAAATATCTACCTATCGCGATATAGAGATATTTTCGCCCTGTCAGCTGATCTGGTCAAGACGATGCATGCGCCGGGGCGGGTCGCGATGGTTACAATCGCAACCTCATTGACCCTGGGAGGGGTGTTGTGGATTTCAGTTTTTCCGACGAGCAGCTGATGCTGCAGGACGTCGCCCGACGCATCGCCAAAGAGAAAATCGGGCCGAGCGCCGAGCATTTCGACGCCACCGGCGAGTACCCGCTGGAGAACATCCGCCTGCTGGGCGAGAACGGCCTGATGGGCATCGAGGTGCCGGTGGAGTACGGCGGCTCGGGCATGGACCCGGTGTCCAGCGTGCTGGCCATCATCGAGGTTTCGGCGGCCGACGCGGCCCACGCCACCATCATGTCGGTCAACAATTCGCTGTTCTGCAACGCCGTGCTGAACTACGGCAGCGAGGAGCAGAAGCAGACTTATGTGCGCGCCATTGCCGAGGGCCGCGAGATCGGCGCCTTCGCGCTGACCGAGTCGCAGTCCGGTTCCGACGCCACCGCCATGCGCTGCCGCGCGGTCAAGCAGGCGGATGGTTCGTTCGTCATCAACGGCCAGAAGAGCTGGATCACCTCCGGCCCGGTAGCGCGCTACATCGTGCTGTTCGCCATGACCGAGCCGGAGAAGGGCGCGCGTGGTATCACCGCGTTCATGGTTGACACGCAGAAGCCGGGCTTCGGCCGTGGCAAGACCGAGCCGAAGCTGGGCGTGCGTGCCTCGGCGACCTGCGAGATCGAGTTCCAGGATTACGTTGCGGCTGCCGACGAGGTGATCGGCAACGAAGGCGAGGGCTTCAAGATCGCCATGAGCCTGCTGGATTCGGGCCGCATCGGCATCGCCTCGCAGGCCGTGGGCATCGCCCGTGCGGCGTATGAGGCCTCGCTGGAATACGTGAAGGAGCGCAAGTCCTTCGGCGCGCCCATCGGCACCTTCCAGATGATCCAGGCCAAGATCGCCGACATGAAGTGCAAGTTGGACGCCGCCATGCTGCTGACGCTGCGCGCTGCGTGGACCAAGTCGCAGGGCAAGCGTTTCTCGACCGAAGCGGCGGTGGCCAAGCTGACCGCATCGGAAGCGGCCATGTGGATCGCCCATCAGGCCGTGCAGATTCACGGCGGCATGGGCTACTCCAAGGAGATGCCGCTGGAGCGTTACTTCCGTGATGCCAAGATCACCGAGATCTACGAGGGCACCTCGGAAATCCAGCGCATGGTCATCGCCCGCAACGAAACCGGGCTGCGCTGAGGGTTCCAGCACGGTTGCATGACTGAAGCGAGGCCCGATGCCGGCTGTTCCGGTGTCGGGGCTTTTTGTTTGGGCTTGCGACGCCGTAACAGATCGTGCTCAACAGATCGGCTTCAACAGATCGTCATTCCCGTGCAGGCGGGAATCGCTTTGGCCTTTGCCCGTGGATGAGCTGCAGGTGCAGCAGAAGCAGAAGCAGAAGCGATCCCCGCCTGCGCGGGGATGACGCAGCGGCAAAGGCGGGGCCGCGCTGGCGCGCCCCCGCGCCGCTGCGTCACTTGGCTTCGACAAAGATGTAGTCGGCGCCGGTCGGCTTGACGATGGTCTGCACGCGGGCGTTGTCGGCAGCATCGCCGATGAACACCACGCGGACGCCCTTCATCGAGTCAGCCTGCACTTCCTTGAACGAGGCTTCGATCATGTCGG
Organism: Stenotrophomonas sp. UBA2124; assembly: GCA_002329155.1. Lineage (GTDB taxonomy): Bacteria > Pseudomonadota > Gammaproteobacteria > Xanthomonadales > Xanthomonadaceae > Stenotrophomonas. Next base: position 10,831 of record DCXY01000026.1, on the reverse strand, counting down.
CCATCTTGGCCGAGGCCGACGAACCGAAGGCCAGCATGTTGCCCGGCTGGATGCCGCGGCCGATGGCGGTCTTGGCGCTCTCGGACTGGCGCTCGTACTTGGCGGCGAACTCCGGGTCCGACTCCGGCGGCAGGTAGTACAGGAACGGGCTGCTGGTGATGTTGCCCATGTTCTGCACGGCCACGGCCTGCAGGTACTTCTTCCAGCCCGCATCATCATCCTTGGCCGGGGCGACCAGCGCCTGCTGGGCTTCGGCTGCCGGGGCGGCCTCTTCCTTCTTGCAGGCGGTGAAGGCCAGCACCATCGAAGCGGCAAGCATCACGCGCATCGTGTTCTTCATGTTGTTTCTCCCTATCAAAGGTTCTTGTACGGCAAGTTGGATGTTGATGTTTCAGTTGCCCGCGCGGGCTTCGCGGGCCTTGCGCAACGCTTCCAGCACGGTTGCCGGCACAAAGCCGGATACGTCCCCACCCAGCCGGGCGATCTCGCGCACCAGCGAGGAGGAAATGAAGCTGTGCTGCTCGGACGGGGTCAGGAACAGGGTTTCGACCTCCGGGATCAGATGCCGGTTCATGCTCGCCATCTGGAACTCATATTCAAAGTCGGACACCGCGCGCAGGCCGCGCAGCAGCACGCCGCCCTTGCAGGCCCGCACGAAGTGCGCCAGCAGGGTGTCGAAGCCCACCACCTCCACGTTCTGGTGGTGCCCCAGCGCCCCTTCGGCCAGCGCCACGCGCAGGTCGAGCGGCAGCGTCGGGCCTTTGGACGGACTCTGCGCCACGCCAACCACGATCTTCTCGAACAGCGGCGCTGCACGGTTCACCAGGTCGATATGGCCGTTGGTGATCGGGTCGAAGGTGCCCGGATACACGGCGATACGGCGGTTGGGCGTGGTCATGCGGGTTCGGCGGCGTTCATGTTGCCGCGAAGTGTAGCAGCGGCGTGACGATACAGGGCATAGGCCACATCACGGGTTGCACCTTCACGGTGCAGCACCCATCCGGCGGGCAACCGGGGCACCGCGCCGGCTGGCGCCTCCACGTACAGCCAGGCGCCATCGGCCAGATGCCGTGGCAGGCGTGCGACCACCTGCTCCCACAGGCCAGCGGCAAAAGGCGGGTCCAGGAACACGATGTCGGCGGCTGCAGGAGCGGCGGTATCCAGCCAGTGCACGGCATCGCCGCTGGCCACCTGTACCTGCGCGTCGGCGTGCAGCCGCTGCACCGTACCGCGCAGGGCGCTGGCCAGGCCGGCATCCTTCTCCACCAGCTGCGCCGATGCTGCACCGCGCGATACTGCCTCCAACCCCAGCGCGCCGCTGCCCGCGAACAGGTCCAGCACCCGCGCACCGGCCAGCTTTGGCATCAGCCAGTTGAACAGGGTCTCGCGCACCCGGTCGCTGGTGGGGCGCAGCCCGTCGCGCTGCGGAACCTGCAGCCTGGTATTGCGCCAGCGCCCGCCGATGATGCGCACCTGCCCGGCGGCGGCCGGCCGCGCCGGGGAGCGGCCACGGCTCACGCGGCGCTCCGCGTCGTGTTGGTTGGCAACTGCAGCTGATTGCTAGGCATCAAGGGCCCCCGGCACTTCTGGAACAGGGCGCAGATGATAGACCAGCGCTCTGCTCCAGCATGGCTGGCAGTTCGCCCACGCCTTGAAAACCGCGCATTCACCCCTACCCCTTGGTCATCCGCCGCGCCGGCCGCGGCCCCTCAGCCATGGAGCACCCTCAACCGATGAACGCACAGAGTCACAAGGAAACCCGCGGCTTCCAGACCGAGGTGAAGCAGCTGCTGCACCTGATGATCCATTCCCTGTATTCCAACAAGGAGATCTTCCTGCGCGAGCTGGTCTCCAACGCCGCCGATGCTGCCGACAAGCTGCGCTTCGAGGCCCTGACCAACCCCGCCCTGCTGGAAGGTGATGCGCCGCTGCGCATCCGCATCGAGGCCGACCCGGCCGCGCGCACACTGACCATCGACGACAACGGCATCGGCCTGAGCCGCGATGAGGCCATCGCCCACCTGGGCACCATCGCCAAATCCGGCACCGCCGAGTTCCTGAAGAATCTGTCCGGTGACCAGAAGAAGGACTCCAACCTCATCGGCCAGTTCGGCGTGGGCTTCTATTCCGCGTTCATCGTCGCCGACCAGGTGGACGTATACAGCCGCCGCGCCGGCCTGCCCGCCAGCGAGGGCGTGCACTGGTCCTCGCGTGGTGAAGGCGAGTTCGAGGTGGAAACCATCGACAAACCCGAGCGCGGCACCCGCATCGTGCTGCACCTGAAGGAAGGCGAGGACGGCTTCACCAACGGCTGGCAGCTGCGCAGCCTGATCAAGAAGTATTCCGACCACATCGGCCTGCCCATCGAGCTGCAGAAGGAACACCACGGCGAGGACGCCGACAAGCCGGAAGCCCCGGAATGGGAGACGGTCAACCGCGCCAATGCGCTGTGGACCCGGCCCAAGTCGGAAATCAGCGACGAGGAATACAAGGAGTTCTACAAGCACATCGCGCACGACCCGTCCGACCCGCTGGCGTGGAGCCACAACAAGGTCGAGGGCAAGCTGGAGTACACCTCCCTGCTCTACACCCCGGGCCGCGCGCCGTTCGACCTGTACCACCGTGATGCGCCCAAGGGGCTGAAGCTGTACGTGCAGCGCGTCTTCATCATGGACCAGGCCGAGCAGTTCCTGCCGCTGTACCTGCGCTTCATCAAGGGCGTGGTCGATTCCAACGACCTGCCGCTGAACGTGTCGCGTGAAATCCTGCAGTCCGGCCCGGTGATCGACTCGATGAAGTCGGCCCTGACCAAGCGTTCGCTGGACATGCTGGAGAAGCTGGCCAAGGACCAACCCGAGGCCTATGCAGGCTTCTGGGCCAACTTCGGCCAGGTGCTGAAGGAAGGCCCGGCCGAAGATTTCAACAACCGCGAGAAGATCGCCGGCCTGCTGCGCTTCGCCTCCACCCATGACGGCAACGGCGAGCAGAGCGTGTCGCTGGCCGATTATGTATCGCGCATGGCCGAGGGCCAGGACAAGCTGTACTACCTCACCGGCGAGAGCTGGCAGCAGGTCAAGGACAGCCCGCACCTGGAGGTGTTCCGCAAGAAGGGCATCGAAGTGCTGCTGATGACAGACCGCATCGACGAGTGGCTGATGAGCTACCTGCACGAGTTCGACGGCAAGTCGTTCGTGGACATCGCCCGTGGCGATCTGGACCTTGGCAAGCTGGAGAGCGAGGAAGACAAGAAGGCGCAGGAAGAAGTGGCCAAGACCAAGGAAGCCCTGGTCACCCGCCTGAAGACCGCGCTGGGCGAGGACGTGGCTGAAGTGCGCGTGTCCCACCGCCTCACCGACTCCCCCGCCATTCTGGCCATCGGCGAGCAGGACCTGGGCCTGCAGATGCGTCAGATCCTGGAAGCCAGCGGCCAGAAGGTGCCCGACAGCAAGCCGGTGTTCGAGTTCAACCCGGCGCACCCGCTGATCGAGAAGCTCGATGCCGAGCCGGACATGGACCGCTTCAACGACCTGGCCCATGTGCTGTTCGACCAGGCCGCACTGGCCGCCGGCGACAGCCTGAAGGACCCGGCCGGCTACGTCCGCCGCCTCAACAAGCTGCTGCTGGAACTGTCGGTCTGATCGGGTCGGGTTGTTGCGCTTTTCAGCCTTGGTAGCCCGGGTAAGCGCAAGCGCACCCGGGATCTGCTGGGAGGGCTGGGCCTCACCCCTCCCCAACCCTCCCCTTTGCCTGCGGCAAAAGGGAGGGGGCTGGAGCCTGACTCACGATACGAGTGGTTCGATCTGGGCCCGCCAGACGCTGGGGGCCTGGCGCTCAAGGGAACCCACCGCAAGCCGCAGAACAAACACCCTCCCTTTGGCGCAGCCAAGGGGAGGGCTGGGGAGGGGTAAGCACTCCAATCCCCAGCAGCCCCACCGCCCCGGCAAAACACCCGCCAGTGCTACCATAGCCCCCTGATTTCAGGCTCTTTTCGTCCATGTTCAGCTTTTTCCGCCGCAAGAAAGACGAGGCCCAACAGCCCGCCAAGCCATCCACGCTGAGCGCCGAGGATCTGGCCGCCGCGTTCCCCAAGGCCCCGGCCGAAGCCTCCACGCCTGTCGACATCGCCGAAGCGTTCGCCGAGCCGCAGCAGGCCCAGCCTGAAACCGTAGAAACCACACCGGAAGCAGTCACCGGGACAGTTGTTGACAAGGTGATTGCAGCGGAAGCTGCGGCCCCTGCCGTGGTGGAGCCGGCGGTCACCGCGCCCCCTGCCCCCATTCCCGCACCGCAGCCGGAACCACCCCAACCTGCTCCGCCCGCCCCTGCTCCCGTCACCGCCGCCGCATCTGCCCCGGCAGTCGTCGAACCGCCCGCACACAGCAGCGACAGCGACGACGCACTGATCCCGGCCAACGCCGCACCAGCCGCTCCCGCCGGCAAGGTCGGCTGGCGCGAACGCCTGCGCAACAGCAACTTCGCCCGCAGCTTCGGCGGCCTGTTCTCGCGCAACCCCAAGCTCGACGACGATCTGCTCGACGAGATCGAAACCGCGTTGATCACCGCTGACGTCGGTGTATCCGCAACCACCGCACTGGTCGAGAACCTGCGCAAGCGCATGAAGTCGCGCGAGTTCGCCGATGCCAATGCCCTGCTCGCCGCCCTGCGCGCCGACCTCATCGCACTGCTGCAGCCGGTCGCCAAGCCGCTGGTCATCGACACCGCCGCCAAGCCTTTCGTCATCCTCACCGTGGGCGTCAACGGCGTCGGCAAGACCACCACCATCGGCAAGCTGGCCAAACGCTTCAAGGACCAGGGCCACAGCCTGATGCTGGCCGCGGGCGATACCTTTCGCGCCGCCGCCGTCGCCCAGCTGCAGATATGGGGTGAGCGCAACGGCGTCAGCGTCGTTGCGCAGGGCCAGAATGCCGATGCCGCCTCGGTGGCGTTCGACGCGCTGCAGGCTGGCAAGGCACGCGGCACCAGCGTGCTGATCGCCGACACCGCTGGTCGTCTGCACACGCAGACCGGCCTGATGAACGAACTGAGCAAGATCCGCCGCGTGCTCGGCAAGATCGACGCCAGTGCGCCGCACGAAGTGCTGATGGTCATCGACGGCACCACCGGCCAGAACGCGCTGTCGCAGGTACGCCAGTTCCATGCCGCCGCCGGTGTCACCGGCCTGGTGGTGACCAAGCTGGACGGCACCGCCAAGGGCGGCGTGGTGTTCGCGCTGGCCCGCGAGTTCGGCATCCCGATCCGCTTCGCCGGCATCGGCGAGCGCCCGGAAGACCTGCGCGTGTTCGACGCCGAAGCCTTTGTCGATGCCCTGCTCCCGCAGGCCTTGGGCAGCCCCTGATCAAAGCCCCTCGCCCGCAGGCGGGACAGGGGCTGGGGTGAGGAATAACGCATGTTCCTCAGGTCTTTGGAGAACCTTCTCCCGTCCAGTTTGAGAAGAGCAGCAGGAACCATCCGCCAGCGTGAAGCCAGCCATGCCCACCTTCGCCAGCCAACTGCTTACCTGGTTCGACCAGCACGGCCGGCACGACCTGCCGTGGCAGCACCCGCGCTCGCCGTACCGGGTGTGGCTGTCTGAGATCATGCTGCAGCAGACCCAGGTGGCGACGGTGATTCCGTACTTCCTGCGCTTCATCCATTCCTTCCCCACCCTGCCGGACCTGGCCGCCGCCGACAACGACACACTGATGGCGCATTGGGCAGGCCTGGGTTACTACGCCCGCGCCCGTAACCTGCATGCCGCCGCGCGCCAATGCGTGGAACTGCACGGCGGCGACCTGCCGCGCAATTTCGATGCGTTGCTGGCCCTGCCCGGCATCGGCCGCAGCACCGCAGGCGCCATTCTCAGCCAGGCGTGGAACGAGCCCTTCCCCATCCTCGACGGCAACGTCAAACGGGTGCTGACGCGCTTCCACGGCATCAGCGGCTACCCCGGCCTGCCCGCCATCGAGAAGCAGCTGTGGGCACTGGCTTCCGAGCACGTCGCGTATGTACCTGCCGGGCGCATGGCCGACTACACGCAGGCGCAGATGGATTTCGGCGCCACCCTCTGCACGCGCAGCAGACCAGCCTGCATTCTCTGCCCACTGCAGCAGGACTGCGCCGCCCATGCACAGGGGCTGGTGGATGCACTGCCAACCCCCAAGCCCAGCAAGCAGCTGCCCGAGCGCGAAGCCACCGCGCTGCTGCTGGAAGACAGCAAAGGCCGCATCCTGCTGCTCAAGCGCCCTCCCACCGGCGTCTGGGCCTCGTTGTGGACGTTGCCACAGGCCGAAACCGACACCGAGATGCGTGACTGGTTCGCGCGCACCATCAAGGGTGACTACGAAAACACCGTCGAGCTGCCGCGCATCGTCCATACCTTCAGCCACTACCGGCTGCATCTGCAACCGCTGCACGCGCGCAAGGTCGCCTTGTTGCCCAAGGTTGGCGACAATCAGGATCTGCGCTGGGTAAGCCGCGCCGAACTGGCCGCACTTGGCCTGCCCGCCCCCATCCGCAAGCTGCTGGAGCGCCATCCGGCGCATTGAAACCAAGGATCACGCCATGCCCCGTTCCGTCTTCTGCCAATACGAACAACGCGAAACCGAAGGTCTGGATTTCGTGCCCTACCCCGGCGAACTGGGCCAGCGCATTTTCGCCAACATCGGCAAGCAGGCCTGGGCGGCATGGCTGGCACACCAGACCATGCTCATCAACGAGAACCGCCTATCACCGCGCGACCCCAAGCACCGCGCCTTCCTTGAGGAAGAGCTGGTGAAGTACCTGTTCAACGGCGGCGCGGAAAAGCCCGCAGGCTACGTCGCACCCGGGTCCAACTGACTCCAGCAACACCCTGGCGCCGGGCACTGGCCGGCGCCCTGCCTACCACCTGCCAGTTGTAGCCGGGCACTGCCCGGCTTTGCATCCTGCTCGAAGGTGGCCTACCTGCTGCCTGCAGGCTGTGCCTCTTCGCGCTCCTGCAGCTTGGCTTCGCGCAGTTCCTTTTCCGAGGCGCGCAGGGCCTTCACGTCCAGCGGCTGAATGGTCTGGATCTGGCAGGGAATGCTCATCGCAGGGCCGGCGCCGTGCACGATCACACGGTCGAACTTCGCCGATACCTGGCCCATCATGTTGGTCACGCTGATGGCCGGCGCGAAGCTCAGATCCATGCAGGGGCCGCCCAGTGTCAACAACCAGGCTTCGCTGGGCCGGGTCCACACCGCCAGCGCGCTGTCACCCAGTTCGGTCCAGCCATTGAGCGAACCGAAGTACCGGAAGCTGCTCACCGGTGCGCCGGCATGGGCCCGGTACAACTCCAGGCGTTCGCCGCTGCTCAGCTTGCCGGTACTTGCGCAACCGCCCAGACCGATCGCGGCAGCCACCATCACCGCCGTAAGCATCTTGTTCATGGCACTACTCCTGTCTACAGGGAAACCACCTGAGCCCACTCACGCCTTAGATATTCCGCCCGCCACGGTGAATTCAGGGACAACGCTCCCAGCCTCCGGGTAGGCCTGCGCTCAGACCTCAGCCCTGGTCAGCTGATGCAGCCTGCCCTCGCGCAGCTCCAGCACGCGGTCCAGCCGCCGCGCCAGGCCCCGGTCATGGGTGACCAGTACCAGGCTGGTGCGGTGGGCGCGGTTCAACTCCAGCATCAGCTCGAACACGGTTGCAGCGGTCCTGTCGTCCAGGTTGCCGGTGGGCTCGTCACCCAGCACGCAGCCCGGTTGATTGACCAGCGCACGCGCCACGGCCGCACGCTGGCGTTCGCCACCGGAGAGCTCGCCCGGCTTGTGCTCCAGGCGGTGCCCCAGCCCGACCGATTCCAGCAGCGCCGCCGCCTTGGCGCTGGCGTCATCCGCATTGGCCCCGCCCAGCATCACCGGCATCATCACGTTTTCCAGCGCGGTGAATTCCGGCAGCAGGTGGTGGAACTGATAGACGAAACCCAGCGAACGGTTGCGCAGGCGCCCACGCTCGGTATCGGACAGCGTGGACATGCGGTGGCCGGCAACATACACCTCGCCCGCGGTGGGAATATCCAGCCCGCCCAGCAAGTGCAGCAGGGTGCTCTTGCCCGCGCCCGATGCACCGACGATGGCCACGGTCTCGCCCGGTGCCACTTCCAGGTCCAGACCATCAAAGACCGGCGTATGCATCTTGCCTTCGGCATAGGTCTTGCCCAGGCCCTCGGCGCGGATCACGTATTCCATGGTGTCCTTACTCATAGCGCAGCGCCTCCGCCGGCTGCGTGCGTGCCGCGCGCCATGCCGGGTACAGGGTTGCAAGGAAACTCATCAGCAGCGCCACCAGGGTAATGACGACAATGTCGCTGGTCTGCATGTCGGTGGGCAGGCCGGTGATGTAGTACACATCCTCCGGCAGCAGCTTGATGTTGAAGACCGATTCGATCAGGCCCAGGATGCGCTCCAGATTGAGCGTGAGAGTGATGCCGCCGATGACGCCGGCAATGGTGCCGAACACACCGATCAGCGTGCCCTGCACCATGAACACCTGCATCACGCCGCCCGGGGTCAGGCCCAGCGTGCGCAGGATGGCGATGTCGGCCTGCTTGTCGGTAACCAGCATCACCTGCGAGGACACCAGATTGAACGCGCCCATGGCGATGATCAGCGACAGCAGAATGCCCATCACCGTCTTTTCCATGCGCAGCGAGTGGTACAGGTTGGCGTTCTCCTGGGTCCAGTCGCTCACGCGGTAATAGCCCTTGAGGTTGACCGCCAGATCGCGCGCCACCGTGTAGGCCTGGTCCATGTCGTGCATTTTCAGGCGCACGCCGGTCACGCCGTCCATGCGCAGCACACGCTCCAGGTCCTGCATGTTGACGAAGGCCACGCCGCGGTCCACTTCGTTGGAACCGGCCTCGAACACGCCGCTGACCTTGAAACGCTTGACCCGTGGCATGGCACCCATCGGCGTGCCCTGTGCTTCAGCCAGCGTGGCGACCACATTGTCGCCCACGTCCACGCCCAACCAGATGGCCAGCTCCTGGCCAAGCACGATGTTGAACTCGTCCGGTTTCAGGTCATCCAGCGAGCCCTTCTTCATCTTCTCGGCCAGCACCGACACCTTGGGCTCCTGCGCCGGGTCGACACCCTGCACGATGGCACCCTGCACGCGCGGCCCGGCCAGCATGGCCTGGATCTCGATATACGGCGCGGCGCCCGCCACGCGCGGGTCCTTCATCGCCACGTCCACCGCGTGCTGCCAGTCCGCCATCGGCTCGCCATCGGCGCTTACCGTGGCATGGGCCGACATCTGCAGCAGGCGGTCGCGGATTTCCTTCTGGAAGCCGCTCATCACCGCCAGCGTGGTGATCAGCACCATGACGCCCAGCGCGATGCCCAGGATCGATGCCATTGAAATGAAGGAGATGAAGCCGTTGCGGCGCTTGGCCCGCAGGTAACGCAATCCGATTGCGACTGGTAAGGGTTTGAACATGCGCGTCTGCCCGTGAAGTGACGCTATGTTGCCATCGACGCCGCATCACGGGGAACGGCATGGGCACCAACGGCCAGACGCAGTTCACGTCGCTGCGGGCCTGGCAGGGTATCGGGCAGGAACAGCAGGCTGCCGCGCGCGTTGGCCGTGCGCCAGCGCAACAGCAGCACCGGGCCGCGTTCGAGCAGCTGCAGCTGCTGCAGCGGGTGCCCATCCAGGCAGGCGGGCTGGGGCGGCGCGGGAATCAGCAGCTGGCGGCGTGGCCGCCTGCGCTCGCGCACGGCCAGGCCAACGGCCCAGAGCAGGGCCAGCCCTGCCAGCGGGTGCGCCAGGTCAGGGCCAAGGTCACATAGAAGGACTGCGGTGGCGGCCAGCATGCCGAGCACGCACAGGGCGATGGTCAGCCAGCGCGAAGGCGCCCACTCACAGCGGAAGGGAGCGGATGTAGCTGAGCAGTTCGGCCTGTGGCGCATCCGTGCAGGCCTCGTAGCCCATGGACCAGCGCCACAACTTATCGTCTTCGGTTTCCAGCAGTTGCAGGAAAACCGCGCGCTCGGATGCCGGAGCCTGCAGCCAACGCTGGTCCAGATAGCGACCGAACAGCTGGTCCAGCTCACGCATGCCGCGCCGGCACCGCCAGCGCAGCTTCTTCAACAGGATTTCGTCTTCGGTCTGCATGGGCTCAAAGATTAAGCCCCTCTCCCGCGAGCGGGAGAGGGGTTGGGGTGAGGGCAGATTCTGCACTGCGGTTTCAAGAAACAAAAACCTTGAAGCAGAGCCCCCTCATCCGCCCCTGCGGGGCACCTTCTCCCGCAGGCGGGGGAAGAGCTACCGCATCAGGCCCGACCCGCCATCATCAGCTTCAAGATCGAGCCCCTCTCCCGCGAGCGGGAGAGGGGTTGGGGTGAGGGCAGATTCTGCACCGGGGTTTCAAGAAACAAAAAACCTTGAAGCAGAGCCCCTCATCCGCCCCTGCGGGGCACCTTCTCCTGCAAGCGGGAGAAGGGTTACGCATCAGGCGCGGCGCACCATCACCAGCTTCAAGATTAAGCCCCTCTCCCGCGAGCGGGAGAGGGGTTGGGGTGAGGGCAGATTCTGCACCGGGGTTTCAAGAAGCAAAAACCTTGGAGCAGGACCCCCTCATCCGCCCCTTCGGGGCACCTTCTCCCAAAGGGAGAAGGGTTACCGCATCAGGCGCGGCGCGCCATCATCAGCTTCTTGATTTCGGCGATTGCCAGTGCCGGGTTCAGACCCTTCGGGCAGGTGCGCGCGCAGTTCATGATGGTGTGGCAGCGGTACAGCTTGAACGGATCTTCCAGATCGTCCAGGCGTGCACCGGTGTCCTCGTCACGCGAGTCGATGATCCAGCGGT
>DCXY01000042.1:47850-95528 GCA_002329155.1 Stenotrophomonas sp. UBA2124 | reverse complement strand
AAGTCCAGTTGCCTGTTCCGTCTGCCGTGGTTACGCCAATTGGATTGCCAACGCTATCGGTGAGCGTGATGGTGCTGTCGGCTTCAGCTGTACCGCTAATCACCGTGCCGTTGCTCGGATCGATGATTGGTGCCGGCGGTGCAACGGAATCCACGGTGGTTGTCGCGACGGTGCTGGGGTTGCCTGCGGCGTCCGTAGCGGTTGCATTGACCTGGGTACCGTCTGGCAATGCCGTTGCTGGTGTATAGCTCCAGTTGCCTGTCCCATCCGTGGTGGTCACGCCGATGGGAGCACCGGCACCATCACTCAGCGTGATGGTGCTGTCGGGTTCGGCGGTGCCGGTGATCACCGTGCCGTTGCTTGTATCGATGACTGGCGCGGCAGGCGCGATGGCGTCCACGGTGGTTGTGGAGGCGGCACTTGGATTCCCCACAGCGTCCGTCGCCGTGGCCTCAACCACTGCGCCATCCGCCAACGGCGCGACCGGAATGTAGGTCCAGTTGCCTGCCCCATCCGTGGTCGTCACGCCTATCGGAGCGCCGGCACCATCACTCAGCGTGATGGTGCTACCAGCTTCGGCAGTACCGGTGATCACCGTGCCGTTGCTCGGATCGATGATGGGCGCGGCAGGCGCGGCGGCATCCACGGTGGTTGTCGCCGCCGCGCTCGGGTTGCCCGCAGCATCGGTAGCCACGGCGCTCACCACGGTTCCATCCTGCAGCGGCGCTGTCGGCGTGTAGGTCCAGTTGCCCGAACCATCCGTGACAACCTGACCAATCGGATTTCCACTGCCATCTGTGAGGGTGACGGTGGCATCCGGTTCGGCGGTGCCGCTCAGGGCATTGCCATTGCTGGCGTGGTGACCGGAGCGGTGGGCGCTGCAGCATCCACCGTGGCGGTCGCTGGCGCACTCGAATTGCCTGCCGCGTCCGAGGCCGTGGCCTTGACCACTGTTCCGTCGGCTGGCTGTACCGCAGGCATGTAGGACCATTCACCTGCATCGTCTGTCGTGGTCTGACCAATCGGATTTCCACTGCCGTCTGTAAGCGTGATGGTGCTGCCGGGCTCGGCGGTGCCGGCGAGTACCGTGCCGTTGGCCAGCTCGATGACAGGCATCGCCGGGGCGATGCCATCTGTGGTGATGGTCGTCTGTGGACTGTCGTTGCCCGCAGGGTCGCGGGCTACCACGACCACCACAGTACTGTCCGGCAGCGGCGCTGCAGGTATGTAGCTCCAGTCGCCATCGGCATCGGTGGTGGTCTGGCCTATCGGCGTTCCATCGGCATCGCTGATGACGATGCGGGTGCCTGGAGCCGCCGTGCCTTCGATGCTGCTGCCATTGCTTGGACTTACCTGCGGCGCATCCGGGAAGTCCGGCCCCTGCACCGTGGCGGGCTGACTGCTGTTGCCCGCTGTATCGGTGAGCACCACGGTGACGGTCTCGCCATTGGTTACCGGTGGTGTGAGCGGCAGCTCGAACTTTCCGTCATCGCCCACGATGGTGCTGGCATCGGGTTGGCCATCGCCATTGGTGTCAACGTCAACGCGTGCACCCGGCTCCCCCTTGCCGCTGATGCTGCTGCCATCGTCGGCGACCTGCAGATCGGTGGCTGCGCCGGGCGCAGTAGCGTCGCCCGCCACGACCTCACGCCCGGCACTCTGATTGCCTGCCTTGTCGGTGACAACAACAGAAACCGTTTCACCATTGGTCAATGGCGGGTCCAGCACCACCTGGAAGTTGCCATCGGCTCCCACCACGCCGGTATGATCCGGCTGCCCATCGCTATTGGTATCCACCCTGATGCTGGCACCCGGCTCGGCCTTGCCGGTCAGCTGCCTGCCGTCGTCGGAAATTGCCAGCGAGGATGCAGGTGCCGGTGCGACAGTGTCGGCAGCAGGTGGCGGTGATGCTGTCTCCTGCTGCCCTCCACCGCCACCACCGGACAGGCCCAGGCCACCCAGCGCCAACCCGCCCAGGATCAAACCCGCTGTTGCCCCGCCGGACAGGCCGGCACCTGCGGTCAGCGACTCGAAGCCGGCCAGCATCTGCCCGTCCTGCAGGGCGAAGCTGGCCAGCAATGCCCCGTCATCGTGGGTCGCAGTTAGTTCCACCGCTACAAGCTGGTCGTCCTCCTGCAGATACAGATGGGACGGTTTCCGCTCGTCCTCGAAGAATTCAACCAGTGTCAGCAGCTGGCCATCAGCCAGTTCCAGGACAAGGTTGTCGCCTTGCCGGGTGAATGCTGCGATCTGCTGCCGTGTCAGCTCCAGAATGACGCTGTCGCCGGCCCGGATATCCAATCTGCCATGGTCCTGAAGGGTGATGGCAACCGCGTCCTGAAGAGTCTGTCCTTCCGGAACCACTTTGACCGCTGCTGACATGGGCAACTCCATTTGTTCATGAAATCAAAACAATCTGACCGATTGGTAAACCCAATTAATCAATCGACCAAATACCAATGCATTAATGCCGGATAAATTCGACATGCCGAATTAAGCACAGGAGCAGAATGTGAAATCGTGACCGCAATCATGGATGCCATAAAATTTTAATCAAATGAATTTATGGAAATTTCTATTTTCAAATACGCACGAGCAAGCTGGGCATCAATGCCACCGGCACCCATGAGAGCTTCAGAAATGCTTGAAATCAGCCTTATCGCCACGCCGGAAAGGATTTTTCAAAGCCGATAAGGCGATGCGTAACGGCGCCGGAATTTCACTCCCAGAGTGAATAAACCCTCGGCCAGATTGACGCACCACCGGCCTCGAAAATGAATATTTCAGCAAACAGATAATCCGGTTTGCGGATATTCCACGGCCACTGACCGCGGCCTGCCGGGCAAACGGGATATATGTGCCATCGTCAACATCGTCACGACGCTTGCACCGGCAAATGGATTCAATGGTGGCCCAGCTTGAGGAGCAGCCGTGCAGACCATCGTGTCCCAGCAAGTCACCGAGTCGGTGACGCGCGCAGCCGTATTTCTTGTTCTTACCCTGCGGCCCGGCAGCGACACCGCAGCAACCTGCCGCGCCCTGAGTGGCGACCTTGCAGGTATCGTGCGCGCCATCGGCAGCCGGCTGCCCGACACCAAGCTTTCCTGCGTGATGGGCTTTGGTGCCGATGCATGGAAGTCGATCTGCGGTACGCATGCACCCAAGGGCCTGCATCCGTTCAAGGAGCTCAAGGGCAAGCACCACGCGGTTTCAACCCAGGCGGACCTGCTGTTTCATATCCGTGCCGCGCGCATGGATGTCTGCTTCGAGCTTGCCACCCATCTGATGGATCGCCTGGGCGATGCGGTGGCCAGCGCCGACCAGGTGCAGGGCTTCAGCTATTTCGACAACCGCGACCTTATCGGCTTCGTGGATGGCACCGAGAACCCGGTGGATGGTGCCGCACGGGAAGCCACCATCATTGGTGACGAGGACCCGGACTTCGCCGGCGGCAGCTACGTGATCATCCAGAAGTACCTGCACGATCTGAAAACCTGGAACGCCCTGCCGGTGGCCGAGCAGGAGAAGATCATCGGCCGTTACAAGCAGTCGAACATCGAGCTGGCCGATGACGTGAAGCCGTCCTACGCGCACAACGCGCTGACCACCATCCTCGACGAGGACGGAAAGCAGCTGGACATCCTGCGCGACAACATGCCCTTCGGCGACCCGGCAAAGGGCGAGTTCGGCACCTACTTCATCGGCTACGCGCGCTCTCCAGAACGTATTGAGCGCATGCTGGAGAACATGTTCATCGGCTCGCCGCCGGGCAACTATGACCGCCTGCTGGATTTCAGCCGTGCCATTACCGGCTCTCTTTTCTTTACCCCGTCGGCGGACTTTCTGGACAGCGTGCCGGATATGAAAGCCGACGACAGCAGCGCAACTAAAGACTGACAGGTACGCCTCAGTCCTGCACCTTGCCAGCCGCCAGCGTGATGACCTGCTGGCCGAATATCGCCACGTCCTCCGGGTCGTGGCTGACCAGCAGCAATGGAATGCCGGTGCTGTCCAGCACGCCTTCCAGTTCGCGCCGCAGGTGGCCCCGCAGGTCGTGGTCCAGCGCGGCGAACGGCTCGTCCAGCAGCAGCGCACGCGGGTTTGTCACCAGCGCACGCGCCAGGGCCGTGCGCTGGCGCTGCCCGCCGGAAATCTGGTCCGGGTAGAGTTCGCCCACCTGTTCGATACCGAAGGTGCGCAGCCAGTGCTCCACCGCCTCCACACGCTTGCCGCGCGGTGGGTTCAACAGGCCCTGGCTCAGGCCGAAGCCTACGTTCTGCCGCACGGTAAGGTGTGGGAACAAGGCATAGTCCTGGAACACATACCCCAGCCGGCGCTGCTGCGGGGGGACATGCACGCCCTGCCCCGCGTCGAAGACAGCCTTCCCCAGCAGCTCGACACGCCCCTGCTGAGGACGCAGCAGGCCGGCAACGGCCTTGAGCGTTACGCTTTTGCCCGCACCGGACGGCCCGCACAACACCACGCGCGATTGCCGGCACTGCAATGCCACCTGCAGGTGGAAGGCGTTGCTGCCGTTGCCAAAGCGATGGGCGATATCAAGCTCAAGCCACATCCTGGCCTCCATGCCGCCCACGTGCCAGCCGCGCGGCCAGCAGCAGGATCACGATGCAGACCACCGATGTGAGTACCACCAGCGCATTGGCACGGCCATCATTGCCGGCCTGCACCGCCTCGTAGATGGCGATGGACAGTGTCTGCGTGCGCCCGGGGATGCTGCCGGCCAGCATGATGGTGGCACCGAACTCGCCCATGGCACGGGCGAATGCCAGCAGCAGGCCGGCAAGAATCCCGCGCCACGCCAGCGGCAGGGTGACACGCAGGAACAATGCAAAGCCGGACACACCCAGCGTGCGCGCAGCCTGTTCCAGCTGCGGGTCCACACCCTCGAAGGCCGCACGTGCCGGCTTGAATACCAGTGGCAGCGATGCAATCGCCGCCGCGATCACCGCACCCTGCCAGGTGAAAACCAGATTGATGCCGAAATACTGCTGCAGCCAGCCACCAATCGGCCCGTTACGCCCCAGCAGCACCAGCAGGTAGTAACCCAGCACAGTCGGCGGCAACACCATCGGCAGCGTCAACAGCGTATCGAGCAGCTCACGCCCCGGGAACCGCTTGCGTGCCAGCAGCGCCCCCAGGGCAACGCCCACCACCAGATTGAGCAGCGTGGCCCAACCGGCAACCTTCAGCGACAACCACAACGCGCTCCAATCCAGATCCATCAATCAGGGGCTACCGAAACCATGCCGGCGCAGTATGGCCTGCCCCTGTGGCGAGCGCACAAACGCGACGAACTGCCGTGCCTGCAGTGCGTTGGCACTGCCTTTCACCTGTGCGATGGGATACCGGATGCCACCACGCACCGGCACCTCGAAGGCGCGCTGCACGCGGCCGGGCATGGCCTGCGCATCGGTCGCATACACAAAGCCCGCATCCACTTCACCGCGCGCCACATAGTCCAGAGACTGGCGCACGTTCTGGGTACTGATCACCCGGCCCTGCACCGCCTGCCAAAGCTCGGCCTGCTGCAGGGCGCCGCGTGCGTAGCGCCCTACCGGCACGCTGTCAGGGTTGCCGATGGCGATACGTTCGATACCCGGCTTTGCCAGCTCGGCCAGTGTCGCCGGCTTGTGCCTGGCTGCAGGTGGCACCACCACCCACAGGCTGTTGGCGGCGAAATCCTGGCGGCTGCCCGGCTCCAGCAGGCCCTGCTCTGCAGCTTGGTCCATGGTGGTCTGGTCGGCCGAGGCAAACACATCCACCGGCGCCCCGCGTGCCACCTGTTGCAGCAACACGCCGGAGGCCGCGAAGTTCAGGTCTACCTTGGTGCCGGGGTGCGCCTTTTCGTAGGCGCCTGCAATTTCGCGGAAGCTCTCGGTCAGGCTGGAGGCGGCTGAAACGGTAAGCCCGGCGGCCTGCGCGGTGGCCGAGGCAAACAGCAGCATCAGTACCCAGTACATTCTCATTGTCCGGCATCCTTTCGTGGCTTACTCGGCCGCGTCTTCACTGCTGGCCATCTGCGCCAGCCGCTCCGGCCGCAACAGGATGATCTCGCGCTGCTTTACCGCGATGATGCCGTCATCGCTGAGCTTGCGCAGTACGCGGCTGGCCGTTTCCGGCGCCATGCGCAGGTAGTTGGCAATGTCGGTGCGGCTCATGGTGAGGTTGAAGCGCGTGGCCGAGAACCCGCGCCGCTCATAGCGGGCCGACATGTCCAGCAGGAACGCGGCCATGCGCTCCTCGGTGCGGTGGTTGGCCGCCAGCAGTGCTGCCTTGCCTATTTCCGCGCTGAGCAGGTTGAACAGCTTGGCCTGCAGCCCCGGCATGCGTGCGGCCAGGTCGCTGATCTTCGGGAAGGAGATACGGCACAGGTGCACGGTATCCAGCGCGATGGCATTGCACGGGTAGCGCGAACCATGGATGGCGTTGAGGCCGATGACCTCGCCCGGCAGGCTGAAACCCAGCACCTGCTCATTGCCGGCACTGTCATCGATGAAGGTCTTGACCATGCCCGCGCGCACCGCCGCGATGGCGTCGAACGTCTCGCCGGCGCGGAAGATGTAATCCCCTGCGTGGTACGGCCCCACATGGTCCACCAGCACGTGCAGGTCGGCCAGCGCCGACTTGTCGTAGCCCTGTGACATGCAGGCATCGGAGAACGCGCAGGTACTGCAGAAATGCAGTGCATCGCCGTCATCGGCGGCGGCGGGATTCAGGGGCAACGCAGCACGGGAAATGCGTGAAGGTGGCTTGGCGGTCATCGTCTCGGGATCATGCAAGTGCAGCCTGGGGACGGAAACACGCAGCGATCATACGCCACAGAAGCTGCCCTTCGTGCCTCAGCCGCAATACCTGCCCATCCCACTGCAGCCAGCCCTGCTCCAGAAACGGGGAAAGACCGGCCAGCGTCTCACCGAAGCACTCGCCCACATACAGCCCGTTGCGCCATTCAAAGGCGGCGATATCCATGGCATGGTCGCAGGCAATGCTCTGCACCACCTCGTCCACCAGCCTTTCCTGCTCGGACAGGATCAGCCCGGCCGCCACCCCGGCGTGGCCATTGCGCAGCTGCAGCGCCCAGCGGGCCATGTCGCTTTCCTGCCGACAGATCACATCACCGATCTGGCTGCAGGCACCCAGCCCGATACCGATGAAATCACTGCGGTCGCGTCGCGGTACGCCGGCCAGGTCACAATGGCGCAGCCCATCACCCCTGCGCTCGGGCATGGTGCAGTCGCCCCGCTGGTAATGGTCACCGCCCAACGGCCGGTAGCCGGCGGCCAGCACGTCCATCCAGGCCTGCCACCAATAATCGGCCGAGGGGCTGGTCTGGGCGTCACAGGGTGACGGCAGCAGGATGCGCTCCGGTGCCAGTGCCAGCACCGCATGCAGCCGGGCCAGGAACTGCGTGTCCTCGGTGGAGGGCACGCGCAGCTGGTAATAGCAGGCAGTGAAACCGGCCTTCTGCCCCTGGGCAAGCACGGTCGGGCCGATGGCGCCGGCGTGGTCGATCACGTTCAGCCGGGTGCAGCCTACCGCACGCAGGGACGCAGGGTGCACGGTACTGGTCGCATCCAGCCGCACCTCCACCTGCGGCCTGGCCGCGGTACGCAGGTGCTGGGGCACCGTATCCAGCAGTTGCCCCAGCAGTGCGGGCGAGAGCTGCTCGGCCAGCCCCTGCTGCAGCACCACCGCCACCACCTCACGGTCCTCGGCCAGCTCGGTGGCATGGGTGCGCAGGCTGCACAGCATGGCATCGAGGTAGTCGTCCGGGTTGTCCAGCTGGCCGGCGCGCGCGGCGTGGAAACCCAGGGTCAGTACACGGGGAATGAGGTGCTCGTTGCTGGCGCGCACCGCCGCGCGCCAGCCGTTTTCACCGAATCCATTACTGAAATGGCTCAGCGGTGGAAACAGGACATGACGCGGTTGCTGCAACACACTGCTACGCGACAAGGTGTCTTCCACCGTGGCAACCTCGAATGACGGAGTCTGCATCCTCGTTTACCCGGAACACGGTTTCCCTGATCTGGATCAAGCCGCACCATTGGCCGGGGCCCGGGCCGCGGCAATGGCCTCGGGCAGGTCGGTCTCACGATCAATCGCCGGGAAGTGCCTGCGCTCCATGCGGCGGATGGCGAAATGCATCCAGGCCAGTGCACCGGCAACCAGCACGAACAGCAGCATGAAGCAGCTGCTCCAGATGCCCACTGAATCATTCAGTGCCCCGAACACGATGGGCAGAATGAAGCCGCCCAGGCCACCGATCATGCCCACCACGCCGCCCACCGCACCCACATGCTGCGGGTAGTACACCGGTATGTGCTTGTACACGGCGGCCTTGCCCAGCGACATGAAGAACCCGAGCACGAACACCAGCACGGTGAACAGCCCCACGCCTATGGCCAGGTGGAAGCGCAGCTCGCCTTTGATGCCCTGCACCACGTACTCGGTATCCGGGTAGGCCAGCAGGAAGGTACAGATGGCCGACACGCCGAAGGTCCAGTACATCACCCGGCGCGCGCCGATGCGGTCGGACATCCAGCCGCCCACCACGCGGAACAGGCTGGCAGGAATCGAATAGCACGCCGCCAGCAGGCCGGCGGTGCCCACATCCATGCCGTAGGCGCCCACCAGGTAATGCGGCAGCCACAGCGCCAGTGCCACGAAACCGCCGAACACGAAGAAGTAATACAGCGAGAACCGCCATACCTGCAGGTTCTTCAACGGCGCCATCTGCTCGGAGAACGGCATCGGCTTGACCCCGTCGCGGCGGCGCTGCTCCAGCTGCGGGTCTTCCTTGCTGAAGATGAAGAACAGCACTGCGGCCACCGCCAGGCCCACGGCCCACAGCTTGGCCACCATGGTCCAGCCCGCAGCCACCATCACCAGCGGCGCCAGTAGCTTGGTCACCGCCGAACCGATGTTGCCCGCACCAAAGATGCCCAGCGCCGTGCCCTGCCGGCTGGTCGGGAACCACTTGGACACATAGGCCACGCCCACCGAAAAGCTGCCGCCGGCGATACCCACGCACAGCGCGGCGAACAGGAACTGCGTATAGGTATGCGCATAGGTGAGCATCCAGGTGGCCACCGCGCCACACAGCATCACCAGCACCAGCACCTTGCGGCCGCCGAACTGGTCTGCCCATATGCCAAGGAACACGCGGCTCAGCGAGCCGGTAAGCACCGGTGTGGCAATCAGCAGGCCGAACTGGGTGTCGTTCAGGCCCAGCTGTTTGCTGATCTGGATGCCGATGATCGAGAAGATCATCCACACCGCAAAACACACGGTGAAGGCGAACGTGCTAAGCCACAGCGCACGCTGCTGCTGGCCACGGCTGGCCGGTTCCAGGCTCTGGTTCATTGCTAGTCCTTCAGGTGGGGGATCATTCCGCTTGTGCTTCTATCTCTTCCAGTCCGCGCACCGGGTAACGCTCCCGCAGTTCCAACAGGAACTGCTGCACATTGCGCTGGCGCACCTGCAGCTCCAGGTAATCGGCAATCTGTGCCTGCACCTGCTCGAATGCCAATGGCTGGCCGGCCTCCACCGCATCCACGTTGACCACGTGGTAACCCCAGCGTGATTCCACCGGGAACCCCGCAAGCCCCTGGCGCAGGCGGAACACCTGGCGGTCGAACTCGGGTGTGGTCTGGCCACGGTGCAGCCAGCCCAGCTCGCCGCCTTCGGTACTGGAGGGGCAGCGCGAATGCCGTGCTGCCAGATCGGTGAACAGATGCGGCTGTGCCTGCAGCTGGCCGATGATCTGCTCGGCCTGGGTGCGTGCCTTGAGCCGGCCGGCGATATCGTCCGCCGGTGCAGCCAGCAGGATGTGCCGCAGACGGATGCGGTCGGGCGAGCGGAACCGCTTCGGGTTCTGCTCGAAATAGCGGCGGCACTCGTCCTGGCTGGGCACGCGGTCTTCGACCGCCTGCTCGAGCAGCTGCTGGATCTGCACTTCCTCATCGGTGAGGCGGCCCTCGCCGCCTGCCTGCACAAGCCCCAGCCGCTCACTCTCCCGCCGCAGCAGCTCGCGCACCACCAGCGCCCGTGCCGCGTCGGCGCGGGCCTGCTCCGGGCGCATGGCGCGGTGGAACTGCATTTCCCGGGCTATATCCGCTTCGCTGATGGCCGTGTCATCCACGAACAGGCTGCACGGTGCCGGCTGCCCCAGCGAACGCGGCCCCTGCTCCGCCGCGTCGTGGTGGTGATGGCCGGCCTCGGCCGGCACCGGCTGCACGGAGTCGATGACGGTGATCGGTAGGTTCCTGGGCATGCTGCTCATGGCTCAGCCCTTGCGCCCGTAGCGCGGCGTGGCCTGGCGGCGGCGCACCACCTGGTAAGGCCGCCACAGATAGCTGAGCGGAATGCTCCACACGTGCACCAGCCGGGTGAACGGCGCAATCAGGAACAGGGTCAGGCCCAGGAAGATGTGCGCCTTGTATACCCAGTGCACATTGGTGATGTAGTCCGCGGCACCAGCGCGGAAGGTCACGATGTGCTGCGCCCACTCGGCCAGCATCACCATCACCCCGCCGTCCATGTGGCCCGCCGATATCTTGATGCTCACCAGGCCAAGGCACAGCTGCGCGAACAGCAGCATCAAAACCAGCGTGTCACCGAAGCTGCCGGTGGCGCGCACGCGCGGGTTGGTCAGGCGGCGCACCAGCAGGATCACGATGCCGATGAAACAGATCACACCGAAGAAGCCACCCACCACCATCGCCAGCAGCTGCTTCTGCGGGGAGGTGATGAAGTGCTCATACACCGCATGCGGCGTCAGCAGGCCCACCAAGTGACCACCGAGAATCGCCAGCACGCCGATGTGGAAGCAGTTGCTGCCGATGCGCATGCCGCGGTCGGACAGCAGCTGGCTGCTGCCGGTGCGCCAGCTGTACATCGCCTTGTCATAGCGTGCCCAGCTGCCGATCAGCAGCACGGCGATGGCGATATACGGGTAGAACTGGAAGGCGAATTGATGCAGGTAGTTCATGGCTGGGTCTCCCGGTGCACGGCGCGTGCCGGTGAACGGTGTGGCGGTTTGCAGTCATCGGACGGGGCCTCGGCGCCAAAGCGCACCGCTTCCTCCTCCCAGAGCTTGTCCATGGCCTCGGCGGTGTCATCGCGCACCTCTTCACTGGCACGCTGGCGCAGTACCGCAAGGTTCACCTTGCCCTCGCCCGCCTCCACCAGGATTTCCAGCAGCACGGCATGCGGCAGTTCACGCTCGGCCGCACGGGCGGCCAGCATGCCGGCGATATGGCCGATGTGGTGCAGCCAGTCCCGGGCTTCGGCCTGGGGCCGCTGCGACAGGTATTCCAGCAGCAGCGGCAGGTAATCCGGCAGCTCGCGTGCATCAAGCACGAAGCCGTTGCGGCGGTAGGCGTCCACCAGGTCCACCATGGCCTGGCCACGGTCGCGGGATTCGCCGTGGATGTGCTCGAACAGCAGCAGGCTCATCGCCCTGCCCCGGTCAAACGTGCCCAGCCACGCGGACTGCGCATCCAGCGGGTCGCTGCCCAGCAGCTGCTGCACGAACTCGCGCAACTGCCGGCGGCGGGCCACCGTCAGTGCCGGATCATCACAGGCGTCCAGCAGTTCCTCACCGTGCTGCCAGAGCTCCTCCTTCGGGTAGTCCAGCAGCACACCTATCAGCTTGAGCAGGCTCATTTGACCACCTCATGCCGCTGCTGGCGGTTCGGCGGCACGGCATAGGTGGTGCTCTTGCGCTGCGAGAACAGATCCGCAGGGCTGTCGCCATTGCAGCCGTTGCCGAAGGTGAAGCCGCAGCCACCGCGCTCGCCGAAGGCATCGTTGGCGTACTCGAGGTGCGCCGAGGGGATCACGAAGCGATCCTCATAGTTGGCGATGGCGAGATAACGGTACATGTCCTCGGCCTGTGCCACGGTCAGGCCGGTCTGCTCCAGCGGCTTGAGGTCTTCAACACCATCCACGTTGCGCGCACGGCGCCATGCACGCATGGCCATCAGGCGTTCCAGTGCCCGTACCACCGGGGCCTCGTCACCGGCCGATAGCATGTTGGCCAGGTAACGCACCGGAATGCGCAGCGAAGCGATATCCGGCAGTTCGCCATTCATGCCGACATGGCCACGCTCGGCCGCCGACTGGATGGGCGACAGTGGCGGCACGTACCAGACCATCGGCAGCGTGCGGTACTCCGGGTGCAGCGGCAGCGCCAGCTTCCAGTCGATGGCCAGCTTGTAGACCGGCGATGCCTTGGCTGCGGTGAGCCAGCTGTCCGGGATGCCTTCGGCGCGGGCGGCGGCGATCACCTTGGGGTCTTCCGGGTCCAGGAAGATGTCCAGGTGCGCCTGGTACAGGTCCTTCTCCGCTGCCACCGATGCCGCCTTGGCAATGCGGTCGGCGTCGTACAGCATCACGCCCAGGTAGCGGATACGGCCCACACAGGTTTCCGAGCACACCGTCGGTTCACCCATCTCGATGCGCGGGTAGCAGAAGATGCACTTTTCGGATTTGCCGCTTTTCCAGTTGTAGTAGATCTTCTTGTACGGGCAGGCCGACACGCACATGCGCCAGCCACGGCACTTGTCCTGGTCGATCAGCACGATGCCGTCCTCCTCGCGCTTGTAGATGGCACCGGATGGGCATGCCGAGACGCACGCCGGATTGAGGCAGTGCTCGCACAGGCGCGGCAGGTACATCATGAAGGTCTTCTCGAAGGCCCCGTAGATGTCCTTCTGCACCTGGTCGAAGTTGTAGTCACGGGCACGCTTGCTGAACTCCGTGCCCAGGATCTCCTCCCAGTTCGGGCCCCATTCGATCTTCTCCATGCGCTGGCCGCTGATCAGCGAGCGCGGCCGGGCCGTGGGCTGGTGCTTCACTACTGGCGCGTCATGCAGGTGGTGGTAGTCGAAATCGAACGGCTCGTAGTAGTCGTCGATCTGCGGCAGGTCCGGGTTGGCGAAGATCTTGGCCAGCATGCGCCAGCGGCCACCGGCACGCGGCACCAGCTTGCCGCTCTGGGTGCGTACCCAGCCGCCGTTCCACTTCTCCTGGTTCTCCCATTCCTTGGGGTAGCCAATGCCCGGCTTGGTTTCCACGTTGTTGAACCAGGCGTACTCGACGCCCTCGCGTGAGGTCCACACGTTCTTGCAGGTGATCGAGCAGGTATGGCAGCCGATGCACTTGTCCAGGTTCAGCACCATCGCGATCTGAGCACGAACTTTCATCACACCACCTCCCGTGCCGACACCAGTGCATCCTCACCATCAAGCCAATCAACCTTGTCCATCTTGCGCACAATCACGAACTCGTCGCGGTTGGTACCGCAGGTGCCGTAGTAGTTGAAGCCGTAGGCCAGCTGCGCGTAGCCACCAATCATGTGAGTGGGCTTGAGCACCACGCGCGTCACCGAGTTGTGGATGCCGCCACGGGTGCCGGTGATCTCCGAGCCGGGCACATTGATGATGCGTTCCTGGGCGTGGTACATCATTGCCATGCCCGGCATCACGCGCTGGCTGACCACCGCACGGGCGGCAATGGCACCGTTGACGTTGAACAGCTCGATCCAGTCGTTGTCCTCGATGCCGGCGCTGCGTGCATCGTCCTCGCTGATCCATACGATGGGGCCACCACGCGACAGCGTCTGCATGATCAGGTTGTCGCTGTAGGTACTGTGGATGCCCCACTTCTGGTGCGGGGTGATCCAGTTCAGCACGATCTCCTTGTTGC
Source organism: Stenotrophomonas sp. UBA2124 (assembly GCA_002329155.1). Classification (GTDB taxonomy): domain Bacteria; phylum Pseudomonadota; class Gammaproteobacteria; order Xanthomonadales; family Xanthomonadaceae; genus Stenotrophomonas. The sequence continues at coordinate 81,797 of DCXY01000042.1, read as the reverse complement.
CGTTGGGGCGCTGGTTGAGCAGCGGCTCCACCGTGCGCGTGTTGACCGGTGGGCGGTAGCTCATGAAGGCCTCGCCGAAGTCGATCATCCACTCGTGGTCCTGGTAGAACTGCTGGCGCCCGGTGAGCGTGCGCCACGGAATCAGCTCGTGCACATTGGTATAGCCGGCGTTGTAGCTGACGTTCTCATCTTCCAGACCCGACCAGATCGGGGAGGAAATGATCTTGCGTGGCTGCGCCTGGATGTCGCGGAAGCGGATGGCTTCATGCTCCTTGCCCACGGCTAGGTGCGTGTGCTCGCGCCCGGTGAAGCCACCCAGCGACTCCCATGCCTTCACCGCCACATGGCCGTTGGTTTCCGGCGCCAGATGCAGGATCACTTCCGCCGCATCGATGGCGGTATCGATGGCCGGCCTGCCCTTGCTGACACCGTCTTCGCGCACGGTATGGTTGAGCTTGGCGAGGAACTCCACCTCGTGTTTGGTGTCCCAGCTCATGCCCTTGCCGCCGTTGCCCAGCTTGTCCAGCAGCGGGCCGAGCGAGGTGAACTTGCGGTACAGATTGGGGTAGTCGCGCTCGACCACCGCCATGGTCGGCATCGACTGGCCGGGCACCGCCTCGCACTCGCCCTTCTTCCAGTCGGCAACGCCGAACGGCATGCCCAGCTCGTTGGGGCTGTCATGCAGGGTGGGCACCAGCACCAGGTCTTTCTCCACGCCCAGCACACCCGGTGCCATGTCGCTGACGCTGCGTGCCACGCCCTTGAAGATTTCCCAGTCGCTGCGTGATTCCCATGCCGGGTCCACCCCCTTGGACAGCGGGTGGATGAACGGGTGCATGTCCGAGGTGTTGAGGTCGTCCTTCTCGTACCAGGTCGCTGTCGGCAGCACGATGTCCGAGTACAGCGCGGTGGTGCACATGCGGAAATCCAGCGTGACCAGCAGGTCGAGCTTTCCTTCCGGCGCCTCGTCGCGCCACTTCACTTCCTGCGGCTTGATCGCGCCCATCTCGCCCAGGTCCTTGCCCTGCAGGCCATGCCGGGTGCCCAGCAGATGGCGCAGCATGTACTCGTGGCCCTTGCCCGAGGAACCCAGCAGGTTCGAGCGCCAGATGAACATCACGCGCGGGTGGTTCTGTGCAGCATCCGGGTCGGCATAGGCCAGGTCCAGCGAGCCATCCTTGAACTTGGCCAGCGCGTACTCGGCCGGCGCCACGCCGGCCTGCTCGGCCTCGCGCACCAGCTGCAGCGGGTTGCGGTCCAGCTGCGGCGCACACGGCAACCAGCCCATGCGCACCGCGCGCAGGTTCAGGTCGGCAAGGCTGCCGCCGTACTTGGAGGCATCGGCCAGCGGCGAGAGCAGCTCGTCCACCTGCAGCTTCTCGTAACGCCACTGCCCGGTGTTGAAGTAGAAGAACGAGGTACCATTCATCTGGCGCGGCGGGCGGCTCCAGTCCAGGCCGAAGGCCAGCGGCAGCCAGCCGGTCTGCGGGCGCAGCTTCTCTTGGCCCACATAGTGGGCCCAACCGCCACCGGTCTGGCCCACGCAACCACACATGACCAGCAGGTTGATCAACCCACGGTAGTTCATGTCGTTGTGGAACCAGTGGTTCATGCCGGCGCCGACAATGATCATGCTGCGGCCGTGGGTCTTGTCCGCGGTGCGTGCGAACTCGCGGGCAATCTCTATCACCTCCGCACGCGGCACCCCGGTGATGCGCTCCTGCCATGCCGGCGTGCCCGGCACGTTCTCGTCATAGCTGCTGGCCACGTTGCCGCCGCCAAAGCCACGGTCAACGCCGTATTGGGCAAGCAGCAGGTCGTACACGGTGGCCACCATCACCTGGCTGCCGTCAGCCAGCTGCAGGCGGCGCACCGGGATGTTCCGCTCCAGCACTTCTTCGGCCGGCGCGGCTGTCCAGCCGTCGCTTTCGATGCCGCCGAAGTACGGGAAGCTGACGCTCGCCATCGCGTCGTTGCCATCGGCCAGGCTCAGCCGCAGGCGCGTGGCGCTGCCGTTGCTGGCCTTCTCCTCGATATTCCACTTGCCCTTTTCACCCCAACGGAAGCCGATGGAGCCATTGGGCACGGTAATGTCGCCGCTGTTCTCATCGAAGGCCAGCGTCTTCCATTCCGGGTTGTTGCTCTCGCCCAGCCCACCCAGCTCGCTGGCACGCAGGAAGCGCCCCGGCACATGGCGGCCATCGGCGCGCTCGTCTATGCGCACCAGCAGCGGCATGTCCGAATACTGGCGGCAGTAGTCCTGGAAGTACTGCGAGGGCTGTTCGACATGGAACTCGCGCAGCACCACATGGCCGAATGCGAACGCCAGCGCGGCATCGGTGCCCTGCTTTGGGTGCAGCCAGTGGTCGGTAAGCTTGGCCACTTCCGAGTAGTCGGGAGTGATGGCCACCGTCTTGGTGCCGTTGTAGCGCGCCTCGGTGAAGAAGTGCGCATCAGGCGTACGCGTCTGCGGCACGTTCGAGCCCCAGGCGATGATGTAGCGGCTGTTGTACCAGTCCGCCGATTCGGGCACGTCGGTCTGCTCACCCCATATCTGCGGCGAGGCCGGCGGCAGGTCGCAGTACCAGTCGTAGAACGACAGGCAGGCACCGCCCAGCAGCGACAGGTAACGCGCGCCTGCGGCGTAGGACACCATGGACATGGCGGGAATCGGCGAGAAGCCGATGACCCGGTCCGGCCCGTACTCCTTCACCGTATGCAGGTTGGAGGCGGCGATGATTTCGTTCGCCTCATCCCAGGTCACGCGCACGAAGCCACCCATGCCGCGGCGGCGCTTGTACTCGCGCGACTTGGCCGGGTCCTGCACGATGCTGGCCCAGGCTTCCACCGGCTGCATGGTCTTGCGTGCATGCCGCCACATGCGCAGCAGCGTGCCACGTATCAGGGGGTATTTGAGGCGGTTGGCGCTGTAGAGGTACCAGGAATAGCTGGCGCCACGCGGGCAGCCACGCGGCTCATGGTTGGGCAGGTCCGGGCGCGTGCGCGGGTAATCGGTCTGCTGGGTTTCCCAGGTCACCAGGCCGTTCTTGACGTAGATTTTCCAGCTGCACGAGCCCGTGCAGTTCACGCCGTGGGTGGAGCGTACGATCTTGTCGTACTGCCAGCGGGCGCGGTAACCGTTCTCCCAGTCCCGGCCTTCGCTCTTGCTGTACCCGTGGCCATCGGCAAAGGGTTGTGGGTCGCGCTTGAAGAACTGCAAGCGGTCCAGAAAGTAACTCATTTCAATCTCCCTTTGCGGGTGTATGCATCGTGGCTTGGTAGTGCGTTGGCTGCGTGCATTGCATCAGCAGGGGGTTTCGGCGCCCCGCCGGTAATACCACCACCAGGTCACGGCCAGACAGGTGATGTAGAACGCAATGAATCCGTACAGCGCCATGTCCGGGCTGCCGGTCAGCGCAATCGAAGAGCCGTAGCTCTTGGGAATGAAGAAGCCACCATAGGCGCCGATGGCACCGGAGAAGCCGACCACCGCCGCCGATTCGATACCCGCCTGGTGGCGCGATGCGGCCTTGCCATCCGCATCGCTGCTGGCCGAAAGCCGGTCATGCAGCGTGCGGAAGATCACCGGGATCATGCGGAACGTGCTGCCATTGCCGATGCCACTGAGCACGAACAGCACCAGGAACGAGGCGAAGAAGCCGTAGAAGTTGCCACCAACGCCATGGCTGGGCAGGAAGTGCAGCACGCCCAGCACCGCACCAATCATCAATGCGAACACCCAGAACGTGAGCCGTGCACCGCCCACGCGGTCGGCCAGGCTGCCACCCACCGAGCGCATCAGCGCGCCCAGCAGCGGGCCGATGAAGGCATAGGTCATGGGGTTCACATCAGGGAACTGGCTCTTGACCAGCAACGGAAAGCCAGCAGAGAACCCGATGTAGGAACCAAACGTGCCCACGTAGAGCCAGCACATCAACCAGTTGTGCTTGCGGCGGAAGATCACCGCCTGTTCGGCGAAGGAGGAACGCGCACTGCTCAGGTCGTGCATGCCGAACCACGCGGCCACGGCCGCCGCGGCAATCGCCGGCACCCATATGAAGCCGGCGTTCTGCAGGAACAGCGAGCCACCGCTTTCAGCCAGCGTCTGCGGGCCGCCCCCCAGGGTGCCGAACACGCCCATGGTGATCACCAGCGGAATCACCAGCTGCGATACCGATACACCCACATTGCCCAGGCCGGCATTCAAGCCCAGCGCCATGCCCTGCCGCTGCTTGGGAAAAAAGAAGGAGATGTTGGACATCGACGAGGAGAAGTTGGCCCCGCCGAAGCCGCACAGGATGGCGATGCACACGAACATCCAGAACGGGGTGGCCGCGTTCTGCACCGCAAAGCCCAGCCACAACGTGGGCAGCAGCAGTGATGCGGTGGAGATGGCGGTCCAGCGGCGCCCACCAAAGATGGGGATGACGAACGAGTAGAAGATGCGCAGCGTGGCGCCGGACAGGCTGGGCAGCGCCACCAGCCAGAACAGCTGGTCAGTGGTGAAGGCATAGCCGATGCGCGGCAGGTTGATGGACACCACCGAAAACAGCACCCACACGCAGAACGCGAGCAGCAATGCAGGAATGGAAATGGCCAGATTGCGCGTGGCAACCCGCTTGCCGGTCTGCTCCCAATAGGCCGGGTCTTCCGGCCGCCAGTCGTTGATCAGGCCCCGTACCGGGGTGGCGTGCTTTGCAACGGTTGTGTCGACTGTCATGCAAGGCTCCAGGCTGTTCAAAAACGAGGAACTGCACCGCAGCACAGCCCAACGCCGTGCCGTAATTAGGCCCAGCGCATGGAGTTGCGATCTTGATCTTGATCAATCAAACGCGCTTTCAAAGCAGACTGCTGACAAATATCAAGCGGGCTTTCAGCTATCGCCCGCCTGACGCTGCATCGCCCCCCGACGACGCATGCTGTCCCGCACATCAACATCGAATTGCAGATGCAAATGCGTATCACCACAGGGAACATCCCAGGCCACACCGTCACGGCATGGCAGGCGCGCAGCAAGTTCTGCCACGGCTGAGTGGGGAAGACTGATCAGCAACGGCGCCGATGCCGCCGACAGCTTTGCCGTATCACCCTCATGCAGCCGCATTGCCAGCGCCCAAACACCGGCATTACCGAACGACGTACTGCTTTCAAGCGTGGTGCCATCCAGAAGGTTGGCCAGTTCCTCTTCATCGAGGCGTATGCGCAGCGACTGCCCCTGGAGCTGGATCTTCACGAAACAACCTCCTCCCATTCGGCAGGGGTATTGCAATTGCGTAGACGCGCCACAAGGGCGGGGTCCAGCGGCAGTTCTATGACGCCCAGTCTGCGCTGCAGTGCACGCAACGCGCGTGGGCCCGCCGGGTCATGAAGCATCGCAGCAAGAAGACTGCGACATTGTCCGTCAATATTCAACCGCATCGGCAAAGGCAGGTCGTGAAACCGGACACAGGGGCCAGGTGGAGCATCGCGCAGCTGGTGCAGCAGGGTGGCATCCAGCAAGGGCATGTCCACCGGCACCACCCATGCCGGGCCGTCCCCGAGGGTGGCGATGGTGCTGTACAGGCCGCCCAGCGGGCCGCAGCGCGGCAGGCTGTCGGGCACCCCGGCATAGGCCGGGTAGTCGCCACTGACCCGGATGGGGTCGGCACCTGCGGCCTTCAGCAGCGCATGCATGTGCGCCAGCAGGGGTTGCCCCTGCCAGGGCAGCAGTGCCTTGTCGCGGCCCATCCGTGAAGACAGCCCCCCTGCCAGCACGATGCCGGCAATAGCGCCCCGCTCAGCGGTGGGTGTGGCCGTGGTGTTCATGCCCATGATGGTCGCCGGGTTGGCTTTCCTCGGACGCGGGGTGGCACAGCGAGCAGCCTTCGCTCCATACGCTGTCGCCATCTACGTAATGTTCCTGTTTCCAGATCGGCGAGCGGTGCTTCACCGCTTCGATCAGCTGCCGGCAGGCGCGGAAGGCCTCATCGCGGTGCGGCGTGCCTGCCGCCACCACCACCGCCACCTCGCCCACCGCCAGCCTGCCCTTGGCATGGGCAACGTACAGCTTGACGCGCGGGCCGAACTCGGCCTGCACCTCGGCGATCATCCGCTCGAATTCGTTGAGCACCAGTGGCACGAACAGATCGTAGCTGATGCCCAGCACCGCCCTGCCCTGGTTGAGGTCGCGCACCTTGCCGATGAACACATCAATGCCACCGAAGCCGGGGTCGGAAACAAAGGCAATGCCCTCCGCCGGGTCGAGCTGGGCGTCGGTGCGTTCGACCACCTTCCAGCTGTTCTGCACCGTCATCCTCAGCCCCCGCTTACCGGCGGCAGTATCGCCACCCGGCCATCGTCGGGCAGGCGGTCGCCGTCGCGCAGCACGCGCTGCTCGTCGGCGAAGGCCGAGTAGTCCAGCAGGCCGATACGGAAATGCGGCCAACGCTGCGCCACCATTTCACGCAGTGCGCGGCGCAGGTCCGCCACCTGCTCGCCCTCCAGCAACACGCTGATCTCGCGGCTGGAGTCCAGTTCGGAAAAGGCACCGAACAGCTGCACCTGTACCTGCTTCATGATTTCTCCTGTACGGCCAGCTGCACCGGTTCACGGTGCCCCCAGCCCTGCACGCGTACCCGTGTGCCGGCAGGTACGAGGTCGCCCTCGTCCTCCAGCACCACCCAGGCGTTGGCGGCCAACATGGTTTTCAGACGGAACGATTCCTGCCCGGCAAGCACCTGCGCATGCAGCTGCCCATTGGCGTCCATCGCCACGCGGGCACGCAGATGCGTGCGCAGGCCCTTGGGCTTGCGCGCATCGGCAAGCAGCGGCAGCTGCAGCACCGGTTCATCGGCCATGCCCAGCATGCGCCGCAGCACCGGCTCCACGAAGAAACGCTGGCCTACCGCAGCGGAAATGGGGTTGCCCGGCAGCCCGAAATACAACGCGCCATCGGCCAGCCGCGCGAACAGCAGCGGCTTGCCGGGGCGGATGGCAACCTTGTGGAAGACAATGTCCGCGCCGCGTGCACGCAGCGCATCGGGAATGAAGTCGTAGCGGCCCTGCGACACCGCGCCGGTGCTGACGATCACCCGCGCGCCCGCCGCCAGCGCTGCATCCAGGGTTTCGGCGAAGGCCTGTTCGTCGTCGCTCACCAGACCCTGCCAGACCACCTCCGCGCCAGCCTGCTCAAGCCGTCGCACCAGATAGGGCCGGTTGCTGTCGCGGATCTGGCCGGATTCCAGCGCCTGCGCGGCATCACTGACCAGCTCCTTACCGGTGGCGATCAACGCCACCGCAGGCCGCTGCCGTACCTGCACGTTGGCCGCGCCGATGGCATACAGCAGGGTCAGCGCGTTGACGTCCAGACTGCAGCCTTCCGTCAGCACCGTTTCGCCCTGCTCCACATCCTGCCCGCACAGGCGCACATGCTGGCCAGGTTTCACCTGCTCACGCAGGCGGATGCGCAGCGGGCGCCCTTCGCGGCTTTCCAGCACATCCACCTGTTCGACCGGCACCACGCTGTCCAGCCCGTCGGGCATGCGCGCACCGGTCATGATTTCCCAGGCACCCTGCTCGCCCTGCGCGGGCTGGGTATCGCCTGCCGCCTGCCAGCCCTGCACATCGAAGCAGCTGCCTGCGGCGACAGGTTGCCCACCTGCGCGCAGCGCGAAGCCATCCATCGCCGAGTTGTCGAACGGCGGCAAGGACTGCGCGCTGCTCACCGCTGCGGCCAGCACACGGCCTTCCGCGTCTGCCGCTGCAACGCGCTGTGCCGGCAACGCTTCGGCGGCGGCCAGCAAGTGCTGCAACGCCTGTGCATAGCTGATCATGCGTTGCCACCCGTAGCGTGGTTGCCGCCGTCCATCATCGCCAGTGCGTGGCCCAGCACCGGCGCCAGAATATCCATGCACTCGCCCGCCGCACGTGGGCTGCCCGGCAGCGCGAAAACCAGCATCTGGTCCAGCTGCACCACCTCGGCACGGCTCAACCAGGCCAGCGGTGTGTGCTGCGCACTCAGGCTGCGCACCATCTGCGCCAGGCCATCCACGCTGCGGCCGCCCAGGGCCTGCAGGGCTTCAGGCGTCAGATCGCGCGGCCCCAGCCCGGTGCCGCCGGTGCACAGGCACAGGCGCACGCCTGCACTGGCCAGCGCACGCAGATGGCCGGCCAGCGGCTCGATGCCATCGGCCAGAATGTCCACGCTCTGCACATCCCCGCCCAGCGCCTGCAAGCCGTTCACCAGGCGCGGCCCGGATTGATCGGCGTAATCGCCCTGGCTGGCGCGGTCGCTGAGCGTGACCACGGCGCAGCGTGCACCGTCCAGACCACGCTGCGGGCGCGGCTTGAACCGCTCGCGCTCGCCCTCGTCCATGCCCTGCGGGTGCAGCCACAGGCCGCTCTTTCCACCCTCCTTGAACAACAGGCGGATGCCGCTGATTTCCAGCGCCGGTTCCACCGGCTTGCTCAGGTCGTACAGGGTAAGCAGCGCCGCATTGACGCCTGCCAGTGCCTCCATCTCCACGCCGGTACGCGCCTCGCTGGCGCATTCGCACCACACACGGATGGCCTGCCGCTCCGGCACCGGTGCGCAGTACACATGCACCAGCTCCAGCGGCAGCGGGTGGCACAACGGCATCAGTGCCGATGCCATCTTCGCGCCCTGCAGGCCGGCAATCTCGGCCATCACCAGCGCATCGCCCTTGGGCAGGCGGCGCTCGACGATCAACGGATAGGCCACCGGCCCGGCGATCAGTTCACCCACCGCCACCGCGCGGCGGCGGGTGACGCGCTTGTTGCGCACATCGGCCATATGGAAGGCCGCGTTGATTCCACCACTCATGCTGTTGCTCATCCTCCAATCGAAGCCAGATGCGGGGTAAGCCCGGTCAGGCCCTGGTGCAATCCATGCCCGGCCGCCTTCAGCCCAAGCTGGGTGGTGATGCGCGCCAACAGCGCATCACGGTCATCGTCCGACTGCAGCAATGGCCGCAGGGCCACGCCGAAATCGCCAAACAGGCACAGCCGCAGGTCGCCGCGCGCGGTGACACGCAGGCGGTTGCAGCCCTTGCAGAAATCACGCGAGTACGGGGCGATGATGCCCACGCTGCCCCGGTAGTCCGGATGGGTGAACTCGCGCGCCGGGCCGGCATCGGCAGCACGGGGGCGCTGGCTCCAGCCGGCCGCCTGCAGCTGCTCGATCACCGTGTCCGCCGACAGGTGGTGGCGCTCGAAGTACTCGCGGTTGTCGCCGGTACGCATCAGCTCGATGAAGCGCACGCTGAGCGGGCGCTCGCGCAGGAACTCCATCCACTCAGGCAGTTCATCATCGTTGCGCCCACGCAGCAGCACCGCGTTGAGCTTGACCGACTGCAGGCCCAGCTGCTGTGCCAGCGCCACGCCTTCCATCACCTCGGGCAGGCGGTCGTGGCCGGTGATGCTGTAGAAACGCTCACGGCGCAGGCTGTCCATGCTGACGTTCAACGCCGTCAGGCCGGCCTTGTGCCAACCCGGCAGGCGCCGAGGCAACAGGCAGCCGTTGGTGGTGATGGCCACCTTGCGGATGCCCGGCACCTGCGCCACGGTCTGGATGATCTCGTCCAGATCCTTGCGCAGGCTCGGCTCGCCGCCGGTAAGGCGGATCTTGTACATGCCCAGCGCGGCAAAGGCGCTGACCAGCCTGCGTATCTCCGGCACGGCCAGAAAACGCGGGCGGCCATCGGCCTGGTAGCCATCCGGCAGGCAGTAGCTGCAACGGAAATTGCAGGCTTCGGTCAGCGACAGCCGCAGGTACGGGAAGCTGCGGCCAAAGCCATCGGTGAGTTGGTTCATGGTTGTTGCACCTCCTGGCCTCCCATGCCCCTGCCTGCCCGATACCTCATGCCATGCTGCCAATTCGACCTGTCGCCAGAGTACGGGGGCTTACCCGCTGCTGGCATGACTTAAATCAACGCGTGGACCTGCAGGGCGGCAGGCGCTTGTGGCAGCATGCCAGCCCAACCACTTACTCCGCGTGATCATCACCATGATGCTGAATGACTTCGACGGCTTGTTGCACGCTGCAGCCCAGCAAGCAGAACCGCAACGGTTGTTGTTCGTGTTCACACGCGCCGAGTTGCCTGAATCCCCCACTTCCGACCAGCACGAGCGTCATGCCCAAGGCGAAGGGGGCACCCTGAGCCCGGTGCTGTGCGTGGACAAGGCCCCCGCTGAAGTGGCCTCGTTCAATGCACTTGCAACCGAATCAGCCACTACCGGCATTGCCTGGGACGTGGTGTTCGTTGCCGCGATGGATGGCCGTGCCGGCATTGCACCTTCCAGCGACGAGGCTGCCCAGCCGCTGCGCCTGATGGTGAACGCGATCAACGACGGCCAGATCAGCCGCTTTGCTGCCTTCGACCGTGAAGGCCACCCGGTTCAGTTCTACTGAACCGTCAGGCCACCTGCTGCAGGGTAAGGAAGAAGATCACCAGCACCGTGTTCAGGCCCCAGGCCACGGTCAGCCCACGTGCGGCCACACCGATGTTGGGGTTGCTGGCCGTGGGTGCGGCCCGCCATACCGCCGGAATGATCCACCCGGTGTAGAGCAGCAGTGCGGCGAACGTGCCCAGCATCAACGGCAGCATGCCCTGCAGCAGCGCCCATAGCGCCAGTGCCCACAGCAGGTTGCTGGGAATCACCCCCTGCAGCCAGAACACGCGCCCAAGGCGGGGCTGCGATGCGGGCGCGCTGCCCGGTGTGGGCATCAGGATTGCGGCAGTCATAAACCCTCCCAGCGGATGGATACAACGCGGATGGATGCAACAGGGTGTTGCCGCTGAGCTTGCGCCTGTTCATGTGGCCGGGTCAACTCAGCCATCACCCACCCGGCCATCACACACCCGGCCATCACACACCCGCCCGCCACTTCACCCTGCCGCCGCAAGCTCACTGCCTCACTTCAACGCGCCGGCCCCTTTGCTGTGGAAGCGGCGCACCAGCTCTTCCAGATACAGGTCCACCGTTTCGTGCTGGTGGGTGATGCACCAGCGCAGCGCGTCGATGAGCGCGGCATCGCGCATCTCTCCCGGTGGGCTGAAATCATTTGCCCGCCTGGCGCGGTAACGCCGCGCGCGCTCGGCGGGCGTGAGTGGCTCGTTGTAGATCTTGGGCCGCCCACGCTTGCGCGGTACCGGTTGCGCGTCGGGTTCGGCGGGAGGTGTTTTCTTGTCAGGCATGCTGCAACTCAACGATCTCAGGCTGCGATAAATTAAAGTGACGCATCACCAATTGCCAGTGTGCGTGCAAGGACAGGCGCTCAATGGAAATCACGCGATTCCACCTGCAGCTCACCCAACAGTTCGCTGAGGTCGTACAGGTCACCGGCAATCACATGCTCCACACCATCCACCCGCTCCCAGCGCCCGCGCACCGCCAGCAGGCGTGATTCCAGCAAGGCGCGGCGGCGACGCAGCGCCACATGTGGCCAGACGATCACATTGATCATGCCGTGCTCGTCCTCAAGGGTGACGAAGATGGTGCCCTTGGCAGTGCCGGGCCGCTGCCGCTGGGTGACCAGACCGGCCACATGCGCGCCACTGCCATGCGGGCGCTGGCGCAGGGCCTGCAGGTCGATGATGCGCCGCTGCGCCATCTGTGCGCGCAACAGGGCCATCGGATGCTGGCGCAGGCTCAGCCCGGTGCTGTGGTAGTCAGACAATATTTCCTCGCCCTGCCCCGGCGCCTGCAGTTCCACCCCCTGTTCCTCGGGACTGCCCGGCAGCAGCGGGCGACGGCGCTCCACGCCCGCCACCGCCCACCGCGCAGCATTGCGGTTGCCGACCAGCGACTCCAGCGCGCCCGCCTCGGCCAGCGCCTCGCGCGCCTTGGCGTCCAGCGCGGCACGCTGGCACAGGTCGGCCACGCTGCGGAAGGGCCGCTGCGCACGCGCATGCAGCAGCGCCTGCGCCGCCACTTCCGGAAGACCAGCCACCTGCCGCAGGCCCAGGCGGATGGCCGGCTGCTCACCCGGCATCGCTTCACTGCGCCATGGCTGCCCGCCTTCAAGCAGGTTGTCCCAGCCGCTGTGCATCACGTCCACCGGCAGCACCGTCACCGGCTCGCGGCCACCACCGCCACGGCGCGCGTCCTGCACGATCTGGCTGGCCGAATAGAAGCCCATCGGCTGCGCGTTGAGCAGGCCGCAGGCGAAGGCCGCCGGTTCGTGGCGCTTGAGCCAGCAGCTGGCGTACACCAGCTTGGCGAAGGACGCGGCGTGGCTCTGCGGGAAACCATACGAACCGAAGCCCTTGATCTGCTCGAAGATCTGGTCGATGAACTCGGGCGCATAGCCCTTGCCTTCCATCAGTTCGCGTATGCGTCTGCGGTGCGGCTCCATGTCACCACCGCGCCGCCATGCCGCCATCGAACGGCGCAGGTGGTCGGCCTCCTCCGGCGTGTAGCCGGCATGGATCACCAATTCCATCACCTGCTCCTGGAACAGCGGTATGCCCAGCGTGCGCCCCAGGATGTCCTTCACCCCTTCGGAGGGATACGTGACCGGCTCCAGCCCCTGCCGGCGGCGCAGGTAGGGATGCACCATGTCGCCCTGGATGGGGCCGGGGCGGACGATGGCCACTTCGATCACCAGATCGTAGAAGGTGGTTGGCCGCAGCCGTGGCAGCATCGCCATCTGCGCGCGCGATTCAATCTGGAACACGCCGATGGTGTCGGCACGCTGGATCATCGCGTAGGTCTGCGGGTCTTCCGAAGGCAGCGTGGCCAGCTCGTAGTCGCGGCCACGGTGCGTGCGCACCAGGTCCATGGTCTTGCGCAGGCAGGTGAGCATGCCCAGGGCCAGGCAATCGACCTTCAGCAGGCCCATGCTTTCCAGATCGTCCTTGTCCCACTGGATGATGGTGCGCTCGGCCATGGCCGCGTTCTCCACCGGCACCACGCTGGACAGCGGCGCATCGGCGATGACGAAACCACCCACATGCTGCGACAGATGCCGCGGGTGATCCACCAGCATCGCAGTCACTGCCAGAATGCGCGCCACCAGCGGATTGTGCAGGTCGAAACCGGCCTCGCTGATGCGCTGCTCCATTGGCGTGTCGCCGTTGCCCCAGCCATAGCAGTTGGCCAGCAGGCTGATCTGGTCAGGCGGCAGGCCGAAGGCCTTGGCCACATCACGCACCGCACTCTTGCCACGGTAGCGGATGACCGTGGCCGCCAGCGCCGCACGGGCGCGGCCATACTTGCCGTACACGTACTGCAGCACTTCCTCGCGCCGCTCGTGCTCGAAATCCACATCGATGTCCGGCGGCTCGTCGCGCGCCTTGGACAGAAAACGCGAGATCAGCAGCTTGTTCTCACCCGGGTCCACCGCGGTGATGCCCAGCGCGAAGCACACCGCCGAATTGGCCGATGACCCCCGCCCTTGGCACAGGATGCCGCGCGAGCGCGCGAAGCGCACGATGTCCTGCACGGTGAGAAAGAACGCCTCGTACTTCAGCTCGGCGATCAGCGCCAGCTCCTGCTCGATATCCGCGCGCACCTTCGGCGGCAGCGGCCGCGCTTCACTCCAGCGTTCGCGTATGCCGGCCTCGGTAAGCTCACGCAGATGACTGGTGAGGGTGTGCCCTGCAGGCACCAGCTCGGCAGGGTACTGGTAGCGCAGGTCGCGCTTGAGCTCGAAGTGGCAGCGCCCCGCGAGCGCAACCGTGGCCTGCAGCAAGGCAGGCGGGTAGATGTTGCCCAGCGTGCGCCGCGCACGCAGGTGGCGCTCCCCATTGCGGAACAGATGGGCGCCGGCTTCGGACAGCGGCAGGGTGTGTCGGATGGCGGTAAGCGTATCCTGCAGCACGCGCTCGCGGCGGGTCGCCATGTGCGCGTCACCGCTGGCCACGGCCGTCATCTGCAGCTGCTGCGACAGTGCCAGCAGTGCCGCAAGGCGCACGCTGTCATCGCACTCGCGGTGCAGCTCCACCGCAAGAAAGGCACGCTCAGCGAACACCCGCTTCAGCCATTCGCCCTGCCCCGCATCCGGTGTGGCCGACGGCAGCCACAGCGCGAACAACCCCGGCACCTGCCCATCCAGCACCGCCTCCACATCGGCGCGCGTCAGCCGATATTCGCCCTTGCTGGCGGCGCGGCGCGCACGGGTGATCAGGCTGCACAGCTGCACATAGCCGTTGGCATTCTCCACCAGCAGCACGAACCTGATGCCATCGACCAGGGTGAACTCGCTGCCGGTGATCAGTTTCATGCCTGTCGCACGGGCCGCCTCCCAGCCGCGCACGATGCCTGCCAGCGAGCACTCATCGGTGATCGCCAGCGCGCTGTAACCACACTGGCGGGCGCGCTCGAACAGTTGTTCCGCGCTCGATGCGCCCCGCAGGAACGAAAAATCGGACAGGCAATGCAGCTCCGCATACGCGGGGCTGCCCGCGCTGTCGTGATGGGCGATGTCATCATTGGCGGCAGCGGCCAGCCGCTGGCTCACCACCCAGTGGCGCGGTGGCCGGGCGCCGGGCGTATCGGGCTGCACACCCGGCGGCAGCTCATCCCAACTCATGCGAACCAGCCCTGCAGCATCCAGCCCTCGCGCGCACCCGGCGCCACGAACGCCCAGCCACGTTGGCCCTGCGCGGTTTCCACCACGTAGTAGTCGCGGCGTGCATCCTCGCCATCCCACCAGCCGCTTTCCAGCCGTTCGGGGCCGGAGAGAATGCGCAGGCGCGTGTCGCGCAGCGGCACCGGGTGCGGCAGCAGCCAGGTCGGGCGTGGTGGCCGCTGGAGGGGCGTGGCCGCCGGCACGGCATCACCCACCACGCGCCGCCATGCACGCTCAGGCCGCGGGTCATCACCCGCCACCAACCCGTACACGGCCTCATCACCCAGCCGCGCACGCAGGCGCTCACGCAGATGCGGCCAGTCCATCGCCTGCTGCGGGCGCGTGTCGAACAGATCGCGCGCCGCCGGAATGAATGGCGGCAACTGCCGCGCCAGCAGCCGCATGCCCACCACCGGGCGCGGGATCTCCACCCGCTCCAGCCGGTTGCGCGACAGCTCGAACAGCATTGTCGGCGACCGCTCGGCCGCCAGCAGGCCTACTTCGATATCCGTATGCCCTTGCTCATGCTCCAGCCGCAGCAGGAAGCGCTGCACGCCGCCATCGCGGATGGACAGATAGGTGCACAGGTCGCCGATCAGGCGCCGCAGCGGGAACAGCAGCGCGGTATGCGTTTCCACCTCATAGCCCAGCTCCAGCCGTGCGTCGAAATGGTCGGGCGGCGCGTAGCAGGCCAGCGGGTCGTCAGCCTCGCCGTACAGCCGGCGAAGGTGCTCCTGCACCTCGCCCCCGAAGCGGCGGCGCACGCCATCGCTGGGCAGTGCACGCAGTGCGGCCAGATCGCGGATGCCCATGCGGTGAAGGCGCTCACCCGCATCACCGGGCAGCGCCGCGCGGCGTACCGGCACCTTGTCCAGCAGCGCCTGCATCTGCGCCGGCTGCATCACCGCCATGCCATCGCGCAGGCCGACGAACACCCGCGCCGCACGCGGCGTAGGCGCCAAGGCAATGCGGTGGCGGAAGCCCAGTGTTTGCAGCTCGCTGCGCAGGCGCTGCTCGAAGCGCGGCCATGGCCCGAACAGGCGGAAGCTGGCCTGCACTTCCAGCACGATCGCATGCGACCACTGCTGGCTGACCAGCGAACTGTGCCGGTAAGCCCACGCCGCAAGAAACCGATGCCAATGCGCCTCGGCCTTGGGGTCATGGTCCAGCGTGCGCACCTGCGAGAGCAGCGCATGTGCAGCGGAAAGCCGCATGCCGGGCGCCAGGCCATGCGCGGCGGCACTGTCGTTCACCGCATGCAGGCGACGCAGCTGCGCCGGCCCTTCCACCAGCGCCAGCGGCTCGTCCGGATCAGGCAGGCGGCGGAGGACGGCGTCCAGCGCCAGCTGCGGCAGCAGTATGCAGGCCCAGAGCATGGCGGCGCCTCACTGCACCAGCCGCAACGGCTGCTGCGCCACCTGCCCGCCGCGGCATTTGCGCACCTGCCAGGCATCGTGCGCCGGCAGGTATTCCAGCCGCAGCGCCGCCGGCGATGCATTCACCGCATGGCGCCGGTCACGCAGCGCGAAGCCGCAGCAGTCGCCACTGTCGGCCGCCACCTGCAACCGCCGCAGGGCACGCGCATCGGCGGTCTTCGGCCACCCCAGCACCGCCGCGCAGGCACCACTGCGCAGGCACTGCTCGAACGCCCACAGCGCATCGCGCGGCTCGGCGTCCACCACCTCCAGCCCGGACAGCTCCACTCCTGCGGCCTGCCAGGCGGGCGCATACGGGACATACGGTGGTGCCACCAGCACCACCCGGCTGCCGGCTGCCGTCATCCGCGCCAGCGTGGGCAGCAGCAGCGCGATCTCGCCCACGCCATCGGCAGGCAGCAGCAGTTCGGTCAGCGCCTTGCGCGGCCAGCCACCGGTAGGCAGCACCGCATCCAGCGCGGCATGGCCGGTGGCCTCGCCCTCATGGTTGAGCGCACTGCCACGGCTGGCGCGCCATACCGTGCGCGCCGCCATCAGGTCATCAAGGGCCAACACTTCGCCCATGCTCAGCCCTGCCTGATCAGGCCACAGTAGATGCCTTCGATGGCGAAGTCGGCATCGGCTGCCACCACGATGGGCGCATGCGCCGGATTGCGCGGCAGCAGGCGGATGCCACGCGCGTTGCGCTCCAGCCGCTTGATGGTGATTTCATCGTCCAGCCGCGCCACCACGATCTGCCCATTGCGCGCCTCACGGCTGCGGTGCACGCCCACCAGATCGCCATCGAGGATGCCGTCATCCACCATCGAGTCGCCCTGTACCAGCAGCAGGTAGTCCGGGCGCAACGCGAACAGGCCACGGTCCAGCCGCAGCTGCCGCTCCAGGCCGATGTCCGGCCCAACAGGCTGGCCCGCTGCCACCCGCCCCAGCACCGGCAGCGACAACAGCGCATCGGGCTCGGCGCCCGGCACCCGGATACCCCGCTTCTGCCCACTGCGCAGCGCGATGAGCCCCGCCTCGGCCAGCGCCTGCACATGCTTCTGCGCGGCATTGCGCGAGGCAAAGCCGAAATGGGCCGCGATTTCAGCCAGGCTGGGCGGCGCCCCCTGCCCCACCCGCTCCCGCAGGAAGGCCAGCACCGCCGCACGTTGAGGGGACAGGTTGGTCATGGTGTACATATGTACACCAATGGAAAGCGGATGCCAATTGGATGTGGACGGATGCCTGCCAAAGCGGGTGGTCAGGTCAGATCCAGAACGGAAAACCCCGCCGGGAGGCGGGGTTTCAGTGGCACTGCACTTGACTTGGAACTCAGGTACCCAGCGCCTCGTGCACCACATCGGGCCGGATGGCAGCAACACGCAGCAGGGCCTTGGCCGCTCCCGAGGCGCCCCTGCTCCCAATCTCAGAAGGTGCGCACTGATACACCCATCCTTCCTCCCCTGCCCCAGCACTAACCCGAGGTGGCGGGTGGCAAAGCCAGCAGCTTCTCGAGGGGGGCGATCCTGCTTTTCTCCTTACTGGTTGTTCCTCTTTCCCACTGTCTCGAAGACGTGACGCTTCAATTTCTCAGCGAACTGCCGCACGTCGAGACTTGTAGGTTCAAATGAGCCCGGATGTGCGGCGCTGTTCCTAATGTTGAGACACCGATTTAGTTCGTCAAATGTCTGGCTATCGTATCTCCACAGTTCCATGCCTATTACGATGATGTCGAAATCGCGGCCGAGCTGAAGGTCTGCAAGGCTTGTGACATTGACGGAGTTGGTCACGCGGTTAAAAGGATTTCCTTTCTTCTTGACCGTAGCAGCCGCCGCCGCGTTGTACGTCATGAAGCCAACGTTCTGAATATCGGCATGAAAGCGTGCGATAGTTGCGGCCCAAAGCATGACGATGGCTTCGCGCTGGCAGCGAACGGCAGAGCACCGGGCAGCTTCCGCTATGTATAGCGATTCTTCGATTGAAACCAACCCATTGAATAGCCCTTCGAGCTGACGAGCTGCTGCTTGTGCGGGGCTACCTTCGTGCCTCATGAGTGGCACCACCACCGCGTCCATGAGATTGGACTTCACTGGCCCCAAAAGTTTTCTGAAGCCTGACGCTCGCGTTCTCTGCTTGGATGCTTTGAGAACATCGGCCATTATCGCGTCGAACTGTTCAACGGACGGGAGTAGCCCATCCGCCGTTTCCTTTAGGGCCGCTGACAGGCGGAACCAATCGCGCGCAATCTCAGCGACCGTATTAGATTGCTCAACACGAGCAAAGCTATGGTTGGTCCCTAGATCAGCATATGCGCGGCTAACCCGCTCAAGGAATACCTCTAGTTCTTCACTCGTCGGATTCATACAGCCTGACTATCCTCACTACCACACAGCTTGGCGAATATCGCCTCTGCTGCCTTGATGCCCGAAGGAGAGATGGTAATCCCTTCGGCAGCCGAGCCCGTCTTGAACCATTCATGGCTCATGATCCTAGGAGAGTTTCCTTGATCCCAGCAGCTGTGGTCCATGCACGTAGCACGGAATTCTTTCCAGTCGGCCGTCCAGCTAGCAGAAGTTAGATAGCTCTTCAAGGAAAGAAGCAGTGCAACGTTGCGCATCTTTTCCCGATTAGAGCGACCGGGAATTGACACACCGTGATATATAAACGGGTCGACATTGAAGTCGAATAGTTCTGTGGCTTTGGCAGTCACCACCTTCGTCCGTGCAACAAGCGATTGGAAGCGCGTCCGAATTACCTCAGGAACGACATTTATGCTTCCACTGTTGTTTGAACTTCCATCAGCGCCCTGTGGTGGAATATTCTGTGCGCTGGCGGACGCACCAATAGGCTGCTTAGATATCTTGCTGTCCAGATAAGTGCCCAGTAACAGTTCAAAGCATTTCTCTTGAAGCTTTTCAGGGCATAGCTGGACCAGCACGAGAATTTTTTCCAATTGCGGCTGTGCGTCGTCGAACATATATATCCCCCCTCGTGCTTGCGCCCATCATCGGGGCGCTTTGGTGCGGGGTCAACTCAGCCTTGATGGGGTTGTCGTTGCTGTTGCGGCCCTCAGCCACTATGCAGAATTCGGCCGCCGTTCAGCCACGGCATAGCAGGGCAAAAACAAAAGGGCCAGGCCACAAAGCCTAACCCTTTGTTTTTCTACTGGTGCCGAAGGTGGGACTCGAACCCACACGCTTTTAAGGGCGGCGGATTTTGAATCCGCTGCGTCTACCGATTCCGCCACTTCGGCTGGCAAGACGGGAAGTATAGCGGAGGCTTCGGCGCTTGGGCAGACCCTTTTGTGGGGAATTTCTGTGCACCCGGTGTCAGGTGAGCTGGCATACTGCCCGTATGGATTCTGCAGGGACCCGGATCGGCACAATGACCTCGCTTCAGGATGTGCGCGTCCTCGTCGTGGAGAACGACGAACTCAATGCCATGCTGCTGCAGCTGCAGCTGGAAAGTGAAGGCATGGCCGTGGAAGGCGTGGCCCCCAGCGTGGGCGAGGCACTGCGCATGGTGGAGGAACTGCAGCCGCAGGTGGTGTTCCTGGACTACTGGCTGGCCCGCAACGAGAGCAGCACGCCCATTGCCGAGTTGCTGCAGCGGCTGGGCACGCCGTTCCTGGTGGCCACAGGCATGGACACCTCACAGCTGCCTGCGGTGTTCGACGCGGGTATCAAGCTGGCAAAGCCCTACACGGGCGAAGACCTGATGCGGGCGCTGCGGCAGGCACTGGAGCTGGCTTGAAGGCTGTCGCCTTGGCTTGATTGCCTTAGGGCGGCAGGGCTAAGAAGCAGAAATCGCCCTCATCCGTCCCTTCGGGGCACCTTCTCCCGCTTGCGGGAGAAGGGATCAGTGGCTTACAGGGGATGTCAGCAAGGCTGCCTCAGCCCTCAGTTGCCCTTTTTCGCTCTGGCGAAGGCCTCCGCCAGGGCGTTATTGGCCGGTGGGGCCGAGGTGGTCTGGCGCTGCGGGTTGGGCCTGCCGGCTCCACCCTGGCCGCGCGGGTTGCCGTTGTCGCGGCGGGGGCCGTTGCCCTGCCCTGCACCACGCTCCTCGCGCCTGGCGTCGCGCGGCGCTGGGGTGTCGTCCAGGCGGCGGGTCAGCGCGATGCGCTTGCGCGGCACGTCCACCTCCAGCACCTTCACCTTGACGATGTCACCGGCCTTGACCACATCGCGCGGGTCTTTAACGAAGGTGTCCGACAACGCCGAGATGTGGATCAGCCCGTCCTGGTGCACGCCGATATCGACGAAGGCGCCGAACGCGGCCACGTTGCTCACCACGCCTTCCAGCACCATGCCTTCGCGCAGGTCCTTGATGTCCTCCACACCCTCGGCAAAGCGCGCCGCCTTGAACTCGGGACGCGGGTCGCGGCCCGGCTTTTCCAGCTCCTTGAGGATGTCGCGCACGGTCGGCACGCCGAAGGTGTCGTCGGTGAACTGCTCGGCCTTGAGTCCGCGCAGGTAGCTGCCATCGCCCAGCAGGGCCTTGATGGGGCGCTGCGCGGCGGCCACGATGCGCTCCACCACCGGGTAGGCCTCCGGGTGCACCGCAGAGGCGTCCAGCGGCTCGTCGCCATCGGCAATACGCAGGAAGCCGGCACACTGCTCGAAGGTCTTGTCGCCCAGGCGCGGCACCTTCAACAGGTCCTTGCGGCGCTTGAACGGGCCGTTGTCATCACGGTGACGGACGATGTTCTCAGCCACGGTCGAGGACAGGCCCGACACGCGCGACAGCAGTGCCGCCGATGCCGTGTTGACGAACACACCCACGGCGTTCACGCAGTCCTCCACCCGGGCATCCAGCGCCTTGGCCAGGCGGAACTGGTCCACGTCGTGCTGGTACTGGCCCACGCCGATGGCCTTGGGCTCGATCTTGACCAGTTCGGCCAGCGGGTCCTGCAGGCGGCGCGCAATCGACACCGCGCCACGCAGCGAGACATCCAGACCGGGGAACTCGCGCGCGGCAAATTCCGATGCCGAATACACCGATGCGCCGGCTTCGCTGACCACCACTTTCTGCAGCTTCGGGTTGTCGCAGGCCTTGATGACCTCACCGGCCAGCTTGTCGGTCTCGCGGCTGGCGGTGCCGTTGCCGATGGCAATCAGCTCCACGTTGTGCTTTTCGCACAACTGTTTGAGGGTCTGCAGTGATTGTGCCCACTGCCGCTTGGGCTCATGCGGGTAGATGGTGTCGGTAGCCACCAGCTTGCCGGTGGCATCCACCACGGCCACCTTGCAGCCGGTGCGGATGCCCGGGTCCAGGCCCAGCACAGTCTTGGGGCCGGCGGGCGCGGCCAGCAGCAGGTCCTTGAGGTTGTCGCCGAATACGGCGATGGCCTCGGCCTCTGCCTTCTCGCGGGCCTGGTTGAACAGGTCCAGCAGCAGGTGCATGTGCAGCTTGGCGCGCCAGGTCAGGCGGCAGGCGTCGAGCAGCCAGCGGTCGGCGGGGCGGCCCTTGTCGGCAATGCCGGCATTGCGCGCCACGCGCCCTTCGGCGTACTGGTGGCCGGCTTCGGCATCACTGCCGGGGTCCAGCTCCAGGAACAGGATTTCCTCGCGGCGTGCGCGGAACAGTGCCAGCAGGCGATGCGAGGGAATCTTCGCCAGCGGCTCGGCGTGGTCGAAGTAGTCGCGGTACTTGGCACCGTCGTTTTCCTTACCCTCGGCCACGCGGGCACGGATGACGCCGTTGTCGGACAGCCACTGGCGCAGCTCGCCCACCAGCGCGGCATCTTCGCCCCAGCGCTCCATCAGGATGGCGCGTGCGCCTTCCAGTGCAGCCTTGGCATCCGCCACACCCTTTTCGGCATCGACGAAGCTGGCGGCGAAAGCCTGCGGGTCCTGGCCGGGGTCGGCGAGCAGGCCATCAGCCAGCGGCTCCAGTCCGGCTTCGCGCGCGATCTGCGCCTTGGTCCGGCGCTTGGGCTTGTACGGCAGGTACAGGTCTTCCAGCCGGCTCTTGGTATCGGCGCCCATGATGTCGGCGCGCAGCGCGTCGCTGAGCTTGCCCTGCTCCTGGATGCTGGACAGCACCGCCGCACGGCGGTCCTCCAGTTCGCGCAGGTAGGTCAGCCGCGTTTCAAGGTTGCGAAGCTGGGTATCGTCCAGGCCACCGGTCACTTCCTTGCGGTAGCGGGCGATGAACGGGACGCTGGCACCTTCGTCCAGCAACGCGATGGCTGCCTTGGCCTGGGTGGCCTGGGCACCGATCTCGTTGGCGATGGTCTGCGCAATCTGCTGCGCGAGCTGGGTGTCTTGCTTTGCCTGCATTGCCTGATGGGTCGCCGCGTTCAAGGGGAACCGGCATTCTGGCAACGCGGGGGCGCGGGCGAAAGCGGTTGACAGCCCGCGCCGGCCGTGCAGCCCGGCGCGTTGGATGGAAGGTTCAGCCCAGGTGCTGGTTCAGGCGCTGGAACGCGATGTCGTCGCGCAGATCCTCAAGCACCATCACCCGCATCCTGCCCCGGCCCGGAGCGTCCATCATCCGCTCTACATAGATCTCCGGACCATGCTCCGTGTCCGCGCGGGTCTTGCTGAAACCATAGGGCAGCACGCCCTTGTCGCCATCCTTGCTGCCACCGATATAAAGAACAATTGCCATGGTGGGTGTAACTCCTGCTGTTGCTTGATCCGCGCCACTGTAGCCACGGTGCCGTTAGCAGGATGTACAAAAGACGTTGACGTGGCATGACAGCGCCACAGGTGAACCAAACCCTACGGCCACCATCCACTGCCCAGCATGGCGTAACGGTCGGCAGCACGCTCAAAAGGGTTGCGCACGCTTACGCCGCCGCACAACAGGTACACCGGCAGGAACAACGGCCCCAGCACCAGATATTGATAAACGTGGGCGCGCTCGTGGTCGCCCAGCCGCACGCGCGGATGCTCGCAACGGCCGGCACGGTGCTCGTAAGTCAGGCACAGGCCTTCCATGTCGGCACCGGTATGCAGGATGACCATGCCCAGCGTGATGGCCCCGCCCGGCCCCCACGGCCAGCGGCGGAACACCAGCGCGCAGTCGCGGCGGCTCCAGTACGCGCGCGCGCCGGCCAGCATGCCAATGCCACCGGCCAGCAGCCCGATCAACGTATTGGGCGAGGTCCACAGGGCGCCCAGCACCTGCAGCGCACGCAGGCCCCAGCGGCGGGAGGCCGGCTGTTGAATGGGAGATGGCCCGCTCATGCGCGGCGGCTAGTTGCCCGCAGCGCGCAACTGGCGCAACTGCTGCTGGAACCATGCCGACGCATCCTGCTCGGCAGCGCCCGGGCACGATACGCGATAGGGCTTGCCGCTGATGCTGCTGCGGCTGGCGGCACGGTCGATGAACTGCTCGGTGGTATCGGCCAGGTTGCGCTTGAGCAGGTAGTCGTACTTGCGCTGCAGGTGGCTGCGCGCCTGCGCGGCGTCATGCCAGCTGCCATTGCGCTGGAAGCGGCAACCGGACTGCTCCAGCGCCTGCATCAACCCGCTGATCTCACGCTGGGTGGTGGCGCTCGGTGCAGCGGTGGCAACCACAGGCAGCAGCGCGACGATCAACAGGGCAACGCACCGTTTCACGCGCGTGCACCCAGCCAGTCGTGAATCGCGCCGGGCACCTCGCGCTGGGCGCGGCCGGACACATAGATGCCGATATGCCCGCCACGGAAGCCCAGCTCGGTGTAGTCGGTGCTGCCTACAAGGCCCTGCATCGCCTTGGATGCGGCGGGTGGCACCAGGTGGTCCTGCTCGGCGTAGATGTTCAGCACCGGCATGGTCAGAGCACCCAAGTGCACGGCTTCCTCGCCGATAGTGATGCCGCCATCGCGCATCAGGCCATTACCCTGGTAGAACTGTTTGACGAACTGGCGGAAGGCTTCGCCGGCAAGATCGGGCGAATCGAAGATCCACTTCTCCATGCGCAGGAAATCCTCCAGCGCCTGCTTGTCGTCCAGGATGTCCATCAGCCCTACATACTTCTGCACGTTCAGGCGGAACGGCTTGAGCATGAGGTAACTGGCGTTCATCAGGTCGGCAGGGATGTTACCCAGCGTATCGACGAACAGGTCCACGTCCACATGCCGGGCCCAATGCGAAAGCATGTTGTCCGGCGTCTGGAAATCCACCGGGGTTACCATGGTGATCAGGTTGCGCACCTTGTGCGGGCGCAACGCGCTGTAGCACAGCGAGAACACGCCGCCCTGGCAGATGCCCAGCAGGTTCACCGGCTCGCCCTGCTGCTGCACGCGCAGGTGGTCCACCGCGCCGTCGATGTAGCGCAGCAGGTAATCCTCCAGGGTGAGGTAACGCTCGGAGCGGTCCGGGTAGCCCCAGTCCAGCACATAGACATCCTCGCCCAGCGTCAGCAGTTTCTGCACCAGCGAGCGGCCATCCTGCAGGTCCACCATGTAAGGGCGGTTGACCAGCGCATAGACGATGAGCAGCGGCGGCTTGCCTGCGGCCGGCGACTGGTCGCCCACGAAGCGGTACAGCTTGACCTTGCCGTCGCTCCACACTTCCTCACGCGCGGTGACGCCGTAATCCACGTCCTCCACGCCCGGCAGCAGCTTCAGGCCATCCACCAGCTTGCGCTGCCACTGCAGCGTTTCCTGCAGCAGATCATCGCTGCCGAAGCCGAGCGGCCCCTTCATGCCCTACCCCCGCGACGGGTCGCCGGCCTGCGTGCGGCCGGCTTGTTCGATGCGGCGGATTTGGCCGCGCTCTTTTTTGCCGCCACCCTGGTTGCAGCGGCCTTTTTGGCGACAGGCTGGCGCGCAGCCACTTTGCTGGCAGTTGCTTTCTTCGCCACGGGCTTGCCTGCAGCGACCTTCTTGGCCGCCGGCTTCTTCTTTGGCGCTGCCTTCCCGGCCACCGGCTTGCGCGCGGCAGGCGTGGCTGTCTTCTTCGCCGCAGGCGCAGGCCTGGCCGGCGCTGCTGCAACACCCGCGCTGCTGCCGGCTGCGGCAATCAAACGCCGCACCTGTCGTTCCAGCTCGGCAATGCGCTTGTGCGCTGCATCCATCTCGGTGCGGGTTGGCACGCCCATGGCCTCACTGGCGCGCTCCAGCTCGCTCTGTGTCGCCGCGCGCAGGCGCATCTGCGCATTGGCCAGATCGGCATAGATGCGCTGGAACTCCTCGGACAGCGCCATCTTTGCGTAGGCTTCCTCAGCCGCATCAATCCAGAGGTCGAACATGGCACGCGCGCTGGTCAGCTGGTTGCCCGGCTCTTCATGCTCGCCCAGCTTTGCCTCGAAACGGGCAAAGGCGTCGTCCAGCACGCTACGGATGGAGGCCACATAGGCCTCGGCACGCTCCTGGTATTCACGCTGTTTCTTCAGCAACGCCTGCCAGCGCGCCTGATGCTCGCGCCCCGGCCCGAACGCGGGTGCTTCCAGCCACTCACTGCCGGCAAAACCGGCCTGCGCGGCGCGGGCGAAATCCCGTACCCATGGCTGGTCGTTGAGCGCATTGCCACCGCGCGCCGCACCCAGCATCCAGCGCAGCAGCTCATCGCCCTGCCCCTGCACCGCCTGCCGCCAGGCGCCAGCCACTTCGGCGGCGCTGGTGTCACGCCCGGCAAAGCCGGCGGCCACGTGCTGCATGGTGCTGAACCAGTCACCGGCCTGCTGCTGGAAACGCCCACCCAGCTCCTGCACCTCGGGCGCGGTATCGGTGGTCACCAGCCGGGTCCATTGCTCGATGCTCTCGCGCCATGGGAAATCGGCGCCGGCCTGCCCCGGTGCGCCCTTCATGGCCTGTGCCCAGGCGTCCCAGTAGCGGCGCATGCCGGCCTCGAAATCCGCGTTGTCGTTGCTGCCTTGCGCGCTCATTGGTCATGTTTCCCGGGTACCTGGCGATGATAGCAATGCCCACTGCACAACCGGTTTACGGCTTGGGAATGCGCAGCGTCTTGCTGATCATCAGCGAGCCGGACAGCGCAAACAGCAGCACCATCGGGTGCAGCTGCCACGGCCCGAGCTGCCAGCTGCCGCCCCACAGCGCCGGGCCTATCGCGTTGAAGTGCGCCGCCACCGCCAACACGATCACCAGCGCCAAGCTGGTGGGAATGGGCGTGCCCTCGAAGTACGGCACCTTGTCCGCCTCGCCGGCAATTTCCTCGGCGGTCACGTTGTAACGCGCCAGGCGGCTGACACCGCAGCAGACGAAATAACTGAGCACCAGCCAGTCCCACCCGCCCTGCATGCCACATGCATAGGCCAGCGCGGCCGGGGCGACGCCGAAGGAAATCACGTCGGCCAGTGAGTCCAGCTCACGCCCCAGCGTGGAGGATGACTGCCGCCAGCGGGCAACCCGCCCGTCCAGTGCATCGAAGATGAAAGCCAGCGGGATAAGGGCCATGCCGAACAGCAGGAAGCCGCGCTGTCCATCCTGCAGGAAGCGCATGGCGGCAAATACCGCCCCGGTGCCGCAGAAGGCATTGCCGAGCGTGAACCAATCCGCCAGCTGAAAATCGCGGAGCATGGAGAAGTGACGTTTCATGAGGGCTCACGGTACTTGGACCACAACAGGGTACCGCGCGCGCTGACAGCGGCAACAGCCATATTGGCAGCGCATTCAGCGCAACGTTTCGCTCTCGCATGCTCACATGCACCCACAGCCGGGCGCAGGTTTGGCCGATTCACAAACTTTGCCCGCGGCGCTAGGGTCGCTGCACCGGGCCAGCCACCGCCACGTCCCCACCCTGCACGCACAAGGATGAGCGCATTGGACGACCCAAAGGCACTGGCCGCGCAGCTGCGGCAACCCCACGGCATGGCGGCCACCGCCATCGCAGAGCGGATGAACCGCAGCAACCGCACGCTCAATCTTGCCGCCATCGCCCTGCTGGCAATCAGGCACCGCGAGCGGGTACTGGAGATCGGCCCCGGCAACGCCGCCTTCGCGCCCGCGCTGCTGCAATACCCCGGCAGCCGCTACCTGGGCATCGACCTGTCACCGGAGATGGTGGCCGAAGGCAACCAGCGCCTGAGGGCACTGGGGCTGGAGGGCCGCGCCGAGCTGCAACTGGGCGACGCACATGCCCTGCCGCTGGCCGAGGCCAGCCACGATGCCGCGCTGGCGGTCAACACCACCTATTTCTGGCCACGCCTTGAACCGGTACTGGACGAGCTGGCGCGGGTACTGCGCCGGGGTGGCCGCCTGTGTCTGGCGTTTGGCGATGCCGGCTTCATGCGTGGCCTGCCCTTCGCCGCGCACGGTTTTCACCTGCACATGCTTGATGAAGTGGAGCGCGCGCTGCGCACCACCGGCTTCCTGCCCTGGGCGTGGCGCATGCACAACGAGCGCGGCACGGGCAATGACGGCCAGGAGCACGACAAGTGCTCCCACCTGCTGCTGGCGCGGCGCCAGTAAAAGCTGCTTACAGGCGGGTGTACGCCCAGGACTGCATGCGGCCATCGCGGTACGGCATGACGCCGTGGAACGGGCGCGGGTCGGCATCGAACACCAGCGGCAGGAAATGCTGGTCGCCTTCCCATAGCGGCAGCGCCTCCAGCTTGTCCACGTCTACCCATTCCAGGGTGCCTTCCGGGTTGGCCTGCAACGGGGTGCCGGTGTAGTCGTCGATGATGAAGATGAAAGCGAACCAGTCCTCGCCGTTCTTGCCGAAGCCAGGCCAGCTGATGGTGCCGCGCAGGCGCGTGGTGCCGCACTCGATGCCGGCCTCCTCGCGGATTTCGCGGTGCATGCAGGCCAGGATGTCCTCGTCGGTTTCCATCTTGCCGCCAAGGCCGTTGTACTTGCCCAGGTGGATGTCGCCGGGGCGCGTATTGCGGTGGATCATCAACGCCTGTTTACCGTCGGCGGACAACACGTAGCCAAGCGTGGCCATGATCGGGGTATACGGCATCAGCAACAACCGGAACGGGTGACCGGCAAGTATGACCGATACGCGCGTGCAGCCTCAGTGTTCGCGGGCAATGGCCAGGCGCACGGGCGCGGGCTGCCCTTCCACCCGGCGCAGCGTGGCCACGCCGTGGCCGCGCTCGGCCAGGTATTCCAGCCACTTGCCCAGGAAGGTGTTCATGCGCATGCGATGGCTGATCAAGGCTTCCGGCGGCGGGTACATGCCCACCACGTCCTGCCAGCGGCGGCCGACGTAGCAGTGCGTGGCCTCGGCCTGCCGGGCATCGCGGTAAAGCCGCACATAGGCCGAAGGATCAGGCTCACCGGTGACCGGGTCGTTGATGTCGTAGGTCATGCGCAGTTCCACCGTGTAGCGGTGGCACTCGATGACATCCAGGCGCAGGTCCAGGCCATCACCGATGCTGGACAGGTAGCGGCCTTCTTCCAGCGCCTGTGGTGCGAACAGTCGCACCAGGTGGCCATGATTCTCCGCGTACAGGCCCATCAACCAGCTCAGCCTGCTGAGCCGGGGAATGCGGTTGATGCGGGAAAGTGCCTGGGTCATGGCTTGATCGTACACGCGCGCGCATGTCCGCTGCAGCCTCAAGGCGTTTGTTGTTGTGATCCGTTGCGCCGCATTCGGCCCTTACTCCATCCCGTAGCCCGGGTAAGCAAAGCGCACCCGGGACCACGACGTCCCAACCCACGTGGACAAATCTGCCACCGGCATGGCCTGCCTGGCCCCGGGTGCGCTTCGCTTACCCGGGCTACGACAGCCGAACCTCAGTACATCTCGCGCTGCAGGCCCAGCGTGGCCAGCACCTTGCTGGAGATTTCCTCGATGGAGGTATGGGTGGTGCTCAGGGTGGGAATGCGCTCCATGCGGAACATGGTCTCGGCGGCATGCACTTCGCGGCGGCAGGTTTCGGCGCTGGCGTAGCGCGAGTTGGGGCGGCGCTCCTGGCGGATCTGCTGCAGGCGATCCGGGTCGATGGTCAGGCCGAACAGCTTGTTGCGGTACGGGCGTAGACGCGGCGGCAGGCGGTCGCTTTCCAGGTCTTCCTCGGTCAGCGGGTAGTTGGCCGCACGGATGCCGTAGTGCATGGCCAGGTAGATGCAGGTCGGCGTCTTGCCAGCCCGTGAGACGGCAACCAGCACCACGTCGGCCTCGTCATAGTTCACCGCAATGCCATCATCGTGGCTCAGGGCGAAGTTCATGGCGTTGATGCGACGGTGGTAGGTATCGAAATCCACCATGCCGTGGGCCTGGCCCACCTTGGAATGGCGCGAGGCCGCCAGCTCGTTCTCCAGCGGGCCGATGAACGGGGCAAACACGTCCAGCACCAGCCCGCCACTCTCCTCCAGGATCAGCCCCAGGCTGGAATCCACGCAGGAACTGATGACGATGGGCCGCACCTGGTAACGCTCCCCGGCGGCCCGGATGCGCGCGGCCGCGTCATGCGCCTTGTCGGCATCGTCCACGAACGAGAGCCGGTCGGTAACGAAACTGAACCCATTGAACTGGGTCAGCAGGCTGTGGCCCACGGTTTCGGCGGTGATGCCGGTACCGTCGGAAACGTAGAAAACCGGCCGAATTGCCGACATGCGCGATCCTTTGGTTGGTGTTTTTGACCCCGGCACCCGGGCCGGTCCAAGCCCCTGTCCCGGAAAAGACAAGCACAAGACAAAGTACTGTCACAAGCTTGTGCCGCTACGGTGTGCACTGCATCATATTGGCTTCTTCCTACGGACGTGGCCATCCCCAGCCCGCCTCGGGCGATGGCCTAACGGAGCATCGCGCTTGAACGAGAATATCCTGTGGTTGCATGAGCTGCGCCTGGCCGATCTGGCCCGCGTGGGTGGCAAGAATTCCTCGCTTGGCGAGATGATCGGCAACCTGGCCGGGCTGGGCGTGTCCGTGCCCGGCGGCTATGCCACCACCTCCGAGGCGTTCAAGGACTTCATTGCCCATAACGACCTGTCCAAGCGCATCTTCGACAAGCTGGCCACGCTGGATGTCGAGGACGTCGGCGCGCTGACCGCCGCCGGCAAGGAAATCCGCGGCTGGGTGATCGACGCCCCGCTGCAGCCGGCTCTGGATAAGGACATCCGCGACGCCTACGCCAGGCTCTGCGCCGAGAACGGCGGCGGTGACGTGGCCGTGGCGGTGCGCTCCTCGGCCACCGCCGAA
The DNA here is from genome assembly GCA_002329155.1 of Stenotrophomonas sp. UBA2124. Classification (GTDB taxonomy): domain Bacteria; phylum Pseudomonadota; class Gammaproteobacteria; order Xanthomonadales; family Xanthomonadaceae; genus Stenotrophomonas. The sequence continues at coordinate 51,765 of DCXY01000042.1, read as the reverse complement.
GACCTGCCCGATGCCTCCTTCGCCGGCCAGCAGGAAACCTTCCTCAATGTGACCGGTGCCGATGATGTCGTGCACAAGGTCAAGGAAGTGTTTGCTTCGCTGTACAACGACCGCGCCATTGCCTACCGCGTCCACCACGGCTTCAAGCACGAGGATGTGTTCCTGTCCGCCGGCGTGCAGCTGATGGTGCGCTCGGGCGTCGGCTCCTCCGGCGTGCTGTTCACCCTGGACACCGAATCCGGCTTCCGCGACGTGGTCTTCGTGACCTCCTCGTTCGGCCTGGGCGAGATGGTGGTCCAGGGCGCGGTGAACCCTGACGAGTTCTACGTCTACAAGCCCACCCTGCAGTCGGGCAAGCCGGCCATCCTGCGCCGCTCGCTGGGCTCCAAGGCCATCCGCATGGTGTATTCGGATGTGCCGGGCGAGCGCGTCAAGATCGAGGACACCCCGGTCGCGCAGCGTTCCACCTTCTCCATCAGCGACGAGGACGTGCACGAGCTGTCCAAGCAGGCGCTGGTGATCGAGAAGCACTACGGCCGCCCGATGGACGTGGAATGGGCCAAGGACGGTGTCAGCGGCAAGCTGTTCATCGTGCAGGCCCGCCCGGAAACCGTGAAGTCGCGCGCCAAGGCCACCCAGATCGAGCGTTACGCGCTGCAGGGCAAGGGCGAGGTGATTGCCGAAGGCCGTGCCATCGGCCAGAAGATCGGTGCCGGCGTGGCGCGCGTGGTGCGCTCGCTGGACGACATGAACCGCGTGCAGCCGGGCGACGTGCTGGTGGCCGACATGACCGACCCCGACTGGGAGCCGGTGATGAAGCGTGCCTCGGCCATCGTCACCAACCGTGGCGGCCGCACCTGCCACGCCGCCATCATCGCCCGCGAGCTGGGCGTACCGGCCGTGGTCGGCACCGGCAATGCGCTGGACAAGATCACCGACGGCCAAGAAGTGACCGTCAGCTGCGCCGAGGGCGACACCGGCTTCATCTATGCCGAAAAGCTGGCCTTCGAGCGCACCACCACCGACCTTGAGAACATGCCGCCGGCACCGCTCAAGATCATGATGAACGTGGCCAACCCGGAGCGTGCCTTCGACTTCGGCCAGCTGCCGAACGCCGGCATCGGCCTGGCCCGTCTGGAAATGATCATCGCCAGCCACATCGGCGTTCACCCGAACGCGCTGCTGGAGTACGACCGCCAGGATGCGGCCACCAAGAAGAAGATCGACGAGAAGATTGCCGGCTACAAGGACCCGGTGAGCTTCTACGTGGACCGTCTGGCCGAGGGCATCGCCACCCTCACCGCCTCGGTGGCCCCGAACCCGGTGATCGTGCGCCTGTCGGACTTCAAGTCCAACGAGTACGCCAACCTGATCGGCGGCAGCAACTACGAGCCGCACGAAGAGAACCCGATGATCGGCTTCCGCGGCGCCAGCCGTTACGTCGATGCATCCTTCGCCAAGGCGTTCGCCCTGGAATGCCAGGCCGTGCTGCGCGTGCGCAACGAAATGGGCCTTGAGAACCTGTGGGTGATGATCCCGTTCGTGCGCACCCTGGAAGAAGGCCGCAAGGTCGTCGAGGTGCTGGCCGCCAATGGCCTGAAGCAGGGCGAGAACGGCCTGAAGATCATCATGATGTGCGAAGTGCCGTCCAACGCCCTGCTGGCCGAGGAGTTCCTGGAAATCTTCGACGGCTTCTCGATCGGCTCCAACGACCTGACCCAGCTCACCCTGGGTCTGGACCGCGATTCGTCCATCGTGGCCCACCTGTTCGACGAGCGGAACCCGGCGGTGAAGAAGCTGCTGTCGATGGCGATCAAGACTGCCCGCGCCAAGGGCAAGTACGTCGGCATCTGCGGCCAGGGCCCGTCCGATCACCCGGACCTGGCCGAGTGGCTGATGCAGGAAGGCATCGAGTCGGTGTCGCTGAACCCGGACACCGTGGTCGACACCTGGCTGCGTTTGGCCAAGCTGAAGGCATCGACCTGATTGGTTCGGCAAGCCTGATGGCTTGACGCAGAAAGCCCCGCGATTGCGGGGCTTTTTGTTTGGGTTGGTTTGGCCTGTGCGTTCAGAAGCACCCCTCCCCAGCCCTCCCCTTCGCCTGCGGCGAAAGGGAGGGAGCGCAAGCTGCAATTGCAGGGATGCAGGGAGAGCCGCAGCACCCCGCTTCTACCCCCTCCCTTTCGCGCAGCGTAGGGGAGGGGGCGCAAGCTGCAATCGCAAAGATGCAACGGCCGCAGCAACCCGCTCCTACCCCCTCCCTTTCGCCGCAGGCGAAGGGGAGGGTCGGGGAGGGGTAAGCTCCTGCTTTCCCCTAACCTCCAGACTCAACCATCAAGCCCGCAGCTCACCCGCAATAGCCGCATACGCCAGCCGCACCGGCTCGAAGCCATAGCTCTGCTCCAGCCGCTTGATGATGAAGTGCCCGCGCACCATGTCCTGGTAGCAACTCGCGATAGCCCGCTTCCACCCCCTCCCTTTCGCCGCAGGCGAAGGGGAGGGTCGGGGAGGGGTAAGCTCCTGCTTTCCCCTAATCTCCAGGCTCAACCATCAAGCCCGCAACTCACCCGCGATAGCCGCATACGCCAGCCGCACCGGCTCGAAGCCGTAGCTCTGTTCCAGCCGCTTGATGATGAAGTGCCCGCGCGCCATGTCCTGGTAGTAACCGGTAAACAGCGTGTTCAACGTGGCACCAGTCAGCGCGCCGATCACCGGCACCGCCTGCGCGGCAAACTTCTCCGACACCACCACGCCGAAACGTGCGGCCACCTTCTCCACGATGCGCGCCATCAACTTGCCCGCCTCCTTCGGCCCCAGCCCAAGGATCAGGCCGTGGCTGCCACTCACGGCACTGCCCGCCAGCTCGGCAGACAGATGACGCATCACCTCAGTACTGAAGCCACGCGCAAGGTAGTAACCAGTCTCGCTGGCATCATCCTTTCCGGAATTGCCACCCAGCGCGAAGACTTCCAGACAGGCCTGACGGGTGGCGAAATCGTTGAGGTCAAACCCCTCGCTGCGTGCGATGTCCGCCACCGCACGCATGATGATGGTGGTAGACAAAGGCAGCTCGATGGCCAGCGCGGGCAGGCCCCCTGCCCCACCAATCGCCCCCGAGGCCGCCGCCGCCAGCTTGTGCAGGCGCGGCGATGCCGGCTTGCCGGGCTGCTTGCGGTCCATGGTGAGCAGCGCCGACTGGGTGGCCTTGTACAGCGCCGCCTCGGTCACCTTCTGTATCTTCGATGACACCGAACCCGGCAGCTTGCGCACCGCGAACTCCAGCGGCGAACCCACCAGGTTCGACATCCGCGCGGTCAGCGTCGGCGCTTCCAGCAGGGCCACCGCCCGCTGCAGATCAGCCAGATCACGCGGGTTGTCCTGCAGTCGCAGCGCCAGTTCGCTCATGGATCAATCCGCGGTCGGCAGGCCGCTCAGCGGGCCCATGAAACGACGGTAATGACGCAGCTCGGCGATGGAATCATGGACGTCGCTGAGCGCGGTATGGCTGGAGGTCTTGGTGAGGGTGCCAGCCACCGTCGGCGCCCAACGGCGCGCCAGTTCCTTGATGGTGGAGACGTCCAGATTGCGGTAGTGGAAATACTTTTCCAGGCGTGGCATCTGGCGGTGCAGGAAGCGGCGGTCCTGGCAGATCGAGTTGCCACACATCGGCGAGGCGCCCGCCTTGATCCACTCCTGCAGGAACACGATGGTCTGCGCCTCAGCCTGACCCAGCGTCATGGTGCTGTTGAGCACGCGTTGCCACAGGCCCGAACGCTGATGCTGGTTGCGGTTCCACTCGTCCATCGCCTGCAGCGTCACCAGCGGGTGCGAGATGGCGAACTCCGGGCCCTCGGCCAGCACGTTGAGCTGCGCGTCGGTGACGACCGTTGCGATCTCGATGATCGAATCGTTGTC
>DCXY01000042.1:0-47610 GCA_002329155.1 Stenotrophomonas sp. UBA2124 | reverse complement strand
TCTCGATGATCGAATCGTTGTCGGTGTCGAGCCCGGTCATCTCCAGGTCAATCCAGATCAGCCTATCGTTGCCTGCGCTGTTGTCCGCCATGTCTTGCCTCTTGCTGGGGGCCTCGCGCGGTTGCGCGGCGGCCGGAATATCGAGGGGTACATGATACGCCGGCGCTGCCAGCAGGCTGCGTCAAAGGTCGCCGGCGGTAAGCAGCGGGCGGCCACGCTTGGCGCGGAAATAGTTGCTCAGGCGCAGGCTGGCTTCCTGCGCAAGCACGCCGCCCAGCACATCCACGCGGTGGTTGTGGCGGGCATCGCCCACCAGATCGAACACGCTGCCGCAGGCACCGGTCTTGGGGTCGGCAGCGGCATACACCAGCCGCGCAATACGCGCATGCACCAGCGCCATGGCGCACATGGCGCAGGGCTCCAGCGTCACATACAGGGTGCTGCCGATCAGCCGGTGATTGCCCAACGCACTGCCCGCCTGGCGCATGGCGACGATCTCGGCATGCGCGCTGGGGTCATGGCTGGCGATGTTGAGGTTCCAGCCCTCGCCCAGCAGCTGGCCATCGGCCCCCACCAGCACCGCACCCACCGGAATCTCATCGAACTCACGCTGCGCACGGTCGGCCAGCGCCAGGGCATGGCGCATCCAGTGTTGGTCGTTGGCGGCAAGATCGGTCATCGGGGTGAAAGCATAGCGGCTCGGGCACGGCTGATGGCCGTGCAGCTGGCTGGAACCGTGACAACGCCGCACGGCGTGTGCCACCCCGCAGGCGACATCGGGAATCAGGCGGGAAGTGGCGGACAGAGTGGGATTCGAACCCACGGAAGGTTTGACCCTTCGCCGGTTTTCAAGACCGGTGCCTTAAACCGCTCGGCCATCTGTCCTTGTGTGCTCCCGTGATACGGCGGGCGTATCCGGGGCGGGCATTCTCGCATGCCGGCACCGGTTTTGTTCAAGCTGTAACGCCAAAACCGCCGCTGGCAGCGACTCAGCCAGCCTCGATTGCCAGCGCACCGGCGGCCGAGGCGCGGATCTTTTCCTTGGCACGCTCGCAGGCGCCGCCGCAGTCCAGGCGCGAGGCTTCCAGCTGCGGCGGCAGGTTCTCGGCCAGGAAATCGATGAACACGCGCACCGCCGGCAGCAGGCCGCGGCGTGAGGCGAACACGGCATGGCAGATGCCCTGCGGCAGCGACCAGTCCGGCAGCACCACTTCCAGCTCGCCATTGCGCACGGCCTCGGCGCAGACGGTCTCCGGCAGCATGGTGATGCCGAAGCCGTCCTTGACCATGGACTGCAGCAACGGGAAATCGAAGCCGGCCACGCGCGGCTGCAGGTCAACGCGGCGCACCTCGCCACCGGGGCCGTGCAGCTCCCAACGCTGGCGCGCCTCGTCCTCGCTGATGCTCAGGGTGACGTGGCTGGCAAGGTCTTCCGGCGTGGCCGGGCGGCCCGCACGGTCCAGATAGGCCGGGCTGGCGACCAGCAGCTCCTGTACCTGGCCAAAGCTGCGCATCACCAGGCTGCCGTCATCGTCCAGCCGCGAACGCACCCGCAGGGCCACGTCGTAGCCCTCGTTGATGATGTCCACGCGGCGGTTGCTGATGGCCAGCTGCAGGCGGACCTTGGGGTATTGCTGCAGGAACCTCGGCAGCAGTTTGGGCAACTGCATCTGTGCAAGTGACACCGGTACGCTGGCGCGCACCAGCCCGCGTGGCTCCGCGCTCAGGCGGTCCACCACCTCGCGCGCGGCCTGGGCCTCGGAGAGCATGGTCTGGGCGTGGCGGTGCACGCTCATGCCCACATCGGTGACCGCAAAGCGCCGGGTGGAACGCTGCAGCAGGCGCACACCCATATCGGTTTCCAGCTGGCTGATACGCCGGCTCAAGCGTGATTTGGGAATGCCTAGCGCCCGCTCCGCGGCGGCAAAACCGCCGTGATCGACCACCATCGCGAAATAGTAGAGGTCGTTGAGATCCTGCATGGCGCAATTCCATATTCAGAACGATTGGGCGAATTCAACCACCAATGTCCCAGAAAGGCAATAATGTACGGACATTGAAGCCCCGCAAAGCATTGGCCTGCCTGCTTCTGGCCAATAGCCGGCAGGTTCGGTCAACTGTCGCAGCGCCCCGCTCACCCAGTCGTTTCGCACGAGAAAACAAGGGCTTCCACTACATGCGCGCATATGCAAAAGGCCTGCTCGATGGCAGGCCTTTTGCGGTATGCAGCTGTTTGTGCCGGGTTGCGCCCGGCCACCTCAGCCGATGCGCTCTGCGCCGCCCATGTAGGGGCGCAGCACATCGGGGATGGTGATCGAGCCATCGGCGTTCTGGTAGTTCTCCATCACCGCGATCATCGCGCGGCCCACCGCCACGCCCGAGCCATTGAGCGTGTGTGCCAGCTCCGGCTTGCCGGTGGCCGGGTTGCGCCAGCGGGCCTGCATGCGGCGGGCCTGGAAATCACCGCAGTTGGAGCACGAGGAAATCTCGCGGTAGGTCTGCTGCGAGGGCAGCCACACTTCCAGGTCGTAGGTCTTGATGGCTGAAAAGCCCATGTCACCGGTGCACAGCAGCACCTTGCGGTACGGCAGGCCCAGCTGCTGCAGCACCGTTTCGGCGCACCCGGTCATGCGCTGGTGTTCGGCCTCGCTCTCTTCCGGGCGGCACACACTGACCAGTTCCACCTTCTCGAACTGGTGCTGGCGGATCATGCCGCGCACGTCGCGGCCACCGCTGCCGGCCTCGGAGCGGAAGCACATCGAATGGGCGGTCATGCGCAGCGGCAGGCGCTCGGCATCGACGATCTCGTCGCGCACGATATTGGTCAGCGGCACTTCCGAGGTCGGGATCAGGTAGCGGGTGGATTCACCCAGCGCGGTCTTGAACAGGTCTTCCTCGAACTTGGGAAGCTGGCCGGTGCCACGCAGCGAGTCGGCGTTCACCAGCACCGGCACGTTGATTTCCTCGTAGCCGTGCTCGCTGGTGTGCAGGTTGAGCATGAACTGGCCCAGCGCACGGTGCAGGCGCGCCAGCGGGCCACGCAGCACGGTGAAGCGGGCGCCGCTGAGCTTGGCGGCGGTTTCCGCATCCAGCCAGCCATCGCGTGCGCCCAGCTCGACGTGATCCTTGACCGGGAAATCAAACGCGCGCGGCGTGCCCCAGCGCAGCTGCTCGACGTTGTCCGCCTCGTCCTTGCCGGCCGGCACATCGGCCGCAGGCAGGTTGGGGATGCCCAGCGACAGGGTTTCGATCTTCTCGCGCAGCACATCCAGCTGGGCCTCGGAGGCCTTCAGCTCGTCGGCGAAGGCGGCCACTTCGGCCATGATCGCCGACACGTCCTCGCCCTTGGCCTTGGCCTGGCCGATCGCCTTGGAGCGGCTGTTGCGCAGGCTCTGCAGCTCCTGGGTGCGCACCTGGATGCGCTTGCGGTCCGCTTCGAGCGACTCGAACGCGGCCACGTCCAGCGCATAGCCGCGTGTATCACGCAGGCGTTGGGCAAGTTCGGCGGGCTGCTGGCGAAGAAGGGCTGGATCAAGCATGGCAAGCACTATGTACGGATATGAAAGAGCATTATCGCGCGAACCGGGCTTCTCTGCCGCGTGTTGCCCTTCCTGTGCAAGAATCGGGGCGTTCAAAACGGCCAACCCCATGCCCGCTTCCTCGTCCCGCTCCGCGCAGAACTTCCACTTCCAGCTGCCGCCCAACAGCCTGAAGATCGCCGGCATCGCCTTTGGCGTTGGCGTGCTGCTGTTCCTTTTGGTGTGGTTCAACGTCCGCCGCAGCAACGCGGTGGCACCGGCCGCAACCCAGCCACAGGCCCAGGCCGCCACCGAGCTGGCACCGCTGCCCGCGCCGTTGCCGGCAGGCTCCGGCGCCAGCGAAATGCCTGATGCGCGCCCGGCACCGGTGGAAGAGGAAGAAGCCCCGCAGCTGGTGGAAACCACCCCGCCGCCACCGCCGCAACCCATTGCCGAGGCACCGCAGCAGATGCCCATGGCCGATGCCGGCGCGCCAGGCGCAGCAGGTGCGGCACCAGTACCCACCGACCGGCCGCAGCCGCTGCCGGGCCAGAGCCCGGCGCCCAGCTACCCCGCAGGCGCGCTGCGCCGTGGTGAAAGTGGCACGGTGGTGGTGCAGGCCGTCGTGGGTGTGCAGGGCACGGTGATAGACGCACGCGTGGTCCAGCGCAGCGGCTCACGCGATCTGGACCGGGCAGCCGTGGAAGCCGTGCGCGGCTGGCGTTTCCAGCCCGCACAGAGCAATGGCCAGCCGATGCAGGCCAGCCTGGATATCCCGTTTGATTTCAAACCGGCTCAGTAAGCTGAACCAAGCCCATTGAGGGCTGGCTGGATTTAGGCCCGGCTCACCACGGCCACACCAGACTGGCGGCGTCCTAGAACACGGGCCGCCAAACCGATGTCCAGCATTCCGCACGATCAGACCAGCGCCAGCACCACCGCCCACGGCTCACGCTCGGTGGCCGGCTGGCTGTGGGCGCTGCTGACCGCGGCCGTTCTGGCCGGCGCCCTGTTGCTGGTATGGAAGGCCGGCCACGCCAGCCGCGACACCATGGACGATGCCGGCGCCCTGCCGGCAGTAGGCACGCAGGCCGGTCATGCCCCGCCGCAGATGCTGGACATGGATGCCGCGCCGATGGACGGCAACCCCCTGCCGCGTTACCCGGAAGCCCTGCTCGCCGACAAGGTGGAAGGCGACGTGATCGCGCGCCTCCAGATCGACAGTAATGGCCGTGTCACCGATGCCAGCATCGTTGCGCATCAGGGCCAGCAGGACCGCCTGCTGGACGAGGCCGCGCTGGAAGCCCTGCTGCAGTGGCGCTTCCGCCCTGCCCTGCGCGATGGCCAGGCCATCGCCAGTGTGGTGCAGGTGCCGGTGGAATTCAGGAGCGGGCGCTGAGGCCGAAACCGGCACCGGTGGCCAGGGTATCGAAGCCCGGGAACGAGGTTGCCACGTTGGCCACATCGTTGATGCGCACCTCACCGGTGCTGAGCTGCCCGGCAATGGCGAAGGCCATCGAAATGCGGTGATCGCCGTGGCTCTCGATGGTGCCGCTGCCCAGCGGGCCACCGTGCAGCGTGGCGCCATCTTCGGTTTCGTCCACGCGCAGCCCCAGCGCACGCAGGCCGGTGGCCATCGCCGCGAGACGGTCTGATTCCTTGACCCGCAGTTCGGCTGCACCGCGCACCACCGTCTGCCCTTGTGCGGCGGCGGCAGCGACGAACAGCGCGGGGAACTCGTCGATCATGTCCGGCACCACGGCTTCCGGAATTTCCGCCCCCTTCAGCTGCGCGTAGCGCACCACCAGGTCCGCGACCTGCTCGCCACCATGCTCGGCGTGGTTTTCCTCGGTGATGTCGGCCCCCATCAGGCGCAGAGCGGTCAGCAGACCGGTGCGGCGGGGGTTCAACCCGACCGAGCGCAGGCGCACTTCCGAGCCCGGAATGATGCTGGCGGCCACGATGAAGAACGCCGCCGACGAGAAATCCGCCGGCACGGCGATATCGGTGGCGCGCAGACGCTGGCCGCCACGCAGGCGCGCGGTACCGGGTGCGAAATCAATCTCCACGCCGAACGCACGCAGCATGCGCTCGGTGTAGTCGCGGGTGGGGTGCGGCTCGACCACGCGGGTTTCACCCTGTGCGTACAGGCCGGCCAGCAGCACCGCCGACTTGACCTGGGCACTGGCTACCGGCAGCTCGTAATCGATGCCGTGCAGCGCCTGGCCGCCGTGGATATGCAGCGGTGGCGTGCCGTCCTCGCGGGTGTCGATGCGTGCGCCCATCTGCGCCAATGGGGCGGTGACGCGGCGCATCGGGCGCTTGGAAAGCGATGCATCCCCCACCAGCGTGCTGTCGAACGGCTGCGCGGCCAACAGGCCTGCCAGCAGACGCATGCCGGTGCCTGCATTGCCACAATCCAGCTCAGCCTGCGGGGCCTTCAGGCCATCGACGCCGACGCCATGCACGATGCGCTGCGAGGCGGACGGCGTTTCAAAGCGCACGCCCATGCTGCCGAAGATGGCGGCGGTGGCGCGGGTATCCTCGCCTTCCAGAAAGCCGTCGATGCGCGACACGCCATCGGCCAGCGCGGCGAACATCACCGCGCGGTGCGAAACCGACTTGTCGCCGGGAATGGCCAACGTGCCCTGCAGGGCGCTGCCTTTACGTGCAATCCAGTACGGCTGGGTGGTCATGCGGGTTCTCTTTGGTGCTTCGCTGCCTGCACCGTATTGGTGAAGGTGCTGGTGCGATGGGATTGGTTGTCACTGTTGCCCGGAAGCCTGCCCCATCCGCCTTCGAGCATCCTGCCCAAGGACGCGGCGGCAGCCCCGCCTGCGGTGAAGGATGGGGAGCCCCGGAACCCGATCAGGGCACAGCGACCGGGTAGGAACCGAGAATCTTGATCTCGGCGGAATGGGCCTTCAGTTCGGCCAGCGCGGCCTGCATCGATTCATCCTCGATGTGGCCGGCCAGGTCGATGAAGAAACCGTACTCCCACTTGGCCTGGTGCGAGGGCCGCGATTCGATGCGGTTCATGCTGATGCCGTGGCGCGCAAACGGGCTGAGCACGTCGAACAGTGCGCCCGGCTTGTCGTGGATGAACACCAGCACCGAGGTGCGGTCATGGCCCGAGGACGGAAACAGCTGGCGGCCGATGACCAGGAAGCGCGTGGTGTTGTCCGCATCGTTCTGGATCGGCTTGGTCACCACCTTCTTCAGTCCGTAGACGTGGCCTGCACTTTCGCCGCCGATGGCCGCCGCGTCGTCCGCGTTGCGCGCGCGGCGGGCACCTTCGGCATTGCTCGACACCGGCACCTTTTCGGCCTTTGGCAGGTTGGCGCGCAGCCACGAGGATGTCTGCATGAACGACTGCGGGTGTGCGTAGATACGCTCGATGTCCTCCAGCCGGCCGCTGCGCGACATCAGGTACTGCTGCACGCGCAGTTCCACTTCACCGCAGATCTTGAGGTTGGAGGTCAGGAACATGTCCAGCGTGATCTGGATGGTGCCCTGCCCGGAGTTTTCCACCGGCACCACGCCGAAATCAGCGTTGCCCGCTTCCACTTCCTGGAACACTTCCTCGATGCTCGCCATCGGCAGGCCCAGCGCCGAGCGGCCGAAATGCTTGAGCACGGCCTGCTGGCTGAAGGTGCCCTCCGGGCCGAGGTAGCCGATCTTCAGCGGCTCCTGCTGGGCCAGACACGCAGACATGATCTCGCGGTACACATGCACCAGCACTTCATCGCTGAGCGGGCCTTCGTTGCGGTCCACCACCATGCGCAGCACCTGCGCCTCGCGCTCGGGACGGTAGTAGTCCACGGCGGCGGCGAGCTTGCCTTTGGCCTTGCCCACCTGGTGCGCGAAATTCGCGCGCTCGGCGATCAGGGCCTGGATGCTGCGGTCGATCTGGTCGATCTTGGCGCGGACATCCGACAGCACCGGCGCCTTCACGGTTTCGGCAACCGCCTTCTTCCTGCCAGTCGCCTTCTTCGCGGTGGTCTTGCCGGCACCGGCCTTGCCCGCAGGCTTCTTTGCTGCGGCGGGCTTGGCGTTGGAGGCACTCTTGGGTGGCTTGGATGCCATGCGATGGTCTACCTGTTGCGGGCCGGCGCGCTGCGCACGGCGTTGAATGGGGTCAGCCGTTGCGCTGCTGGAAATCGCGCATGAACGCTGCCAGCGCACGCGCGCCTTCCAGCGGCATGGCGTTGTACAGCGAGGCGCGGATGCCGCCGACAGCCTTGTGGCCCTTCAGCGCCAGCAACCCTGCCGCCTTGGCTTCGCTGACGAAGCGCGCGTTGAGCTCATCACTGGGCAGGAAGAACGGAATGTTCATGCGCGAGCGCACCGCGGCGGCCACGTCGTTGCGATAGAAGCCGCCCGAACCATCGATGGCCGTGTAGATCAGCGACGACTTTTCCTGGCTGAGCCTGGCGAAGGCTTCCACGCCTCCCTGTGCAAGCATCCACTTGAACATCAGCCCGGCCAGATACCAGTTCCAGGTGGGCGGCGTGTTGAGCATGGAATCGCGCGCGACGTGCGAGCGGTAATCGAAAATATCCGCGCGTGGCTGGCCGGCACGCTCCAGCAGGTCGCGGCGGATGATGACCACGGCGATGCCCACCGGGCCAAGGTTCTTCTGCGCACCGGCATAGATCACGCCATAGCGCGATACATCGGTGGGCTCCGAAGCGATGGAGGAACTGAAGTCGGCGATCAGCGGCACGTTGCCCACGTCCGGCACGTCGCGGAATTCAACGCCATGGATGGTTTCGTTGGCGGTGATGTGCACATAGGCCGCGTCGCGCGAGAGCTGCCACTGCGCCACCGGCGGGATGTCGCGGAAGCCACCGGCTTCGCCATCGGCGGCGATGTTGACATCCACATAGGGCCTGGCCTGCTTGACCGCCGTCTTGCCCCAGTGCCCGGTAACCACATAGTCGGCACGCTGGCCGGGGCTGGCGAAGTTCAACGGCATCAGAGCCTGCTGGGTGGTGGCACCACCGCCCAGGAACAGCACGGCATAGTCATTGGGAATACCGATGAGGCTGCGCAGGTCGGCCTCGGCTTGTGCCGCCACAGCCATGAAATCGGCGCTGCGGTGGCTGATTTCGACAATGGATGCGCCTACGCCATTCCATTCCAACATTTCCTCCTGCGCCTGGCGGAGAACCTGCTCCGGCAGCGTTGCAGGGCCGGCACTGAAATTGAATGCGCGCGTCATGACACACCTGTAGGGCTGAACCCCTAGTATGCCGCAGCGCAACAGCCTTGGGGCATGCAGAAAAAGTTGCATCTGCACCCAATTGCGCAGGGTTCAACCCACGCTGGTCAAAGCACACGAATGGGTGGCTGGCATCGTGCTGCCAGCCGCTGTCCGGTCAGCGCGCGCCGAACAGCAGCAACGCGCTGATGGCCGCACCCAGCAGCAAGGCGCTGAGCAGGAGCCAGGGCCAGCGGTGCGAGCGTTTGCGGGGTGATGCCGGCGCCTTTTCCGCCTGTTCGGCGAGGGCCGGCTCTTCCGGTGCGGGCAACGGTGCGGCCGCCGCATTGCGCGGCATTTCCAGCACGAAGCGATGGCCACCGTCGAACACCACCTGGTCACCGCCCTGCAGCCAGCAGTGGCGGGTAGCCACGCCGTTGACCAGCGAACCCTCGCCCGAGCCCAGGTCACGCAGCAGCACCTTGTCGCCATGGCGCTCGAAGCGGGCATGACGCCCAGCAAAGGCCGGGTCGTCTATGACGATGTCATTGGCTGCCTCGCTGCCCACGTTGCGCGGCCGGTCCAGGGTGAAACTGCGCCCATGGTGGCGGCCACCGACGCCGCGCAGCAGCACGCGCAGGTCATCGCCTGTCTCGGTCGGGGCTTCCGGGGGCTGGGCAACGCTCTCGCATTGGCCCCGCAGCAGCATCTCGGCACCATCGGCATACACCGAATCGCCCGCGCGCAGCAGCGCCATGCGCTGCACCGGGCGGCCATTGACGTGGATGCCGCGAACGCCGCTGGCCACCTGCAGCCACACGCCGCGCTGGTCGGTGCAGAAACGGGCCAGCAGCAAGGGGCCGACGCTGTCATCGCCAAGCCGTACCTGCCCGGAGGCATGGCGCACAATACGCTGCACGCCCGGCGTCAACGACTGGTCGGGTTGCTGGCGGTTATTGAAATGGACTTGCAGAGTATGCACCGGCGGCAGACTAGCAGGTCGGCCCGTCACACAGGAAGGTGCCAGGGGACTTGGACTGACGCCGCCGGCTGCGCACAATGCCGCTCCTCCCATTACATGCCGTACCGCAGGAACGCTCCATGTCCACGATTGACATCCACCATGTCCACTCCCTGTCCGATGACAAGGCCCACAGCGCCATCGCCGAGGTTGCACAGAAACTGCAGGACCGCTTCGACGTGACCACCCGCTGGGATGGCCCGGTGTTGCACTTTGCCCGCTCCGGCGTGGAAGGCGCCATTGAACTGCTGCCGGGTGCGGTGCAGGTGAAGGCCGAACTGGGCTTTCTACTGTCGGCGATGAAGGGCATGGTGGAATCGGAAATTCAACGGGTGCTGACCGAGAAGCTGGGCTGAACCCCCGCCGTCACACCGAAAACGCATAAAACCGGCTACGGTGACTGTCAGTGACTTTCATGAACGCACAGGAGCAATGCCATGAGCGCGTATGAACATCGTCCCGACAATGAAGACGGCAGCCCCGGGTTGCAGGGACAGGCCGAGCGCCTGGGAAGGCGCATGACCGAATCCGCCCAGCAGGTATGGCTGGCCGGCCTGGGCGCCCTTTCCCGTGCACAGAGCGAAGGCAGCCGTTTCTTCGATTCGCTGGTGCGCGAGGGCGAGGCCGCCGAGGAACGCAGCCGCGAGACGTCCTCGCGCGGCGAAAGCCTGCGTGATTCGGTGGAAAGCACGCTGGGCAGCGCCCGTGACCGTGCCGCCGGCACCTGGGACCGGCTGGAGAAGAACGTCGAGGATGGCGTGCACCGCGTGCTGCGGCGCATGGACATCCCCAGCCGCTCCGACATCGAGGCGCTGAACGAACGCCTCGACGCGCTCAACCGCCGCCTTACCCGCGCCGAAAGCCGTGCCGCACACGCGGACACGACCGCGCATGCCAGCGATGTGCCGCCACATACCGATTGATGCCTGTATTGATGTTGCAAAGCAGCATCAATCGCGCGAAGATGAATCAACCCGCCAGCAGTACCGCGCCGTAAGTCTCCCTCCCCTCACGGCTCCGGATGGCGGGTTTTTTCATGCCCGCATTCTGGCAATGGGCTGCGTGCGAACTGGCCCGCGCTGGCGGACAGGCCGACAATGATGGCTCCGGGCACACCGCCACCGAGCCGCCATGACCGCGCAACCGCAGCACACCCCTACCCTCCACGACCAGCACGGCCGCTACCAGCGCGCCGAGAGCGTGGACGATTTCGCCCACAACCTGGCCGCCATCCGCGCCCGCATCGACGCGGCCTGTGCCCGCGCCGGGCGCGCGCCCACGCAGGTGCGGCTGCTGCCGGTCAGCAAGACCATCGACGAAGCCCATATCCGCATGGCCTACCAGGCCGGCTGCCGGCTGCTGGGCGAGAACAAGGTGCAGGAGGCCCACCACAAGTGGGAGGCCATGCAGGACCTGGCCGACCTGCAGTGGTCGGTGATCGGCCACCTGCAGACCAACAAGGCCAAGCTGGTGGCGCGCTTCGCCGCCGAATTCCAGGCGCTGGACAGCCTGCGCCTGGCTGAAACCCTGGACCGCCGCCTGCAGCAGGAGGGCCGCAGCCTGGATGTATTCGTACAGGTGAACACATCCGGCGAGGACAGCAAGTTCGGTCTGCCGCCCGAGCAGGTGGGGGGCTTCATCCAGGCCCTGCCGCAGTTCGGCGCATTGCGCGTGCGCGGGCTGATGACCCTTGCCCTGTTTTCGGCAGAAGCCGAGCGCGTGCGCGCCTGCTTCGTACGCCTGCGCGAACTGCGTGACCAGCTGCGCCAGCAGGCACCAGATGGCATGGCGCTGGATGAACTGTCGATGGGCATGTCCGGTGATTTCGAGATCGCCATCGAGGAAGGCGCCACCGTGGTGCGGGTGGGCCAGGCGATCTTCGGCGCCCGTGCCGTGCCCGACAGCCATTACTGGCCCGGACTGGCCAGCTCGGGCTGAATGCTGACAGTGGCACGCACAAAAAGCCGAACATCACAGGCACTGCCGCGCCACAAGATAGATAAAATGCGAGCCTGACTCCGCACTTTGCCTGGGTAATTTTCTGATGTTTTCCTGGATTCTGGCCTTTGTCCTCGCCCTGTTGGTATGGGGGCTTGCGGCCGCCTGGCTTTGGCTGGTCAAGCGCAGGAAAACCGAAATACATCATGGCCTTGCGGCATTGGCCGGGATGCGCTGGCGCGAGTTTTCGCAGATCGTGCGGCAGGCCATGGCCGAGCAGCGCGGCCTGCAGCCGCTCACCGACAGCGAGGACAGCGACCGTGGCACCAGCAGCGATTTCCTGCTGCAGCGTGACGGCCAACGCTGGCTGGTGTCGTGCAAGCACGGCCGCGCCTACCGGCTCGATGCCAGTGCCGTGAACGAGCTGGGCAGCGCCATGCGCCTGACCGGTGCCGTTGGCGGCCTGCTGCTGACCGAAGGCCAGGTGGACCGTGACGGCCTGGCCGAAGCCGGCAAGCAGTCCATTGAAGTGATTGACGGCCGCAGCCTGTGGCAGCAGCTCAAACCCTACGTGCCCGCCCAGGTGCGCGACACGGTTACCGGCATCGCCAGCCGCGAGGCGGTGCGCCACACCAGCATCGCCGGCCTTGCTGCCATTGCACTGGGCCTGCTGGCCGGCATGGGCTATATGACCCTGCGCAATGATGCCGCCGGCGGCGGGAGTGGCACGCTGGCCGCGCCGGCATCCGCTGCTGCGCCGGCCGCCGGCAAGCCGGCCGGCACGCCAGCAACGGCAACCACTCCGGCGCAGCCCGGCACCAGCACCACACCGGCCAGGCCGGCGGCGCAGGACCCAGCCGACCTGATCCAGGACCCGGACCCGGCAACCCTGCTGCGTTACCAGCAGACCGTTTCCAAGGCGCTTGCGCGCACGCCGGGCGTGGTCAGCGGCATCTGGCTGACCCGCTCTACCCTGTCGGTGGAGCGCAGCGGTGAAGATGCGGCCATCTGGCCACTGATCTGCCGCGAGCTGGAACACTTCCCCGCCCTGCGCACCACCCGCGTGCAGCTCAATCCGCGCCCCGGCATCGATGAGCCGGTGCGCTGGCGGCAGTGCCAAACGTTCTGATCCGTTGAAAGCCGTCCCGCGTGGCGGCCTGATCGCACAGCCTCTGTAGCCCGGGTAAGCGCAAGCGCACCCGGGGCTTTTCCGTCCGCCTGCGGTAAGCCTTGCTGCTGCGGATCACCTCTGCCGCAGAAGTTACCGCCCTCTGATAGCTCATCGGCGTCCCGGATGCGCTTCGCTTATCCGGGCTACAAAGGCGGTGGTGGCGCACTGACTCAGCAACCCAGCTCTTGTAGCCCGGGTAAGCGCGAGCGCACCCGGGGCTTTTCCGTCCGGGTGCGATATAGCTTGCCGCTGCGGGTCACGTCCGTTGAAGAAGTCACCGCCCGCTGATGGGACACCGGCTTCCCGGATGCGCTTCGCTTATCCGGGCTACAAAGGCGGTGCTGGCACACAGACTCAGCAGCGCAGCTCTTGTAGCCCGGGTAAGCGCGAGCGCACCCGGGGCTTTTCCGTCCGGGTGCGATATAGCTTGCCGCTGCGGGTCACGTCCGTTGAAGAAGTCACCGCCCGCTGATGGGCCATCGGCTTCCCGGATGCGCTTCGCTTATCCGGGCTACAAAGGCGGTGCTGGCACACAGACTCAGCAGCGCAGCTCTTGTAGCCCGGGTAAGCGCGAGCGCACCCGGGGCTTTTCCGTCCGGGCGCGATATAGCTTGCCGCTGCGGGTCACGTCCGTTGAAGAAGTCACCGCCCGCTGATGGGCCATCGGCTTCCCGGATGCGCTTTGCTTATCCGGGCTACAGGTGCCGGCTACAGGGTGCGGGTACAGGTGCGGCTGCTGCGGCGGATTCGCGGCTCAGCGGTTGCCGGGGGCGAAACGGGCGATGAGGTCGTAGGCGTCGCCCAGGAATTTCTGCCGCACCCAGGTGATGGGCTGCTCGCCGCGCCAGGTCTGGCGGTCGATGACCAGGCAGGCGGTGCCCACCGGCACCTTCAGCAGCGCAGCCTCCGCCTCGGTGGCGGCAACCGCGCTGATGCGGTGCTCGCCGCGTGTCCATGACACGTTCTGCAGCAGCCAGCTGCCGGGCGGATGGACGCTGAAGTCCACGTCCAGCGTTTCCGGCACGGCGTCCGGATTGATCAGGCGGCGCTCCAGTGCCAACGGCTTGCCATCGGCCAGATGCAGGCAGCGCATTGCCAGCAGATAGCCGCTGCCAACCAGTTGCACCTCCTCGGCCACGGCCGCCTTCGCGCGCCGGAGCTCATGCTCCAGCAACTCGAATTCGTAACGATGGCCGCGGTTGGCCACAGCCACCGCGATATCGGGAATTTCCAGCGCCACCTGCTCCAGATGCGGCGGCTGGCGTGCCACGAACGAACCCGCGCGGCGGCGGCGCTCGATCATGCCGCTCTCGGCCAGGGTGGTCAGCACCTTGTTCACGGTCATGCGCGAGCAGCGGTACTGCTCCATCAGCTCATGCTCGAACGGGATGCGGTAGCCGGGTTGCCACTCGCCGCTGAGGATGCGGCTCTCGATATCGCTGCGGATGCGCTGGTTGAGGGTGGGAGCCTTCTTGCTCTTCACTCGAAGTTCCTGAAAGGGCGGCGACTTACGCTCAAGCCAGAATCCGGCTGAGGGCGGCGCGGTAGCCTGCGCTGATGGCGTCACGGTCAAAATGACGGCCGCCGTTGACCAGTTCGCGACCATTGCGCCAGACGCTGCGGACCGCGCCATTACGTGCGGCGAACAGCCAACTGTCAAGCAAGGCATCGCCGTCGCGGCCATGCAGCGAAGGGTGTTCCAGATCCAGCTCGACCAGGTCTGCCGCCGCACCAACGGCCAGACCGGCCGGCACGCCAAGCACCTGCGCGGCGCCCTCGCCCGCCTGCTGGTGCAGCCAGCGACCACTGGAAAGCGCATCCGGTGACAGCACGTTGCGGCCACGCAGGGCCAACCGCTGGCCGTACTCCAACAGACGCAGTTCTTCGGCCGCGTCGATCAGCACATTGGAATCCGAGCCCACGCCGAACCGCCCGCCTGCCTGTACGAATTCGCGCATGGGGAACAGGCCATCACCCAGATTGGCCTCGGTGATCGGGCACAGGCCGACCACCGCACCACTGCCGGCCATCAGCGCCACTTCCTGCGCGTTGACTTGGGTGGCATGCACCAGGCACCAGCGCGCATCAACCGGATTGTTCGCGTACAGCCACTCCACCGGGCGCTGGCCACTCCAGGCCACGCAGGCATCAACTTCGCGGGTTTGCTCGGCAATATGGATGTGGATGGGCCCGGGCGCCATTGCCACCAGTGCCTGCAGTTCCGCCGGCGTGCAGGCACGCAGGCTGTGCGGGGCCAGGCCGAGCACGGCATCCGGCAGCGGCGCCAATGCTTTCCGGCTGGCATCAAGTAGTTCAGCAAAGCCCTCAATGTCATGCAGGAAACGCCGCTGCCCTTGCGTAGGCGCGGCGCCACCGAAGTCGCTGTGCGCGTAGAACACCGGCAGCAGGGTCAGGCCCAGCCCGGTCTGCGCCGATGCGGCAGCGATACGTGCGGCCATTTCGGCCCGGTCCGCATAGCGGCTGCCATCCGGGGCATGGTGCAGATAGTGGAACTCACCGACGCGGGTAAAGCCGCTTTCCAGCATCTCCATGTAGGCCTGAGCCGCGATGGCCTGTACGTCCTCTGGTTGAATGCGGTCGAGAAAGCGGTACATCAGCTCGCGCCAGCTCCAGAAGCTGTCGCCGGAACGCCCGCCCACCTCGGTCAGGCCCGCCATCGCCCGCTGGAAGGCATGGCTGTGCAGGTTGCCCAGCCCCGGCACCACGGCGCCCAGCTGCTGGGTGCAGCCATCGCTGGAGGCCTCGGCCTGGATGGCGGTGATCCGCCCCCCGCTGCAATCGATGCGTACATCACGTGCCCAGCCGCCCGGCAACAGGGCCTGGCGGACGTGGAAGCGGATCGGATTGGCGGCGATGTTCGGCGTCACTGGACACTCTCCGTTTTCGGTCGTTATTGTATATACAAAATTACCGGGATGAGTGTCCATGCGCTGCGATACGCTCTGGCAGAACGCCAACCTGATGACCCTGGATGATGCCTCAGGCGGCCTTGGGCTGATCCCTGATGGCGTGATCGCCGCCACTGACGGGCGCATCGTGCACGTCGGCCCGGCCGCCGCCCCACCTGCCTTCGAGGCCGCCGAACGCATCAACTGCGAAGGCCGTTGGATCAGCCCCGGCCTGATCGACTGCCATACCCATCTGGTCTACGCAGGCAACCGCGCCAACGAGTTCCAGCAGCGGCTGGAGGGCGTCAGCTATGCCGATATCGCGCGCGCAGGGGGTGGCATCGTCGCCACCGTGCGCGCCACCCGCGAGGCCGATGACGCCGCCCTGCTCCGCGCCAGCCTGCCCCGTCTGGATGCCATGCTGGCCGAAGGTGTGACCACGCTGGAAATCAAATCCGGCTACGGCCTCACCCTTGATGATGAGCGCAAGCAGTTGCGCGTGGCGCGCGAGCTGGGGCAGCTGCGCAAGGTCGAGATTGTGCCGACCTTCCTCGGCGCCCACGCCGTGCCACCGGGGCACGAGGCGCAGGCCTATATCAACGAAGTATGCGCGGTGATGATTCCCGCCATCGCCGCTGAAGGGCTGGCCGAGGCGGTGGATGTGTTCTGCGAGAACATCGCCTTCAGCACGGCGCAGGCGCAGCAGGTGTTCGAGGCGGCAAAGCAGCACGGGCTGGCGATCAAGATTCACGCCGAGCAGCTGTCCAACCAGCATGGTGCCGAACTGGCGGCACGCCACGGCGCGTTGTCCGCCGACCATATTGAACACCTCGACGCCGCAGGCATCGCTGCCATGCGCCAGGCCGGCACCGTCGCCGTGCTGCTGCCCGGCGCGTATTACTTCACCCGCGAAACCGTGCTGCCGCCGATCCAGCAGCTGCGCGATGCAGGCGTACCGCTGGCGCTGGCCACCGACAGCAATCCCGGCACGTCGCCACTGACCAGCCCGCTGCTGGCCATGAACATGGGCGCGACCCTGTTCCGCCTGACCGTGGACGAATGCATCGCCGGCTTCACCCGCGAAGCGGCACGCGCGCTGGGCCGCAGCGAGCGCATCGGCAGGCTGGCCACCGGCCTGGACTGCAACCTCGCCATCTGGGACATCGATGCCCCGGCCGACCTGGTCTACCGCATCGGCTTCAACCCGCTGCATGCACGCATCTGGCGCGGCCAGCGCGCCTGACCGTCACCCCACCCCATTCCCGCCATACCGCCACACCTGCATCACGGAGCCTTCATGAGCGAGTATCTGACCCTTCTTCCCGGCCACGTTTCCCTCTCGCAGTGGCGGCAGGTGTACCGTGGCGCCAGCGTAAAGCTGGACCACTCCGCGCATGCCGCCGTGCAGCGCAGCGCCGATGTGGTGGCAGCCATCGTCGCCAGGGGTGAGCCGGTGTATGGCATCAACACCGGCTTCGGCAAGCTGGCCAGCGTACGCATCGACCGCGAAGACCTTGAAACCCTGCAGCGCAATATCGTGCTCTCGCACGCTGCCGGCGTGGGCGAGCCGATGCCGGCCAATGTGGTGCGGCTGATGATGGCGCTCAAGCTCACCAGTCTCGCACAGGGTGCCTCGGGCATCCGCCCGCAGACGCTGGCACTGCTGGAAGCCATGCTGCAGACCGATCTGGTGCCGCTGATTCCGTGCCAGGGTTCGGTGGGTGCGTCCGGCGACCTCGCCCCGCTTTCGCACATGGCCAGCGTGATGATCGGCGTGGGCGATGCCTTCATCGGTGGCGTGCAGCTGCCTGCGATGGAAGCACTGAAGCAGCGCGGTCTGGAGCCGCTGGTGCTGGGCGCGAAGGAAGGCCTGGCGCTGCTCAACGGCACCCAGTACTCCACGGCCTACGCGCTTGCCGGCCTGTTCGAGATCGAAACGGTGTTCCAGTCCGCGCTGGTGACCGGCGCCCTGTCGGTGGAAGCGGCCAAGGGCTCGGATACGCCGTTCGACCCGCGCATCCACCGCATCCGTGGCCAGCACGGGCAGATCGCCACCGCTGCCGTACTGCGTGAACTGATGCAGGGCTCGGATATCCGCGAATCGCACCGTGACAACGACCTGCGCGTGCAGGACCCGTACTGCCTGCGCTGCCAGCCGCAGGTGATGGGCGCGGCGCTGGATGTGATGCGCCAGGCCGCCACCACGCTGGAGATCGAAGCCAATGGCGTCTCCGACAACCCGCTGGTGTTCACCGACACCGGCGAAGCACTGAGCGGCGGCAACTTCCACGCCGAGCCGGTGGCCTTCGCCGCTGACATGCTGGCGATGGCGGTGTGCGAGATCGGCTCCATCAGCGAGCGCCGCACCGCCATGCTGGTGGACCCGGCACTGTCCGGCCTGCCGGCCTTCCTCACGCCCAAACCGGGCTTGAACTCCGGCTTCATGATTCCGCAGGTGACCGCCGCGGCGCTGGTGTCGGAGAACAAGCAGCGCGCCTACCCGGCCAGCGTGGATTCCATTCCCACCTCGGCCAACCAGGAAGACCATGTGTCGATGGCCGCGCACGGCGCGCGCCGCCTGTTGGCGATGGCCGAGAACGCCGCCAACGTGATCGGCATCGAGCTGCTGGCGGCCGCCCAGGGCTGCGACTTCCATGCCCCGCTGCGCTCCAGCCAGCCGCTGGAACAGGTGCGCGGCGTGCTGCGCGCGAAGGTACCCACGCTGCAGGACGACCGCTACTTCCACCCGGACATGGCCGCTGCGACGGCGCTGGTGCGCAGCGGTGCGCTGCTTGAAGGGCTGAGCGTGGCGCTGCCGGGGGTGGAGGTCGTTGAAGGCAACTGAGTAATGGGACGCGGGCTGCTGGTTCTGTGCGACAAGCGCCCCCATCAGCCCTTTGGGCAGCTTCCCCCGCCTGCGGGGGAAGCGGGGTATCAAACGAAGTCAAAGAAGTCATACGCACCAGGAGCATCCATGAAAACCTCCCCTGACTGGCTGCAGATCCACCAAGGTGATGCGCCGTTGATCGTCAGCTTCCCGCATACCGGCACCGAGCTGCCGGATGAACTTGCGGGCCATTTTGTTTCGCCTTGGCTGGCACGGCGCGATGCCGACTGGTGGGTGCATGAGCTGTACGCCTTCGCACAGGCGCTGGGTGCCACCACCGTTCGCACGGCCATCTCGCGCTCGGTCATCGACGTCAACCGCGATCCTTCCGGTGCTTCGCTCTACCCGGGCCAGAACACCACCGGGCTGTGCCCGCTGACCACCTTCGACAACCAACCCCTGTACCGCGATGGCCACGCGCCTGATGAGGTGGAAATCCAGCGCCGCCGCGCCACCTGGTTCGACCCCTATCACGATGCGCTGACCGCGCAGATCGCACGCCTGCGTGCACAGCACGACAGCGTGGTGATGTACGACGCGCATTCGATCCGCTCGCTCATCCCGCACCTGTTCGATGGCGAGCTGCCGCAGTTCAACATCGGCACGGCCGGCCCCAGCGGCGCGCCGGATACCTCCTGCGACAACGCACTCACCGATGTGGTGGAGAACCTCTGCGCGCTCAGTGGCATGAGCCATGTGCGCAACGGCCGCTTCAAGGGTGGCTGGATCACGCGCCACTACAGCAACACCGCCGGCGGCGTGCACACCCTGCAGATGGAGCTGGGCTGCCGTGGCTACATGCACGAGCCCGCCCCGCAGGACGTGGACGAACACAGCTGGCCCACGCCCTACGACCCCGACCATGCCGCCCCGCTGCGCGACACCCTGCAGCAGGTGCTGCGCGCCTGCCTCGATTTTGCTTCCCGGAGAAACCCATGACCCGTCACGATCCCTCCCGCAGCCCGCGCGCGCCGCGCGGCAACACACTCAACTGCAAGTCCTGGCAGACCGAGGCACCGTTCCGCATGCTGCAGAACAACCTCGATGCGGAAGTTGCCGAAGACCCCACCTCGCTGGTGGTGTATGGCGGTATCGGCCGCGCCGCGCGCGACTGGGAGAGCTACGACAGGATCCTGGAAACGCTAAAGCGTCTGGACGACAACCAGACCCTGCTGGTGCAGTCGGGCAAGCCGGTGGGCGTGTTCCCTACCCATCCCGATGCACCGCGCGTGCTGATCGCCAATTCCAACCTGGTACCGCACTGGGCTACCTGGGAGCACTTCAACGAGCTCGATAAGAAGGGCTTGATGATGTACGGGCAGATGACCGCCGGCAGCTGGATCTACATCGGCAGCCAAGGCATCGTGCAGGGCACCTACGAGACGTTCGTGGAAATGGGCCGCCAGCATTACGGCGGCAGCCTCACCGGCAAGTGGATTCTCACCGCCGGCCTCGGCGGCATGGGCGGCGCGCAGCCGCTGGCGGCGTCGCTGGCCGGTGCCAGCAGCCTGACCATCGAGTGCCGCCAGAGCAGCATCGATTTCCGCCTGCGCACCCGCTATGTGGACGAACAGGCCACCGATATCGACGACGCACTCGCGCGCATCGCCAAATACACCGCTGCCGGTGAGGCCAAGTCGATCGCCCTGCTCGGCAATGCCGCTGAAATCCTGCCAGAACTGGTACGCCGCGGCGTGCGCCCGGACTGCGTCACCGACCAGACCAGCGCGCACGATCCCGTGCACGGCTACCTGCCGCTCGGCTGGACGGTTGAGCAGTGGCTGGCCGAACAGAAGGCCAATCCGGAGAAGGTGCGCGACGCCGCCAAGGCCGCCATGCGCGTGCATGTGGAGGCCATGCTCGCCTTCCACGCGCAGGGCATCCCCACCGTGGACTACGGCAACAACATCCGCCAGATGGCCTTCGATGAAGGCCTGAAGAACGCCTTTGATTTCCCCGGCTTCGTGCCGGCCTATGTGCGCCCGTTGTTCTGCCGAGGCGTCGGCCCGTTCCGCTGGGTGGCGCTCAGCGGCGACCCGGAGGACATCTACAAGACCGATGCCAAGGTGAAGGAGATCATTGCCGATGACCCGCACCTGCACCGCTGGCTGGACATGGCGCGCGAACGCATCAGCTTCCAGGGCCTGCCGGCGCGCATCTGCTGGGTGGGTCTGGGCCTGCGCCACAAGCTGGGCCTGGCGTTCAACGAGATGGTGCGCAACGGTGAACTGAGCGCACCGGTGGTGATCGGCCGCGACCACCTGGACAGCGGCAGCGTCGCCTCGCCCAACCGCGAAACCGAATCCATGAAGGATGGCTCCGATGCCGTGTCCGATTGGCCGCTGCTCAATGCCATGCTCAACGTGGCCGGTGGCGCCACCTGGGTGAGCCTGCATCACGGCGGTGGCGTCGGCATGGGCTACTCGCAGCATTCGGGCGTGGTCATCGTCTGCGACGGCAGCGAGGAAGCGGACAGGCGCATCGCCCGCGTGCTGTGGAACGACCCCGGCACCGGCGTCATGCGTCATGCCGATGCGGGTTATGACATCGCCATCGACTGCGCGAAGGAGAAGGGGCTGGACCTGCCGGGCATTCTCGGCTGACCGAGCCGCGTGGTGTTTCAACGCAACGGGCAGGCACTGCGCCTGCCCGTTGTCGTTTGCTGCCATATGGCACACATGAACGGCGCTTCACATCATGCTATCGACCCCAGCGCGAGACTGTTGCAACGCATCGCACCGGTGCCCCGCGCATCGCTCGATGCCCTCCCCGATCCAGACTGGAGCATCACCATGCAAACCAATGTCTGCGGCATTGATCGCGCGTTCCGCATCATCATCGGCATCGCCCTCATCGTACTGGCGGCCACCCACGTCATCGGCTGGTGGGGCTGGCTGGGCATCATCCCCCTGGCCACCGGCCTGATCCGCTCTTGCCCGCTGTACTCCATACTCGGCCTCAACTGGTGCCAACCCCGGTCCACTGGCTGAGCACCTCCGCCATCCCGGCAACGCCGAAGGCCCCGCCCTGCACCGCAGGCGGGGCCTTTCCACATACGGCGACACCCGTAGCCCGGGTAAGCAAAGCGCACCCGGGAATACCCCACACCCGACGCCTCAGGACACTTACCACCGTCATCCTCCCTGCCCTAGACTGGCCCCCTGCGCCATCGACCCAGGGATGAAGGCATGCGCTACCTGCACGCGCTTCTGCTGCTGCTCGCCACCACCGCCGCGTCTGCACAGATTCCCACCGTCCCGCTGCCACACGGCACCTTGTCCGGCGCACCGGATACCGGCCTGTCTGCCCTCGCCCGCCAGACGCTTGCGCGCCATCAGGACGATGACCCGCAGCGACGCCTGACCACGCAGTTCCGCCTGCAGCTTGCCGCCGGCCAGTACACCAAGGCCATCGACAGCATTCATGCATTGCGACGCCTGCGCGCCGACCCACCCGGGCAGGCGCCGATCTTCCTGCAGTACGAAGTATTCGCCCGCGCGATGCGCCACCACGAAGCCGATGGCACGCCCTTCGCCACGGCTTGGCAGCAAGCGTTCGCGGCACTGCTTTCACCGCTGGACGACCGCAGCGCCTACGCGGCCCAGTTTGCCTTCAACGGCTACCTGCCGCGCATGCGCGCCGATCTGGATGCACAGCTTGCGCGCGCCAATGGCAAGCACGAACTGCCACTGGCCGACGCCCTGGAACTGGTCCGCGCATGGCAGGTTTACACGGCGTATGCAGCGTTTCAGCCCTTCGTTACCGAAGCATTCGCAGCCGACGACACGCGCCGTTACCACATACAGCGCGACCTGCTGGTTTCCACACCCGGTGGCGCCCAGATCAGCGCCCTGCTGGTACGCCCGGCCAGCACGCAGCAACCGCTGCCGGCGCTGCTCACGTTCACCATCTACGCCAATGACGACTGGGCCTGGGATGACGCGAAGAAGATGGCTGCCCACGGCTATGCCTCGGTCGTGGCCTACAGCCGTGGCAAGGGCCGCAGCCCCGATGCCATCACCCCCTTCCTGCACGATGGCGAGGATGCCGCCGCCGTCATCAACTGGATGGCCGCGCAGCCATGGAGCAATGGCGTAGTCGGCATGTACGGCGGCAGCTACAGCGCCTATACCCAATGGGCGGCGCTGCGCCACCGCCCGCCGGCACTGAAGGCCATCGCCACCTCGGCCAGTGCGGCGCCGGGCATCGACGTGCCGATGGAAGGCAACGTCTTCATGAATTTCATCTACGCGTGGCCGGCCTACGTGGCCAGCAACCGCTCCCTGGACGATGCCAGCTATGGCGATGCCACGCGCTGGCGGAAGCTGGACAGCAATGCCTACCGCAGCGGGCGCCGCTACCGCGATCTGCCTGCCATCGACGGCACACCCAACCCCGTGTTCGACGAATGGTTGCGCCACCCCGGCTACGACAGCTACTGGCAGGCCAGGATTCCGCAGGGCGCGGACTACGCCGGCATCGACATTCCGGTGCTGGCCACCACCGGTTATTTCGACGGCGCGCAGATCGGCGTACTGCATTACCTGCGCGAACATCTGCGCCAGCGCCCCGATGCCGACCACACCCTGCTCATCGGCCCCTACGAGCACTTCACCATGCAGACCGGCGTACCGCCGCAGGTGCAGGGGTATGAACCCGATGCCGTGGCGCGCATCGATCTGCAGGCTCTGCGCCTGGCCTGGTTCGACCATGTGCTGCGTGGCGCAGCCAAGCCCGAACTGCTTGCGGGCCGCGTCAACTGGCAGGTGATGGGCGCGGACACATGGCGTCACGCCGCCTCGCTTGATGCAATGGCCACGCGCCAGCGACGCTTATACCTGCAACCTGCCGCCGATGGCACGCACACGCTGGGCACAACGCCGGCACCTGAAGCCGTTTCACTGCAGCGCATCGATTTCACCGACCGCAGTGACGCGGACTGGCAGCCCTCACCCACCGTCGTGAACACCGCGCTGGATGCACATTCGGGCCTCGCCTTCCGCAGTGAGCCCTTCGCGCAGGCCACCGAACTCGCCGGCCCGTTCACGGCCACGTTGGATTTCACGCTCAACAAGGCCGATGCCGACATCGCCTTCGCCATCTACGAACAGACTGCCGACGGCCGCTATCTGGATCTTGCCTACGGGCGGCAACGCCTGAGCTACGCACGCGACCGCAACCACCGGCAACTGCTCGAAGCAGGCAAACGCCACCAGGTGCAGCTGCACGACACCCGCCTGCTTGGCCGCCGCGTAGCTGCGGGCAGCCGTGTGGTGGTCACGCTCGGCGTGATCAAGCAGCCGGATCGACAACTCAATCTCGGCAGTGGCAAGGAGCCTTCGGATGAAACCCTGGCCGATGCTGCAGCGCCCATGGAAATCCGTTGGTTTGGCAGCAGCCACATCGATCTGCCCGTGCGTGATTGATTCGCGCGCGCATGCGTGTTCCCCCAAACCCAGCATTGTGAGAATGGCGTAAATACTGGATGCGCGCCGCATGCTGCACATGGATGTTTTCGCGGTACGCAATGCAATCGACGCCGGCAATCAGGGGCTGACACAGCCGGATTTTGCCGTTAGGATCAGGCCGTAATTCAATCAAACACCGATCCCTCGGTAGCAGGCCCAAGGACAGGACCTGGATCGGCCAGAACGTGGCGGCATAGCGCATGCCACGTTGCTCGCATGGAGACCGCGATGCACATGGCTACCCCAGGACCGCGCTGCGGCGCGTCCTTTCCCACCGCTTCATTCCTGCCGGCCCGGCATATGCCGCCGATGCATGCGCATGCATCGCGGATGCTCCCGCACCCGCTGCACTCTCACACCTGTTCATCTACATGTCACCGCACCGCGCGGTAGGCTCGATGGCATCCGGCTGCCTGCGCAACGTGCCGAAGCCGGATTGATCCTTCATGCAGCGCCGCGCACGCGCTTGTTCTTTTCATCGGCAAATGCTGACCACAACCGAGATCAAACCCATGCAAAAACTGCCGCCGCATACGATTGCCCCCTCCACTGCAAAGCCCCGCATGGCGCTGCGTTCGCTGCCTGCATTGCTCGGCCTGTGCCTGGCCGGCAGTCTGGCGGCCTGCCAGGCGGAAACTCCGGCAGCCCCGGCTACGGCCGATGCCACAGCACCTGCAACTGCGCCCGCCGATGACGCGGCAGCGGCCACTGCTGCGGCCACCCCCGAGCTCAGTGCTGAACAGCTGCAGGCCATCGTCACCGGCCTGCTGCGCAAGGGCTATGGCGAGAATGCTTTTGATGCGGCAAGTGGCTGCTGGAAGCACAGCTTTGAAACCAGCAACGACGAGCTGGACTACTGCATGAAGCCGGGCACGCCAGAGGTGGTGGTCACCCCCTCCGGCAGGCAGGTCTACCTGCAGACCCACAGCGACCCCAAGGCCGGCACCTATGCCCTGGTGGACCCGGGCCTGCGTGGCCTGTTCGCCGCCTCTGTATCGGCATCGGGTGAATGGCAGCCGCTGGCACAATCACCGGCCATCGACCAGGGCCAGGCCGGCGACTGCGGCTGCGCCGACGCCAAACTGCAGCAGGTGGGCCCGGAGCGGTTCGGCTGGCTGTCCACGTCGGGTGGCACCTGGCAGGGCGTGACGGTAAGCCACTACGACCTGTATGTGCCGGTGGGTGCCAGCTTCCAGAACGTCTCGCGCATTGCGCGCAGCACCGAGAGCGCACCCGGTGAAACCGTGGACATCGCCATCGACAACACCGGCACGCCGGTGGACGGCATGTTCCCCATCAAGGCCACCCGCAGTGGCGGCAAGAACCCCGGCACCTCGCTGATCGCTTTCGACCCGGGCCAGAAGCTCTACCCCTGGCCGCAGTAGCACGCTCGGCACCTCGCGCACCCCTGATTCCCCCGCAAGGAGCAGCACCGATGTCACGCATAGACGAACGCTGGGCGGCCAACCGCCCGGCACTTGAAGAAGCCGCACGCAACGCCGGTGTCGATGTCGGCGTCATGGTCCGCATTGCCGGGTTTGAATCCAAGTTCAACCCGGATGCCAAACCTGTCGCCTCCAACCCGGACCGCAACACCGTCACCCAGTACGACGGCACCAAGGCAATCTCGTCGGCACACGGGCTTGGCCAGTTCCTCAACTCCACCTGGCAGGACATGATCAACCGCCACGGTGAGAAGTACGGCGTGGACAATGCGGCCCAGCTCACCCGCGCGCAGGCCAATGCCCCTGCCCTGCGCGAGGACGTGCGCCTGCAGGCCGCGATGCTGGCCGAATTCACCCGCGAGAACATCGACCAGGCCGCCAGGTACGGCGGCAAGGATGTGGATGCCAACGTCTACGCCATGCACAACCTTGGCGGCAGTGATGGCCCGCGCTTCCTGCAGGCGCTGCGCAACAACCCCGATGCGCGCGTGGACAGTGTGCTGAGCCGCGATGTGGTTTCCGGCAATGGCTCCCTCTACGGCGACGGCAGCATCAGCCTGCGCCAGGCCTATGCCAACATGGGCGCGCAGATGGACGCCTATGACCGCTATGCGCAGGAGGCACTGCGCGGCCAGCCCAGTGGCTCCATCAGTGCCGGCGGCCCGGTGCGCACAGCTGCCGGCGCCACCGCCAACCCTGCTGCCGATGGCGTGCTTTCACTCAACGAAAGCGGCGCGGCGGTGAAGCAGCTGCAGGAGCGGCTTGCCGCGCTGGGTTATACCGATGCACAGGGCAAGCCGTTGGCGGCCGACAGCGTGTACGGCGCCAATACCCGCCATGCGGTTGAACGCTTCCAGCATGATCGTGGGCTTGATGTGGATGGCGTTGCCGGCAGGCACACGCTGGAGGCACTGCAGGGCCAGCACCCGCAGCGCAGCGCGGACGCACCGCACCGCTTCGACCCGAATGGGCCGCAGCTGCAGGAGAACAGCCGGGGCACGGACGTGCGAGCCCTGCAGGAAGCACTGGTGCGCATGGGTTATGCCGACCGCGGCGGCCAGGCGTTGGCGGTGGATGGCATCTTCGGCCCCCGTACCGAAGCCGGCGTGCGTGCGTTCCAGCAGGATCACGGCCTGCGTGCGGACGGCATCGTTGGCCCGCTTTCACGCGCCGCGCTCAACCAGTCGGGCAACACCGCACAGGCGGGTGCCGCCAATGGCGAGCATGCGCATGGCGATGGTGACAGGAGCTTCCTGTCCTCACTGTTCGATGCCGCACGTTCCGGCAAGCCCGATGCCTTCCGCGATGCCATGGCCAATCTGGCCGACTCGCCGGTGGGGCGCGCATTCAACCAGATGCATGACGAGGTGCAGCAGCGGCTGGCCAGCCGCGAGGCCGAGAAGCCGCAACCCGGCCAGGGCCAGCAACAGGGCGAACGCTGAGCAGCAACGTGCCCGCCCTGCGGCAGTGGTGCGGGCATTGCGGATGAACATTGAGAGGGTGGGCGCAGCGCCCCGCCGGCACTGTGCTGGCCCGGCTCAAGCCGGCGGTGTGGTCCGGCTCAGGGCCTGGCGCACAGCGGTGCCAACTGCGCCACCACCCGGTCGAACGGGGCGATGTTGCGGCTGGCCCGGCTCATCGCCACCGCGCCCTCGACACTGGCAATCAGCATGGTTGCGGTGCTGCGTGCGCGCTCCAGTGCATGGCCTTCGGCCAGCAGTGCCGCGGTCAGCTGCTGCTCCCAGCGGCAGAACGCGGCCGAGGCGGCATTGCGTGCATCGTCGGCGCCGCCTTCCAGCGGCTCCTCCACCGCTGCCGCCAGCACCGGGCAGCCCACATGGAAGTCCGAATCCAGCAGCCGTTGCCGCCACATCGCCAGAAACCGGGTCACGCCCGCTTCCACCCCGTCCTTCAACACCTCCTCCAGCAGCACCTCGATGCGGCCACCCGCCAAGGCGGTGGCCTCGGCCAGCACCTGTTGCTTGCCGCCGGGAAAGTGGTGGTAGGTGGAGCCGAAGGGCGCATCCGCGCGGCGGGTGACCTCGCGGATGCTTGTGGCGTTCAGGCCATAGGTGGCCAGCATGTCGGCGGCGGTGCTGATCACACGCTGCGGGGCATCGGTGGGGCGCCGGCTCATGCGGGAGTCCTTGCTATGACAGGTGTCATAGCCTAGCGTACCGCATTATGACGGTCGTTATAGAAGGCTCCCCCGCGCCATGAATCTCTGGTTCCGCCTGCTCAAGTTGTTGATCAGCTCGTTCTTCCGCCCGCGCCTGCAGGCGCCCGGCGGGGTGTCGCGGCTGCAGTTCCGGGTGCTGCCCAACGACATCGACCTCAACATGCACATGACCAACGGCCGCTACTGGACCATTTTCGACCTGGGCCGGCTTGACCTGATCCTGCGCACCGGGCTGGCCCGCGTGGCCATGCGAAGCAAGTGGGCGCCGATTGCCGGCGCCGGCACCATCCAGTTCCGCCGTGAACTCAAGCCGTTCCAGCGTTTCACCCTGGAAACCCGGCTGGCCGGCTGGGTGGGCGGCCGCATCCTGATGGAACAGCGCGTGCTCACCGGCAGCGAGGAAACCGTGGCTACCCGCGCCCTGCTGATCACCGGCATGTACTCGCGGCGCGAGCGCCGCTTTCTCGATGGCGAGGAAGTGCTGCACGCCATCGGCGTGAGCAATGTCACCTCGCCGCCACTGGGCCCAGCCGCACAGGCGCTGCTGGCCGCCGACGCCGCGCTGAAACTGGAAGACGAGCCGGTCACCTGAATCCAGTGCGGTGCGCTGCAGCGGGCAGGCAAACCCGCAACCACCTCAGGCAATTACCCATCGAAAACCTGCGCAATTGTGGCATGCGCTGCCCTATGCCCACCCGGTACGCGGCATGCCACTTACAGGGGGATAGGGCTTTTTTAACGCAAAAATGAGCACTGCAGCACAGGCTGTCAGTCAGGGTTTACACAAAGTGCGCCGATACCTGACTGGGCACTGTCATCCGAATGAAATCCGGCAATCACGCTGGTAAGGTGCGCGCCCGATGCCCATAGCCAATTTCCAGCGCCCAACCCTTGCCCTGCCGCATGCCCTGCGCAGCGTACCGTTGCGCACCATCGCGCCGGTCACAACCTTGCTCCTGCTGGTGTTCTGCACGTGGCTGGCCGTCGGCGGCCGGCTGGCGCTGGCCGCACTGAGCCTGACGCTGGCGCTGATGGCCGCGGCGGCCTCGGCACTGGTCTACCGCCGCGAACGCCGGCTGGAGCCGGCCGGCGTGCTGCTGTGCGCTGCCAATGCCGGCGGCGCCCTGCTTGCCGCCTGGGTGATGGGGCGGCCGGCACTGCCGTGGAGCTTCCTGGCACTGATGGCCAACTTCTTCATCGTGCGCCTGCAGTTCGCCTTCGCGGTGAACCTGCTGCTGGCGGCCGGCCTGCTGTTCAAGCCCGGTGTGCTGATGGGCGCGCCACACCTGCAGGGCATCATGGTGATGACCCTCACCTTCGGCTTCGGCTACCACTTCTCACGCGGGCTGCAGGGCGACCGCACCCGGCTGGAACAGCTGGCCTCGCTCGATGCCCTCACCGGCATACCCAACCGGCGTGCGCTGGAAAAGGCCCTGACCCAGCAGATCACCAGCCACCGCGACAGCCAGCAGCGGCAGGCGCTGATCGTGCTGGACATCGACCATTTCAAGGGCGTCAACGACCAGTACGGCCACGGTGCCGGCGACACCGCCCTGTCGGACCTGGCAGCCATCCTGCGTTTCGAGCTGCGCGACCAGGACAAGGTATTCCGCTTTGGTGGCGAGGAGTTCGTGATACTGGCCGAAACCGGCAGCCGCGAGGCGCTGGAATGTTTCATCGAGCGCATCCGCAAGGCGGTTTACCAGGCGCTGCGTGGCCCCGGCGGCCGCATCACCATCTCCCTGGGTGCGGCCATGTATGCCGGCGAGCAACGCTGGGAGGACTGGTTCAGCCGTGCCGACCAGGCGCTCTATGCGGCCAAGCGCAAGGGCCGCAACAGCGTGGCCGTAGCCGAGTAAGCCATTGCGCCACACCGGATGTGGAAAGGGCCGCTTGCGCGGCTCTTTCCTTTTCACTCCCACCGCGGCGATGCGGCGTGGATCAGACCAGAGCGATCACGAACGCAGCGGGATCACGCGGATCTCGACGCGGCGGTTCTGCGCGCGGCCGGCGTCGGTGCTGTTGTCGGCAATCGGGTAAGCCTTGCCGGCGCCCAGGGTTTCGATACGCTCGCGCTGCACACCCTGCGCGGCAAGGTAGGCGGCAACGGCGTCGGCACGCTCCTTGGAGATACGGTTGTTGACCGCGTCGGTGCCGATGCTGTCGGTGTGGCCAACCACTTCGATCATGGTCTGGTTGTACTCACCCAGGGTACTGGCAACGCCGTTGAGGGCGCTGTAGAACTGCGGCTTCAGCGTGGTCTTGTTGAAGTCGAAGGTGATGCCATCGGGCAGGTTCAGGGTGATGTTGTCGCCCTGGCGGTCCACCTCGATGCCGGTGTTGGCGGTGCGCTCACGCAGGGCGCGCTCCTGGCGGTCCTGGTAGTTGCCGACAGCCGCGCCGCTCAGTGCGCCGATACCGGCACCGATCATGGCGTGCTGGCGGCGTTCGGTGGCGCTGTCGCCGCTGAGCAGGCCGGCGGCCACACCGATGGCGGTGCCGATCAGCGCGCCCTTGCCGGTGCGGTTCTGCTGCTGCGTGGAGTTGCCGTAGGGGTCCTGCTGCACGTACGAACCACCGGTGGCGCAGGCCGACAGGACGGCAGCCGCCACCAGGCCAATGGAAATATTGCGGACAACGGTAATGGTGCTCATCAGAATCTCCTTGTTGGCTGGCGTGCGCCAGCGTGTGGTTGCCGGGCAAGGATAAACAGCCAAGTGCGATGCGGACATGATTGGGGGCCTTGTTCGGTAGCATCCATTCATCTAGCTGTCTGAACCGTTCAATGTCCTAGCGGCAGGCGTGATACGCCGCCAACGCGGCCTCCCTGCCCTGCGCCAGATCTACCAGGGGCTGCCGTGGGTAGTTGGGTGCCTTGGCAGCCAGCAGCTCGGGCGCCAGCCACGGCGCGAAGCGCGCCTTCAGCGGCAGTGCGGCCAGCTCCGGCAGCCAGCGGGTGATGTAGCTGGCCTGCGGGTCGAACTTCTGCGCCTGCGTGACCGGGTTGAAGATGCGGAAGTACGGCGCGGCATCGGCGCCGGTTCCCGCCACCCACTGCCAGCCCATGCTGTTGTTGGCCAGGTCGGCGTCCAGCAGGGTGTCCCAGAACCAGCGGGCGCCGTGCAGCCAATGCTGGCGCAGGTGCTTGCACAGGAAGCTGGCCACCAGCATGCGCACACGGTTGTGCATGTAGCCGGTGGCCCACAGCTGGCGCATGCCGGCGTCAATGATGGGGATGCCGGTGCGCCCCTGCTGCCAGGCTTCAAGTAGAGCAGGCGCCGGTTTGGCCCATGCAAAACGGTCGAAGCGCGGGTTGAGGTTGCGCTCGCTGCTGTGCGGGAAGTGGTGCAGCAGGTGCTGCGAGAACTCACGCCATCCCAGCTGCCGCAGGTAGCCGTCGATATCGGCATCGCGCCCTGCACTGCGCACCTCTTCCAGCGCATGGGCGATGCGCCAGGGTGCGATCTCGCCGAAATGCAGGTGCGGTGACAGCAGCGAGGTGCCGGTGCGGTCCGGCAGGTCGCGCTGCTCGCGGTAGCCGTTGAGTGCGCCGTCGAGGAACACCTCCAGCATTTCGTGCGCGCAGGCCTCACCCGGCTGCCAGTGCTCCCAGAAACCTGCATCCCAGTTGATGCGCGGCTGCAGCTGCAGTGCCTGCAATGGCAGGCTGTCGAGCGAGGATGGCATGGGCAGCCGCGAAGGC
Source organism: Stenotrophomonas sp. UBA2124 (assembly GCA_002329155.1). Classification (GTDB taxonomy): domain Bacteria; phylum Pseudomonadota; class Gammaproteobacteria; order Xanthomonadales; family Xanthomonadaceae; genus Stenotrophomonas. Next base: position 16,168 of record DCXY01000042.1, on the reverse strand, counting down.
GCAGCGCACGGCGCTTGCAGGCGCCAATGCGTGAGTGCCGAGCGCCAGAACGGTGTGAATACCTTGTAGGGGCCGCCCTGCTGCGTGGCCAGTTCCCACGGCTCGAACAGCAGGCTGCCGTTGTGGCTCTGCGCCAGCACGCCCTGTTCGCGCAGCTCGCGCTTGATCGCCGCATCACGTGGCTGGGTGGCCGGCTCGTACTTGCGGTTCCAGTACACCGCTTCGGCACCGCTTTCGGCGATCAGCTGCTGCAGCTGCTGCTGGCTGCCGCCACGACGGATCAGCAGGCGGCTGCCGATGCGCTGGAGCTGCGCGTCCAGCTGCTCCAGCGAACGGTGCAGCCACGCATTGGAAGCCGCACCGGGCGCCCATGCGCCCTCTTCTTCCGGCGCATGGATGTAGACCGGCACCACCGCATGCCCGGCCTCGATGGCCGCCTGCAGCGCCGGGTTGTCGGCAAGCCGCAGGTCACGCCGGAACCAGACGATGGCAATGCTCATGCGCCGCTTACTCGAACGAGCCCACCGAATCGTGGCTTAGGTTGTCGAAGCGCGTGTACTCGCCGAAGAACTTGAGCTTGCACGAGCCCGTGGGGCCACCACGGTGCTTGCCGATGATGATTTCGGCCAGGCCCTTGTCCGGCGAATTTTCCTTGTTGTAGTAGTCGTCGCGGTAAATGAAGACAATCATGTCCGCGTCCTGCTCGATAGCGCCGGATTCGCGCAGGTCGGCCATCACCGGGCGCTTGTCGGTACGGGTTTCCAGCGAGCGGTTGAGCTGGGACAGCGCGATCACCGGCACGTTCAACTCCTTGGCAAGGCCTTTGAGCGAACGCGAGATCTCCGAGATTTCCGTCGCGCGGTTCTCGCTGTTGCCCGGCACGCTCATCAGCTGCAGGTAGTCGATGACCACCAGGCCCAGGTCGTGCTCGCGCTTGAGCCGGCGGCACTTGGAGCGCAGCACTTCCGGCGACACGCCGGGCGTGTCGTCGATGAAGATCTTGGTTTCCTTCAGCATGCGGATGGCGCCGGTGACGCGGCTCCAGTCCTCGTCTTCCAGCTGGCCGGTGCGCAGGCGCTGCGCGTTGATGCGGCCGTTGGAGGAGATGAGGCGCATGGCCAGCTGCGAGGCTGACATTTCCATGGAAAACACCGCCACACCCTTCTTCGACTTGATCGCCGCATACTCGGCGATGTTCAGCGCGAAGGTGGTCTTGCCCATGGCCGGGCGCGCGGCAAGGATGATCAGGTCGGTCGGCTGCAGGCCGGCGGTCATCGCATCGAAATCGTTGTAGCCGGTCGGCAGGCCGGTGATGTTGCCGCCGTTCTCGAAACGGTTGCGCAGCTCCTCGAAGGCGTCCTTCAACGCGCCGGGCATGGCCACGAAATCGGTACGCCCGCGCGCGCCCTGCTCGGCGATGGCGAACACCGATTTTTCCGCGGTGGCGAGCAGCTCGGTGCTGTCGCGGCCTTCCGGCTGGAAGCCATCGTTGACGATGTCGGTGCCCACCTGGATCAGCTGCCGCAGCACCGCCTTGTCGCGCACGATCTCCGCGTAGGCGCTGATGTTGGCCGCCGACGGCGTGGTGCTGGCCAGTTCGATCAGATAGGCGCCATCGCCCACCTGCTCCAGCTTGCCCTGCGACTCGAACCACTCGCCCAGCGTCACCGCATCGAACGGCCGGTCGCGCTCGGACAGCTCGCGGATGGCGCGGTAGATCAGCTGGTGGTCGCGGCGGTAGAAGTCCTTTTCGGTCAGCGCCTCGTTGACCCGGTCAAACGCCTCCGGCGCCAGCATCAGGCCACCGAGCACCGCCTGTTCGGCTTCCACCGAATGCGGGGGCACGCGCAGGGCATCGATGCGCTGTTCGCCGCGATCGGCGCGGTCATTGCGGTCAGAACGGAAACCAGTACGGGCGGACATGAAAAGCGTAGTTCCTGCGAAAGGCCGTGCGGCCATGGTAGGTGGGCGTCGCCCAACCGGGTACGGACAAACCTGTGGATAACCTGTCTACAATTCCACCCCCGGCCCCTGCACGGCAGGCGCTTCATTGGGTGGCGATACAGCAGAACACCCGGCGCCGTTGCGGTGCCGGGTGTCCATTATCGCAAACGGCGCTCGGCGCCGGGCGGGCTCAGCCCTTGTGGTTCAGGGCGATCCAGGCCAGGAAGCGGTCAACGAAGCCCTGCAGGAACTTCTGCGTGCCCTCGTTGCTGATGCTGCCGTCATCGCCGATCAGCCCTTCCTTGTACTGCAGGAAGGCCTCCGGCTGGGCCAGCACCGCAAGATTCAGGAATACCAGCACGTTGCGCAGGTGCTGCTGCGCCATGCAGGTGCCGGGCGCGCCCGGCGAGGTGCCGATGACCGCCGCCGGCTTGCCGTCGAAGGCGCTGTCACCATAGGGCCGCGAGGCGGTGTCGATGGCGTTCTTGAGCACGCCCGGGATCGACCGGTTGTACTCGGCGGTGACGAACAGCACCGCGTCGGCGCCACGCACCTGGTTCTTCAGGCGCGTGCCCTGTTCCGGGTAGTTGCTGTCGTTGTCCTGGTTGTAGAGCGGGATGTCGCCGATTTCGATGTACTCGAACGCGGCGCGGTCTCCGGCCAGCTTCTCCAGCGCATGCGCCAAGCGGCGGTTGAAGGATTCCTTGCGCAGGCTTCCGACGAATACGGCGATCTTGTACTTGCTCATGGCAACCTCGGCTGGATAGGGGGCTACAGGCTAGCGAGTCCTGACTTGGGGGTGGGTGAAGGTGGTGGAGCTCCCCTCTCCCGCCCTGACGGGCACCCTCTCCCGCAAGGGGAGAGGGGAAGCGATCCCACAAGTTGAAGCACAGCCTGCAGTTGCACGCCGTCGCCCCTCTTCCGCAGGGGGAGAGGGGAAGCGATCCCACAAGTTGAAGCATTGCCCGCAACTGCACGCTTTTCCCCTCTCCCCTTGCGGGAGAGGGTGCCCGTCAGGGCGGGAGAGGGGGGAACGCTTCTGCTTTTTCCTCAGCCCAGCGCCTTCGCCGCCGCCACCACATCATCATCCCCCGGCAGCACCAGCAGCGCGGCACCGGCCAGCGGCGTGTAGGTATCCGCGCCGGTCACGCGCTGCATGGGCACATTGCCGAAGCCCGCCTCCACCAGCGCCGTCATCACACCCTCGCCCACGCCGGCGCTGTGGCGACCTTCATCCACCACGATGATCCGCTTGGCGCCCTTGGCCTGCGCGGCGATCCATTCGGCATTGAGCGGCACCAGCCAGCGCAGGTCAGCCACGCGCACTCTCCAGCCGTGGGCCTGTTCGATGCGACGGGCGGCACGCAGGCTCATCGGCACGCCGTTGCCGTAGCTGATGATCAGCAGGTCGTCATTGCCCTCGCCGTATACCCGCCCTTCGCCCAGCACCAGCGCCTGATCCGGTGCCGGGTATGGATACAGCCACTGGCCATCACCGGCCTCATACAGGTCCTTGGTCATATACAGCGCGATCGGCTCCAGGAACACGCAGACGCGGCCGTCCACATGCGCCAGTGCGGCAAGCGTGCGCAGCATGGCAGCGGCATCGTCGCCACGTGACGGGCAGCCCACCACCAGCCCCGGAATGTCACGGATGGCAGCGATGGAGTTGTCGTTGTGGAAGTGGCCGCCAAACCCCTTCTGGTAGCCCAGCCCGGCAATGCGGATCAGCATCGGGTTGCGGTACTGGTCGTTGGAGAAGAACTGCAGCGAGCAGGCCTCACCGCGCACCTGGTCGGCGGCGTTGTGCAGGTAGGCCAGGTACTGGATTTCCGGCAGCGGCAGCATGCCCAGGTTGGCGAAGCCCTGGGCCATGCCCAGGATCATGGTTTCATCCAGCAGCGTGTTGAACACGCGGCGCGGCCCAAACGCCTTCTGCAGGCCCTTGGTGACGGTGTAGACGCCGCCCTTCTGCGCCACGTCCTCACCGAACAGCAGGGTCTGCGGATACTTACAGAACAGGTCGTGCAGCGCCTGGTTGATCTGGATGGCCAGATGCTTCGGCGGCTGGTTCTCGGGCAATGCCGCTTCACTGCCGAATACCTGCAGGCGGCGCTCGCTGTAGTCGGCACGGCGCGCTTCGGCCTGCACCTTGTCGGCGGTGTACGGCGCCAGCGGCGCGATCACTTCCTCCAGCGTCTTCAGGCGCGGGCGCTTGTCCGCTGCTTCGGCCGCCTCGAAGCACCGCTTGCGGGTGTGCTCGTACAGCGCCAGCACTTCGTCCTTGTCCATCAGGCCGGACTCCACCGCGATCTGCGCCGAGCGCAGCAGCGGGTCGCCCGCTTCCACCGCGCACAGTTCTTCCAGTGCCCGCCACTCGATCTCGAAGTCGGTACCGGCGTGGCCCATCAGGCGTGTGGTGCGCAGGTGCAGGAAGGTCGGGCGGCGGGTGCGGCGGCAGTGGTCCACTGCGCGCTGCACATCGGCATAGCCGTTGGCCAGGTCCAGGCCGTCGGCGTGGAAGTAGTCCAGCCCCGGGCGGTGACGGAAACTCTCGGCAATCCAGCCCTCCGGCGTCTTCACCGAAATGCCGATGCCGTTGTCCTCGCAGACAAACAACACCGGCGCCGGCAGCTTCTGGAAGCTGCTCCATGCGGCAGCGTTGAACGCGGTCTGGGCGGTGGCGTGGTTGGCCGATGCATCGCCGAAAGAACAGATGGCGATGCTGTCATCGGGGATGGGCAAGCCCTGCCCCAGCCGCTTGCCCGCTTCCACCGCCATGGCCGTGCCCAACGCCTTGGGCAGATGCGAGGCGATGGTGGAGGTCTGCGGCAGCACCCACAGCGGCTTGCTGCCCCACACTTTGTGACGGCCACCACTGGCCGGGTCGTCCTTGCTGGCGGCGAAGGACAACGCCGAATCCGTCACCGGGTCCATGCCCGGCAGCTTGCGGAAACGCTCGGCCATGAAGCCGCCGGAACGGTAATGCAGGCACGCCGGATCGGTATGACGGGTGGCGCGCGCCACCATCGCGTTGCCTTCGTGACCGGACGAACCGATGGTGTAGAAGACCTTGTTCTGCACGCGCAGCACGCGCGCCATCAGGTCGAGATGGCGGCTGATCAGCTGCGACTCGAACAGCTCACGGAAACCCTTGGCATCCAGTGCGCTGCCAGGCAGCACCGGCGCGGCATCCTGCGGCCCTGCATCCGGGCCAGCACCCAGTGCGTTGACGAACTCGATGAAATTGGTATCGCAGATTTCGGCACGGTTGAGGCCCTTCATGCGGGCCGGGAGGGGATTCGGTACACGGGCGAACATGCAGACAGGCTCCACGGATCAAGGCGGGTACGAAAGAAGAGGTGTTCAGTGCGAAGCAGCAATGCGCGCGCGCACCCCGGCATCGGGGGCGGGCATGGCGGCGAAGCCCGGCTGCTTGGATACGTCCTGCAGCCAGTGCAGGATGGCCGGATACGCGCCCAGGGCGATGCCCCCATCCTCCGCTACCGCCGTGTAGGCAAACAGCGCGATATCGGCCACGCCGTAGTCACTGCCGGTGAACCAGCGGTTGCCGGCGAGGTGGCGTTCCATCACCGCCAGCGCGTCATGGCCGCGCTCGCGCAGGCGCGGCAGGTCGGCGCGGCGCGGTGAATCGGCCGGCGTCCAGCCACTGATGAAACGCGCCACTGCGATATAGGGCTCGTGGCTGTACTGCTCGAAGAACATCCACGACAGCGCCTGCGCACGCTGCCAGCCATCCACCGGCAGGTAAGGCGTGCCATCGGCCAGCCAGCACAGGATGGCGTTGGATTCGGTAAGCACGCGGCCGTCATCGCGCTGCACCACCGGCACCTTGCCGTTGGGGTTGAGCGTGAGAAAAGCAGGGGTCCGGGTCTGGCCGTCGGCGCTGTCCACCTCTTTCCATTGGTAGCGCGTGCCCAGATGTTCCAGCAACAGGCGCACCTTGTGGCAATTGCCCGACGTGGACATGCCATACACGGTCAGTGCAGCGGTCGTGCTCACAGCTCCGGCTCTCCCCCCGCCGCAGTGACGGGTGACAGTGTGAATATGACCGGATTTCGTACAGCAAGGTAAAGCTGCAACCGCAGCAATTGCCGGCGCATCACCGCCGCGCTTGGAAGGCCGTGACTCTGTAGCCCGGGTAAGCGCAGCGCACCCGGGAACACCGGATGCTAAGAGCCCCGGGTGCGCTTTCGCTTACCCGGGCTACGGGGGCGCGGGAAACAGGAAGGCCGGCTTGCGCCGGCCTTCCTTCAGTGCTGCTTGTAGATCGCGCTTACTTACTGGCGGCTGGCCGCGCTGTCGACAGCGGCGGTCTGGGTGACCACCTGACCGTCCAGCACCGGCAGGCGGTCGCTGGCCGGGCGGTTGTCCATGCGCACGGTCTTTTCCTGGCCGTCATAACGGTAGGTCACGTCATAACCAACGGTCTGGTTTTCGTTGCCCAGCGACACCCGCTCACCCGGCTTGCTGGCCATGTGCATGCTGCCGGTGCTGCCATCGGCCTTGCGGTAGCTCACGTTGTAACCGGTGATGCGGCTGGATTCGGCAGTGCGCTGCTCGGTGTGGCACTGGCGCTCGGTACGGTTCACCACGCGGCCACCCACATGGCGCTTGTCCACCTGGTTGCCGATCACGCCACCGGCCACCGCGCCGGCAGCCGTGGCCGCCTTCTTGCCGTTGCCGCCGCCCACCTGGTTGCCCAGCAGGCCGCCGATGACGGCGCCGGCAACGGTGCCGCCGACATTGCCGTCACGCTCCGGCAGACGCTCCTGCACCACCACGTCCTGACAGACTTCGTGCGGGGTGCTGGTGCTGGAGGTTTCGCGGATCGGCTCACTGCCGGTCACCGTGGCGTACACGCGCTCCTTCTGCGTAACCGGGGCCACCTTCAATACATCGGCGTACTCAAGCTTGCCGCCGGCATCGACACGGCCGGTGCTGGTGGCATCGTCGGCAAGCAGCTGGTTGTCCAGCACCGGGCGGTCACCCTCGGCGGCGGGGAACGTGGCGGCCTTGTCGCGGCCCTGCATGAAGGCGGCCGTGGCAATGCCACCCACCAGCAACGCACCCGCAGCAACCAGAACAGTAGTAGTGGTGCTCTTCATGATTCAGCTCCAAGCGGTTACCCGCGTCTTGACGTGGCCCGATTCCAGCATGCGCAAGCTGAACAGAGGCCAGTATTCATGACAATGGGGTATCGAAATTGATTCAGGCACCGCAATATCGCTTCTGTTGTACCCCCCCACAGGACCCGCCATGTCTACCCTGATGCTGACACCGTTTCTGGATTGGGCACGCAAGCTGCGCTACCCCACCCTGTTCAAGCTCACCGCCGGCCTGTTCCTGATCACGCTGGTGTTTCCGGACCCGATTCCGTTCCTGGACGAAATCCTGTTCGGCCTTGCCACCCTGCTGCTGGCCAACTGGAAGCGCCGCAAGGACCCGCCCGCGCCACCGGTGCGGCTGGACAAGCCCTGAGCCGTGCAGCTGTTCGACAGCCACTGCCACCTGGATGCCGATGAGTTCGACGGCGACCGAGAGGCGGTGATTGCCCGCGCGCAGGCGGCAGGCGTGAACGCGCAGGTAGTACCTGCGGTCACCGCGGCCAGCTGGCCCAAGCTGCGCCAGACCTGCACGCTGGCCGCTGGCCTGTACCCGGCCTACGGCCTGCACCCGATGTTCCTGGCCGAGCACCGGCCTGAGCACCTGCAGGAGCTGGAGCAATGGGTGCTACGCGAGCGCCCCTTGGCCATCGGCGAATGCGGGTTGGATTTTTTCGTGGAGGATCTGGCCCCGGAAGCGCAGCGTTTCTATTTCCAGGGCCAGCTTGATATCGCGCGCCAGCACCGCTTACCCGTGGTGGTGCATGCACGGCGCGCGGTGGATGAAGTAATCCAGCGCATCCGCCGTACTGGCGGGCTGCGTGGCGTGGTGCACAGCTTTTCCGGTAGCCCGGAGCAGGCGCGGCAACTGTGGCAGCAGGGTTTCATGATCGGGCTGGGTGGCCCGCTCACCTACCCGCGCGCCAACCGCCTGCGCACGCTGGTGGCACAGATGCCACTGGAACACCTGCTGCTGGAAACCGACGCCCCGGATCAGCCGGATGCCGGCATTCGCGGACAACGCAACGAGCCTGCGCGGCTGGCCGAAATCCTGCGTACCGTGGCCGAACTGCGTGGGCAGCCTGAAGATGAGATTGCCGCGCAGACCACCGCCAACGCGCGGCGGTTGTTCGGGCTGTAAGCGCAGCACCTCAAACACCCTGTAGCCCGGGTAAGTGCAGCGCACCCGGGGTTGCATCAGGCTGCGCACACTTTCCGGCATCACCGCGAACGGCCCCGGGTGCGCGTTGCTTACCCGGGCTACGGGTAATGCGCAAAGCCCGAGCATTCCGGGAGGCTGTTGTTCCTGTAGCCCGGGTAAGCGCAGCGCACCCGGAGGGTTGCATCAGGCGGCGCAAACCATCCGCCATCACCGCAAACAACCCCGGGTGCGCGTTGCTTACCCGGGCTACGGGGAATGCGCAACGCCCGAACATTCCGGGAGGCTGATGCTTCTGTAGCCCGGGTAAGCGCGAGCGCACCCGGGTTCGCATCAGGCTGCGCACAGCATCCGCCATCACCGCGAACAGCCCCGGGTGCGCTTTGCTTACCCGGGCTACGGTGGCTCTTGCGCTCAGGCCTGTGCCGGCTTCTTCTTGAGCAGCATTTCCAAGGCCTTGCCCACGGCGGCGAAGGCGAATGCGCCGGTGATGTGGGTGGCCGCACCCAGGCCGGCGCCACAGTCCAGCTTCATGGCCTCGTCCGGCCCCAGATTGGGGCGCAGGCCGCAGACGCTGCCATCAGCCTGCGGGTACTTCACGTTTTCCAGCGAATACACCGCCGGCACCCCGAAATAACGCTGCGCGTTCTTGGGGAAGTTGAACTCGGCGCGCAGCTTCTTGCGGATCAAGGCCATCATCGCGTCGTGCTCGGTGCGCGAGACATCGCGCACCCGCACCAGCGTCGGGTCGGTACGGCCACCGGCCGCGCCCACGGTGATCATGGGCAGCTTGCGGCGGCGGCACCAGGCAATGCTCTCCACCTTCACCCGGAAGCTGTCGCAGGCATCTATCACCAGGTCGAAACCGCGGTCCAGCAGCTGCGCCATGTTGGAACCGGTCAGGAAGGCTTCCACCGCCTCCACTTCGATGTCCGGGTTGATCGCCTTGCAACGCTCGGCCATGGCCAGCGCCTTGTTCCGCCCGTACTGCCCGGCCAGCGCCGGCAGCTGGCGGTTGGTGTTGGACACGCAGATGTCGTCGGCATCGATCAGGCTCAGGTGGCCTACCGCCGAGCGCGCCAACGCCTCCACCACCCAGGAGCCCACGCCGCCCATGCCGACCACCGCTACCCGGCAGCCGGCCAGGTAGTCGATGGTGCCGGCGCCATACAACCGGTCAATGCCGGCAAACCGTTCGCGAAGTTGCTGTTTCATGGCCGACATTTTAGCCGTGGCTGCATAATGGGCGGGCATCATCCCCAGCCACGCAACCTGCCAGGAGCCATGCCCATGTCAGACCCCGTCCACCAGCCGCCTTCCAAGGCCGCCCGTTACCTGTTCGTCCTGATCGCCGGCCTGCTGATCGGCGTGGTTGCCACCGTGATGGGCATGCGTGCCATCCAGGAGCGCCAAGACCACTTCCCGGACAGCCTGATGACGGTGATGGCCAAGCAGACCGCCCTGCTGGGTGAAAGCCAGAAGCAGAACCGCTGCAGCGTCAATGACACCGCACCGCGCCTGCAGACCCTGCGCGCGCTGTCCAACGATCTGGAAGTGGCCTTCCCGAGCCTGCGCGATGACGAACGCTTCAAGCAGCATGCCAGCCGCTTCCGCGCCACCCTGAACGATGCCCTGGCCAAGCCGCCGGCAGACTGCGCCGCGCTGGCCGCGATTTCGCAGAAGGTAGGCAGCGACTGCAAGGCCTGCCACCAGGATTTCCGCTGAACGGAATCAGCATTGCACACCGTCTTCACGCGTGGTTGGCCCTCCATTCACGTGTGAAACGGGAGGATCAGCATGCCGGGCAGCACCCTGCCCCTTTTCCCAGTTTCGGCACGGAGAGACCAACCATGAAGATTCAACTGATTGCCGCAGGCGCCATTGCCACCCTCGCCCTGGCCGGTTGTGCCACCTCGCCGGGTTATGGCGGTGGCGGCTACAACAACGGTGGCTATAACAATGGCGGCTACAACAACGGCTACAACCAGACCCGCTGCGCCGACTGTGGCATCGTGACCCGCATCAACGCGGTGTCCTCGGGCCGTACCGCCCCGGCCGCCACCGGCGCCATCCTCGGTGGCATCGTGGGTGCCGTTGCCGGCCATGAAATCTCCGACAAGACCGGCGGCAGCAAGGGCAACCAGAACATCGCCGCCGTGGCCGGTGCCGCTGCAGGCGCGATGGCCGGCAACAAGATCCAGCAGAACGTCACCGGTGAGTCTTACGACATCCAGGTGCGCATGGACGATGGCCGCGTGATCATGGTCAACCAGAAGAACCTCAACGGCGTGGCAGAGAATGCCTACGTCCGCGTGGTCAACGGCCGCGTGGTCCTGCGCTGATCCAGCACCGCCAGCACGCAGCAAAAAGAAAGGCCCGCTTGCGCGGGCCTTTCACTGTCTGCAGGCTGCGCCGGCCTCAGACCGGTTGCACAGCGTCCGCCTGCAGGCCCTTCTGGCCCTGCACGACGGTGAAGGTGACCTTCTGGCCTTCCTTCAGGCTCTTGAAGCCCTGGGTCTGGATGGCGCGGAAGTGCACGAACACATCCTCACCATTCTCACGGCTGATGAAGCCGAAACCCTTGGCGTCGTTGAACCACTTCACGGTACCGGTTTCGCGTTCGGACATCTCGACTAACTCCCTGTTGCTCTCTCGTTGGGTGGTTACGCCCCGGAGGGCGGCTGACTGCAAGGAGGAAGCGAGGTGCAGCGATGCAGCAAATCGTGCGATCTACCCATCAGGCCACGATTCACGGTGACCTTGCCAAGCTCAGCGGCTGCAAGTTAACCCGGGAATTTGCAAAATGCAATGGCGTAACAAGCCATAAAGTCAAGACCCATTCGACCCTTTCAGAGCCAGCATGGACTATTCATTCATCTTCTATACGGTTGCGGCGCTCCTGGTACTGATCGGCTTTGCCGGCATCATCCTGCCGGCGCTGCCGGGCGTTCCGCTGGTTTTTGTGGGCCTGCTGGTGGCCGCATGGACCGAGGGCTTTGAGCGGGTGGGTTGGATCACGCTGGTGGTATTGGGCGTGTTGACCGTCATATCCATCATTATCGACGTTGTTTCAACGGTGATCGGCGCACAGAAGGTGGGGGCCAGCCGCCTGGCGCTGATCGGCTCGGCGGTGGGCACGGTGGTGGGCCTGTTCTTCATGCCCATCGGCCTGTTCGTGGGCCCGTTCCTGGGCGCGCTGGGTGGCGAATACCTGCACGGCCGCGAGCTGGGCCAGGCCACCAAGGTCGGCTTCGGCACCTGGCTGGGCATCGTGCTGGGCGTGGCCTTCAAGCTGGGGCTGGGCATGGCCATGATCGCGGTGTTCGCAATGGCCTGGTTCGTCTGACCCCCCGCCCATGACTCCCCCTGCACGGCGCAATCACCGACAATTGCCGCTGCCACGGATGTGCCTTCCCCGGAAGGCACCGGCCCCTTGCCATGACCGGACTTCCAACATGCCCATCTCCCCCCTTCGCCACGCGTTGCTGATTGCCCTGGTGGGCATCAGTGCCCCTGCCCTGGCCCAGGAATCAATCACCGACCCAGCCTCACCGGAAGCCTGCTTCGCGCTGGACTCCGATGCCGCACGCCTGGCCTGCTACGACAAGGCACTGGGGCGCAGCCCGGAAGACACCCGTGCCGCCGATGCCGCCGCCAGCGCCGCGCAGCAGGCGCGCAAGGAAGCCAAGGCCACCGCCAAGGCGATGGACGAACAGGACCCGCGCCGCAAGGAACTGTTCGCCCATGACGAACTGGCAGCCGTGGCCGCCAACGCCGGCCGCGGCTCGCTGCTGGACAGCCGCTGGGAGCTGGCCAAGGACTCCAAGCTGGGCCTGTTCCAGCTGCGCGCCTACAAGCCGGTATACCTGCTGCCCGCGTTCTGGAGCAGCAAGCCGAACGAGCTGCCGCATTCGCCCAACCCCAACAACACCGCCACCGCGCCCGAAGACCTCAACAGCACCGAGCTGAAGTTCCAGCTGAGCTTCAAGACCAAGGTGGCCGAGAACCTGTTTGGCGACAACGGGGACATCTGGGTGGGCTACACCCAGAGCTCGCACTGGCAGGCCTACAACAGCGAACTCTCGCGCCCGTTCCGCGAAACCAACTACGAGCCGGAGGTGATGCTTGCCTTCCGCAATGGCTACTCGCTATTCGGCTGGAATGGCCGCATGGCCGGGGTGAGCCTCAACCACCAGTCCAATGGCCGCAGCGATCCGTTGTCGCGCAGCTGGAACCGGGTGATCTTCAACGTGGGCCTGGACCGCGAGAACTGGGCCCTGATGCTGCGCCCCTGGTACCGCATCCCCGAAGGCAACCGCGACGACAACAACCCGGACATCGAGGATTACATCGGCCGTGGCGATGCCACGCTGGTGTACAACCGCAACGGCCATGAGCTCTCGATCACCGGCCGCCACTCGCTGCGCAGCGGTGACCGTTCGCACGGCTCGCTGCAGGTGGATTACGGCTTCCCGCTCAACAACCTGCTGCGCGGGCACATACAGGTGTTCGACGGCTATGGTGAAAGCATGATCGACTACAACCACCGCGCCACCTATATCGGTGTGGGCGTGTCGTTGATGGAGTGGTTCTGAGCATGAAGGCGACCATCTGGCACAACAACCGTTGCTCCAACTCACGTGGCGCACTGGCCCTGCTGCAGGAAGCTGGGGCCGAGGTGGAGGTGATCAACTATCTGGACGCCCCACCCAGCGAGGCCGAGCTGGGCCAGCTGTTGCGGGAAATGGGCATGCCGGCACGCGAACTGCTGCGCAGCAAGGAAGCTGCCTATGCCGAGCTGGGGCTGGCGGGGCAGCTGGATGATGATGCGGCCTTGATCAAGGCCATGCACCAGCACCCGGCACTGATCAACCGCCCCATCGTGCGCACCACCAAGGGCACCGCCCTGTGCCGCCCGCCGGAAAAGGTATTGGCACTGCTCGATTGAGCCTGGTCATGCATGGCCGAGGCAAGTGCCGGCCGCCGGGATAAGCCGGCATCTGTAGCCCGGGTAAGCGCATGCGCACCCGGGAGGCGGGTAGACACGCCGGTCGCAGGAAAGCCTGCCGCAATCGGGCTTCCATCGGTCGACCTGCATCGCCTCCACGCTCATTCCCCGGGTGCGCTTTGCTTACCCGGGCTACGTGCGAGTGGGCCGGCTACGCGCGCGGGCTGGCATCTGTAGCCCGGGTAAGCGCATGCGCACCCGGGAGGCAGGTGGCCGCACCACTCGCAGGAAAGCCTCCCGTAATCGGGTTTCCATCGACCAAACTGCACCAACGCCACGCTCATTCCCCGGGTGCGCTTCGCTTACCCGGGCTACGCTTGAGCGGGCCGGCTACGCGTGCGGGCCGGCGTCTGTAGCCGGGTAAGCGCATGCGCGCCCGGGAGCTGATACGGCGGCGCCGCGCTCAGGCCTTGTTGCCCAGTGCCGCGACGATGTCGTCGTAGAGCTCCTCGAAACTCTGCTGCGGCTGGAACCGCCGGCCATTGACGAAAAATGCCGGGGTGCCGTCCACGCCACTGCGCATCGCGCCTTCTATATCGCTCTGGATGCGGCCCAGGCTGCTCGGCTTGTCCATGGCCGCAGCCAGCCCGTCTTCGGACAGACCCAGCTGGCGCATCAGCGCGCGGTAGACCACCTCGCCCAACTGCTGCTGGCTGCGAAACAGTGCATCGTGCGCCTCCCAGAACTTGCCGTGGGTACCGGCGTACTCGGCGGTGATGGCCGCCGGCAAGGCCTGCGGGTGCGACTGCACCAGCGGGAAATTGCGGAACACAAAACACAGCTCATCGCCAAACCGCTGCTGCAGGCGCTGCACCAACGGAAACGCCTCACCACAGTAAGGGCATTGGTAATCGGCATATTCCACCAGCACAACCGGGGCATCCAACCGCCCCTGATGGTGGTCCTGTTCGCTCACTGGAACACTCAGCTCACTCATTGCAGGCACTCCGACTGGGATACCGGGCGACGGCGCTGGCGAACCACCTGCCAGCCATCTCTGCCTGCACGGTAGCGCCGCCGTGCTGCAGCCAACGTGAAGCCTGTTCATGCGCTGGCCGGCGCTTGATTGTCTACCGGTTGGCCGTATTGGCTGCCACAACCAGCCGCGCAACTCACTCCGGATCAGACCCAATCACTGATGCCTTCGCGCCGGTAGACCTCGGCGAAAGCCGGGCGGGCCTTCATGCGGGCGGCATGTGCGGCCAGTGCCGGCCAGGTGTCGGTCGGGCGCGGCATGTTGCGGCTCCAGCGCATCAGCATGGTCAGCATGAAATCCACCGTGCTCGGCTGCGCGCCGAGCACGTAGGGGCCGTGTGCCGCCAGGTGCGTGTCCATCTGCTGCCAGGCAGCTTCAAGCTGCGCGCGCGCCCTGCCCTTCGCCGCCTCGATATTGGCCGCACCGGCAGGCTCATCGGGGTAGAACCAGCTGCGGTAGGCCGGCATCAGCGTGTAGACGCAGAAGCACATCCACCGGTAGTAGTCGCCACGCGCCGCGCTACCGGGCGCCGGTGCCAGGCCGGCATCGGGGTGCAGGTCGGCCAGGTGCATTGCAATAGCCGCCGATTCGGTGAGCACCTGCCCGTCGATGACCAGCGTGGGCACCCGCCCTGCGGGATTCAGTGCCAGGTACCCGGTTGATTTCTGCTCGCGCCGCGCGAAGTCCAGCTGCCGCAGTTCGTGTGCGATGCCCAGCTCGATCAGCAGCCAGTGCACCACCAGCGACGCGGTGCTTTGCGAACCATAGAGAACAACCTTCATACGCCCCTCCCTGCCAAAGACACCCATCCTGGCCGCCGCGCATGCACCGTGGCAGCACTCAGTTGCAGCTGGCCATGCAGCTGTTCAAGCGTTCGCCGCAGACGCTGCTGGCCGAGCGGTTCTGGCAGAACGCCTGCGAGGTCTGGCAGGCACCGCGCAACTCCGGGTTGGTGATCTGGTCGCACTGATTGCGGGTGTTGCCTTCACCACAATCACCGTAGCGGTTCGGGTTGGCCATGCAGCTCTGGTGGCGGGCCTGGCAATAGCTCACGCAGGCCGCAGGGTCACCCCTGGGCGCGCCGTTCCATCCATTGCTGGCACAGCCGCCGAGCAGCGGCAGGGCCAGCAACCCTATCCAGGCATGCATGCGCATCGGCTCCATCCCTTCCAGTGGCCACAAACGACAACGGCCCGAGCATAGCCCGGGCCGTCGCAGCATCACCACTGGGGCGTGCGGTTTACTCCACCACCACCGGAATCTTGCCGATGCGGGCCTGCCACTCGCGCGGGCCGGTCTTGTGCACGGACTCGCCGGTGGAATCCACCGCCACGGTCACCGGCATGTCCTGCACGGTGAACTCGTAGATCGCTTCCATGCCCAGGTCGGCGAAGCCCACCACCTTGGAGGCCTTGATCGCCTTGGACACCAGGTAGGCCGAGCCGCCCACCGCCATCAGGTAGGCCGACTTGTTGTCGCGGATGGCTTCAATGGCGGCAGGGCCACGCTCGGCCTTGCCGACCATGCCCAGCAGGCCGGTCTGCTCCAGAATCTGGCGGGTGAACTTGTCCATGCGCGTGGCCGTGGTCGGACCCGCCGGGCCCACCACCTCGTCACGCACCGGATCGACCGGGCCAACGTAGTAGATGAAGCGACCCTTGAGGTCCACCGGCAGCGGCTCGCCCTTGTTGAGCATGTCCACCATGCGCTTGTGCGCGGCGTCGCGGCCGGTGAGCAGCTTGCCGTTGAGCAGCAGGGTCTGGCCCGGCTTCCAGCTGGCCACTTCTTTCGGCGTGATGGTGTCCAGGTTGACGCGCGTGCCCTTGGAGGCGTCGTAGGTCAGCTTGGGCCAGTCTTCCAGCGACGGCGGATCCAGCATCACCGGGCCGCTGCCGTCCAGGGTGAAGTGCGCGTGGCGGGTGGCGGCGCAGTTGGGGATCATCGCCACCGGCAGG
>DCXY01000015.1:69452-88658 GCA_002329155.1 Stenotrophomonas sp. UBA2124 | reverse complement strand
AACTGCAGCATGGCAAGGGCCAAATCAGTACCGGTGCTGATGCACCATCACGTCAGCCCTTCGCCGGGGATGATCACGGTCTCGCCTGAGAACTTTGAAAGCCAGATTGCATGGCTGGCCAATGACGGCTGGACCGCACTGACGCTGGCACAGTACGCCGGCTTCCTTGCCGGCGAGCCGGTGCCGCGCAAGTCCATCGTCATCACCTTCGATGATGGCTATCTGGACAACTGGGTGTACGCACACCCGATCCTGCTCAAGTACGGCATGCGCGCCACGGTCTTCGTGGTCACCGGCTGGATGGGGGAGGGCCCGGTGCGCCCGCATGCAGGCCAGGCCAATGCCGTGCTGCCGGCAACGCCGGACCATCGCGTCTGTGAACGCCTGATTCTGGAAGAGCACCGCACCGACGAGGTGATGATGCGCTGGAGCGAGGCGCGCGCGGCAATCGAGGCGGGCAGCTTCGAGATCCATTGCCACACCCATACGCACACCCGCTGGCTGCGGCAGGACATCAGTGCCGAACAGCGGCGCCGCAACATCCGCATGGACCTGCAGCTATCGCGCGACGTGCTGCAGCAGCAGCTGGGCGAGGTGTCCGACACGCTGTGCTGGCCGTATGGCGATTTCGACCAGGACTACCTGGAAGTGGCGCGTGAGCAGGGCTTCCGCTACCTGCACACCACCCATCCGTTCGGCCGCAACCTTGTGGGCGGCGACCCGGAGCACATCTATCGTTTCGCCATCCGCAACCGCCCGGCCAGCTGGTTGCGCAAGCGCATTGCCAGCAGTTACAACCCGCTGATCGCACCGCTGTTCAACCGCTTCAAGGCCAGGCGCAGAGGCATGCAGGCCGGGCCCTGATCCAGCCGGCCAGCATCGCAAATGAAAACCCCGGCGCTTGGCCGGGGTTTTCATTCAACTGGCGGCGGCCAGCTTCACCGCTTCTGAAAGCCGCTCAAGCGTGCTGCTCATCAGACCCGCCTCATCGGCCTCCACCGTGACACGCACCACCGGCTCGGTGCCAGAGGGACGCAGGAACGCCCTGCCCCGCCCGGCTACGGCCTGCTGCGCGACAGCCAACGCCGCCTGCACCGGTGCACTGGCCACCACTTCGCGCGCGTTCTTTTCAAGGCGCACGTTGATGGTCTTCTGCGGCACCATCGACAGACCCTGGAGCGCCTCATGCAGGCTGAGGCCTGCTTGGCCCAGCACTTCCAGCACCTGCAGGGCGCTGACGATGGCGTCGCCGGTGGTGGCACGGTCCAGGCACAGAATGTGGCCCGAGGCCTCACCACCCAGCACGCCCTTGCCTTCCACCAGCGCCTGATGCACGTAGCGGTCACCGACGTTCGCACGTACGAACGGGATGCCCAGCTTCTCCAGTGCCTGCTCCAGCCCATAGTTGGTCATCAGCGTACCGACCACCGGGCCGCTCAGGCGACCATTTGCCTGCCAGGCCCTGGCGAGGATGTACAGCAGGCCATCGCCATCGACCGCGGCACCGGTGTTGTCGACCATCAGCACGCGGTCGCCGTCACCGTCGAAGGCGATACCCAGATCGGCGCCCACCTCGCCCACCTTGCGCGCAAGGTTGTCGATGTGGGTGGAGCCCACACCGTCATTGATATTGATGCCGTTCGGCTCGGCACCAATGGCGACCACATCTGCGCCCAGCTCGCGGAACAGCAGCGGTGCGATGTGGTAGGTGGCACCGTGTGCGCAGTCCAGCACGATCTTCAGCCCGTGCAGGTAGAAATTGCGCGGCACGCTGACCTTGCAGAATTCGATGTAACGGCCCACCGCGTCGCGTGCTCGGACTGCCTTGCCAAGCCGTTCCGAATCCACAGTGATGAAGGGTTGTTCGAGCGCTGCTTCCAGCGCAAGCTCGGTGGCGTCGTCGAGCTTCTCGCCTTCGCCGGAGAAGAACTTGATGCCGTTGTCGTAATGCGGGTTGTGCGAGGCACTGATGACGATGCCGGCGTCGGCGCCCAGCGTGTGCGCCAGGAACGCTACCGCCGGGGTCGGCATCGGCCCCAGCAACTGCACGTTGGCCCCGGCGGCGACCAGGCCGGCCTCTAGCGCCGACTCGAACATGTAGCCGGAAATGCGGGTGTCCTTGCCGATCACCACCGTCGGCTGCGCACCTTTGCGCTCCGCAAGCACGCGCCCCAAGGCGTTGCCAAGGCGCAGGACGAAATCAGCGGAAATGACATCCTGCCCGACGCGGCCACGGATGCCGTCGGTACCAAAATACTTGCGATTGCTCATCAGGCAGCCTCTTCCTTGGCTTGCGGCTGTTTCATCATCATGGCAATCAGATCCGCCAGACGGTCACGCATTTCGCGGCGGTCGCAGATCTGGTCGATGGCGCCGTGCTCCAGCAGGAACTCCGAACGCTGGAAGCCTTCCGGCAGTTTCTCGCGCACGGTCTGCTCGATCACGCGCGGGCCGGCGAAACCGATCAGCGCCTGCGGCTCGGCGATGTTGATGTCGCCCAGCATCGCGAACGAGGCCGACACGCCACCGGTGGTGGGATGGGTCAGCACCGAGATGTACGGCAGGCCGGCATCACGCAGCCGGCCCAGCGCGGCGGAGGTCTTGGCCATCTGCATCAGCGAGAACAGGCCTTCCTGCATGCGCGCGCCGCCACTGGCGGAGAAGCACACGTAGGGCGCGCCCATTTCCAGCGCGGCTTCGGCGGCCAGAGAGAAACGCTCGCCCACCACCGAACCCATCGAGCCACCCATGAAGGCGAAGTCGAACGAGGACGCCACCAGCGGACGCCCCTTCAGCAGGCCGCGCATGGCCACCAGCGCGTCGTACTCGCCGGTGTTCTTCTGGGTGGCCTTGATGCGCTCGGCGTACTTCTTCTGGTCCTTGAACTTGAGCACGTCGGTCGGCCCGAGGCGGGCGGCGATCTCGGTGGTGCTGTCGGCGTCAAAGATCGAGGCCAGCCGCGCGCGGGCACGGATGGCCATGTGGTGGCCGCACTTCGGGCAGACCTCCAGATTCTCTTCCAGCTCGGGGCGGTACAGGGCCGCGCCACAGCTGCTGCACTTTTCCCAGAGGCCTTCCGGGACGCTGCGCTTCTTGCTGGGGGTGTTGTCGGTACGGATGCCCGAAGGCATCAACTTGCTGATCCAACTCATGCGGGATGATCGTTCCGTTCAAGGCGGCCCAAGGGCCGCGTCACAGGCGACAGTCTAGCTCACCAGTGCGACCGCAGCCCTACCGGGGCGTATGGGTTTGCGGCGGGGAACGGGGTGGTGGGGAACAGGGAATCAGGGGCTGCACGCGCCGGATTGCAGACTCGCCAGGGCTGGGCCTGGGCACGGGGAAACACACCTCCCCGTTCCCCAATCCCGGTTCCCTGCCTCTCAGCCCACCGCCTCGCGCAGCGGGCGCAGGAAGCTGCCTGCCGCGGCGACCGCTGCAGCCACGTCCTCGCCCGCCTCGGCCATTGCCGCAACCAATGCGCTGCCGACCACCACGCCATCGGCATCCACGGCCATGGCGGCGGCGCTGGCGGCGTCCTTGATGCCGAAACCGGCCACCACCGGCACCTTGGCGCGGCTGCGCAGCAGGCGCAGGCGCTCGCCGGCGGCGCTGCTGTCCAGGCGCTCGGAGGCACCGGTGACGCCAGCAAAGCTGACGTAATACAGATAGCCCTGCGCGGTCTCGCACAGGCTGTCCAGACGGGCCGGGCTGCTGGTTGGAGAGGCCAGCAGAATCAGCGCCAGACCCGCCAGGGTGAAGGCTTCTCGGGTTTCCTCGGCCTCTTCCGGCGGCAGATCGACCAGCAGCACGCCGTCCACGCCCGCGGCCACGGCCTCTTCGGCGAAGCGTGCGGGGCCCCGGATCTCGACCGGGTTCAGGTAACCCATCAGCACCACCGGGGTGGTCGTGTCCTGTTGACGGAAGCGCGCCACGGTATCCAGCACATACTGACGGCCTGCTCCGCGCGCCAGCGCGTGCTCGGAACTACGCTGGATGGTGGGGCCATCAGCCATCGGGTCGGAGAACGGCACGCCCAGTTCGATCACATCGGCGCCGGCCTCCACCAGGGCGTGCATCACCGGCACGGTGGCTTCCAGCGAAGGATCACCCGCCGTGATGAAAGGGATCAGCGCCTTGCGGCCGGAGGCACGCAGCCGCGCGAAGCAGTCGTCGATTCGGGTCACGGACATCTCAGGCACATCCTTCAATCAATGCGTTTGCGAATGCCGGGGCGCGGCCCGACGGCGGAATCGACGGCGTCACAGCACCAGCCCTTCGCGGGCAGCGATGGTATGCACGTCCTTGTCGCCACGGCCGGACAGGTTGCACAGCACCAGCGCGTCCCTAGGCAGTTCGCGCGCCAGCTTGATGGCCTGCGCGACCGCATGGCTGGATTCCAGCGCCGGCAGGATGCCCTCGGTGCGGGTCAGGCGATGGAACGCGGCCAGCGCTTCCTCGTCGGTGATGCCGACGTACTGCGCACGGCCACTGTCGGACAGGAAAGCGTGCTCCGGGCCGACGCCCGGGTAGTCCAGGCCCGCAGAGATCGAATGGGTTTCGGTGATCTGGCCATCGTCGTCGCAAAGCACATAGGTGCGGTTGCCGTGCAGCACGCCGGGGCGGCCTGCGGAGATGGATGCGGCATGGCGGCCGGTGTGGATGCCATCTCCCGCAGCCTCGGCACCGTAGATCTTCACCTGCGCATCGTTGAGGAAGGCGTGGAACAGGCCTATGGCATTGGAACCACCGCCCACGCAGGCGGTGATGGCGTCGGGCAGGCGGCCATAGTCCTCCAGCATCTGCGCGCGCGCCTCACGGCCGACGATGGCGTTGAAGTCACGCACCATGCGCGGGTACGGGTCCGGGCCGGCCACGGTGCCGATGATGTAGAAGGTGTCGCGCACATTGGTCACCCAATCGCGCATCGCTTCGTTCAGTGCGTCCTTGAGCGTGGCCGAGCCGCTGCTCACCGGCACCACCGTGGCACCCAGCAGCTTCATGCGGTAGACGTTGATCTTCTGCCGCTCGATGTCGGTGGCGCCCATGTACACCACGCATTCCAGGCCCAGCCGCGCGGCCACGGTAGCCGACGCCACCCCGTGCTGGCCGGCGCCGGTCTCGGCGATGATGCGGGTCTTGCCCATGCGTGCGGCCAGCAATGCCTGGCCGATGGTGTTATTGATCTTGTGCGCGCCGGTGTGGTTCAGGTCTTCGCGCTTGAGCAGGATCTGCGCGCCGCCCACATCCTTGCTCAGGCGCTCGGCGTGGTAGATCGGGCTCGGCCGGCCCACGTAGTGCTTCAGGTCCTTGTCGTAGGCGGCGATGAATGCCGGATCGACCCGCGCCTGGTCGTAGGCGGCGGCCAGTTCCTGCAGCGGCCCGACCAGGGTTTCGGCGACGAAGCTGCCGCCGTAGCGACCGAAATGCCCCCGGGCATCGGGGAAGGCGTGGAAGTCGGCGATCGGCGAAGTGCTCATGGCATCACTGCGTGTAGGACAGGCCCACACCTTAACGCCACAATTACCTCGTGAAAATCGATTATTCATGAATCATGTGTTAGAAAAACTCACATGAAAGACGACCACGCGCTGCCCTCGCTCAATGCCCTGCGCGCCTTCGAGGCGGCCGCGCGCCTGCGCAGCGTCAGCCTCGCTGCAGCAGAACTGCATGTCACCCACGGTGCGGTGAGCCGCCAGCTGCGCATGCTGGAGGAGGAACTCGGCCTGCCGCTGTTCGAGCGCGACGGGCGCGGCATCCGCCCGACCTCGGCGGGCAACCGCCTGCTGGAAGCCACCAGCAGCGCCTTCTCGCAGCTGCGTGACTGCGTGGCCTCGCTGCGCCGCCCGCAGCGCAGCGAGGCCTTCGTGCTGGGTTGCCCCGGCAGCCTGCTGGCGCGATGGGTGATTCCCCGGCTGCAGGACCTGCAACGCGACCTGCCCGGCTTGACCCTGCATCTGGCCGCGCAGGAAGGCGATTTCACGCCACGTCTGGAGGGCATGGACGCCGCGCTGCTGCTGGGTCAGGCGCCGTGGCCGACCGGGTGGCAGGTGCATTCGCTGGCCACCGAGCGCATCGGCCCGGTGTTCAGCCCCTCGCTTGCGGGCGCGCATGCGCTTGCCAGGCAACCTGCCGAGGCCGTGCTGCAGCATGCATTGCTGCACACCCGCTCACGGCCGCAGGCGTGGCCAACCTGGGCCACGCTCAATGGTCTGGATCCGACACAGCTGCAACTCGGCACCGGCTTCGAGCACCTGTACTACCTGCTGGAAGCCGCCGTGGCCGGGTTGGGTGTGGGCATCGCGCCGGAGCCGCTGGTGGCCGACGATCTGGTCAATGGCCGCCTGGTCGCACCGTGGGGCTTTGTCGATACCGAAGGCTGCTGGGCGCTGTGTACCGCGAGCGGCCGCAACGACCCGCGCATGCTGCAGCTGGCCGACTGGCTGCGCCGGCAGCTGGCCTGAGCACTCGAAGCAGCAGGCGCGCCATTGCCTCCGTGTTCCTGCTGCGCATGCGCCCGCCCCTCGCTCAGCCGCTGCCGCCCTGCAGTTCGGCATCGGCACGCCGCACTTCCTCAACGAACTGGCGCATCCGGTAGCCATCCTTCAGGCCCGGCGCCGATTCGATGCCGCTGGAGACATCCACCCCCCACGGCTCGGTGGCCAGCACCGCCGCGTGTACGTTGTCCGGGGTGATGCCACCTGCCAGCAGGTAGGGCCGGTTCACCCCGGCCGGAATACGCGACCAGTCGAACGCCACGCCACTGCCGCCACTGCCGCCCTTGCTGTGGCTGTCGAACAGGAAACCGGCCGCGTGCGGGTACAGCTGCTGCAGCTCGCGCGCGGTGACGTCTGCGTCCGAGCCCATGGCTATCGCTTTCAGATAAGGAAGATTGAAGCTGCGGCAGAAGGTGTCGTCTTCCTCGCCGTGGAACTGCAGCAGGGTGGGCCGCACCGCGCGCAGCACTTCGCGCACTTCCTCGCGGTTGTTGCCCTGGAACAGCGCCACCACATTCACCATCGGTGCGATGGCCTGGCGCATGGCACGCGCTTCGGACGGTGCCACCCGCCGTGCACTGCCTTTGGCAAAAATGAAACCCACTGCGTCCACGCCCAGTTCGCTGGCCAGGCGGATGTCGCCAGCGCGGGTCATGCCGCAGAACTTGATGCGGGTACGGAACAAGGTACGGCTCACTGCGTCACCTCCCCCGGCAGATGCCAAAGCGCAGGATACAACGGCCCGACGAAGACAAGCCCCTGCGGGGGGGCGGTGGGGCCGGCGAGGTTGCGGTCGCGCCCTGCAAGCAGCTCGGCCATCCAGCCTTCCGGCTGCTCCCCTGCCCCGATCATCAGCAGCGAGCCGACGATGTTGCGCACCATGTGGTGCAGGAAGGCATTGGCCTGCACCTGCACCTCCACCACCTCGCCCTGCCGCTGCACACTGATGAACTGCAGCTCGCGGCGGGCATGCAGGGCCTGGCACTGCACGCTGCGGAAGGCGCCGAAGTCGTTTTCCCCCAGCAGCGCCTGCGCGGCCCGGTGCATGGCGTCTGCGTCCAGCGGCCGGCGCTCCCAGCTCAGGGTCTGCCGGTACAGGGCCGGGCGCACCTGGCGGTTGAGGATGCGGTAACGGTAACGGCGCGCTTTGGCCGAGAACCGCGCATGGAAATCCTCGGCCACCGGCACGCACCAGCGCACGCACACCGAAGGCGGCAGCCGGGTGGTGGTGCCCAGCACCCAGCCGCGCGGCGAGCGGTCCACGTCACTGTCGAAATGCACCACCTGGCATTCGCCATGCACGCCGGCATCGGTACGGCCGGCGCAGACCACGCTGATGGGCGCATTGGCCACCGACGAAAGGGCTTCCTGCAGGGTGGCCTGCACGCTGGGGCAGCCGCTTTCCCCGAGCTGTTGCCAACCCTTGAACTCGCTGCCGTCGTATTCCACGCCCAGCGCGTATCGCATCTTCAGACCTCTTGGTTCGCGGCCACCGCAGCAGGTGCGGGCCGCATCAATCGTTGTCGCGCTCGGACCAGACGGCCAGCTCGTTGCCACCGGGCTCGACGAACTGGAAGCGGCGCCCACCCGGGAAGGCGAATACGGGTTTGGTCACCCTGCCCCCATTTGCCTCCACCCGGGCCAGCACCGGCGCCAACTGCTCGGCGTACAGCACCAGCAGTGGTGCCCCGCTCTCACTGGTCGAAGGCGTGCCACGGCTGAAACCGCCCTGCAGCTCGCTATCGTCGAAGGCGGTGTAATCCGGACCGTAGTCCTCGAACTGCCAACCGAACACCTGCTCGAAAAAGCGCCGGCTGGCGGCGGGGTCGCCCGAGGCGAACTCCACATAGTCGATCCGACCGGCGCGGCGCATCATCTCTTCTGACCTCAGCCCAACCGGGCCAGCAGCTCAAGCGCCTCGTTGCGCGCCTGCAGGTCGCCGCCACGGGCCACCTCGGCCAGCAGGGTGCGCGCGGTTTCGGCGTCACCCAGGTCCAGGTAGGCGATGGCCAGCTCCAGCCGCTCACGGCCTGCCGGGGTCGGGTTGAGCGGTGTCACGGCTGCCATGTCGTTGGCGGTCCAGGCCGGCTGCTCGCTGGCAGGCGGGTCGAACACGCCACGGAAGTCGGGCTCGGGCTCAACCTCAGCCACCTGCGGCTGCGCCTCGGCCGGGCGCGAGGCCTCCTCGAACAGCAGCACCGGGCGCGGGTCGGCAGCCGGGACTACGGGAGCTTCCGGGTCGGCCGTCGGTGTGAAGGTCGGCTCTACAGGGTCCACGGGTGCGGCCGGCGCCGAACGCAGCCACGCCGGCATCGGATCTTCATAGGCCAGCGGCTCGGCAACCGGTACGTCTGCCACCGGCGCGGCGAACGTCTCGACCTCTTCGGCCTCTTCATTCTCGGCTTCGGCCTCGAACGGCTCGTCCGCCTCGTAGGCATCGCGTTCCTGCGCCTCGGCCAGCTGTGCAGCGGTCAGGCCGGCACCGCCCACCGCCATGCCAGCGGCCAGTTCGTCGGCGGCAAAGCCACCGCGCGGCGCGGCAGGCAGTGGCGATGGCTTGCGGCGGCGCGACAGCAGCCAGCCCAGCCCGGCGCCGATGACCAGGGCCAGCCCCAGCCACAACCAGGCCATCGAGCCCCCCCCGTCACGCTTGGCCGCTTCTGCCAGGCGCTGCTGCGCGGCGGCCATGTCCAAATCCTTCATCGCGATCAGCGACTGCTGCTGCTTCTGCAGGTTTTCCAGTTCACCCACGCGCTCGCGCAGTTCCTGCAGTTCCGCATCACGGGTGGCCAGGTCTTCCTTGGCCTGACGCAGTTGTTCGTTCGCTGCCATGTCACCCTCACCACCGGCATCGAGCCCGGTCGTCATTCCTGCGGTCTGTTGCCCACCGGCCACGGCCGGTGCGATTTCCAGCCGCGCGCCCTGCGGGGCGGCGGCGCTTTGGTTGTTGCGGGCGGCCGGTGCGGCGGCGGCATCGGCCACCGCCGGCTGCGGGATGGCCGCGCGGGCCTGGCGCCACTGCGCGGTCTGCTGCTGCACGATGGCGTGCGCCTCGGCGGCGTTCACCCGTGCCAGTTCTTCCTGTGCCGGTGTGCGCAGCACCGCGCCTTCCTTCAACAGGTTGATGTTGCCGCGGATGAAGGCCTCGGGGTTGGCGTTGAGCAGGGCCACCATGGTCTGGTTGACCGAGCTGCCGCTCTGTTGAGCCAGTTGCTGGGCGATCTGCGACAGGCTCTGGCCACGGCGCACGGTAGTGCTGTCGCCCACCTGCGGCGCGGGCGCAGCAACCGGCGCGGGTGCCGGTGCCGGGCGCGCGGCCACGGGAGCCGGCGCGGGGCTTGGAGCAGCCGGGGTCGAAACCGGCGCCTCGCGGGTTTCCTGCAGCGGCTGCGGCTCGCGGGTGATCAGGTTCGACGGTGCCGCCGCCGGCGCCTCGATGACCGGCTCGGCCACGGCGGTTGCGGTTTCCGGCGCGGCCACCAGTGCGGAGTACTCGCGCACCAGCCTGCCCTGCCCCCAGTCCACCTCGATCAGGAAGCCCACCGCCGGCACGGTCACCGGCGCGGCACTGGTGACGCGGATCACCGCGCGGCCCTCACGGTCCTGGGCAAAGGTGAACTGCAGCTCGTTGACCAGCCCCTGCGGCGGCGGCAGGCCCACACGCTCGAAGGTGGCCGGCGAAGCCAGGTTGACGTGGGC
Source organism: Stenotrophomonas sp. UBA2124 (assembly GCA_002329155.1). GTDB lineage: Bacteria > Pseudomonadota > Gammaproteobacteria > Xanthomonadales > Xanthomonadaceae > Stenotrophomonas. The sequence goes on along the minus strand of DCXY01000015.1, from coordinate 78,465 downwards.
GTTCTCAAGCTCGCCCGGGTCAGCGGAGATCACCGGAATCTCGGCCACCAGCGGCTGGCCCGGCTTGGACAGCACGCGGATATTGCCCAGCCCCAAGGCCATCGCCGCGCTGCTGAACAGCGCCAGAGCCAGCACCAGCGCGCCTTGTAATGAGCGCTTGGCGCTCGTTCCCCAAAGTTTCATGACGGCAAATATAACGGCTGCCCGCCATTTGGAATACCGCAAGGGTGTTCACCCGACGAAAAACGCCGGCGCAAGGCCGGCGTTTTCCCATTGCTGCAACAGGTCTGGAGGGCTCAGCCGCCGTTGGCCACCAGCTCGGCCACCTGCACCGCATTGAGTGCCGCGCCCTTGCGGATGTTGTCGGCCACCACCCACAGGTTCAGCCCGCGCGGGTGCGAGAAGTCCTCGCGGATGCGGCCCACATACACCGGGTCGGTGCCCGAGGCATGGGTCACCGGGGTTGGGTAACCACCGGCCTTGCGCTCGTCCACCACCTTCACGCCCGGCGCGGCGGCCAGCAGCTCGCGTGCCTGCTCCACGCTGATCTTCTTCTTCGTCTCGATGTTCACCGCCTCGGAGTGGCCGTAGAACACCGGCACGCGTACAGCAGTGGGGTTCACCTGGATGCTGTCGTCGCCGAGGATCTTGCGGGTCTCCCACACCAGCTTCATTTCTTCCTTGGTGAAACCGTTGTCGAGGAACTCGTCGATATGCGGGATCAGGTTGAAGGCGATCTGCACCGGGAACTTGCCCGGCTCGATCTCCTGGAAGCCCAGCAGCTGCGCGGTCTGCCTGCCCAGCTCTTCCATGCCGCTCTGGCCGGCACCGGACACCGACTGGTAGGTGGCCACGTTGACGCGCTCGATGCCGTACTCGCGGTGGATGGGGGCCAGCACCGGCATCAGCTGCATGGTCGAACAGTTCGGGTTGGCGATGATGCCGCGCGGGCGGTTCTTCGCGGCTTCCGGGTTCACTTCCGACACCACCAGCGGCACGTCATCGTCGTAACGGAACGAGGACGAGTTGTCGATGACCACCGCGCCGGCGGCTGCGAACTTCGGCGCGAACTGCTTTGAGATGCCACCGCCCGCGGAGAACAGGGCGATCTCGACGCCGGCGGGGTCGAAGGTGGCGAGGTCCTGGATGGTGACCTTCTCGCCGTTGAACTCCACCTGCTGACCGGCGGAGCGCTCCGAAGCGAGCAGGCTCAGCTTGGCGACCGGGAAGTTGCGTTCGGCCAGGATGGACAGCATGGTCTGGCCGACCGCGCCGGTGGCGCCGACAACGGCTACGTGGAAACGACGGGCTTCATTGCTCATGGGGCTCTACTCGAAATGTATTGAATTGGGGGGACGCACGTCGGGCCAGGTTCGGGGAACCTCCGGCACACCGCCTCGGAGGCTCCCTATCGTTTATTGATGCGGGTTTTGTTGCCGGCAATGGCCATGCGCGCGGTGCCCGCGCTCAGCAGCTCGCCGTTGATGGCATTGGCAGGATGACCGGCATTGGCGCCGATTCCCAGCCCGGCCAACAGGTTGTCCACCGCCAACTGCACCATGCCCCGGCGCGTGGCCAGCGAGGCACTGCCAATGTGCGGGGTCAGCACGATGTTGCGCAGCGCCAGCAGCTCGGGGCGCACCTCGGGCTCGTTCTCGTAGACATCCAGCGCCGCCGATGCGAGCCGGCGATTGGCCAGCGCGTCGGCCAGTGCCAGCTCGTCCACGATGCCGCCACGGGCGATGTTCACCAGCGTGGCGGTCGGCTTCATCTTCGCCAGTGCGGCAGCGTTGATGATGTGATGGCTCTGCGCCGAATACGGCAGCACCAGCAGCAGGTGGTCGGCATTGGCCAGCAGTTCGTCGAAACCCACATGGCTGGCCCCCACTTCCTGCTCCAGCGCCTGCGGCAGCCGTGATCGGTTGTGGTACAGCACCTTCATGCCGAAGCCATGGTGGCCGCGCCGCGCGATGGCCTGGCCGATGCGGCCCATCCCCAGGATGCCCAGCGTACTGCCGTGCACGTCGGCGCCCAGCATGGTGGTGAACGACCACTGCCGCCACTGCCCTTCGCGCAGCCATCGCTCGGATTCCACCACCCGCCGTGCGGCTGCCATCAGCAGCACGAAGCCGAGGTCGGCGGTGGTTTCGGTAAGGACGTCCGGGGTGTTGGTGGCGACGATGCCCGCCGCGCTCAGCGCCGGGATATCCAGATTGTTGTAGCCCACGCCAACATTGGCGATGACCTTCAACGCGGGTGCATTGGCGATTTCGGCAGCACCGATGCGCTCGTTGAGCGTGATCAGCGCACCGTCCACGTCGGCCAGATGCGCCGTCAGTGCTTCGCTGTCATGCGCGGTGATGGCCGGGGTGGCGTCCACGTCGCAGTAGGCGGCCAGTTGTTCGACGGTGTCGTCGAACAGTGGCTGCGATACCCAGACGCGGGGCCGTTGCTCAGCCATCCACCTGCCCCGGGATGCGTGGCGTCATCTGCTCGACATCACCGCACTGCGCACGGTGGCGCAGCGCCTGGTCCATCAGCACCAGCGCCAGCATCGCCTCGGCGATGGGCGTGGCGCGGATGCCCACACAGGGGTCGTGGCGACCAGTGGTGATCACATCCACCGCATTGCCTGCCGTATCCACGGTGGCACCCGGCAGGCGCAGGCTGGACGTAGGCTTGAGCACCATCGAGGCGACAATCTGCTGCCCGGTGGAAATGCCACCCAGGATGCCGCCGGCATGATTGGACTGGAAACCTTCCGGCGTGATCAGGTCACGGTGCTCGGTGCCCTTCTGCGCGGCACTGGCAAAGCCATCACCGATCTCCACGCCCTTGACCGCATTGATGCTCATCAGCGCCGCAGCGATGTCGCCATCGAGCTTGCCGTAGATGGGCTCGCCCCAGCCGGGCGGCACGCCATCAGCCACCACGTTGACGCGCGCGCCCACCGAATCACCGGATTTGCGCAGCGCATCCATGTACGCCTCCAGCTCAGGCACCTGTGCGGCGTGCGGCCAGAAGAACGGATTGTCCTCGACCACGCTCCAGTCGAAACCGGCCGGCGTGACCTCACCCAGCTGCGACAGGTAGCCACGCACCGACACACCGTGACGCTGCTGCAGCCACTTCTTGGCGATGACGCCCGCAGCCACGCGCATGGTGGTTTCGCGCGCCGACGAACGGCCACCGCCACGCGGGTCGCGGATGCCGTACTTCTGCCAGTAGCTGTAATCGGCGTGGCCCGGGCGGAACTGCTGGGCGATGTTGCTGTAATCCTTGCTGCGCTGGTCGGTGTTGCGGATGAGCAGCGCGATCGGCGTGCCGGTGGTCAGCCCTTCGTAGACACCGGACAGGATCTCCACCTCGTCCGCCTCGCGCCGCGCCGAAGTGTGGCGGCTCTTGCCGGTGGCACGCCGCTGCAGGTCATGGGTGAATTCCTCCGGCGCGATGGCCAGCCCCGGGGGGCAGCCATCGATCACGCAGCCAATGGCCGGCCCATGCGACTCGCCGAAGGTGGTGACACGAAGCAGTTGTCCGAATGTATTCACTATGCCGTTTCTGTTTTCTGCGGTTGTGCTTCTTTCTGCTGCAACCGTCCATGCCGCGACGGGGCGATGGCGACAGAAGCCCGAGCCTCTGCCGCCGACATCATCACGGACGCATTGCCGCCAGCTCGGCGATGCGGTCGTGGTGGGCACGCAGCTCGGCCGCTTCCACCGCGAAGATGCCCATCTGGCCCACCTTGAACTCGATCCAGCTCATGTAGACCTCCGGCAGCAGCTTGATCAGGTGCTGCTCGGAATCGCCTACTTCGCAGATCAGCAGGCCGTCTTCGGTCAGGTGGTCCGGCGCATCACGCAGAATCTTCAGCACCAGGTCCAGACCATCGTCGCCGGCACGCAGCGCCAGATCCGGCTCGTACGAATACTCCTGCGGCAGCGCGTCGGTCTCGTCGTTGGTGACGTACGGCGGATTGGTGACAATCAGGTCGTACACGCGCCCCTTCAGGCCGTTGAACAGGTCGCTCTTGACCAGCTCCACGTTGGTGGCCAGCAGGCGCTCCTTGTTCTCCTCGGCCAGCGACAGCGCGGCGTCGTTGACGTCGCTGCCGTCCACTTCCCAGTTCGGGTAGTAGTGGCCCATGGCGATGGCGATGCAGCCCGAACCGGTGCACAGGTCCAGCGCGCGGTTGACATCGCGCCCCGCCAGCCACGGCTCGAAACCGTTGAGGATGAGCTCGGCGATGGGCGAACGCGGCACCAGTGCGCGCGCATCGCTCTTGAAGTTGAGCCCGGCAAACCAGGCCTCACCGGTCAGATAGGCGGCCGGCTGGCGCTCGTTGATGCGGCGCTCGAACAGCGCCAGCACACGCTCGCGCTCGTCCAGCAGCAACCGGGCGCTGCCGTAAGCCGGGCCAAGGTCCGGCGGCAGGTGCAGGCTGTGCAGCACCAGCTGCGTGGCCTCGTCCAGGGCATTGTCGTAGCTGTGGCCGAAGGTCAGGCCTGCGGCATTGAAACGGCTGGCGCCGTAGCGGATCAGATCGATGATCGTATGAAGTTCGGCGGCCGCTTGGGCTGTCATGGCGTGCGGAAATACTTGAATGGTCTGCGATTATAGGCGCCTGCCCGGTATATTGAGTGCCCAGTTGCAGCCGAAACTTCGGCCGGTGGCTGCTCCAACAGGGCCAACCACCACCCGCAACCCCTGCCTTCGCCAGCCCCGCGCCGTTGCCGGGCTGCGGCGGCGCCCCTTTTTGGACGGAAGCAGCAGCCCATGTTCAACCGAAATGTCGGCATCATCCTTGCCATCGCCCTGGCCGCCGGCCTGGGCCTGGTCCTTGCGCAGAAGGTGTTTGGCCCTTCCAACAAGGGCACCCAGGGCACCAGCTCGATCATCTTCTACGGCACCCCGCGCGTACTGCCGGAATTCGACCTGGCACAGTCCGACGGCACCCGGATGATCCCCGGCGAGCTGCGCGGCCACTGGAACCTGGTGTTCCTGGGCTTCACCTCCTGCCCGGACGTGTGCCCCACCACCCTGACCGAGCTGGCACAGGCCCAGAAGCAATGGCAGGACATTCCCGACAGCCTGCGCCCGCGCGTGGTGTTCGTCTCCGTCGACCCGGAGCGTGACACCCCGGCCCGGCTGGGCGAGTACGCCCATGCCTTCCACAAGGACACCCTGGCCGCCACCGCCGACGTGCCATCACTGGAACGCTTTGCCACCTCGCTGGGGCTGGTGTTCCAGAAGGTGCCGGGCAAGGACTTCGAGCAGAACCCCAACGACTACACCATGGACCACTCTGCCAGCATTGCCGTGCTGGACCCACAGGGCAACCTGGCCGGCCTGATCCGCCCCCCGTTCAACCCGCCGGCCATTGCCGCGGACCTGAAGATGCTCACCGAGAAAACCGCCCCATGAGTCTGGTCACCACCCTCACCTACGTCCTGCCCCATCGCCTGCTGTCCTCGATGGCGCGCTCGCTGGCCTACTCGCAGAACCCGCGGGTATCACGCTGGCTGATCGACACGGTGACGGAGAAGTTCAACGTCAATCTGGGCGAAGCGGCCAACCCGGACCCGCGCAGCTATGCCAGCTTCAATGCCTTCTTCACCCGGGCGCTGAAGCCGGGCGCACGCGTGGCCGCTGCCGATCCGCGCAGCCTGACCATGCCGGCCGATGGCCGCATCAGCCAGTTGGGGCCGATCGAGGACGGGCGCATTTTCCAGGCCAAGGGCCAGAGCTTCACTGCCGCCGAGCTGCTGGGTGATGCCGCCGACGCGGTGCCGTTCAACAACGGCCTGTTCGCCACGGTGTACCTGTCCCCGCGCGACTACCACCGCGTGCACATGCCATGGACCGGCACCCTGCGCGAAACCGTGCATGTGCCGGGGCGTCTTTTCAGTGTGGGCACGGATGCGGTGGCGAACGTGCCGCGCCTGTTCGCCCGCAACGAGCGCCTGGTGTGCCACTTCGACACTGACTTCGGGCCGATGGTGCAGGTGATGGTGGGCGCGCTGCTGGTCAGCGGCGTGGAGACGGTGTGGAGCGGCGAGGAAATTCCCGCCTACGGCGACCGCATCACCCGCAAGGACTGGCGCGGCAAGGGCATCACGCTGGAGCGCTTCACCGAGATGGCCCGCTTCAACTACGGCTCCACCGTGATCGTGCTGCTGCCACCCGGCGTGGCCGAATTCGACCCGTCCCTGCATGCGGAAAGCCCGGTGCAGCTGGGGCAGGTGCTGGCACGGCTGAAGGGCTGAAGTTCAGGGGCGGGGATCGCATTTGTAGCCCGGGTAAGCAAAGCGCACCCGGGGCTCTTCGCTGGGTTTGAAGGCTCGAAGCACCCCTCCCTCCCCAGCCCTCCCCTTGGCTGCGCCAAAGGGAGGGGGCAGAAGCGGCTTGGCTGGGGTCTGTCAGATCGCGGGATTCCACTCCCTCCCTTTGGCGCAGCCAAGGGGAGGGTTGCGGAGGGGTAATGCCCTTCACCCGGACACAGAAAGGGCGCCCAAAGGCGCCCTTCCGCTTTCACCCTTTCAACAACCACTTGCCTCAGCGGTCACAGCCTTCCAGCTTCAGGCTCTGGCCCGGCTTGATGGCGTAGGCCGGTGCGCGCAGGCCGTTGGCCCGTGCCAGTACCGGCAGTTCGCACTGGAAACGGCTGGCGATGCGGCTGAGCGTGTCGCCCTTGGCCACCTTGTAGCTGCGCGCGATACGGCGCGCCGGCGCCGCCGGGCGCGGTGCCGCCACCGGTGCTGCAACAGGAGCCGTCGGCTGGATGCCCTGCATCGCCTGCACGTCACCCACGGCCACACTGCCGGTGAACGATGCCGCCGAAGGCCGCTTGATCGCCGCGTTGACGTCGGCAGTGATCAGCGTGCGCGCCAGATCGGCACGTGGGCCACTCACGCAGTAGCGGTTGTACAGGCTGGCGATACGTGTGGTGGCATTGATGGTGACGCCGGCCGGAATCCAGCCATCGGCTTCATAGCGCGGGTTGAGGTTGCGCAGCGCGCGCATGTAGCCGTCACGGGTGCCGGCGCTGCCCAGGCAGATGGTCAGCTCGTAGATCGTGGTCGAACGCGCCAGACGGATGGTCGCCGGCTGCGCGTTGATCTTCGGGAACTCCACGCCGTACTGCTGCGGGTGCAGGAAAATCCATGCCGCGGCAATCACCATCGGCACGTAGTCCTTGGTTTCGCCCGGGAACTGGTTGTAGGCCGAGTCGGTCCAAAAGCTCTGCCCGCCCATGTCACGGTAGATCCGCAGCGCGCGGCCTTCACCGCCGTTGTATGCGGCCAGCGCGTATTCGATGTTGCGGTTGAGCTGGCCCATGCGCTCGTTCATGTAATCGGCACTGGCCACTGCCGCACTGCGCGGGTCGAAGCGCGTATCGAAACCGGTGCCGTCCGGGCCCAGGCCGAAGCGGCGGCCGGTGGCCGGCATGAACTGCATCAGGCCCGCCGCGCCCACGCGCGACGAGGCATGCACGCGGCCGTTGGATTCCTTGGCCATGATGCCGAACAGCAGTGCTTCAGGCAGGCCGTCCTTTTCCCATTCCGGCCACATCACCGCGCGCAGGTTCATGTAGTTCTCGTAGCTGGTCAGCAGCGAGGGGCGCATGTCGGTGAGCCAGCGGCGGATTCCCGCTTGGATGGCCGGGTTGTACTCCACCATCTCATCGAAGGCATGGCGGTGGTCGTTGAGCAGTGCGGCGGCGCGGGCAGCCTCGGGCACGTCGGCACGCAGCGGGCCGATGTGGTCCGGGTCGGCCTCCACTGGCGCGCCGGCCTCTTCCTCCTCACCCTCGCCCTGCACGTCCGTCTTCTGCTTGAGCAGACGCTTGTAGGTGGTGAGCAGACCGCTGACCTGGCACCCCTTCTGCGCGATGCAGGCGGTGATCACGTCTTCCATGTCCTCCAGCGCCGCATCCGATTCGCTGGTGCCCTTGGGGTCGGCGTTGTTCACCAGCACCAGCGCGTCGCTGTAACGCTTCTCTGCGGCCTCCATACGGGCCTGGATGGCCTCTACCTTGGCCTTGTCACGCGAGGAAAGGGCGTGGGCGGCCGGCACCACGGTCAACAACGCTGCCGCCACCAGTACCGGCAACGGACGAAGGGAGAACAGGGATACGGACATCAGCAGCACTGCAGGCGAAAGGTTAAGCAGGGTAGCTGCCGGGCTTGCCCCGGGGCAACATTGGCACCGGGCCGATACAGTCGCCGTTAGAATCCCTTTTTCGTTCATTCATGAGTGCCTCCATGGACCCCATCCTGCTTGGCAAAGGCGTCACCGACGACATCGCCGTCACCCTGCTCCCGCGTTTTGGCAACCGTCACGGCCTGGTGGCCGGCGCCACCGGCACCGGCAAGACGGTGACCCTGATGACTCTGACCGAGGGCTTCTCGCGGCTGGGCGTACCGGTGTTCGTGGCCGACGTGAAGGGTGACGTGGCCGGCCTGGCCGTGGCCGGTGACGGCAGCGAGAAGCTGGCCCAGCGCGCGGCGGAGATCGGCGTGGACGGCTATGCTCCGGGCGCCAGCCCCGTGGTGTTCTGGGACCTGTACGGCAAGCAGGGCCACCCGGTGCGCACCACCGTCAGCGAGATGGGCCCCACCCTGCTGGCGCGCATCCTCGAGCTGAACGACACCCAGTCCGGCGTGCTGGACATCGTGTTCAAGTTGGCCGACGACCGTGGCCTGCTGCTGCTGGACCTGGACGACCTGCGTGCCCTGCTGGGCCTGGTGGCCGAGGAGCGCAAGGACATTTCCACCGAGTATGGGCTGGTCAGTGCCCAATCGGTAGCTGCCATCCAGCGCGCCCTGCTGCGGCTGTCGCAGGACGGCGGCGAGCAGTTCTTCGGCGAGCCGGCACTGGAGCTGGCCGACATCATGCGCGTCAACCATGACGGGCGCGGCGTGGTCGGCATCCTGGCCGCCGCCCAGCTGATCCTCAAGCCGCGCCTGTATTCCACCTTCCTGCTGTGGCTGCTGTCCGAGCTGTTCGAGCA
>DCXY01000015.1:0-69231 GCA_002329155.1 Stenotrophomonas sp. UBA2124 | reverse complement strand
ATCGAGCAGGTGGTGCGGCTGATCCGCTCCAAGGGCGTGGGTGTGTATTTCTGCTCGCAGTTCCCGGACGACGTGCCGGCCAACATCCTGGGCCAGCTGGGCAACCGCGTGCAGCACGCGCTGCGTGCCTTCACCCCGCGCGACCAGAAGGCAGTGAAGACCGCCGCGGAAACCTTCGTCCCCAACCCCAAGCTCGACGTGGTGGCCACGCTGTCGCAGCTGGGCACCGGCGAGGCGCTGGTCTCCACGCTGCAGGACAAGGGCATCCCCTCGCCCGTGCAGAAAACCATGATCGCGCCGCCGCGCTGCCGCATGGGCGCCATCACCGATGCCGAGCGCGCGCAGGTGCGCGCAGGCAGCCCGGTCGGCCCGCGCTACGACACCGCCATCAACCGCGAATCGGCCGCTGAAATGCTGGCCCAGCGCGCGCAGAAGGCCGTTGAACAGGCCGACGCGCCCAAGGCCCGCAGCCGCGAGCAGGACGAGCAGGACCAAGGCGGTTTCAGCCAGGCCATCAAGGACGCCATCTTCGGCACCAAGCGCCGCCAGGGCATGATCGAAACCATGGCCAAGCAGACCACCCGCACGGTCGGTACCAAGCTGGGCAACCAGATCGTGCGCGGCATCCTGGGCGGCATCTTCGGCGGTAAACGCTGACATACAGACGGGGGCGATGCCCCAGCGCCGCCCCCCCGTTCAGCCCATTGCCCGCGCCCCGTCGCCGCCCCACAATCGCGGCTGCACTCTGGGGAAATGCCATGGAAGACCCGCGTCACCGCAGCAAGCCTGCACTCAGGCCCGAGCCGTTCTGGCAGCGCCTGCCGTCCATCACGCTCTACCCCCTGCGCGGGCCGGCACTGTACTCGTTGATCGCGCTGACGCTGTGCACACTGTCCGGCCTGCTGCCGGGCATCGGCTGGATTCTTGCAGGCATCACCTGGATCGCCATCTACCGCTATGCCTTCGAGATACTGCGCGAAACCGCGCATGGCCGCCTGACCTCACCGGAACACACGCTGGGCTCCACCGACGGCACGGTGATGCGGCTGTTGGCGCTGATGATCCTGATGGGCATCGTGGTGGTGGTCGTGGCCGTATTCCTTGGCCCGGTCATCGGCCTGCTGACGCTGGCGGCGGTGGTGTTCCTGCAGCCGGGCTGCGTGATCTCGCTGGCGATGGACGGCAGCCTGCGCATGGCCGCCAACCCGGCCACCTCCATCACTCTGGCCATGCGCATCGGCTGGCCCTATCTGGCTGCCTTCCTGCTGCTGTTCGTGATCCAGGCCAGCGCCCTTACAGCCGGCACCTGGCTGCACACCTACATGCCGCCCATCGTCGGCGAGCTGGTGCTCACATTCTTCAGCGTCTGGGGCCTGTTCTCCGCGTTCCACCTGCTCGGCTATCTGGTCTACCAGTACCACGACGCGCTGGGCTTCGAGCCCGAAGGCGCGCCCGAGCGGCTGTCGCGCCATTTGCCAGACCAATCGGTACTGGACGAGGCCGAGCACTTCATCCGCGAAGGCCACCCGGACGCTGCCAGGGACGTGCTGCGTGGTGCCATCCGCAGCCGCGCCGTGGACCTGCCCGTGCACGAGCTTTACCAGCGCCTGCTGCGCCGTGATGGCGCCAGCGAGGCACTGCGTGAGCATGGCCGCCAGTACATCAGCCGCCTGCTGATGGAAAAGCAGGAACGCCAGGCTTTGACCGTGCTGCGTGAAACGCTGGAGCTGGACCCCGGCTTCACCCCAGCCGATGCCGAGCAGGCCAACCTGTTGGCCGAACGTGCGCGCATGGGCGGGCTGCTGCAGCTGCAACTGGATGCCCAGCTGGCGATGATCAAGGCTTGGCCGCGTTCGCCGCAGGCAGCGCAGTGGGCCTTGCAGGCAGCCCTGCTGCGGGGCGAACGCTACGGCCGCGACAGCGAGGCGCTGCAGCTGCTGGATCAGGCCCTGCCCAACTGCGAGGACGAGGAGCAGCGGCGCAAACTGGAAGCCGCACGCCAGGCCCTGAGCCCGCAACCGGCCTGATCAATCGCCGGTCACACACACGGTGACATGGCTGAAACCTGCCCGAGCAGTCGGGTGCCTGCCCCGGCGCTCAACTGTTCTCCAGCAGAAAACGCGCCTTGCCGGCCTGTGGCGTTCCCGGGTAACGCTGTTCCAGCAACTCCAGCACACGTTGCCGCTGTGCCGGTGCGTGCAGCTCGGCGTGGCGCAGCGCCAGCTTCAACCAGCCCTGCGCCAGTTCGTCCTCGGGCATGCCGCTGCTGCCGAGCAGCAGGCTCTCCGCTTCGACCAGCCAGCCCGCTGACAGGCAAAGCGCCAGCAGTTGCCGCGCTTCCGCTGGCGACAGGCCTGCCGGCTCGGCCAACAATGGCTTGAGCAGGTCCTGTTGCACCTGCTGGCTGTTGCGGTCATCGGCCGGCAGTGACAGCACGGCCAGCGAGCGCGAGCGCATGTCAGCCGCATTGCCTGCATTGCGCGCCACCCGGTAGCGGGCAATGGCCACATCCAGCCACTGCGGCTGCTCGGCGGCAAGCTCGGCCAGCAACCGCTCGGCCGGGCCGGTTTCCATGCGCCCCATATGCCGCTGCGCCTGTTCCCAGCGCGTGTCCGCCGCCTGTTCGGGCGCGTCTTCGAGCATGTAGTGTTCGCGCGTCTGCCGGGCCAGCACCAGCACCCCGCCCAGCGCCGCACCGCATATCAGGCCACCGGCATGAGCATCAAAGCCGATTCCCGCATCCTTGTTGGCCAGCAGGTTGTAGACCTCCCAGCCCAGCCACGCCGGCAACAGCCAGATGGCCGGTGCGCGCACATAATTGAACACCACACCAAACCAATAGAAGAAGCGCACCTGGCGCAGGCCCCAGACCACGCAGAACGCCCCCATCACCGCGGCAACGGCGCCTGAAGCCCCCAACCCGCCACCGGCCTCGCCCCAGCGCCACAGCAGGCTGGCCACACTCGACCCCAGTGCCCCAAGCAGGTACACGGCCAGGAAACGACCGCCACCCAGCGCACCTTCCAGCAACAGGCCCAGAATCACCAGGAACACCATGTTGCCGAGCAGGTGCATGAAATCGGCATGCAGGAAGGTGGAGGACAGCATGCGCGGCAGCGACCACTCCGAGCTGCGCAGCAGGTGGCGCAGGGTGAACACCTCATCCAGCCGCGCCTGGTACTGCCGGCGCAGCGGCTGCCAGGCAGCGCGCACCTGTTCGTCCTCGAACAACCCGCCCTGCTGCAGCGCCTGCTGGAAGGCCACGTCGGTAAGGGTTGAGCTGCCAACGTAGTCCGGGCGCTCGTCCTCGGGCAGCGCCTCGAACCTGCGCAGCGCCTCCACCTGGCCGGTGGCGATCAGATGCCTGCGGTAGGCCGGCATCTCCTGCTCGCTCAAACCCGACTGCTGGTACCAGGCCTGCGCGTCGGCCATCTTTTCCGAATCCCCCCACTGCCACCCGAAAAACACCGCGATATTGACCAGTACCAGCGCCATGGTCACCCACGGGAACGTGGCCAGCCGCAGGGGTTTGTGCAGTGGAATGATCAGCATCTCGGGACATCCATGTCAGGACGGCGCAGCTTCAGCCATCCATTGGCCTTGCGCAAGCATCCACGGCTACCATGCGCGCATCCGAACACACCCCATTCCGCAATGAGCCGTTGGCGCCCACCCGCTGAGAAGAGCACTGCCCTGATCACCCCGCAGGGGCATGCCCGGCTGAAGGCCGAGCTGGATGAACTGTGGCGCCAGCGCCGGCCCGAGGTGGTCAAGGCGCTGGCCGCTGCAGCGGCCGAAGGCGACCGCTCGGAGAATGCCGAGTACACCTACCGCAAGAAGCAGCTGGGTGAGATCGACCGCCGCGTGCGCTACCTGAGCAAACGGCTGGAAGCCCTGCGCGTGGTGGATACCACCCCCAGTGACCCGGAGGCGGTGTTCTTCGGTGCGACGGTGGAGCTGGAGAACACCGACTCGGGCGACAGCCACACCTATCGCATCGTCGGCCCGGATGAAACCGACGCGGCCACCGGCTGCATCAGCATCGACTCACCACTGGCGCGGGCACTGCTGAAGAAGCGCATCGACGACGAGTTCGCCGTGCAGCTGCCCGGCGGGCTCACCCGTTTCGTGCTGGTGGACGTCAGATACACGCAGGGCTGAGCGGCGCCGGATAGCTGCGCCCTTCGCGCAATGGTCTGAAGTACTCCGCCTGCTGGTAGAAGCAGGCGTCCTGTTGTGCGTGCCAATCTGGAATGCCGGCCAGTGGCAGCGGCCGCAGCTCTGAAGGCTGCTGCAGCACGTCACCGTTGACGATGGCATCTGCCACTGCCGCCACGCCCGCTTCGTCATCATCGCCCTGCACCACCAGACACTTGCCGACCAGCAGGCGCCCCGGCAGCAGCGCCTGTTCCATAAGCGCATGGCCGATAACGGCGGCAATGCCGATCGCGCCGCTGCGCCAGTGCACCGCATTGTCCATGAACAACGCCTGCCATTCGTGGACATCCCAGGCCTTGAGCAAAGCGGCATCACGCACACGCACGATCACACCGGTTTCGTCGAACTGGGTGAGCGCAGCCTGTGCGTGGTTGCGTTGGCGTATGCCCATTGTGGCGATGGCCGCGCATTGGCGCGTGTTGAGCGCATGCTTGATGGCAGGCCAACGCGCCCAGACCATCGCATTGAACAGGTCGTGCCAGTTTTCGGTACGCGTGGCGATATCGCCTGCGGCAATGCGCTGCTCGTAATGCAGGCCGTCAGCCAGCAGCGTTTCGTTCTGCGTCACGAAACACTTGCCGGGCACTTCCAGCTGGGCGTTGAGCGCCTCGATATCCGGCCATGCGTCGGCCAGCATCAATCCGCGCCAACGCTGCATTTCCGCGAATAGCGTGTGATCGAAACAACGTGGCTCCACATCACCACGCAGCGGCGCGATGAAACGACGCCGGCGGTTGCCGCCGTCTTCAGTGCTCAGTTCGGTACCGGTCACAGCACCTTGAGGTCGAACGGGGGGCGGGCAGTCTCGATGATGGCGTCGCCGAACAGGTCGTGGTCGTCGCTCTCGGTGATTTCCACGTTGACGAAATCACCCACGCGCAGTTTGGCTTCGTCGGCATTCTGGATATGCACCAGACCGTCGATTTCCGGCGCATCGGCCTTGGAACGGGCCACCGCGATGCCGTCTTCGATCACGTCCACCAGGCACTGCTGCACGCTGCCGATCTTGGCTTCGAGCTTTGCGGCGGAAATGGCGGCCTGCTTTTCCATGAAGCGCGCCAGACGCTCCTGCTTCACGTCCTCCGGCACCGGGTCCGGCAGGTCGTTGGCGGTTGCGCCTTCCACCGGCGAATAGGCGAACGCACCCACGCGGTCGAGCTGTGCGGCATCCAGGAAATCCAGCAGCTGCTCGAACTCGGCCTCGGTCTCACCGGGGAAGCCGACGATGAAGGTGGAGCGCACGGTGATGTCCGGGCTGATCTCGCGCCAGCGCAGCACCCGCTCCAAAGTCTTGTCCACCGCACCGGGGCGCTTCATCAGTTTGAGGATGCGCGGGCTGGCGTGCTGGAACGGAATATCCAGATACGGCAGGATTTTCCCTTCGGCCATCAGCGGCACCACATCATCCACATGCGGGTACGGGTAGACGTAGTGCAGGCGGGTCCACGCATCCAGCTCGGACAGGCCTTCGCACAGCGCCTTCATGCGCGTGGCGTATTCCTTGCCGCGCCAGGTGCCCGGCGCGTACCTGCGGTCCACGCCATAGGCCGAGGTGTCCTGCGACACCACCAGCAGCTCGCGCACGCCACCCTTCACCAGCCGCTCGGCTTCTCGCAGCACCTCGTCCACCGGGCGCGACACCAGATCGCCACGCATCGAGGGAATGATGCAGAAGCTGCAGCGGTGGTTGCAGCCTTCGGAAATCTTCAGGTACGCGTAATGACGCGGCGTGAGCTTGATGCCGTAGTCCGGCACCAGATCCACGAACGGGTTGTGCTTGGGCGGCAGCGCGGCATGCACCGCGTCCATCACGCTGGTGTAGTCCTGCGGGCCGGACACGGACAATACGTCCGGGTAATGCTCGCGGATCATCTCCGATTTCTTGCCCAGGCAGCCGGTCACGATGACCTTGCCGTTCTCGTTCATCGCCTCGCCGATGGCATCCAGCGATTCAGCCACGGCCGAGTCGATGAAGCCGCAGGTGTTCACCACCACCACGTCGGCCGAGTCGTAGGACGGCACGATGTCGTAGCCCTCCACCCGCAACTGGGTGAGGATGCGCTCGGAATCGACAAGGGCTTTCGGGCAGCCAAGGCTCACGAAGCCGACTTTGGGGTTCAGCTGGGACATGTGTTCTGGAGCTTCTGAAGGCCGGGGCCGGAATGACCGCAGGGCCGGAAAGGGGGCGATTATACCGGCCACCCGCCGCGCTGCCGCTCGGAAGCCTTAATGGGCGGCGCTGCCCTCTCCCCAACCCCTCTCCCGAAATGGGAGAGGGGCCCTGCTTCCGCGAATTGAGGCATTTTCTGACGACTGCAGCGTTTCAAGCCCCTCTCCCATTTCGGGAGAGGGGTTGGGGAGAGGGCAGCCGTCAGCAGAAAAGCAACCACACCAACAAAAACACTCCACTACCCATGCGACGATCCCTCCACCCCACTCAAGGAATCCCCATGTCCAACTGGATCGAACTGCCCTCCTCCGTCGGCACGGTGAGCGCCTGGCAGGCACTGCCCGGTGGACAGGCACGCGGCGGCCTGGTCGTCATCCAGGAGATATTCGGCGTGAACACGCACGTCCGCCACGTTGCCGAACAGTACGCCGCACAGGGCTACGCAGTGCTGGCTCCAGCCTTCTTCGACCTGCTGGAGCCGGGTCTGGACCTGCCCTACGATGCCGACGGAACCGCGCGTGGCAAGGCACTGGTGGATGAACTGGGCGTGGACCGCGCCGTGGCCGTGGTGGAGGCCGCCGCGCAGCAGCTGGCCCAATATGGCAAGGTCGGCACGGTCGGCTACTGCTGGGGCGGCACCATCGCCATGCTGGCCGCGCAGCGCCTGGGGCTGCCATCGGCCTGCTACTACGGCGCGCGCAATGTGCCCTTCCTTGATACCCCCTTCAAAGCCCCGGCCATTTTCCATTTCGGTGACCAGGACACGTCCATTCCACCGGCCGCCGTTGCAGCGCACCGTGAAAAGCAACCCGCTTTACCGGTATATGTGTACCCGGCCGGCCACGCCTTCAACCGCGAGGTCGGCCCGCACTACCACGCACCCAGTGCCGAACTGGCACGCGAACGCACCTTGGCCTTCTTCAGCGAGAACCTGCGATGACCGAAGCTGTGACGTCCGATTTCGAGCTTGATACCCGCCTTGCCACCGACAGCGTTCTGATCGCTGACGGGCCGCTGTCCCAGATCCGCCTGATGAACGACGATCGCTTTCCGTGGATCGTGCTGGTCCCCCGCGTGGCAGGCGCCAGCGAATGGATCGACCTGGATGGCGGGCAGCAGCGCCTCCTGCTGGCCGAGATCAACCAGATTTCGCAGCACCTGAAGCAGAAACCCAACGTCACCAAGATCAACATCGGCGCGCTGGGCAACATCGTGCGCCAGCTGCATGTGCACCTGATCGGCCGCCATGAAGGCGACGCCGCATGGCCGGGACCGGTATGGGGCAACGGCGTGGCGCAGCGTTTCGATGCCGACGTGCTGGCCCAGCGTGTCGAAATCTGGCGCCAGCGGCTACGATAGGCGTTCCCATACCTACGGACATTGCACGCCGATGCGTTCAAACCTGATCGCCGCCCTGATCCTGATCATCGTCGGCCTGTTCTTCCTGGCCAAAAACTTGGGCTGGATCAACGGCAACATCGGTGCCGTGCTTGCCACCTGGTGGCCTGCCATCCTGGTAGCGGTGGGCATCGGCATGCTGTTCGGGCGCGGCAAGTAAGCCGCGCCTCACCGGGAAGCACCCGGAAACGAAAAGGGCGCGGAATTCCGCGCCCTTTTTCTGTCCGCCTGCCCGCCTCAGGTACGCGGCAGCGTCACACCGGTCTGGCCCTGGTACTTGCCACCGCGGTCCTTGTACGAGGTTTCGCAGATGTCATCCTTGTCGGCCTGGAAGAACAGCATCTGCGCCACGCCCTCGTTGGCATAGATGCGCGCCGGCAGCGGCGTGGTGTTGGAGAACTCCAGCGTCACATGGCCTTCCCATTCCGGCTCCAGCGGCGTGACGTTGACGATGATGCCGCAGCGCGCATAGGTGCTCTTGCCCAGGCACACCACCAGCGTGTCACGCGGGATGCGGAAGTACTCCACGGTGCGCGCCAGCGCGAAGGAGTTCGGCGGAATGATGCACTCGTCGGCCACGATGTCCACGAAGCTCTTCGGGTCGAAGTGCTTGGGGTCCACGATGGTGGAGTTGATGTTGGTGAACACCTTGAACTCGCGCGAGCAGCGCACGTCGTAGCCATAGCTGGAGGTGCCGTAGCTGACGATGCGCTGGCCGTCCACCTGCTTGACCTGTCCGGGCTCATACGGATCGAGCATGCCATGCTGCTCGGCCATGCGGCGGATCCAACGGTCGCTCTTGATGCTCATTCAATGGTCCTGGTTGCGTTGGGCTGCGCGGCCCGGGCCGCGACGATGACTGCCGATTCTAGCCTACCGCCCCGCCGCGGCTGAAACGGCACTTTCCCGCAGGGCAGGCAGCCAGAGACCAGATGGCCACCCATCACAGACAGGTGGCCAGCGCGCTGCGGCAACTCAGGCCAGCGAGGAAACAATGGGAATGCCAGCACGCGGACGCTTGGCCAGCTCCTCGGCCATGCGCTGCGCGGCGGCCATGTAGGCCTGTGCGGCAGGCGAATCCGGGGCCGCGGCCACCACCGGCGTACCCACGTCCCCCTGTTCACGGATGCGGATGTCCAGCGGCAGCGAACCCAGCAGCGGCACGCCGTATTGTTCTGCCATGCGCAGGCCTCCGCCTTCGCCGAACAGATGCTCGACATGGCCGCAGTTGGAACAGGCATGCACTGCCATGTTCTCCACGATGCCAAGCACCGGCACCTCCACCTTCTCGAACATCTTCAGCGCCTTGCGCGCGTCGAGCGTGGCGATTTCCTGCGGCGTGGTGACGATGACCGCACCGGCCACGGGAATCTTCTGCGACAGTGTCAGCTGGATGTCACCGGTGCCCGGCGGCAGGTCGATCAGCAGGAAATCCAGATCGCCCCACAGGGTGTCGTTGAACAGCTGGGTGAGCGCCGAGGTGGCCATCGGGCCACGCCAGATCATCGGTGAGTCCGGCTCGATCAGAAAGCCGATCGACATCGCCTCCACGCCGAACGCACGCAGCGGCTCGATGGTCTTGTTGTCCGGGCTTTCCGGGCGGCCGCTGAGGCCCAGCATCGCCGGCACGCTGGGGCCGTAGATGTCCGCGTCCAGCACCCCGACGCGCGCACCCATGCGCTGCAGCGCCAAGGCCAGGTTCACCGCCGTGGTGGACTTCCCCACCCCGCCCTTGCCCGACCCAACGGCAATGACATTACGGATACGCGGATGAGGCGAAAGCCCCTTCTGCACCTTGTGGGACGTCACGGCTCCAATCAACCCGCTCACAGCAACCCTCGAAAGCTCGATACCACTGCGAACTATAGCGGCTATCGACATCGGGCCAGGGGCCTGATCAGAACTTCAACGCCATTCTCGTGCGTATTGCAGCCCGTTCCCAATGATGAAACCAAAGTCGAACCGAAATTCATATTTCATAGTGACTTCAGAGCCTTAGAGGGTCTCATTCATCCATTGACAAAAAAATATTAACCATGTGTTAATGCCCGGACGGGCAAATAAACGCTTTTCTTACAATTCAAAGCTCAATTGCCCGATTGTGAACAGAAGTCACATTTCGGCGTCATCTCCGAAGTCGTGACCCAACACCGAGAGAGGGGACCGATGACTACATATATGCTGCTCAGCCGCAACCCGCTGAGCTTCGCCATGGCTGCAGCTTTGGCTGCAACCGCCATTCCAGCCGCGGCCCAGGAAGCTGCATCCAACACGACGGAGCTGGACAAGATCACCGTTACCGGATCACGCATCGCGCGCACCGGCTTCGTTACTCCTTCGCCGGTCACGGCAATCACCGCAGAAGAAATCCGTGCCACAGGCGCCACGAACATCGGCGATCTGATGACCCGCTTGCCGGCGTTGACCCCCAGCTACACCTTGGGCAACTCCACGCGCTTCATCGGTACCGCAGGTGTCGGCTTGCTGGACCTGCGCGGCATGGGGAATTCGCGCACTCTCGTCCTGGTCAATGGCCGGCGCCATGTTGGTGCTACGTCCGGCTCCACCTCCGTCGACGTGAACACCATTCCCGTGGAGTGGATCGAGCGCGTGGAGGTCATTACCGGTGGCGCCTCTGCCGTTTACGGTGCCGACGCGGTTGCTGGCGTAGTCAACTTCATCATGAAGAAGGACTATGAAGGCGCGGAACTGCGCGCACAGACAGGTATCGCAGGAGAAGGCGGCTTCAATCGTTCGTTCATCAGCGGTACTGCCGGAACCAGTTTCCTGGACGGTCGTGGCAACGCTGCTGTCGCAGTGGAATACAGCAAGCAGGATCGCTTCGTTCGCTCTGACAGGGCAATCGGTCGTGAATTTCTGGTGTCGGTTCCCAACCCGAGCTATGACCCCACCAAGCCCCCCAGTGAGAGCAACCCACAGACCGTGCTGAGCGGCCCTGGTGGCAACCACTCCATTTCGTTTGGCGGCACGTTTACCTTTGGAACCTTTGATCCCAAGAATCCCGCCACATGGGGTAATCGCTATCAGTTCAATCCTGATGGAACTTTCCGCAAACAGCGTTATGACGGCACAGTTGTAAGCGCAACATCCTGTGTGGACTGCGACTTCGCCGACCTGAATTCCGTTGCGGACCTTCAGCCCGGGTTCGAGCGAAAGAGCATCAACACTGTCGTCAACTTCGATCTCAACGAGAACCACAGGCTGTACTTTGAAGGCAAGTACACCGAAACCGTTTCGGATTTCCTGGGCCAGCCTGCCTTCGATCAGTCGCTGCGCATTCAACGCGACAACGCCTATGTCAGTCCAGAACTGCGCGCGCTCATGGTATCCAAGGGCGCCAGCCAGCTGGTGCTGAGCCGCTTCAACGTGGACTCCGGCCAGCGCGGCGAACACGTCGAACGCAATACCCAGCGCTTCGTGCTTGGCATGGAAGGCAACCTCGGCGAAGAGTGGACCTATGATGTCTATGGCAACTGGGGCCAGACAGAGGTCAAACGCTGGAATCTGAACAATCGAATCAATGAACGCTGGCAGGCAGGCCTTGATGCCGTTGTCGACCCGGCAACCGGTCAGATCGTCTGCCGTACCACGCTCAATCCGAATGCGACCAACCCGAACAACGGCAATCGCGTGTACTCAGCGTTTGCACGCGAAGGCTGCGTACCGTTCAGCGTTTTCGGCAATGGTGCTGTTAGTCAAGCGGCACAGGATTGGATGAACGTACGCTCATTCAACTTCTCGCGTCTGCAGCAAAGCGTGTTCAGCGCATCGCTGGCCAATGGCTCGCTGTTCAGCTTGCCAGCCGGTGACGTTGGCGTTGCGGGTGGCGTGGAATACCGGCGTGAGAAGAGCCGAGAGATAACGGATCCATTGGCTGCTCAGGGCCTGACGTTCCTCAATGCCATCCCTAATCGGATGGGCAAGTACGATGTCAAGGAAGCCTTCGTTGAAGCCAGCGTTCCACTGCTGGCTGATATCCCCGGCATCTACAACCTCACCCTGGATGCCGCTGGCCGCTACTCGGACTACAGCAGCATCGGCGAAACGACGACCTGGAAGGTCGGCTTGGACTGGACGGTTTTCCCCTCGCTCCGTGTGCGCGGCACCCTGTCACAGGCAGTGCGTGCTCCCAGCATCGGCGAGCTGTACAACCCTCAGAGCGAGAACTTCGCAACCATTGCCGACCCCTGCAATTATCTGGTTACCAACTCCAACCGTCCCTCCACGGCCAAAGACCCCGCCTTGCGTCAAGCCAACTGCAGCGCACTCGGCATCCCCGTTGGCTGGGTGGACACCTATAGCGCCAATCGTCCGGGGGTGAGCGGCGGTAATCCTGATCTGAAGCCGGAGCGCGCACGCAGCTTCAGCTATGGATTTGTCTGGCAGCCCGAATTCCTGCCCGGCTTCGGCATGTCGATGGATTACTGGTGGATCAATCTTGAGGATGCGATCGGCGCTGTGAGTGCACAGACCAATGCGACCCGTTGTGTTGACTCCCCCGGGGGCATCAATAACAAGTTCTGCAGCTTCATCACGCGTGCCCCCGTCGGTGGAGCGACAGACTCGGGTGGCCGCACGTTCCCGGAGTACTCGATCAGCCGCTGGGTTGCTCTGAACGAAAATCTCGCCCGCTCACGTCGAGTTGGCGTGGACCTGGAAATGGACTATCGCTTCAAGATGTTCGAGGGTGACACAGTTCTTCGCTTTGTCGGCACTCGTCTGATCCAGTCACGCGAATGGGCATTCCAGGACTTCCCGAATGAATACACCGAGTGGGTGACTTCGGTGACTGACCCGCGCTGGCGCGCAAGTCTTCAGGCCAAATATGCCCTGGAAAGCTGGCGTGCGTCTTGGGACATGACCTACGTTGATGGCAATCTCCGCGTCAGCCCAGCCAGTTACAACAGCAACCCAGGCCAGGCCAGTCCGATTCGCAACGGGTCGTATACCTACCATAACTTCCAGATTGGCTATGCGTTCCCCGGAAACAAGATCGATGTGTACCTGGGTGTCGATAACGCCTTCGACAAGAACCCGCCGGCGAACTACTTCGGCGCCGACGTTGGCTCATCCATGTATGACAACATTGGTCGCTACATGTATATGGGCATCACCTACAAGCTCTGACGTCCACTGTCAGTGAATACATCAGCAAGCCCGGCGAAAGCCGGGCTTGCTGTTTTTCGTCGCCAAACCTCAAACCGTGCGCAGTATCTCCACCGCCGCGTTATGCCCCGGCGCTCCGGTCACGCCACCGCCAGGATGCGTCCCTGAGCCACACAGGTACAGGCCCGGTATCGCGCCGCGGTAGTTGGCCTGGCCCAGCATGGGTCGCGCGCTGAACAACGGGTTGAGGCTCAGCGCGCCGTGGAAGATATCGCCGCCGATCAGGCCGAAGGTGCGCTCCAGATCCAGCGGGCTCATGATCTGCCTGCCCAGTACTGACGCGGCAAAACCCGGCGCGTGCTGGTCCACGGTGGCGATCATCAGGTCGGCCACTTCTTCACGGTGATCGTCCCAACTGCGGCCATCTGGCAGCTGCGGCGCCACATGCTGGCAGAACAGGCTGGCCACGTGCTGGCCGGGCGGCGCCAGCGTGTGGTCCAGCGTGCTGGGTATCAGCATTTCGACCACCGGTTCACGCGACCAGCCGTGGCTGCGTGCATCCGTGTATCCGCGGTCCATGTACTCAAGACTGGGCGCGATGATGATGCCTGCGGTGAGGTGGTCGCCCTGCCTCGGCAGCACGCTGAAATCCGGCAGCTGCGAGAGCGCCACGTTCATCGGGATTTGCAGCTGGCCTCATGCGCGGCTTGCGCTTGGCAAGGGTGCTGGGCCAATCGCAACCTCCCAAACGCCAAAAAACACCATATTTCCAACAAATTCAATACGTTACCAAGTCGTCCGGACCTTTGACACAAAACATTAACCGCGCGTTAATCCGGCGCACTCGGCAGCTGAACAGAACGGACCCACCCGCGCGCCCCGCCGAGGCAAGGCCGCCACGCACGCTCCCAGGAAGGGAAACATGAAAACCTATAGAACCCACCGTCGCACCCCACTGAATACGGCGCTGATCTCCGCCCTGCTTGTCGCAAACACCACGCCCGCCTTGGCACAGGTGCTGGATACACAAGCCACCAAGGCTCAGACCCCTGATGATGCCACCCCTACCGAGCTGGACCGGATCACCGTCACCGGCTCACGCATCTTCCGTGCCGGCTTCGACACACTTGAGCCGGCCTCGGTGGTCAGCCGTGAAGAGATAACCGCCTACGGCCGTACCAACCTGATAGACGCGCTGACCAATACCCCTGGAATGTCGGCAGGTGTCAGCTCACATGGAAACCAGGCCGGCTATGGTGCCGGCGTGAACTTCGCCAGCCGTTTTGGCTTGGGCAGCAATCGCCTGTTGACTCTGGTCAATGGCCGGCGCTTTGTCACTTCAGCCCCGCCCACCGTGTTCGGCGCCGGCGGCGGCTCGGGCATCCAGGTGGACATGAACGCGATCCCCAGCATCATGGTCGATCGCATCGAGAGCCTGGGGATTGGCGGCGCTCCCACCTATGGCTCCGACGCCATCTCCGGCGTCAACAACATCATTCTGCGCGACAAGTTCGAGGGCGCCGAGGTCCAGCTCGGTTATGGCAGCACGACCAAGGACGACAACCACCGGTATTCGTGGGCTGCGATTTTCGGCAGCAACTTCGCCGATGACCGTGGTCATATCACCATCGCCGTGGACCTGGACAACAGCGATGGGGTGAACGCGCTGCAACGCGACTTCTACCGCCAGGGCTACAGCCTGCAGACAAATCCACTGGCGAGGAACGCACAGAGCCTGCAGCCATCGCGCACACCGGGCAATGATGGCCGCCTTGATGCTGCCATCCCCTTCAATACCGGCCCAGCCGATGGCATCGCCGACAGCGTCTGGATTCGTGAGCGCCGCATCGCGACGATGACCTTCGGCGGACTGATCATGCCGTCCGATGTCATGGTGAAGCGCTCCTACCAGCGCAACGGCATGGGCGAACTCAATGGTTTCGGTCCGGACAACAAGTTGTGGCATTTCAATACCGTCGGCGATCTGGTCGCATTCGACCCCGGCATCAGCTACGCCAATGGCAATGCTTCCGGTGGAGATGGACTCAATCTCAACGAAGCCATACCACTGATCGCCGATCTGGAACGGCGCACGGCCTATGCCAGTGGCAGCTTTGACTTCACCGACCAGGTACGCGGCTTCTTTGAACTGTCCAGGTACGAATCGACCGCGCGCGAGACACTGGACCAGAACGTCTACAACGCGGCCGCGTTTGGCGCAGCGGGGTTGGACGGCAGTGGCGCACAGAGCGGCGCACTGCTCTTCAATGCGGACAACCCTTTCCTGAGCACCCAATCACGCAAGCTGCTTGCGGATAACGGCATCAGCGAGTTCCGCCTGTCACGCTCCTCGCGCGACCTGAGCATGAACAACTCCAGCAGTGAAACCGTACTGACCCGTGCCGTGCTCGGCTTTGACGGCTACTTCAACATTGGCCAACGCAGCTTCAACTGGGAGTCCAGCCTCACTCATGGGCGCGGTGATTCTGACTACCTCGGCACCGGGTTGATCCAGCAGAATTTCATCAATGCCATCAACGTCACCACCGATGCAGAAGGCCGCATCATCTGTGATGCCAGCGCGCCGGGTACCGTGGCCGACCGCAACTGCCACCCGCTCAACCTGTTCGGCGAAGGGCTGGCCTCCCGCGAAGCACTCGGCTACGTCTCCACCCATACGCTGGCCAAGGCACAGAGCCGCCAGACGGTGTTCAACGCCTCGGTGACCGGCGGCCTGTTCGACCTGCCGGGCGGTGAATTCTCCGCTGCCGCTGGCTTCGAGCATCGCCGGGAGAAGGGCGCCTTCAGCCCCAGCGAATACGAGCGCCTCGGGCAGGGCCGCGCAGTGCCCATCCAGCGCAACGAGGGCAAGTACCACACCAACGAAGTGTTCGCCGAATTCCTTGCTCCGCTGTTCGACCCCGATTGGGGTATTCCCGGGCTGCACCGCCTGGACCTGACGGGCAAGGTGCGGCGCGTGGACAACTCTGTCGCCGGCAGCTTCACCGCCTACACCTATGGCCTGCAGTACGAGCCGTTCGCGGGCATCCAGCTGCGCGGCAACCGGACCCGGTCGATGCGCGCACCTTCCATTGCCGAGCTATACACCACGCTGCAACCGGCCCACTACAACATCCCGGAGGTATGCTCGCTCAACAACATCAGGGGCGGCAGCAAGCCGGAACTGCGCCAGCGCAACTGCGAGGCGTTCTTCAAGGCCTACCCGGGTGCCGACCCGGCCACGTTCCAGGCATCACCCACCAGTACCTTGGGCTCGACCAATGGCTCCACCCTGTTGAAGAACGAGCAGGCCAACGCATGGACCGCGGGCGTTGTCATCGCACCCGAATGGCTCAAGGGCCTGCGGGTAGCGGCAGACTGGTACGACATTGAAATCACCAATGTCATCAACCGGCTGAGCCCGAATGACATCATCACCGGCTGCTTTGACAGCAGCGATTTCAATGCCTCCGACGTAGCAAACGCCAACCAGTTCTGCAGCATGGTCAAGCGTGACCCATTGTCTGGTGCCGCCCTCGATATCGCCACCACCCATGGCAACGGCCCGGTGTTGATGTTCCGCGGGTGGACGGCCGAGGTTGATTACCGCCTGGAACTGAATCGCTTTGGCCGGCTTGATCTTGGCCTCTACGGCTACCTGCCCAAGAACCGCGGCCAGGCTTCAAGGCCCGGTGTTCCTTTCGTCGAACGGGTAGGCTCATTCGATGAGCCGAAGCGCCAACTCCGCTGGAATGCAAAGTACCGCGTCGGCAACTGGGGCGCTGGCGTGACCGCCAACTACACCAGCAGTGCCCAGGCCAGCCTGACCGCAACGCCTGAAAGCCGCCAGTACTTCACGCGTGACAGCTGGACCACCTGGGATGCCAATCTCAGCTACAACTTCAGCGATAGCGCAAAGCTGAGCGTGGCTGTGCTCAATGTGAGAGACGACATCGGCCCGTTCCCGTATGTACTGGATTCGCTGGGGCGCCGCTACATGGCTACGTTCCAGTACAGGTTTCAGTAAGCCCCAGCGACTGGGCGCTGCTTCACAAAGGGCCCGGCATTGCCGGGCCCTCTTCTTTTGCCCCAACCATGCGCTCTCACGCGTTCCGGCCACAGGGGTTCACCCCGAAACTACGGACGTTGTGAAAGGGTCGGAAACTACAAGTCCTGCCTTGCGTTCCTTCGCCTCATTCTCCGGTTGTGGAACCGTCCCCATGTATTCGAACACATAAACCCTTGCCGCATCGAGAGTCGGGTACTTCGTGCGGTAGACGCGCTAGCTCGGTGATGTCGGTGACCCACTTGGTCTGCGGCTCCAGCGCGGTGAAGTCCCTCCCCAGCAGGTTACACACGCCCAGGGCCGCGGGTGCCGGCCGGCCACGCTGGCCGCGACGCTTGGGCTGCGGCCAGCCCTGCAGACCATCGCCTGCCATCAATCGAGCCACGCGATTAAGGCTGACGACCTCGCCTTACATCGACTAGGTCCTCCCGTATCCGACCTGCGCCCAGCACGCCACGGCTGTTTTCGTGCGGCTGGCGGATACGTCCGAGCAAACGCTCATTGTCGTGTTGGCGGGGACCAGGCAGGCGCTTGCTCCAGTCGTAGAAGCCGCTGGCCGATACGCGCAGGCACCGGCACATCAATCGAACGGGAAACTCATCGCGGCAACGTTCGATCACCTGATACCTCAGGATGATCCCTTGGCAAAGAACGTCACCGCTTCTCGCAAAAAAACGCTCCCTCTTGACTCTGGCCAATTCGCGCTTGATGCGAGCCACTTCCTCGTCCCCGAGCGCCCGGGATCACCAAAGGCGACCGTACCCTGAGTTCGGGCCTCCCGTTTCCAGTAGGTCAGCAGGGTATCCCGGATCCCCAGCTCCCGTGCCCCTGGGCACAGCTGACCCCCGCTGGCTGGCCTGCTCAACTGCACCACGCTTGAACTCCGCGCTGAACTTCCTTCGCTTTGAAATGAACACTCCCCAAGCCTGGATAGGCTTTCTCGTAAGTGTCCGTGACCTGGATGCATGCTGAGGCAGATTATCGCATTCGTATTCACCCGTTCCCGGCCGACCAAACCGCGCGCAGTATCTCCACCGCCGCGTTATGCCCTGGCGCCCCGGTCACTCCGCCACCGGGGTGCGTCCCTGAGCCACACAGGTACAGGCCCGGTATCGCGCCGCGGTAGTTGGCTTGGCCCAGTATGGGCCGGGCACTGAACAACTGGTTGAGGCTCAGCGCGCCATGGAAGATGTCGCCGCCAATCAGGCCGAAGGTGCGCTCCAGATCCAGCGGGCTCATGATCTGCCTGCCCAGTACTGACGCGGCAAAACCCGGCGCGTGCTGGTCCACGGTGGCGATCATCAGGTCGGCCACTTCCTCGCGGTGATCGTCCCAGCTGCGGCCATCCGGCAGTTGCGGTGCCACGTGCTGACAGAACAGGCTGGCCACATGCTGGCCGGGCGGCGCCAGGGTGTCGTCCAGCGTGCTGGGTATCAGCATTTCGACCACCGGTTCACGCGACCAGCCGTGGCTGCGTGCATCCGTGTATGCGCGGTCCATGTACTCAAGGCTGGGCGCGATGATGATGCCTGCGGTGAGGTGGTCGCCCTGCCCCGGCAGCACGCTGAAATCCGGCAGCCGTGACAGCGCCACGTTCATTCGGAAGGTACCCGAACCACAACGCCAGTTGGCCATGCGCTCGCGGGTGGCTGCCGGCACCTGCGCAGGTTCCAGCAACTGCTCGTACAGCAGCTTCGGGTTGACGTTGGCGACGATGGCACGCCCACGCAGCACCTCACCATCGGCCATCACCACGCCGCATGCCCGGCCCTGTTCCACCAGCACTTTGCTCACGCCTGCGCCCACGCGGATCTCGGCACCGGCTTCCGTCGCCGCGCGCGCCATGGCCTGGGTGATGGCGCCCATGCCGCCGATGGCATGGCCCCAGGCCCCCTTCACGCCATTGCTCTCGCCAAAGACATGATGCAGTAGCACATAGGCCGAGCCGGGTGTGTAGGGGCTGGCGTAGTTGCCGACAATGCCGTCGAACCCGAACAACGCCTTGATGGGGGCGCTCTCGAACCAGCGTTCCAGATACTCGGCGGCGGACAAGGAGAACAGGTCCAGCAGCTCCTGCTGCAGCCCAGCGTCCAGCCGCTGCATGCTGCGGCCCAGCTTGCCCAGCTTCCACAGCTCGGGCAGCGCCTGCAGCCAGTTGCCGGCCTGTACGTTGGGCGGTGCCTGCAGCGCCTGCGCGCGCAGCACGTCGGCAAACAGTTCCAAGCGCCGCTCGTACTCGGGCAGGCGCTCGGCGTCACGCGCGGAGAACCTGGCCACCTCGGCCTGGGTGCGGCCCGCGCCCGCCAGCAGGTATTGGCCACCGGGCAGGGGCAGGAAATTGTTGATGCGGCGCGGCACAACCTTCAGTCCATGCCGCTCCAGTTCCAGGTCGGCGATGACCTTGGGCTGCAGCAGCGACACCGTATAAGAAGCCACCGAGTTGCGGAAGCCGGGATGGAACTCCTCGGTCACCGCCGCCCCGCCCACCACCGGCCGCCGCTCCAGCACCAGCACCCGTTTGCCGGCCTTGGCCAGATAGCTTGCGCAGACAAGGCCGTTGTGGCCGCCACCGACAAGTATTGCGTCCCACTGTGTGTTGGATATCTGGCTCATGGCAGCTGTATAGCACCGCCGCTGGCCGGATGAGCGTAAGGCAAGCCCACGCGGCGGCATTACCTTCGACACCCTTTCCCTGTCAGTTTCAGGCGTATCTTCTGCGATCGGCTCTGGTTCCCGGGGCCAACAACATGCTCTGATTCGGCCTGGAGGCCTATCCCGTGATCGTTCGCAAACCCCAGATTCTCCTGCTGACCCTGGCCGTCTCGGCCGCGCTGGTCGGCTGCAAGAAAGACGAGACCCCGGCCGCGCAGGCAGATGCCCAGGCACAGGCTGCCGCCGCGCCCGCCAACGAGCTGAAGCTGGACGAATCCAAGCTGCCGGCCTACAACGCCTTCACCGCGGCCGACCTGGACACCAACAAGGACGCCTGCACCGATTTCGGCGGCTATGTGAATGACAAGTGGCTCAATGCCAATGAAATTCCGGCCGACCGCACCAGCTGGGGCGCCTTCACCATCCTGGACGAACGCTCGGTCGCCGTGCAGCACCAGCTGGCCGAGCAGGCCGCTGCCATGAAGAACGCCACCGGCGTGGAGAAGAT
The DNA here is from genome assembly GCA_002329155.1 of Stenotrophomonas sp. UBA2124. GTDB lineage: Bacteria > Pseudomonadota > Gammaproteobacteria > Xanthomonadales > Xanthomonadaceae > Stenotrophomonas. Next base: position 49,092 of record DCXY01000015.1, on the reverse strand, counting down.
CGTCGGCGACATCTGGGCCTCGGGCATGGATGAGGCCAAGATCAACTCGCTGGGTATCACCCCGCTGAAGGGCGACCTGGCCGCCATCGACGGGCTGCAGGACACGGCGGCCATCGCCGACTACCTGCGCACCACCGCCGCCAAGGGCGAGAACTTCCTGTTCGGTTTCGGCCCGGAGGCGGATTTCAAGAATTCGTCGATGAACATGGCCTATGCCAGCCAGGGCGGCCTGGGCCTGCCGGACACCACCTACTACACCGACGCGAGCAAGGCCGACAAGCTCAACGCCTACAAGGCCCACGTGGCCAAGGTGCTGGAGCTGAGCGGCGTGGCCGCTGCCGACGCCGCCAAGCAGGCCGAGGACGTGGTGAAGTTCGAGACCCGCCTGGCCAAGGCCTCCAAGTCCAGCGTCGAGCTGTCGCGCGACGTGTCGCTGTACTACAACCCGGTGAGCGTGGCCGATGCCGACAAGCTGACCCCGAACTTCAGCTGGAGCGAGTTCTTCAAGTCGCAGGGCGTGGCCTCGCCGGAGAAGTTCTCGCTGGCCATGCCCTCCTTCCACGAGGAAGTGAGCAAGATGCTGGGCGACACCGACCCGGCCATCTGGCGCGCCTACCTGCGCTTCCACACCGTGGACGGCGCGTCGCCGTACCTGAGCAATGACTTCGTGCAGGAGAACTACGCGTTCTACGGCAAGGAGCTCAATGGCCAGAAGGAAATCAAGCCGCGCTGGAAGCAGGTGCTGGGCACCGTCGAGAACAACGCGGGCGATGCCTTCGGCCAGATGTACGTCAAGGTTGCGTTCTCGCCGGAGGCCAAGGCCAAGATGGAGCAGCTGGTGAAGAACCTGGCTGCTGCACTGAAGGAGCGTATCCAGGGCCTGACCTGGATGAGCGAGGAAACCAAGGCCAAGGCCGTCGCCAAGTGGGAAACCTTCACCCCGAAGATCGGTTACCCGGACAAGTGGCGTGACTGGAGCGGCCTGAACACCACCCACGACGACTACCTGGGCAACGTGCGCGCCGCCAATGCGTTCAACTACAAGTGGGCGCTGGGCAAGATCGGCCAGCCCGTGGACAAGACCGAGTGGGGCATGACCCCGCAGATGGTCAACGCTTACTACAACCCGCTGCAGAACGAGATCGTGTTCCCGGCCGCCATCCTGCAGCCTCCGTTCTTCGACCCGAACGCCGACGACGCGCTGAACTACGGCGGCATCGGTGCCGTGATCGGCCACGAGATGACCCACGGCTACGACGACCAGGGCAGCCGCTTCGGGCCAACCGGCAACTTCGAGAACTGGTGGACCCCGGCTGACGCCAAGGGCTTCTCGGCGCTGACCGGCAAGCTGGTCAACCAGTTCGACGAGTACAAGGTGGGCGACCAGAAGGTCAACGGCTCGCTGACCCTGGGCGAGAACATCGCCGACCTGGGTGGCCTGGCCACCGCCTACGACGCCATGCAGAAGGCCACCGCCGGCACCGAAGACCCGAAGATCGACGGCTTCAACCGCGACCAGCGCTTCTTCTTCAACTGGGCCACCGTGTGGCGCACCAAGTACACCCCGGAGAACGCCAAGGTCCGCCTGGCCACCGACCCGCACGCCCCGGCGCAGTTCCGTGCCATCGGTGCGCCGTCGAACCTGCCGACCTTCGCCGCTGCGTTCCAGTGCAAGGCCGGCTCGCCGATGGTCCGCGCCGACAACAAGAAGGTGGTGATCTGGTAATCACCGGCTGAAAGGTGGCTACCTGCGAAGGCCCGGCACTGCCGGGCCTTCGTGTTTCCGGCCTCCGGCGCAGCTGCCGTGTAGCCCGGGTAAGCGAAGCGCACCCGGGGCTGTCGGCGTGATCAATTGAAAGTCTTGCACACCCCATTTCCCTACGCGTGCGCCTACGCCAACCACGGAATCGCGCCGTCTTTCACACCCGCCTTCACATCCAGGCACTTTCGACGCACTCCACCGGGCTGGCTTGCTAAACTCCGCGCACTTTGTCCTTTCGTGGATACGCACCTACATGCCAACCGTTCGCCCGCTTACCCTCGCCCTGGCTCTGAGCCTGGTTGCCGTCCTGTCCTCCACGGATGCTGATGCCGCCCGCAAGAAGAAGGCGCCGGCGCGGGCACCGGCAGTAAGCGCCGCATGTACCGATTTCTACGAGCTCAGCAACGCCGACTGGCTCAAGGCCAACCCGGTGCCGCAGACCGGCGCCACCACCGCGCTGGGCCAGCTGGCCGACAACACCCGCAACCAGCAGCGCCAGCTGCTGGACCGCGCCATGAACAGCCCGCAGGGCAACGTGCAGAAGCTGCTGGGCGACTTCTGGGCCAGTGGTCTGGATGAAGCGGCCGTGGAAGCCGATGGTTCCAAGCCGATCGCCCCGCTGCTCACCCGCATCAACGCGATCAAGAAGGCCAAGGACATCCCGGCCTCGATCGCCGCCCTGCACCAGGTGGGCATCCCGGTGGCCTTCAACTTCGCCCCGGACGTGGACCTGAAGGCGCTGGACCGCCACATCGGCTACTTCATGCAGGGCGGCACCGGCCTGCCCGATCCGGCCTTCTACACCCGTACCGACGCCGACACTGTCGCGCTGATGGGCCGCTACCGCGCCTATGTGAAGCAGATTCTGGCCCTCACCGGCACCCCGGCTGCCCAGCTGGATGCAGAGTCGGCGCTGGTCATCCAGCTGGAAACCGAACTGGCGCGCAGTGCGCAGTCGGTGGCCAACATCAACAACCCGTTCAACAACTACGCGCCGGTCGCCACCAAGGACCTCAACAGCCGTTACCGCAACCTGCAACTGGATGCCTTCCTGAAGGCGCAGGGCGTGAAGGACGATCTGGTCTCGCTGGCCGATCCGGCGCTGTTCCAGCAGATCAACGCCATGGTCGGCCGCTTGCCGGCCAACCAGTGGAAGGCCTACCTGCGCTGGCGCGTGGGTGATTCCATGGCGCCGTATCTGTCCAAGGCCTACCGCGATGCCGAATTCGAGTTCCGTGGCCGCCTGCTGCGTGGCCAGGTGATGGCCCCCACCCGCGCCGATGCGGTGCTGGATGCCATCAACGTCGCCGCCGGTCCGATGCTCGGCCACGAATACGCCAACACCTACCTGAGCCGCGACGTGCGCCGCCAGGCGGCGGTGATGGTGGACCAGGTGCGTGAAACGCAGATTGCCGCAGTCAAGCGCAGCACCTGGCTGAGCCCGGAGGCCAAGACCGAAGCCGAGGAAAAGCTGGGTGCGATGAAGATCGAAATCGGCACCCCGCTGCGCGATCTGGACTACACCGTGCAACCGATGGGCCGTGGCAGCTTTGGCGGCAACATGCTCATCGCCTCCACCTGGCGCCATACCCAGGAAATGAAGCGCATCGGCAAGGGCAATGCCGACCGCCGCTGGGACGTGCTGCCGCAGCAGCCGGCCATCAGCTACGACATCGCGCAGAACCGCCTTATCGTCACCGCCGCCGCGCTGCAGGGGCCGATTTTTGCCTCCACTGCCAGCAACGCCGAAAAGTTCGGTGCCTTCGGTGGTCTGGTCGCGCATGAAGTGAGCCGTGCCATCGACATCAAGGGCGCGATGATCGACGCCAAGGGTGAACTGCGCAGCTGGTGGTCGCCAGCCGACAAGAGCGCGTGGACCCTGCTCGGCGATCGCGTCGCCAGCCAGTACGCCGGCTACGCCTTCCCGGGCGTGAAGGATGCCAAGGTCAACGGCCAGCTCACCCGCGACGAAAACATGGCCGACATCTCCGCCGTGGAAATCGCGTGGGAGGCCTTCAACACCAACCAGGCCAATGCCACCCCGGCCGACAAGCAGGCCTTCTTCAAGGGCTGGGCCGGCCTGTGGCCGCAGCAGCTGTCGCCGAACGAAGCGGTACAGCGCCTGGCCGCCGATGTCCGCGCACCGGGCCGCTGGCGCACCAACGCCCCGTTGGCCAATCTGCCGGCCTTCGGCGAAGCCTACAGCTGCAAGCCGGGCCAGCCGATGCAGCGCACCGAAGCCGAGCAGATCAAGATCTGGCGTTGATGCCGGCTCGATGAAACACGGAAAAGGCGCCGAAAGGCGCCTTTTTCTTTACCCGTAGCCCGGGTAAGCGCAGCGCACCCGGGGTCTTTCGCGAAAAACTCCCGGGTGCGCTGCGCTTACCCGGGCTACAGATGCGAATCCGCCGTGGCCTACTTCACCCGCCGCAGATGGTTCGGGCCGCGCTTGTTGAACGGCGGCTGCCCGCGCCAGTAGCGGATCAGCAGCCAACCGAACAACATGCCGCCAAGGTGCGCGAAGTGCGCCACACCCGGCTGCCAACCGGTGAAGCCCAGCAGCAATTCAATCGCGCCGAACACGATGACGAAGGTGCGCGCCTTCATTGGAATCGGCGGAAACAGCAGCATCACGCGCTGGTTCGGAAACAGCATGCCGAAGGCCAGCAGCAGGCCGAACACGCCACCCGAAGCACCCAGCACCGGATTGAATTCACCTGCCAGCGCCGCGACCAGCAGCTGGCACAGGCCGGCACCGACCACACAGACCAGGTAATAGGTCAGGAAGCGCTTCTCGCCCCAGGTCATCTCCAGCGGCCCACCAAACATGAAGAGCGCCAGCATGTTGAAGAACAGATGGCCAAAGCTGCCATGCAGGAAGCTGTAGCTCAGCAGCTGCCACGGCGCGAACCCCGGCGAATCCATGAACACATCCTGCGAGCCCAGCGGCCACAGCATCAGCTGGGTGAACACGCCTGCGGTCTGCGGCAGTTGCTGCAACAGGAACAGGGCAACGTTTGCGATCAGCAGCGTCTTGGTGATTTTTGGCAGACGAGAAAACATGGTGGCATCCGGGGGAACTGCCGCCCATGATAGCCGCAGCGCTCAGCCCGGCCCCCAGATGGCCTCGTCCATCGTACGTGGCGGTTTGCTGCGCTTCACCCGCCCGTTCTCCACCGCCACACCCTCGGCCCGAAGCCGCTGGCTCTGCTCGCGCCAGCCGCTGGAGCCCTCCGGCATGGCGATGCTCCCATCCGAGCGCAGCACCCGGTGCCAGGGCAGCTCCGGGTCGTCGTTGCTGCCCAGCAGGCGGGCCACCAGGCGCGCGCGCCCGGGCAGGCCTGCTTTGGCAGCCACTTCGCCATAGCCCATCACCTGTCCACGCGGAATGGCGCGGATCACTTCGAGAATGCGGGCGTGCCCTGCCCCGGTGGCGGGCGTCTGGCTCAGTGCTTCTTCGCCAGACCGCTGCCGACCAGCAGCACGCCTGCCAGCACCAGCACCGTTCCGATGCCCTGCCACAGGCCCATGGGTTCGTCGAGCAGCCATACGCTGAGCACGATAGTGGAGACCGGCCCCAGCATACTCACCTGCGCCGCCAGCGACGAGCCGATGCGCTTGACCCCCACCATGATCGCCAGCACCGGCAACACCGTGCACAGCGTGCCGTTGACCAGCGACAGCCAGTACACCGGTGGCGCGTAGCTCCACAGCGCGGAGACCGGCTGCAACAGCAGGTACTGGCCAATGCACAGCACGCAGGCCACCATGCTGGCGTAGGCGGTGAGCCGCACCGCGCCGATGCGCAGCACCGCCTGGCCACTGCCGAACAGATAGACCGCGTAGCTCAACGCGCCACCGAACACCAGCGCCGAACCTATCACCGTGCGCTGGCCATCGAGCTGGATATCGTGGCCGAAGGCCAGCAGCACGCCCAGATAACTCACCAGCAGCGCCGCCACCTGCATGCGCGTGGGCTTCTGTTTCAGCACTACCAAGGCGATCAGCACCACCAGTGTCGGGCTGAGATAGAGGATCAGGCGCTCAAGCGTGGCGCTGATGTACTGCAGGCCCAGGAAATCCAGATAGCTGGACAGGTAGTAGCCGCTGAAGCCCAACAGCAGCACGCCCCATTTGTCTGCGCGCGAAAGTGGTTGCGCGCGACGTGCCGCCCACATACCCATTGCGATGAAGAAGGGAAAGGCGATCAGCATGCGCAGCGCGAGCAGCCCGGTGGCATCGGCACCGTGCCGGTAGGCCAGCTTGACCAGCACCGCCTTGCCCGAGGCTGCGATCGCACCGATACCGGCCAGCAGCAGCCCATTGAGCAGCAGACGACGCGAACTGGTGGGCAGCGAGGAGGCGACCTTGGCTGCCTCATGTGGGGGTGAAGCACTCACGGTGGTGCGGTGTTCCAGCGGGAGAAGAGCCGGGCATTATCCGGGTGATAGTGCTGCGGAAGCGAGGATTACAGGTGTGGTGGCGGAGCCACCTCCTCCTTGTGCGCAGCACAGGGGAGGATTGAGGAGGGGTGCTGTTGCCCTTCGCTGGTTGTGTCTGGCATCTCCAGCCCAGAGCAAAAGGCCTACCCCTCCCCAGCCCTCCCCTGCGCTGCGCGCAAGGGAGGGAGGGAGCAGAGCTGGCATTGCGCGACTATCCTGCACCGCGCGCGAACCCACCTCCTCCCTTGTGCAAAGCACAGGGGAGGATTGAGGAGGGGTGCCGTTGCCTTTCGCTGGTTACGCCTGGCATCTCCAGCCCAGAGCAAAAGGCCTACCCCTCCCCAGCCCTCCCCTGCGCTGCGCGCAAGGGAGGGAGCAGAGCGGCATTGCGCGACTATCCTGCACCGCGCGCGAACCCACCTCCTCCCTTGTGCGTAGCACAGGGGAGGATTGAGGAGGGATGCTGTTGCCTTTCGCTGGTTACGCTTGGGGTCCAGCCCAGAGCAAAAGGCCTACCCTCCCCAGCCCTCCCCTGCGCTATGCGCAAGGGAGGGGGCAGAGCGGCATTCCGCGAGTATCCTGCACCGCGCGCGAACCCACGTCCTCCCTTGTGCGTAGCACAGGGGAGGATTTAGGAGGGGTGCTTCTGCCCTTCGCTGGTTGTGCCTGGCGTCCAGCCCAAAGCAAAAGGCCTACCCCTCCCCAGCCCTCCCCTGCGCTATGCGCAAGGGAGGGAGTTTCCCCACTCACTTCATCAACACCACTTCTTCCGCCGAAGTGGGGTGAATGGCTACCGTGTCTTCCATCTGCCTGCGCGTCACGCCGGCCTTCACCGCGACGGCGAAGCCCTGCAGGATTTCATCGGCGCTTTCACCCAGCAGGTGGATACCCACCACCTGCTCGTCCTCACCTGCGCAGACCATCTTGAAGACAGTGCGCACCTGTCCATCCCCCAATGCCTGCAGCATCGGGCGGAAACGGCTGTGGTAGGTGGTGACCCTATCGAAGCGTTCGCGTGCCTCCTGCTCACTCAAACCCACGGTGCCAAGCGGCGGATGCGCGAAAACCACACTGGGTACGTTGTCGTAGTCCAGCCGCGCCTCCGGCTGTCCGCCCAGCAGGCGGTCCATCAGGCGGCGGGCCGCAGCAATGGCCACCGGCGTCAGCGTTACATGCCCGGTCACGTCACCCACCGCGTACACGCCATCCACGGCTGTGTTCTGGAAATCATCAACGACGATCGCGCCCTTGTCGTCGAGCTTCACGCCTGCCTTTTCCAGACCCAGCCCCTTGGTATTGGGCGCACGCCCGGTGGCGAACAGCACCGTATCGAACAGTGCATGCTCCGGCCCATTGCGCAGCGTGGCGTGGATGCGGCCATGCTGCCGCTGCAGCGCCTGCACCTCACAACCAAAATGCAGTTCCACACCCTGCAACCGCAGGTTCTCGGCCAGATGATCGGACAGCTCGGCATCAAACTGGGGCAGCAGGCGTTGGCCACGCACCAGCAGCGCCACCTTGCTTCCCAGCGCGCGCAGCACGCCGGCCAGTTCCACCGCGATATAGCCACCGCCAATCAGTGCGACGCGCTCCGGCCGCTCCTTCAACGCGAAGAAATCGTCGGAGACACCACCCAGTTCCGCGCCGGGAAACTCAGGCTTCAACGGATGCGCGCCGGTGGCGATGACGATGTGCCTGGCGCGCAACAGCGTGCCGTCCTCGCACTCCACCGTCTGCGCGTCATGCAGGCGCCCCCGGCGGCTGATGCGGGCCACGCCGGTTTCGTCCAGCCGCTTCTGGTAACTGGTGTGGATGTTGGCGATATAACGCTGGCGGCGTGCGATCAAACGACTCCAGTCCAGATTTGGCTCATCCGGCACATCAAAGCCCAGCTCACGGGCCAGATGGATGCGCTCGGCAAGATCGGCCGCCAGCCACATCGCCTTCTTCGGCACGCAGCCGACATTGACACAGGTGCCGCCCAGCGGCGCCGGTTCCAGCATCGCCACCCTGGCGCCGTGGCCGGCCGCGCGGAATGCCGCGGCAAGTCCACCGGAGCCGCCGCCCAGCACCACCACATCGTAGCTGTCAGCACTCATGGGTGAAGCTCCGTGTGCGAAGGAGAAAGGTCGAAGGCAGTTGCCTTCGGTGTGTTCAGATCGGCCATGTAGTGTCCGCTCCCACTGTTGCTACGGATGACGAGCATGCCACGGCCACCTGCAAACCAGAGTGAGCGCCAAGCGCCGGCGCATCCCTGCAGCCGGCCTCAGCCCTGTCGCACCAGTCGCATCGGTGGCCGCTGCGAATAAGTGATGGCGCGCCACACCCATTCCATCGGCCCGAAACGGAAACGCGCCAGCCACCAGCGGCTGACAACCACCTGCAACAGGAAGAGCACCAGCGCGAACAGCAGCTGCCAGGCACGACCCATCTGCCCGAACCAACCCAATCCATAGCCATAGAACACCAACGTGCAGATCACCGACTGCGCCAGATAGTTGGTCAGCGCCATGCGCCCCGCAGGTGCCAACCAGCGCAGCGCGCTGCTCCAGCGCACGCCCCATGCCAGATAGCCCAGGCACATCAACAACCCTGCTACCGCCGCCAGTGCGAAGGCACTGGCCGAGCGCAGATCGAAGCGACCCGGCGCCGAATAGGGCTGTAGCCAGACGCTGAGCAGCATCACCGACAAGCCCCCCGGCAGTGTCAGCCAGCGCAACCGCGTGAACAACCGCGGGTACGTCGCGGGTTGCGCGATGGCGCCGCTGCGGATGAACCATGCACCGATCAGGAACATGCCCAGGATCTGCGGACCAACCACGATCAGCCCGCCCAATGCCGTGCCGAATTCCCGCATCCGCTGGGCTACCGCCTGCAGATAGCTGCCCTGCGCATAGGCCAGTCGTTGCGCCTCAATCGCCGCCTGCGCGGCCTTTGCACCTGATGTGCCCGCATCATCAGCCGGCAGCAGTGCCACCAGCGCACCCAGCAACAGCATCAGGCAGGCGGCCGCCAGATAGCTGGCCACGCCCAAGGCCGGCAACCAGCTGCACGGTGCCTCCCGGAAGGCCAGCAAGGCGAAGGAAAGCAGCGCATAGGCCACCAGAATGTCGCCCGACCACACCAACAATGCGTGCACCAACCCGATGCCCAGCAGGCCCAGGCTGCGGCGCAGGTAGAAACGGGTGAAGTCACGCCCCGCCGCCTCGGCACGCTGCGCCATCACCGCGAAACCCGCCCCGAACAGCAGCGAGAACAGGGTGAAGAACTTGCCCTGCACGAAGATGTAGACGAAGGCATCGGCCCAACGGTCCACGCCCTGCCAATGCGGGTCGATGCCGGTGAAGGACAGGTCCAGCGGGCCGACGAAGGCTTCCATGTTCATCAACAGGATGCCCAGCAGCGCCAGCCCGCGCAGGATGTCCAAGGTGGCGATGCGCTCGTTCGCGGCGGTGGGCTGGAATGGGGTCAGGGCCAAGGCTGTGGTTCCTTCGACAAGAGCGCGATTAGAACACGCCGCCAGCACCCCGCAGCCGCCTGCAACAAAAGCAGACGGCCCGCTGTGGGCGGGCCGTCCGGGGTGCTGCGTTCAGCGCTGATCAGTGCTGGTGACCGCCATCGCCATGCACGTGGCCGTGCTGCACTTCTTCCTCGCTGGCCTCACGCACTTCAACGATTTCCACGTCGAAATGCAGGTCCTTGCCGGCCATCGGGTGGTTCAGGTCAACATCGACCACGGTCATGCCGACCTTTTCCACGGTGACGGCGCGCGGGCCGAAGTTGGTCTGCAGGATCACCTGGGTGCCCGGCACCAGGCGGGTGTTGCCGAAGTGCTTCTTCGGCACGCGCTGGGTCATGCCCTCGCGGCGCTCGCCGTATGCATCGGCCGAGGTCACGTCCACGCCGAAGCTCTCACCGGCTTCCTTGTCCATCATCGCCGCTTCCAGGCCCGGAATGATGTTGCCGTGGCCGATCAGGATGGCCAGCGGGTCACGGTCCTTCGAGCTTTCGATCGGCTCCTGGCCGACCTCGGAAACGGTGTAGTGGAAGCGGACAACACGGTCTTTTTCGATCTTCATGCGCAACTCTGTCTGGTGGCTGCCAACGGCAGACGGTGAAAGGCAGCTTGTCGGCTGCCAGGTACGCCGCCATCATGGCGACTTTGAGATGTCTCGCATTATCCGGGCTCCATGCATATCACGCCAGTTTTCCGCTCCCGCGCGTGGCCGCTTGCCGCCACCGTCCTGGCCACCACCCTGCTGGCCGCCTGCGGGCACAGCCCCAGAAAGCAGGCCCCGCCTCCGCCACCAGCGCGCAACTACTCGCCGGTGGCTCCGGCCGATCCGGCTGCCGCCTCGTCGGTACTGATGCGGGCGCTGGGGCTGGTGGGCACGCCCTACCGCTACGGCGGCAACACCCCCGAATCCGGTTTCGACTGCAGTGGGCTGGTCACCTACGTGTACCGCGACATGCTGGCGCTGAACCTGCCGCGCACCTCGAACGAGCTGGCCGCCATCCAGGGGCCGAAGATCGCACCCGACCGGTTGGCCGCCGGCGATTTGGTCTTTTTCGGCGACAAGGGCCACGTCTGGCATGTGGGTATTTATGTCGGTGAAGGCCGCTTCGTGCACGCCCCCAGCAGCGGTGGCACGGTGCGGCTGGACCATCTTGATGGGGCGTACTGGCGCAGCCATTACACAGGCGCGAAACGCGTGCTGCGATGAAATCGTGAAATCAATTGCAGGAATTAACTAATATTTAACGAAATTTGTACCAACGCTCACGCTTGACAGGGCATGATCGCCCATCGAATTTTTCTGTGACTGCCGCGTGACGACTGAAAACACGTCCCAACCGGGCCAGCCCAAGAGCATCTCACCCGCCTTTCGTCGCATGCTTTGCAGTGCAGTTCTGGCCCTGGCCAGCCTGCCCGCCTTTGCACAGAGCGCCACCGAAGCACCCGAACAGGCCGCCAAGCCGGTCGCCCCGGTGAAGGTGGAAGCCGCCCAGCGCAGCAAGGCCGATGCGGCCGCCACGGCCACCCTGGCCGCCCTGCTGCCACACCTGGCCGCCAGTGACACCATTCCGCTGATGGACCGCTCGGCCATGTTCGCCGGTGACCTCAGCCGCCTGATTTCCGCCTACGACGCCTCCAAGGGCGTTGCCGCCGCCACCGACGCGGCACTGGCCAATGATTCCGACGGCAAGGTGCAGTCCATCCTGCGCCGCGCCATGACCCTGCTGGGCACCCCGTACCGCTGGGGCGGCTCCTCCCCGGACGCCGGCTTCGACTGCAGCGGGCTGGTCGGCTATGTATTCCGCACTGCGCTGGGCATCGAGCTGCCGCGCGTCTCGCGCGAGATGGCCAGCCAGGCCAATGCCGAGCTGATCCGCGACCGTTCCTCGCTGGTGGCCGGTGACCTGGTGTTCTTCGGCCGCCGTGGCCGCGTGGACCATGTTGGCATCTATGTCGGCGAAGGCCGCTTCCTGCACGCTCCCAGTACCGGCAAGGATGTCCGCACCGACACCCTGCTGAGTGGCTATTGGGGCGACAAGTTCATGCAGGCGCGCCGCGTGGCCCTGTAAGCCAACAGCCAAGCCTGAGGTAGGAAAAAGCCGCATCCCATCGGGTGCGGCTTTTTTGATGCCTGCACGCCGACTACCTTGGCCCGGCCTCACAACATTGTGACCGACTTCACACTATAGTTGTGATTGCGCCCGTCAGGAACATGGGTATAAGGTGCGCCCCAAGGAGAGGTGAGCACGCATGGTAGCTGCACTGGACCCGAGTAAACGCTGCGTCATCTGGTTTGGAAAACCGGGGGAGCGGGACAAGACACTGCTGGCCGCCGACGGCTGGCAGGTTCGCTCGGTATTGCCTCATCAATCTGCCGATATCGGCATGCGCGGTGGCGACACCGTGGTCGGGCTGGTGGACTTCTGCGCCAGTTCGGACAGCGAGCTTGAACGCATCAGCCAGTTTGCCGCCGAGCACCGGCACATGCCGCTGTTTGCCCTCACCCCCAGCATCGACGGGGAGCGGGCAAGGCACCCGCTGCTGGCCAGCTGCCAACACCAGTTCCCCCACCCGCCAGACCTGAAGGCGCTGCTGCGCGAACTGCAGGCATTGGGTGGCGAAAAGTACGCCGATACCCCAGATGATGTACTGGGCACACTGCTGGGCGAGAGCGAGGTGATGCTGTGCATGCGCGCAACCCTGCGCAAGTTCGCACCCGTGGACCTGCCGGTGCTGATCACCGGTGAAACCGGCACCGGCAAGGAAGTTGCCGCCCATGCGCTGCACCGGCTCTCTGCACGCCGTAACCAGCCGTTCCAGGCCATCAACTGCGGTGCCATTGCCTCTACCCTGCTGCAATCGGAATTGTTCGGCCACGAACGCGGCGCCTTCACCGGTGCCACCAGCCGCCGCCTCGGGCTGTTTGAAACTGCGCATACCGGCACGGTGTTCCTGGACGAGATTGGCGACCTGCCACTGGATGCCCAGACCAGCCTGCTGCGCGTGCTGCAGGAAGGCACCATCGAACGGGTGGGCAGCAACCAGCCCATTCCGGTGGACGTGCGCATCCTGGCTGCCACCCACGTGGACCTGGAGCGTGCGGTGGAACAAGGCACGTTCCGGCGCGATCTGTATTACCGGCTCAATGTGCTGCGCCTGTCGATGCCGCCACTGCGCCGCCGCGAGGGTGACATCGAGCTGCTGGCGCGGCGCTTCCTGCAGGATTTCCGCAAGCGCCACCCCATCCGCGCGCGCGGCTACAGCAGCCAGGCGCGTGAGGCGATGGAACGTTTCTCCTGGCCCGGCAACGTGCGTGAACTGCTCAACCGCGTGCAGCGCGCCGCCATCACCGCCGAAGGCGAGCTGATCACCTGCGCCGACCTGGAACTGGGCGGCAGCGATGTCAGCGCAGAGCTGGGCCACGTGCGCGGCGTGGCCGAGCGTGAAACCCTGCTGGCCTGCCTGCGCCAGAGCCGGTTCAACATCAGCGCCTGCGCCCGGCTGATGAAAGTCTCGCGGGTGACCATCTACCGCCTCTGCCGCAAGCACCAGCTCGAACTGGAAGCCCTGCGCTGACAGAGCCACCAGCAGCGCAGGGACCAGGACACACCCTGTTCCCTGCTACTCCCGCCTCACAACATATACGGCACCTTGAATGACAGGCTGAAATCCGGTGCATCCGGCGTAAGCCCCACGCCCAGCATGCTCACGAAGGTGGCCTTGGAGGTCAGCGCATAGGTCACACCCAGGTTGAGCGTGCCGGCGTTGGCATCACTGCCTATCACCTTGATCCACCTGCCGTCCTTGTAGCGGGTGGAAGCGCGGCCACTGAGCCGGTCGCTGAAGGAGATACTCAGGCTGGTGCGCTCGTTGAACGCGAACGCCACGCCCGCGCCGAAGTAATACGCATCACCCAGCTTCACCTCGCCCGGGTTGACCGTGTCCGGGTTGGAATCGATGTCGTCGAAGCTGCGCTTGAACGAGCGGATGTAACCCAGGTTGGCGAACAGGATGGCCGGGTCGGCGGTCTTCACCGCCGACAGGCCGACGTTGGCCTGGTACACGCCATTGCCGGTGGGCTGCTGCGCGGGCACCGCGAAACGGATGAAGTCATCGTCATCGCGCTCGATCACCTTCCAGTCCAGCCCATAGGGTTCTCGCCCGGTGGGTGCGGTGATGCCACCGGTAAGCACCGTCTCCGGCCGCCAGCCGCGCTCGCCGAACAGTTTGTAGTTGGCGCTGAAGGTGGCATCGCCAATACCGGTGCCATGGGTTTCTTCCTGCGCGATGGCCGCTGCCGAGCCGCCCGCGCCACCCTTCTGATAGATGGTCTTGCGTGCGATGTAGGGCACATCCAGATTCAGCGTGAGCCTCGGGTTCACGCCCCAGCGCGCGGCGAAGTTGTAGGTCAGCGAATCGGACTCCACGTTCTCGATGGCGATGTTGCCAAGGAAGATCGCGTCCAGCGCCAGGAAGCCGTTGAGGGTGAGCTGCTTCCGGTCGTAGCGTGCATAGCTGATGCTGTTTTCCAGCGTCAGGCGCCGGTTGAACAGTGCCGACTGCTGCTGCTTCACATCATCCACGCTGCGCCGCGCGGCTTCCTTGGCCTGCTGCGCCTCGGCTGCGGTACTGGCGTAGCCGTCACCACCCCGCGGCGCCTGTGCGGCTGCTGCGGGGGCCGCTGGGGCATCACCGCCCTGCTCGGCCGCTGCCTGCACCTGCTGCGCGGCCACCTGTGGCGGCGGCGCGGGCAAGGCCTGTGCGGCCCTGCCGCTGACCCGCGCCTGGATGGCCTGCACCTGCATGTCCAGCTCGCGCAACCTGCGCACCTCCTGCGCATAGCTGGCCTTCAACGCCTCCAGCTGCGCCGCCAGTGCGCGGATGTCTTCCTCGTTTTCACTGCTACCGCCAGTCGCTTCCTGCGCCGCCACTGCGGGCGAAACCACAGCAAGACCCACCAGCGCCGCCATCGCCAGTCGTTTCATGTCCTGTTCCTCACTGCTGCCTCATGACACCGTGCCGCGCACGGGACTCAATGGCCGCCCATCCCGCTCAACCCCCGATTGAGCGTGATGGCCTGGGCCACGTTCTGCGACAGGGGCAGGTTGCCGCCGAGCGACTGCCTGACCAGGTCGATCTGCAGGCGGTTGCCTGCCTGTTGGCCGTCGGCCATCAGCTGGATGCTCTGGCCGACGCTGCCGCTGCGCAGCCACTGCTGCACCGCGCCCTGCCCTTCCACCTGCAACTGCAGCTGCGCGGCGTTGCCGTCGAAGCTGGCCACCGCACTGGCATCCCCCATGCGCGTGCTGGCACTGCCGGTGCCTTTACTGCCGGCAGCCGCCGGCACCACACCATCGTTGCGCACGTTCAACTGCAGCACGTTGCTGGCGCGGTTGCCGTCGCCGGCAATCTGCACGCTCTGGCTCAGGCCACTGACATTGGCCAGGCCACTGCCGTCGATGCTGCGCCCACTTGAGTCGGGCAGCGGCGCGTTGGCCGCGGTGATGCTCACATTGGGGCTGAAGCTCAGCTTCGGCGCGCCGCCCTTGCTGAAATCCATGCCCAGGGTAAGCGCGCCCTGCAGGCTCTGGCCATTGGCCGCCTGCCAGGTGGAGATCATGGTCACGCCGAACCAGGCCACCGTGTTGCCGCCCACGGTGTAGCGCCCGCGCATCAGGTTCAGCTCCGGATCCGGAATCTCATGCAGCCCCTTGCCCGGCTGCGTTGGCTGCTCCTGGGCATACGCCGGCAGAACCAGCACCAGCGTCAGGGCCAACAATCCATATCGATACAGGTTCATCACGACACTCCTTCAGAACAGGTCGGCATGGGTGAAACCAAAGTCGACCAGTTCGGCATCGGTTATCGGTCCGCCGCCCTGGCGTGCGACCAGCGCGCGTGCGCTGGGGCGTTCGCTGGGTTGCAGCAGTACCGTGTTGCGGTCGAAGTCACTGCCGATCACCACGAACACCGCGCGCGAGGGCCAGCTCTGCAGGAATTCCTGTAGCGGCACGGCGCGGTTGCCGAGGATGGGGTCGGCCACTTCGACCATCTCATCGCGTACCTGCTTGAGCACGACGAAGTGGCGGAAGCCGCGCACATCCATCAGTACCAGCCCGGGTACACGCAGGCTCTTCAGTCGCCCCTCGTCGACGCGGTAACCGCGCCCACGCATGCCCAGCGACTCCACATAACGCTTGATGTCCAGCAGCGAGAAACCCCGCTGGCGGACAAGGTCCGGATCGGCCACGCCCATCATGCCTTCGATCACCGTCGCCTCGTCGGTGTTCAGGTGGTAGGCATGCTTGAGGATGGTGGCCAGTGCGGCAGCGCCGCAGCTGTAATCGGTGTGCTGGCGTACCACGTTGCGGAAGCGCCGCTCGGCCATGCTCTCCACCTTGCCGGTATACATGGCGCCATTGGGCAGCACGCCACCAAAGGCGACATCGCCCGCATGCGCCAGCGGCGCGATGCACAGCACGGTAAAGGCCAGCAGGAGCAGGACGCGGAACATGGCAACGTATTTCCTCGCGCAGCGATAAAAGGTGGGAGCCCCGGCACCACGGGGGAGAGGGGCTGGGGCTCCCTGGATCACCCGGCCATTGGCGGATGGCCGGGCTTGTTGCTCAGGACAGGGGCATCACCGTCAGGTGATGGATGTCTTGATTACGGGGTGCCTTCGCCACCGCCACCGCCGCCGCCACCGCCGGTGGAGGGCTGGGCAACGGCCAGCGCCAGGCTGTTGGCCTGCAGATTGCCGGTGCCGGAGGCCAGGTTCACGCCGATGTTGCCGGAGGCGTTGGAGAACGCGCTGCCCGACAGGGAGGCCGTGTTGGTTGCATCAACGGCAATCCAGTCGATGTCCACCACGGTGCCGCTCAGGCTGGCGACCAGATCGGCAGTGCCCATTTCAGAGAACTTCATGCTGCCCTTCTCATCGGTATCCCATGCCATGCCACCCACACCCTGCTTGTTCGGGTTGGCGACTGCGCCCTGGGTCTCGAAGTCCCAGTCGCTGTGGCCGACCTGGTTGCCACCGGAATGGCTGTTGCCGGTCCAGTTGTCCGGGTAGAAGTTGCTCTTCTGGTAGGAGTTGCCGGTGCCCTGATAGGTGCCGGTACCGGCGCTGGCGGTGGAACCCTTGACGGTGCCGCCCATGCGCAGGTCATAGGTGTTCACGACATAGTCGTAGTAACCGTCGTTGCTGACCTGGTTGCCCGAGGAGGTCTGGTTCGAGCTGATCGACGAGGTGGCATAGGCGCTGGTGGCGACCGAGGCAGCCAGAGCGTTCTTCTGCTCGTTGTTGTTGCCGCTGGCCACGTTCACGCCGATGTTGCCGGCCGCACCCGAGAAGGCGTTGCCGCCGATGCCCGAGGTATTGGTCACACCGTGGTTCATGGTCAGGTTGTTCATGCCAGCCTGGTTCACGAACACTTCCGCATCGGCCATGCCGAAGCTGAAGGAGGCGTCGGCAGCCGACAGCGCGGCGGCGTTGTCCTGGGCGTTGTTGTCACCGGCGGCAACGTTGAAGCCCAGGTTGCCCGAGGCGTTGGAAGCCACGTCCGAACCGATGGAGGCGTCGTTGTCCAGCAGGCCGTTTTCGGCATGGTTGTTGGAGATCGACTGGCGGTTGTCGATGATGGCGATGGCCGCCGAATCCAGGTCGATGTTGCCGGTGATGGTCGGATCACCGGAGAAGTTCACATCCGAGCTCAGGCGGATGTCCTTCTCGAAGTTCACGTCAACGCCGTGGTTGTTCTTTTCCTTGCGCTCGTCAGCGGTGATGTTCGACGTCTTCTGGACGTTCTCGTACACCTCGTTCGAGCTGCTGGTGTTACGGGTGGACTCGTAATTGCTGCGGGTATCAGTGTTGGTGCGCGTATCCGAATAGCGCAGCGTGGCAGCGGCATCGAGCTTCAGGTCGATATCGGTGTCAACCGTGGTGTTGACGTCCGTATTGACGTTGGTGTTGGTGTTGGTGGTCGTGTTGGTGTTGGTGCGGGTCTCGTTCACGTTGTGCTGGTGATCGATGTTCGCGCTGGCGTTCTTGTCGTCTGCCGCATTGGCCGCCGCACTGATCGTCAGCGCGGTGACCGCCATGGCGAGTACGGTCCATTTATTCGCTTTCATGGTGCTGCCCTCTTCGGTTTCTCAGACATCGGGTTGGATGAAGCAATGTTCACGGGAGGCCCTGCACGGAGATATTGAGTTTGTTCTCCGCTGCATTGCCCGACCCCGCGATCTGATTGAGTTGCAGCACGCCGTCGAACCCGCGCAGTGCGGATGCTTCCACGCCCACCCTGCGGGTGGCGCGTGGATCGTTGACGGCAGGCTGCTCCCCCGCCGACGCGAGTGCGGAGGACGATGCCATCGCATCGTCACTGGCCTCGCGTATGCCCCTTGCGGCCAGGGTCGCGCTCACGGAGTTCAGCTCCGCGTTGCCGCCACCACTGGCCTGATTGATCGATGCGATGCCGCTGGCCCCGGCCAGCGCATTGCCACCGATGGAGGCGCTGGCCTGCATCGGTGTGTTGAACACGTTGCGCTGGCCGCGCTGCACCGCGCGCACGTCGGCACTGGCCTGCTCACCGCTGGCCATGCTGTGCAGGTTGGCCTGCAGGTTCAGCTCGCCTGCAGCCTGGTTGACCTTGATGGAGCCATTGGCCGCTGCCAGTGCATTGCCGTCGATGCGGCTGTCGGCAGAGAGATAGGAGAGCATGCCGGCATAGCCGTCACCGGCGGAGGGCTGCGCCTGCGCATGCGCCACCTGCGGCGCGGCAAACGCGCACAGCAGCACGCTGCAGGCGAACATCAGGCTGATGCGGTTCATTGGCCACCGCCACCGGCTGGCTGGCCGAGCGGGAACTGGGACAGTGCGCCACGCACCTGGTCACCGATGCCCCGTGTGGCACCACCCACGGCACCCATCGGGCCACCGATGGTGCGCGAAAGCTGGCTGCCCGACAGCGCACCACCATCACCGGTCACCCGGGTCAGGGTGCCGCCGACAACACCATTGGTCACCCGCTCCACCGTGGTCTGTCCGTGGCCTGAGGCGGCCATGTCGGCCAGCCCGGATTCCATGCCGGCGTAGTCGGCATCGGTGAGTTCGTCCATGCCACCGGCACCGAGTGCCGCGCCAAGCTCCTTGCGCGGCGACGGGTCGGCTATCAGCGCCATGCCCGGCGGCTGCATGCGGTACGCGGGCCGGGTGGATACATCGCGCAACAGCACGATCTCTCCCGGCTGCGGCTTCACGCCCTGGCGTGCGCCCGAGGCCTGTGCCGTACCGGTGGCGATGAGCAGCAGCCCAAGGCCCATGCCGGCGAAAACCCGATTGGTAGTTCTGCTTTCCATTGCAGTGTCCACGTCGAACCAACGCGGGAGTTGGAGCAGCAACCGTGCCAACTCATTTTCCAAAGCAAAAACAATGCTTTGACGCCAACGTAAGAGAATGGCGGCTGTATCGCTGTCACAGTGGGCTGGCGCGGCGGCATGCACGCGCCGTTTCCATCAAACCAGCGTTTGGCCTTTGCCCATGCGGCTTTCACGCAGGTGTATCACCTGCGTTACAGGGGGCTGTTACAGGTGATACACGCTGAAACAGTGAAGGCCGGTTGCCCGGCCTTCGTTGTGTTCCATCGCGGTGGATATGCGCGTGCACGCAGTGCGCCAGCAGTTTCATTCCTCACCATATGGCAGTGCATCGGGTGCAACACCGATGTAATCCGGCGGTGGCAGCACCGGCAGCCGATATGCCTTGATCGTGGCCCTGCCTTCCATCAATGCCTTCACCGCACGGTGCATGCCATCCATCACCCTGCCCTGTGGGCACAGGATGATGGGATAGGCCAGATCGGCCTGCTGTACGAGTTGAATGTGCGCGGCGATCGAACGGCAGGTGGGGCTGTCACCCTCCGCGTCGTACCAGTACGGCATGTCCAGCTCACGCACGTCGTTCAGTGCGACTTCCTCCACCTGCAGGCCGCGCGTCGCAGCGATCAGGCCATCCACATCCCAGGCCAGCAGCCCACGTGCCTCATCACGAAAGTGATATTGCTTTCGCATCGGCGCCGAGCCGCTCAGGGGCCGGAGTCGCTGCTGCGGCGTGCCGCCGCCGTGCCCACCGCGTCATACACCTGCTGGTCGAGCAGGCCGGTTTCCTTGGCCACGATCACCGGCACCACCATCTGGCCGGTCACGTTGGTCATGGTGCGCATCATGTCCAGGATGCGGTCGATGGCGTACAGGTAGCCGATGGCCTCCAGCGGCAGGTTGGCCGCGCTCAGCACCACCGTGGCCATCACCACCGCCGTACCCGGCACGCCTGCGGTGCCGAAGCTGCCCAGCACCGAGGCGATCAACACGATCAGGTACTGCTCCGGTGTCATCGGCACACCGGTGTACTGCGAAATGAACACCGCGCACAGTGCCGGGTAGATGGCGCCACAGCCATCCATCTTGATGCTCGCGCCCAGCGGCACGGCAAAGGAGGCGTAGTCCTTGTTGACGCCGAGGTTGTCGGTGATCGAGCGCATCGCCACCGGCATCGCCGCGAAGCTCGACGAGGCCACGAACGCCACCTGCATGCCCGGCGCCGCGCCACGGAAGAACTTCAGCGGGTTCAGCCCATGCGCAAGCAGCAGGCCGCTGTAGACGATGACGATATGCAGCGCGCAGGCCACATACAGCGCCAGCACGAAATTGCCCAGTGGCAGCAGCTTCTCGAAACCGTAGCTGCCCACCAGCCCGGCGATCAGGCCGAAGGTACCCAGCGGGGTCATCTCCAGCACGAAGCGGGTGACCTGGATCATGATGTCGCTGAGCTGGCCTACCAGCTTGCGCGCCTCGGTGACCTTTTCGCCCAGCTTGACCATCGCAAAGCCAACCAGGCCGGCGAAGAAGATCACCGGCAGGATCGAACCCCTGCCCGCCGCCAGCACCGTATCGCCCGCCGCGTTCACCTTGGTGCCGATGCCGGCCAGCGCATAGAACACATTGGCGGGCACCACATCCATCAGCACTCTGGCCACGGACGGCACGTCGCGCGGGGTGTACTCGCTGTCCATGCTCAGGCTCAGGCCGCCGGTGCCCGGCTGCATCACCGTGCCCACCAGCAGGCCGATGCCCACCGCCAGCGCGGCGGTGACCACGAACCAGAAAAAGGTGCGCCCGCTCAGCGCCGCCACCGATTTCTGCCCGCTCAGCGAGCCGATGGCGTTGATGACCGCGAAGAACACCAGCGGCACCGCGATCATCTTGATCAGCGTGACGTAGATCTCACCCAGCGGCCCGAACCAGGTTTCGGCCGCAGGCCCCAGTATCCAGCCGGCCAGCGCGCCGAGCACGAAGCCCGCAACCACGCGTTGCCAGAAGGGGATCTTCAGCCAGGCGGATACCACGCTCATATCAGGGGATTTCCGGGAAACAGTTCGAGGGCTGGCACGATAACGCAAGCCCCGTCGCGGCACGATGCCTGCAGGGAAAATCAGCGTGTCATATCCATGTCTTGCCGGCTTGACCATAATGAACGCTTGCCCACTGCCCCGTGGTACCCGTTCCGATGCGCACTATCAGCCTGCTGTCCGCCACCCTGACCACCCTGCTGCTCGGCGCCTGCGCCAGCACTGCCCCGCAGTCATCCAGCCCCGGCGCCGCCGCCGTGCGCGTGGATGTACCGCAGGTGGCCCACCCGGCTGGCGAGACCCCGCAGTGGTGGTACCGCGACGGCGCCGCCCGCGCCGCCGGCAATGGCGCCATGGCCGGCAAGGCGAAGAACGTGATCCTGTTCCTGGGCGACGGCATGAGCCTGACCACCGTGGCCGCCGCGCGCATCCTGGAAGGCCAGCGCAAGGGCAGTGCCGGTGAGGAGAACCTGCTGTCCTGGGAGCACTTCCCGGCCACCGCATTCAGCAAGACCTACAACACCGACTCACAGACCCCCGACTCGGCCGGCACCATGACCGCCATCACCACCGGGGTGAAATCCCACATGGGCGCCATCGGCGTCAGCGCCGGCACCCGTAACGACTGCGCCAGCAGCCTCAACAACCGCCTGCTGACCTGGCTGGAGCTGGCCGACAGCGCCGGCATGGCCACCGGCGTGGTCTCCACCGCCCGCCTTACCCACGCCACCCCGGCCGCCACCTACGCCCACTCCCCGGAGCGCAACTGGGAGGCGGACACCGACCTGCCGGAGGCCGCCAAGGCCGCAGGCTGCGTGGACATCGCCCAGCAGCTGATCTCCAGCGCGCGCTACGGGCGCGGCCCGCTGGTGGCGCTGGGCGGCGGCCGTGGCCAGTTCACCACCGTCAACGAGCAGGACCCCGAGTACAGCGACAAGGTGGGCCTGCGCCTGGACGGCCGCAATCTGGTCGCCGAATGGCAGGCCGCGCACCCGCAGGGCGCCTATGTGTGGAACGCCAAACAGCTGGCCGCCGCTGGCAATGCCCCGGCACTGCTGGGCCTGTTCGAGCCGGACCACATGCAGTACGAGCAGGACCGCCCGCAGGACCGCGCCGGTGAGCCGTCGCTGGCCGAGCTGACCCGCGCTGCCATCAAGACCCTCTCCAGCCACAAGGAAGGCTATGTGCTGATGGTCGAGGGCGCCCGCATCGACCACGCCAGCCACAGCGGCAACGCCGCCCGCGCGCTGGGCGACACCATCGCCATGTCCGATGCGGTCAAGGCCGCCGCCGAAGCCACCTCGGCCGACGACACCCTCATCATCGTCACCGCCGACCACTCCCACACGCTGAACTTCGTGGGCTACCCGGCGCGTGGCAACCCCATCCTGGGCAAGGTCAAGGACAAGGGCGGCGAAGACGGCGCAGGCGCGCTGGACCTGGCCCGCGACGGCCTGGGCCTGCCCTACACCACCCTCACCTACGCCAACGGCCCCGGCTATGCCGGTGCCAGCAACCAGCAGCCGGCCGGCCCGAAGAAGTTCCCGCACGCACCCAGCAGCTTCGAGCCGGCCACTGGCCGCCCGGACCTGACCCACGTCGATACCGAGCACCCGGACTACATGCAGGAAGCAACCGTGCCGTCCAAGAGCGAATCGCACGGCGGCGAAGACGTCGGCATCTGGGCGCGCGGCCCCGGCAGCAAGGCGGTACGCGGCACCATGGAGCAGAACACCATCTACCACCTGATCGTGCAGGCCACCCCGCGCCTGCGTGCACGCCTGTGCGAACAGGGCACCTGCGATGCCAATGGCGTGCCGGTGGAACTGCCGCAGCCGGCCAGGTTCGAGCGCAAGGCGCAGTGACGTCCGCGTTGCGCACCGGGGCATGGCCGGCGGCCGTGCTGTCGCTGGCCATGCTCACAGCCATCCCTGCCGCGGCCGACGACCGCTGCCACCTGCTTGAGCTGCCGCAGCTGCCGGTACTGGAAGGCTGCCGGCAGGTAGCACCGGGCACGCTGCAGATCAGCAAGGCCGCACTGTCACGGCTGGAGTTCGACGCTGACGGCATCGCCGCCGTGTATGCCAGTGGCCAGCACTACTACCTGCGCCGCGACGGCAGCCAGCTGCCGGTCATCAGCTACGACAACGGCCCGGACTACTTCAGCGAAGGCCTGACCCGCGCCGTGGTCGATGGCAGGCTCGGTTACTACGACATCCATCTGCAACCCGCCTTCACCGCACGTTTCGATTGGGGCTGGCCGTTCGAGAACGGCGTGGCCGAGGTCTGCGATGGCTGCCGTCTGGGAACCCCGGACAGCGACGGCCACACCTCGCTGATCGGTGGCGAACGGTACCGCATCGACCGCAACGGCCAGCGCCTGCCCTGAGGCCAGCCGCGCACGCTACGCCGCGCCCGGTTTGCGGTTGTCTTTGCCCGCGCCGATACTCGCTCGGGTGATGAACGCGCTCTCCCCTTCCCTGCTGCATGCCGCTGCCGACAGGCCGGTGCTGGTCGGCCTCAGTGGCGGGCTGGATTCGACCGTGCTGCTGCATCTTCTCGCGCATGCTCCCCAACGCGCCGCAGGCAGTGTGCGTGCCATGCACGTCCATCACGGGCTGCAGGCCCAGGCCGATGCGTGGCAGACACACTGCGAGCGGCTTTGCGCGCAGTGGCAGGTGCCGCTGGAGGTGATGCGCGTGGATGTTGCGCGCGACAGCGGCGAGGGATTGGAAGCGGCGGCACGCCACGCACGCCATGCCGCATTCAAGGCGCAGCTGCGCAGCGGCGAATGGCTCGCCCTGGGCCATCATCTGGACGACCAGGCCGAGACCTTCCTGCTGCGCGCCCTGCGTGGCTCCGGCGTGGATGGCCTCGGCGCGATGCAGGAACGGCGCGCCTTCGGCGAAGGTGAGCTATGGCGGCCGCTGCTGCGGGTGCCGCGCGCCGCGCTGGAAGCCTACGCCGCTACCCACCAGCTGCAATGGATTGAAGACCCCAGCAACGACAGCAGCGATTTCGACCGCAATTTCCTGCGCCTGCAGGTGTTGCCGCTGTTGTGCGAACGCTGGCCGCACGCCAATGCAGCGTTGGCGCGCAGCGCAGCACTGGCGGCTGAGGCCAGTACCCTGCTGCAGCAGCAGGACGCCAACCTGCTCGATCAGTGCGGCACCTCGCGTGGCACGCTGGCTATCGGCGCCCTGCTGCAACTGGCCGCGCCACAACAGGCCCGCGTGCTGCGCGCATGGGTGAACCAGCAGCACCTGCCGCCCCTGCCCGCCAATGGCGTACGCGCCATCCAGCAGCAGCTGCTGCACGCACCCGATGACCAGCAGGCCGGGTTCCGCTGGGGCAGCGCGTGCATCACGCGCTGGCGGGGGCAACTGCATGTGCTGCCGTCACTCACGCCCTGGCCCGACGGCTGGCAATTGCAGTGGGATGGGCGTGAACCGGCTCGCCTGCCCGATGATGGTCAGCTGACTCTGCAGGGTGCACCCGCATTCGAGCAGCCGCTCACGGTGCGCCAGCGTCATGGCGGCGAGCGCATCACTCTGCCCAACCGCGACCACAGCCACCTGCTCAAGCACTGCCTGCAGCAGGCCGACATCCCGCCGTGGCTGCGCCCGCAGCTGCCCCTGCTGTGCGACGGTGACACCGTGCTGGCTGCCGGTGACCGCCTGCTTTCGGCCACGCTGCAACAGTGGCTGCAGGCGCATCAGGCAGCATTGCACTGGCAGCCGGCGCCCGCCGCGAATTGACCCTTGCCCTCTGCCCGCTCACACTTGCAGGCATGCCCAAGAAGTCCCCCAACGAAACCTCGCCGGTGGCCCATTTCGAGCAGTCGCTTGAAGAACTGGAGCAGCTGGTGGAGAAGATGGAAGCCGGCGACCTGAGCCTGGAGCAGTCGCTGGCCGCCTATGAACGCGGCGTCGGCCTTTACCGCCAGTGCCAGCAGGCGCTGGAACAGGCCGAGCTGCGCGTGCGCCTGCTCAGCGACCCTGCCCAACCGGAACAGTCCGAGCCCTTCAGCAACACCGGCAATGACGACTGAGGCCCTGTTCGCCGCCTGGCTGCAACGCACCGAAGCCCATCTGCAGCAGGTTCTGCCTGACCCGGAAACCACCCCGCAACGCCTGCACCAGGCCATGCGCTATGCGGCGCTGGGTGGCGGCAAGCGCATGCGTCCCCTGCTGGTGCATGCCGCCGGCCAACTGTTCGGCGCCAACCCTGCGCGTCTGGATGCTGCCGCCGTGGCGGTGGAACTGATCCACGCCTATTCACTGGTGCATGACGACCTGCCGGCGATGGACGACGATGACCTGCGCCGTGGCCGCCCCACGACGCATATCGCCTTCGACGAGGCCACCGCCATCCTTGCCGGCGATGCGCTGCAGACCCGCGCATTCGAGGTGTTGGCCGATGCACCACTGCCGCCCGCTCTGGCCCTGGCCTGCGTGCGCACGCTGGCGTGCGCATCGGGCGCGGCGGGCATGTGCGGCGGTCAGGCGCTGGATATCGATGCCACCGGCCAGCAGCAGTCGCTGGAGGCACTCAAGCGCATGCACGCGCTCAAGACCGGTGCGCTGATCCGCGCGGCGGTACGCATGGGCGCGCTGTGTGGCGAGGCGGGCGACGATGATCTGGCACGGCTGGACGCCTTCGCCAGTACGCTGGGCCTGGCCTTCCAGGTGCGCGATGACATTCTCGATGTCGAAGCCAGCTCCGAGCAGCTCGGCAAGACTGCCGGCAAGGACCAGGCGCAGGACAAATCCACCTTCCCGTCGCTGCTGGGCATGGACGGCGCCAAGGCCACGCTGGCTGAGCTGGCCAGCACAATGCAGGCTGCGCTGCTGCCGTTCGGCGCGCGCGCCGAAGCACTGTCCGCGCTTGCCGAGCTGACCGTGCGGCGTTCGCATTGAACGAACGGCACGCTGCCGGAAACGTGCAATCACTTACGCCTTGATGCAACAAAAAAGCCCGGGTTTCCCCGGGCTTTTTGCTGAGCCTTGCGCCGATTACTTGATCAGGCGCAGGGTCAGCGGATAACGGTAGGTCACACCTTCATTCGCCTTCAGCCCGGCCATGATGGTGAGCACCAGCCAGGCGATACCGACGACGGTGCCAATCGGCACCGCGAGAATCAGCCCGAAGCCCAAGGTGACGATCGAAAGCAGGACCAGGGCAATGGAAACAATCAACAGGGTGATGTTGAAATTCAGTGCTTCCTTGGCCTGATCAGCAGCGAAAGGCATGGTGTCCTTCTTCATCTGCCAGACAATCAGCGGACCGACAATATTGCCGATGCCACCAGTCAGAATGCCCGTCAGCGAGGACAGATGCCCAAACATCGCCCACTGGCGCTCATCGGTTTGTGCATTGCCGGCCGGCGGCGGCGGTGGCGGCGTGTTCTGGTAATCGCTCATTGTCTCCCCTGGATCCTTGGTTTGGGTGTCAGATACATCGCAGACTGCGACGTAGGAATGGCTCCATAGCCGCAGTCAGGATAGTCGATTTTGAGAAGACTGCATCAATCGTTGCCTGCCACCGTCATTTTTCCGACGAGTACCGAACCCACCGCAACATGCGAGCGCGGATCAATATCGGTACCCACCGCCTCTATACCGGCAAACATCTGTTTGAGATTGCCCGCGATGGTGATGCCGTCCACGGGGTAGGCAAGCTTCCCGTTCTCCACCCAAAAGCCTGCCGCGCCGCGTGAATAGTCGCCGGTCACGCCATTCACACCCTGCCCCATCAGCTCGGTCACCAGCAGGCCGGTGCCCATGCCGGCGATCAGCGAGGCGCGGTCACCGGCATTTGCCGCCACACGCAGGTTGTGCACGCCACCGGCGTTGCCGGTGGTCTGCAGGCCCAGCCTGCGTGCTGAATAGCTGCCCAGGATGTAACGCTGCAGCACGCCATTGCTGACCAGCGCCGAATCGCGCGTGGCCACGCCCTCGCCGTCGAACGCGCTGGAGCGCAGGCCTCGCTTGAGCAGCGGCAGTTCCTCGATGTTGAACCAGTCCGGGAACAGCTGGGTGCCGGCACTGTCCAGCAGGAAGCTGGCACGCCGGTACAAGGCACCGCCCGATACCGCACTGAGCAGGTGGCCGATGAGCGAACGCCCCATTTCCGCGGCAAACAGCACCGGCACTTCCCCGGTAGGCAGCGAGCGCGGCTGCAGCCGGGCGACGGTGCGCTCGGCGGCGATACGGCCCACGGCTGCCGGATCCTGCAGATCTTCACGGGCGATGGCGCTGGTGTACCAGCCATCACGCTGCATGCCGTCGCCCTGCCCGGCAATAAGCGCGCAACCGATGGAATGGTGGCTGCTGCGCTCGCGGCCGATGAAGCCGTGCGAGTTGGCATATACCGAGAGGCTCTGCGCGGTGGCGGCGGAGGCGCCGTCCGAATTGCTGATGCGGCCATCGGCACCACGGCCCGCCGCCTCGCAGGCCAGCGCCAGGTCCACCGCCTGGTCCGCGCTCAGCGCCCAGGGGTGCCAGCTGTCCAGATCCGGGAAGTGGGTGGCCATCAGCGCGGCGTCGGCCAGACCGGCGGCCGGGTCGTCCTCGGTATGGCGGGCGATGGCGCAGGCCTGGGCCACGGTGGCGTCCAGGCTGGCTTCCTGCAGGTCCGCCGTGCTGGCACTGCCCTTGCGCTGGCCGAAATAGACGGTCACCGCGATACCGCGGTCGTGGGTGGATTCCACCGTCTCCACCTCGCCCAGGCGCACATTCACATCCAGCCCGCGCTCCTCGCTGCAGCTGACCTCGGCCTGGCTGGCGCCCATGGCGCGGGCCTTTTCCAGCAGCCGCTGGGAGATGCCGGCCAGCTGCTCCAGGCGCGGCAGGCTGTCGTCGGTGGCGGATGTATCGGTGGTGATGGCGTTCAATGCTTTATCCTTGTTCACGGATTCCCTTCACGAATGCCCGGCCATCCTTGCCGGGTGATGGGTTGCGGGTGCCCTGCCATCACATGGATGGGGACAGGGGCGCCCCCGCCAAACCCCGGCCAGGTGGCCGGTCTTTCAATGTTCAAAGTTTAGTTGGGTAGCAGTGCGATGCGTGGACGCGACGAAGATACCGGTGAATTTTTCAGCGAAAGCCGCAGCCAGAACCGGCGCGAGGCGCTGGAGGTACTGGCGCTGGGCGAAAAGCTGGTGGAGCTGACCCCGGCGCAGCTGGCACGCCTGCCGCTGCCTGAGGGGCTGCTGGAACATATCGAATACAGCAAGCGCATCACCTCCCAT
Organism: Stenotrophomonas sp. UBA2124; assembly: GCA_002329155.1. GTDB lineage: Bacteria > Pseudomonadota > Gammaproteobacteria > Xanthomonadales > Xanthomonadaceae > Stenotrophomonas. Next base: position 20,714 of record DCXY01000015.1, on the reverse strand, counting down.
GGTGCGCGCAAGCGGCAGCTGGCGTTCCTGGCCAAGCAGATGCGCCGCGAGGACGACGCCACGCTGGAAGCCATCCGTGACGCGATGGACGCCAACAGCGAGACCTCGCGCCGCGAGGTGGCGATCATGCACCGCATCGAACGCTGGCGTGAGCGCCTGCTGGCCGAAGGCGACACCGTGCTGGCCGAGCTGCTGGACGAGTACCCGGAAGCGGACCGCCAGCAGCTGCGCACGCTGGTGCGCAATGCGCTGGCCGAGAAGGCGAAGAACAAGCCGCCGCGCGCCTACCGCGAGATCTACCAGGTGCTGCGCGGGCTGATGCTGACGCCGCAGATCGCCGCCGGGATGGATGCCGATGCGGACGAGGACGACGCGCCGCTTGAGGATGACGAGCAGGAGTGAGTTCGCGCTCCTGCTGTTGAGGCCATCGCGGAAGGCTTTGCCCTCATCCGCCCCGTTGGGGCACCTTCTCCCGCAAGCGGGAGAAGGGATGTTCAATGCGAAGCTTTGGCCTTCTGCAGCTTGACCGCCGCGAGCAACCCGTCCCTTCTCCCGCCTGCGGGACCTGCAGCCCCGTTTTGGTGAGAAGGTGCCCCAACGGAGCGGATGAGGGGCCGTCACCCTCAGGCCTGCGTGCCGCCTACCGTCAGTCCGTCGATCAGCAGCGAGGGCTGGCCTACACCGACCGGCACGCTCTGGCCGTCCTTGCCGCAGATGCCCACGCCTTCGTCCAGCGCCAGATCGTTGCCGATCATCCGCACCTTCTGCATCGTCTCCGGGCCGTTGCCGATCAGGGTGGCGCCCTTCACCGGCGCGGTGACCTTGCCGTCCTCGATCAGATAGGCCTCGGTCGCGGAGAACACGTACTTGCCGCTGGTGATGTCCACCTGGCCGCCGCCGAAATTGACCGCATACAGGCCCTTTTTCACCGAACGGATCATCTCCTGCGGGTCGTGGTTGCCGGCACGCATGTAGGTGTTGGTCATGCGCGGCATGGTCATGTGCGCGAAGGATTCGCGGCGGCCATTGCCGGTGGGTTTGACGCCCATCAGGCGTGCGTTGAGCGTGTCCTGCATGTAGCCGACCAGGATGCCGTCCTCGATCAGCGTGGTGCACTGGGTGGGCGTGCCTTCATCGTCGATGTTGAGCGAGCCACGGCGGCCATCCAGCGTGCCGTCATCAACGATGGTCACACCCGGCGCGGCCACGCGCTCGCCGATACGGCCGGCATAGACGCTCGTGCCCTTGCGGTTGAAGTCGCCTTCCAGCCCATGGCCCACGGCCTCGTGCAGCAGCACGCCCGGCCAGCCCGGGCCCAGTACCACCGGCATCACGCCGGCAGGTGCGGGAATGGCCTCCAGGTTCACCAGCGCCTGCCGCAGAGCTTCGCGCGCGAAGCCTTCCGGGCGGTCGCCGGCAAACAGTTCTTCGTAGCTGTAGCGGCCACCACCACCGGCATAGCCGGATTCGCGGCGGCCATTCTGTTCGACGATGACCTGCACGTTGAGCCGCACCAGCGGGCGCACGTCGGCGGCCAGCACGCCGTCGCTGCGGGCGATCAGCACCGTATCCACGCCACCGGACAGGCTCACCATCACCTGCTGCACGCGCGGGTCGGCGGCACGCAGGTAGCGGTCCAGACGCTTGAGCACTTCCACCTTGGCTTCGTTGCCCAGGCTGTCCACCGGGTCCAGCGCCGGGTACAGCGCGCGGCCACCGCCACGCACCAGTGCGCGCACGCCCTGCTCGCCGCCTTCACGCGAGATGGCGCGGGCCGACTGCGCGGCAGCCAGCAGTGCGGCGGGCTGGATGTCGTCGGAATAGGCGAAGCCGGTCTTCTCGCCGGACATCGCACGCACGCCCACGCCCTGCTCGATCGAATGGGCGCCGTCCTTGACGATGCCGTCCTCCACGCTCCAGCTCTCGCGGCGTGAATGCTGGAAATACAGGTCGCCGAAGTCGATGCCCGGCCCCAGCAGGGTGCCGAAGGTGCGTTCCAGGCGGTTGGCGTCCAGCCCGGCCGGCAGCAGCAGGCGGGTCTCGGCAAGCGTGAGGGCGTTATCGGTCATATCCATCCAGATGGGGGCGGGCCTGCATCAGGGCAAGCCGGCATTGAATCACGGGGTGCTGGCGGCGGCCGGGGTGACCACGGGCGGCGGTGCGCGCGCGGCGTCGCGGTCCATCACCTCCACCTTGGGGTCTTTCCACGGCCCGGTCACCTTGTAGGTCTTGGCGCCGATCTCGCCCAGCGGCTTGCTCAGCACGGCATTGGCCGCCGCGCCCACCGCTGCGCCCACCGGGCCACCGGCCACCGCACCGACGATGGCCAGCAGGTTGCCCGAGCGCGGGTTGACGTCGATGGTCTGGTCGAACTGCTGGGTGCGCATGTCGGCCTGGCCACGGATGGCGATATCCGCCGCTGGTGCCTGGATGCCGATCTTGTCGGTGCTGGCCATGCCACCGGCGAAGCGCACCTGGCCTTCGACATGATTGAACGCCAGCCCCTTGGAGAACAGGTCGCGGAAGTCGAACAGCAGGCGTCGCGGCAGCTGCGCCACGCTGAGCAGGCCCAGCACGCGGCCTGCGCCCGGCTCCACTTCCAGCAGCTGGCCGTTGCGTACGTCGATGCTCAACCCGCCCTCCAGACTGGCGGCCTTGAACGCCATCGGCGCGCCATTCCAGGCGGCATCCAGCTGCAGGCGACCTTCGCCGCCGCGCAGCTGGCCGCCATAGCCCAGCCGCTGCAGCAGCGTGCCCAGGTCTTCGCTCTGCACCGATGCGATGGCCTCGGTGCGCGCCTGCTCGCCCATGCCGCGCCAGCTGCCGTGCACGTCGATGCTCTGCTTCGGTGCACGCACCTGCAGCTGCTGCACCTGCATGCCATCGGCGATGGAGCGCGTGCGCAGGCGGGTCTGGCCCAGCTTCACCGTGCCGAACTCCAGGTCCTCGATGTCCAGCGCCAGCGGCGGGATGTTGGCAGGGTTCATCGGCGTGGCCGGAGTGTCGCTCGCTTCCACCGTCGCCGCGGTGGCGGCCTGCCAATGAACGCGCTGCAACTGGCCACTTACCGTGGCGCCATCGGAGGTGGGAATGTGCAGGTTGCCGGCCAATGCCGGGCCGCTCAGCGCCACGTTGATGGCGTCGCCACCGGGGCGCAGCTGCAGGCGGGTCTGCTCGAAACGGCCACCGATCAGCAGCAGCTGGTCGGCCAGGACATCCACCTGTTTCAAGGCCAGACCGCTGTCGTTTTTCGCGGTGCCGTCGCCCTTGGCCAGACTGATCCATTCCAATGCATCAAGTGATGGCGTGCGGCCATTGACCACCAGTCCATCGGCAGGCGGCTCGCGATCCACGCGATCGCTGCCCATTGTCACCTGCACGCCGGTCCTGTTGTTCTGGCTGCGCGCGGACAGTGCCAGCAGCCTGCCGAAGGCAACGTCGATGCGACCACTGCCCATCGGCAACGCGGCCTGCACATGCGTGGGCAACTGGTCGGCGGCCGGCTTGTTCAACGGCGCGGGCAGCTGCAGCCGGGTGCCCTGCAGGTCTGAGTCCAACGTCAGCAGCGTGGGCGGTGCGACGGTGGTGCCGGCAGCGGTCTTGGGCAGGTTCACGCCCACGCGCCAGGTGGAGGTGCCGTGCACATAAGGCTTGAGCCAACCCAGTTCGGGCGCGCGGTCGAGCAGCTTGTTCGCATCCAGCGCGGCGCTGAGGCTGGCCTCGAAGGCGTTGGACGCATCCTTGACCGGCGCGCCCGCGCGCAGCGCCAGCACACCGTCGCGCTCCTGGTGGCGCACCTGCAGTGCGGGCGCATCGAAGCCGCCATCACTGTAGCTGGCCTTGCCACGCACGTTGTCGAACTGCAGGTCCCAGCGCTTGTCGGCCAGGTGGGCACCACGCAGCTCCACGTCACCAGCAAGCCGGCTGGGGCCGTCTTCATGGTGCAGCGGTTGCAGCAGGTCGAAGCTGACCGCCGCCGGGCCGCGCACGCTGAGGTTGTCCAGCGTGTCGCCATAGGTCTTCTGCAGCGGGCTCTGCCGCAGCATCGCCAGCAGGTGGCTGGCGTCGTCCACGGTGCTCGCCTTGACCTGCAGCCGCGACTGCCCGAAATCGGCGATGCCGGCCTGCATGCTGTCCACCTTCACGCCACCCAGCTCGCCCCTGCCCTGCAGGTCGAAGCCCGGGCCGATGAAGTTGATGTCGGCGTCCACCTGCCGCATCAGGGGCCAGTCCTGATGGAAACGGATGCTGCCATCGGTGATGTGGCCACCGGCCTCGAAACGGCCGTTGTTGCCCTTGAACGGCCAGTCGTCCAGATCACCCACCGCCAGACCGGTACCGTTGCGCAGCGTGCCATCGACCAGCGCGGCGTCCAGCCAGTCCACCGCGGCCTGGCTCATGTTCGAGCGCACCCAGAAACCCTTGGCGGCGGTGATGGGCACATCGTCCAGCTTGGCGGCAATATTGATCCACGGCCGCGTGCCGTCGTTCTGGAACCACATGCCGCCGCGCACTTCCGCCGCATAATCGCGGCCCTGCACGCGCAGTGCCGGCGTGCCGACCTGCCAGCCCGCGCCCTCGCGCCAGCCCACCAGCTGCCCGGTCAGCTGCAGCTCGTGCGGTACGCCAAAGCCGGTGGGCCAGTCGAAACGCACGCTGTGATCGGGATGCAGGTCCAGCGCCACACCCTGCGCGTCGCCTTCAAAATGGCCGTGCAGGCCGCTGATGCCGGGGCTGTGGCCAACCGGCTTGAAGCTGGCATCCAGCAACTCACCTTCGGCGCGTGCCGGGCCATCAACATCACCAACGATGCGGACATCGGCAAAGCGCAGGCTGGGCCGCGCCTTGTACAGCCAGCTGCGTAGATCAGGCGGCAGACGGTCGCTCAGTGCGGCCACCTGCAGCAGCGGGGCCACGTCCAGCTGCTGGCCCTGCAGCGCGAAATGCTGGCCACCGGCCAGCAGCAGGCCGTCGAGAATCTGCGTGCTGTCGTCGCTGCTGATGCGCAGGCGTGGTGCATCCAGCCGCCAGCCGCCATCGATGGCTTTCCACCGCGCCTTCAACTGCAGTTGCTTGAACGTTACCGACGGTGCGCTGGCGGCCGGCTGCAGCGGCGTGCCGGACAGGCGCACCTGTTCCAGCTGCCCCTCGGCGGTGACCGCCACCACGCGGTGATCCTGCAACCGCGCCCATGCACCAAGCTTGCCGCTGCCCTGCCGCGCCTGCACACCGGCCACCTGCAGCAGCGGTGACCAAGCGGCCAGGTCGGCCTGTTCGGCGGAGAACCATGCGGTGCCGCTGCCATCCTGGCGCTGGAAATCCAGCACGCCGGTGAGCGGCGGCGCGGCGGTGTCGATCCAGCCCTTCGCACCCACGCGCAGGCGCTTGCCGTCCACGCGCAGGCGCAGGTCCACGCGCGGAATGCGCGCCTGTATGCCGATGGAAGGTGCATTGATCTGCAACTGCCCGCCGATGACCTGCAGCTCACCCAGCCGGCGCAGCGCGTCGAGCGGGTCGCCGCCACCTTCGGCATGCGGCAGGCCACGCACCGACCAGCGCCCATCGTCGGCACGCTCCAGCGTGAGGGCCAGGCCACGCAGGCGCAGTTCGGTCAGCGGCGCACCGGGCAGCAGACCGGAATACATGGCCACCAGCACTTCGGCCTGGCCCACGCGCACGCCATTGCCCTGCCCGATACGCAGGCCGTCCAGCTGCAGCAGCGGGCCGCGCCGGGTCCAGCGGGTATCCAGATGGTCGAACGCCACCGGCTGGCCGGCACGCTCGCTGAGCCATGCGGCCACCTTGTCCGGGTGCGCTTCCACCATCGGCAGCAGCTGGCTGAGCGTACCCACCAGCACGGCCACGGCCACGACCACGACCGCCAGTGCGATCAGCACATGGCGGCGGAGGTGGCGCAGGCGGTAGCGCAACAGCGTGGTCATCGCACCACGCTATCTCCCGGCGGCTGTACCCATGCCGGCTCAGAGCAGCACGACATCGAACTGTTCCTGAAGGTACTGGTCATCGGCCTGGAAGCGGATGCTCTTGCCGAGGAATTCCTCCAGCTCGGCCACCGCCGCCGATTCCTCCTCGGTGATGCGGGTGACCACCTTGGTCGAGGCGATCACCAGCAGGCGCGCGGCGTCGAACTGGCGCACGGCGCGGGTGATCTCGCGGAAGATTTCGTAGGTGACCGTCTCGGTGGTCTTGATGCTGCCGCGCCCGCTGCACTGCGGGCAGGTTTCCGACAGCTGCCGCTCCAGGCTTTCCACCGTGCGCTTGCGGGTCATTTCGACCAGACCCAGCGGCGAGAAGTCGTACACCGTGGTCTTGGCGTGGTCGCGTGCCAGCGATTTCTCCAGCGTGCGTAGTACCTGGCGGCGGTGCTCGGCGTCATCCATGTCGATGAAATCGATGATGATGATGCCGCCCAGGTTGCGCAGCCGCAGCTGCCGCGCCACCGCCTGCGCTGCCTCCAAATTGGTGCGGAACACGGTTTCTTCCAGGTTGCGCTGGCCAACGAAGGAACCGGTGTTCACATCGATGGTGGTCATCGCCTCGGTCTGGTCGATCACCAGGTAGCCGCCGGATTTCAGCGGCACCTGCTTGTCCAGCGCGCGGCCTATTTCATCCTCCACGCCAAACATGTCGAAGATCGGGCGGTCGCCGGTGTACAGCTCCAGCTTCTCGTCCAGCACCGGCATGTACTTGGCCACGAAGGCCTTGAGCTGGTTGAAGGTTTCCTTGGAGTCCACCTTCACCTTGTCCACGTCCTTGCGGATCAGGTCGCGCACCGAGCGCAGCGGCAAGCTCAGGTCTTCGTAGATGATGCTGGTGGGCGAGGCATCGCGGCCACGGCGCTCCACCACGTTCCACACGCGCGACAGGTAGGAGATGTCTTCGGCCAGCGCCTCGGCAGGCTGGCCTTCGGCATTGGTACGCACGATGTAGCCGTAGCCGCCGTGCTGTGCGGAAATCTCGGTGACCAGCGCCTTCAGGCGGGCGCGCTCGGCCTCGTCCTCGATGCGCGCGGACACGCCCACCATCTTCGACTGCGGCAGCAGCACCAGGTAGCGCGAGGGAATGCTGATCTGCGTGGTCAGGCGCGCACCCTTGGTGCTGATCGGGTCCTTGACCACCTGCACCACCACGTCCTGCCCGTCACGCAGCAGCTCCACGATGGGCACCGACGCCGGCAGCGGCAGGCTGGGTGCGGTTTCTTCGGTGTCGGCGGTGACCGGCGCCGGCCGCACCACGTCATTGGCATGCAGGAACGCGGCACGCTCCAGCCCCACCTCGACGAAGGCTGCCTGCATGCCCGGCATCACCCGCTGCACCTTGCCCTTGTAGATGTTGCCGACCACGCCACGGCGCCAGCCGCGCTCGATGTGCAGCTCCTGCAGCATGCCGTTCTCGATCACCGCCACGCGGGTTTCGCGCGGGGTGACATTCACCAGAATCTCTTCGGACACGTCCTTCACTCCCCCTTGTCCATGGAATCGTCTGCCGCCCCCACGGCGAAAGCTGCCAGCAGCGCGGCGGTCTGCTGCAACGGCAGCCCCATCACGCCCGAATAACTGCCCGCCAGATGGCTGATATGGCGCTCGCCACCGCCCTGGATGGCATAGCCACCGGCCTTGCCCATCGGCTCGCCGGTGGCCACGTAAGCCTGTATCTGTGCCGCGCTCATCGGCGCGAAGCTGACCTCAGAGGTCACCACCTCCAGCGCGTGGCGGCCTTTGGCGGCCAGCGCCACGGCGGTGATCACCCGGTGCGTACGCCCGGCCAGCGTGGCCAGCATGGCCGCCGCGTCGTCCGCGTCGACCGGCTTGCCATAGACCCGGTCGCCCAGCACCACCTCGGTGTCCGAGCCCAGCACGACGGCCTGCGGGTCGTCCGCAACCCGCGCCAGCCCGGCCAGCGCCTTGTCCAGCGCCACCCGCCGCACGTAGGCTTCAGGTGCTTCGCCAGCCGCACGCACCTCGGGGATATCGATATCCAAGGTGCGGAAAGCCACTTCCAAGCGTGTCAGGAGTTCACTGCGGCGGGGCGAGCGGGAGGCAAGATAAAGCATTGGGGAAGGATAACCCGCGGCAGCTGTCTGAACGTCCGGCAAGCGCGGGAAACCGGCCCCGACCCCAAGCCGGCTCACCACCCGTTCATCGCCACAGCTTCACCTTCACATCCACTCCAAGGAGGACCACCATGCGCCGTAACGCCCTTGCCCCCCTGCTGCTGTCCCTGTCACTTGCCCTGGGAGCCACGATGACCGCCCACGCACAGACCGTGCCCACCACCGTGGCCAGCGATGCCACCCTGCTGAACATCTCCGCCCAGGCCGAGGCCAGGCGCGTGCCGGACGTGGCCACCCTGTCGGCCGGCGTGGTCACCCAGGCCGCGGACGGCAATACCGCCATGCGCGAGAACGCGGTGCAGATGGACAAGGTGATGTCCGCCATCAAGGCCGCTGGCATCGCCGAGCGTGACATCCAGACCAGCGGCATCAACCTGAGCCCGCAGTACCGCTACGCCGAGAACGAGGCCCCCAAGATCACCGGCTACCAGGCCAGCAACACGGTCAGCCTGAAGGTGCGTGACATCACCAAGCTGGGCAAGGTGCTCGACAGCCTGGCCGCGCAGGGTGCCAACCAGATCAACGGCCCCAGCTTCGAGATCGACCAGCCGGAGCCGGTCTATGACGAAGCCCGCCTGGCCGCACTGAAGAAGGCCCAGGCCCGCGCCGAGACCTATGCCAAGTCGCTGGGCCTGCGCGTGCGTCGCATCGTCAGCATTTCCGAAGGCAGCCAGGGCGGCTTCCGGCCGATGCCGATGATGGCCATGGCCGGCCGCTCGGCCAAGGCCGAAATGGATACCGCCGTGTCGCCGGGTGAAACCACCGTCTCGGTGAACTTGGACGTGGTGTTCGAGCTGGGCCGCTGAGCCACACCAGTACATCGCTGCACACAGACGGCGCCTGCGGGCGCCGTCTGCATTTGGCGGCGTCTCGTAGCCCGCTCCGGTAGCCCGGGTAAGCAAAGCGCACGCGGGGCTTTTCACATGATGTCTGTTCCTGCACGTTGTGCAGGAACCCGGGTGCGCGTTGCTTACCCGGGCTACGCGCACCCCTCTGGCTGTCTGCCAGCTGACCGGAAACCACGCCCCCGCTTGTCGGCCGCCGCGTTTCAGGGCGCACTGAGCCTGCGCAGGCCACACCACGGCACTCCAGCAACCACCGCAACCCCGGCCTGCGTCATCGCGCGTTGTTCTCTGTCACACACCCACGCATGGAGGTGGCACATGGTCCGCACGCAACAACAGGTCAATTCCGTCCACATCGAGCCGTCCCGGGTCTTGGCCTACAGCACCGCGATCGCCCTGCACGCGCTGGCGGCGGCCCTGCTGCTCATCCCGCTGTCACAGGCGCCCATCCGCAGCGACGCGGTGCGTGAGCCACGCTGGCAGGTGCCCGAAACCAAACCCGTCACCCCGCCGCCACCGCCCATCCCCACCGAAGTACCGGTCACCCGCACCTCGACAACCCCGCGCCAGCCTGCACTGCCGGCGCCTGTGGAAGATGCACCGATGCCCGTGTTCGCCACCGAAGCGGTCATCACCGCGCCGGTGGACGTGGCACCGGTTGCCGACCCCGCACCCACCATCGAAAGCATCGGTCCCGCCGCACCGCTGGAGGGCGTGCAGCTGGGCTATCTGCGTGCACCGGCACCGGCTTACCCGCGCGATGCGCTGATGGCCAACGCACAGGGCACCGTGGTGCTGCGTGTGCTGGTCGGCGAAGACGGCACGCCATTGGAAGTCAGCATCGAGCAGAGCAGTGGCAACCGCAGCCTGGACAACGCCGCCCGCACCCAGGTGCTGCGTCGCTGGAAATTCCAGCCCGCCACCGACAACGGCAGGCCGGTGCGCGCCTATGGGCGCATCCCGGTGGACTTCAAACTGGGTTGAACGCTGAATGGGCCGCAAGGGAGTGATGCCTGAACGCTCCCTTGCGGCCAACATGAATCCTGCGCCTATTAATCGTTTTTTCACAAATACCTCACCAGTCGGAAATCTAGATTCGCGGCCGTCGATGTAACCGGCCCGCGTTTATGCAAGCGGGTCACCGCCGCTGCTCCACTGGAGAGAGAACCGTGAAACATCCGACATATCGGCAGCCTGCCTGCCGCCCCAATGCACTCTGCGCCAGCATTTCCTCCCACCTCACCCGCCTGCTGCTGGTCCCCGCCGTCATCGCGGTCACCGCCCCACTGGCGCTGGCACAGGATGAAAAACCCACCACCCTGGACAAGGTGACGGTCACCGGCTCCAACATCCCTCGTACCGACACCGAAACCCCCTCGCCCGTTCAGGTCATCACCCGCCAGGAGATCGACCGCACCGGCAAGAACAACGTCGCCGAATACCTGCAGACGCTGACCGCCGACGGCTCCGGCTCCATTCCCAAGACCTTCGGCAACGGCTTCGCAGGCGGTGGCGCGGGCATCTCGCTGCGCGGCCTGGGCGCCGGCTCCACGCTGGTGCTGCTCAACGGCAGGCGCATGGCCACCTACGGTCTGGCCGACGACGGCCAGAAAGTCTTCACCGACCTGAGCACCATTCCGCTCGATGCGGTCGAACGCATCGACGTGCTGAAGGACGGCGCATCGGCCATCTATGGCTCGGATGCCATCGCCGGCGTGGTCAACATCATCCTGCGCTCGGACTTCACCGGCGTCATCCTGCGCGGCTCCTACGGGCTGTCCGGCGACAGCGACGGCGACCAGCGCAAGGCCACGCTCACCGCCGGCACCGGCAGTCTCGCCGAGAACGGCTGGAATGCCTTCTTCAGCCTGGACGTGGGCAAGAGCGACGCCATCCGCACGCGGGACCGCCGCGACCGCAAGTGGATAGGCACCGGCGACCTGCGCCGCTGGGGCTATGACATCGACGGCAGCCAGTTCCTGGGTGGCGCGTTCAATGGCACGGCCGGCCAGGGCTCCTCGCCCACCGGCAGCGTGTACGCACCCGATGGCAGCATCGTCAGCCTCCCCGGTTGCGCGGCGCTTTCCGGCGTCACGCCGCAGGACCCGCGCGGCGGCTGCGTCTGGGACCAGACCCAGTTCCGTGATCTGGCCCCCGAGGAGAAGTACGTCAACATCTTCAGCCGTGCCAGCTTCGCCTTCGGCGACAGCTCCGAGGCGTATGTGGAAATGGGCTACTCCAAGAAGGACACCCGCTTCCAGAACACGCCGTCCAACGTCTCCGGCAGCTGGGGCTTTCCCGGCGGCCCGGTGAACGCCAACAGCGGCCCGGGTGCGATGATGCTGGGCGCAGGCCACCCGGACAATCCGTACGGCGTGCCGGTACGCGTGCGCTACTCGGCCTTCGATGTCGGCCCGCGCGTGACCAACAACAGCAATGAGTTCATCCGCTTCCTGGCCGGCGTCAAAGGCACCTGGGGCGATTGGGATTACGACACCGCCTACCTGCACTCCAGCACCAACCTGATCAACAAGCGCGACGGCTTCCTGCGTTACAGCGCGGTGCGCTGCGTGCTCGAAGACCCCAACTGCGCCGCGGGCGTGTGGAACATCGGCCAAGGCTCGGACGCCAATCCGCAGAGCCTGTACGACTACATCTCGCCCACCATCAGCGCGCGCGCCAAGAGCGAGCTGGACATGTTCGACTTCAAGGTCTCGCGCTCGCTGGCCGACCTGCAGGGTGGCCCGTTGGGTCTGGCGCTGGGCACCGAATGGCGCAAGACCAGCAACTCGCTCACGCCGCAGACCTACACCGACCAGGGCGACATCATCGGCCTGGGCTACTCGGCCTACAACGGCACGCAGAACGTCTACGCCGCCTATGCGGAGCTGTCGGCGCCGGTGCTGGAGCAGCTGGAACTAAACGCCGCGGTGCGGTACGACAAGTACGAAAGCGGCGATGACGCGGTCAAGCCGAAGGTCGGTTTCAAGTGGACGCCTGCCGACTGGCTGGCCCTGCGCGGCACCTATGCCGAAGGCTTCCGTGCGCCCAACCCGGCCGAGAACGGCGACGGCGGTCTGGCCGCGTTCTCGCGCGCCAACGACCCGGTACGCTGCCCCGGTGGCACCCCGGCACCCGGCGCGACACAGGCCGACTGCGGCTTGCAGCCGGTGGCCATCATCACCCGCCCCAACAAGGACCTGAAGCCCGAGGAGTCCAAGAGCTACTCGCTGGGCGTGGTGCTGCAGCCCACGCAGACCACCTCCATCACGGTGGATGCGTGGCGCATCAAGCGCAGCAATGAAATCGCGCAGGGTGATACCACCGCCGCCATCCTCGCCGGCAACGTGCTGCGCGACAGCAACCTGCTCAACGGCGTACCGGGCACGGGCTCGATCCTCGCGGTCAACACGTCCTATGTGAACGCCGCGCAGTCCGAAGTGGAAGGCGTGGATCTGGACGTGCGCCAGGATATTCCGCTGGGCAATGCCGGCGATCTGCGGCTGGACGCGCAGTGGAGCCATATCCGCAAGTTCGAGCGCACCGATGGCGGCGACACCAGCGACTATGCCGGCACCCATGGCAACTGCGATGTCACCAACTGCATCGGCACGCCCAAGGACCGCGCCAACTTCGGCGTGACCTGGAACTACAACGCCTGGTCGCTCAGCGGCATCGTCAACTACATCAGCAGCATGGAGAACAAGGACAAGCGTGGCGGCGACTACCTGTCGTTCTACGCCAACGGCGACCCTGTGGAGAAGATTCCCTCCTTCACCACCTTCGACCTGTCCGGCCGCTGGAACGTGACCGATGCGTTCGAGCTGAGCGCCTCGGTGCAGAACGTGTTCGACCGTATCGCCCCACTCGATCCGGCCACCTACGGCGCCATCAACTACAACCCGCTGCACTACAGCGGTGCTATTGGCCGCTACTTCACGGTAGGTGCCAAGTACACCTTCAAGTGACGCACCACGCGGCGGCGGGCCATCACCCGCCGCCGCTTAGCCTCAGCACAGACAAAAGAAGCCGCTCTTGATGCCGACCGCCTGAAACGCGACGGAAAGCGTGACACACATCTTCAGTCAGCGGTTCAGCTTTGGCTGGGCTGACCAGTCATAAAGCTGGCGCAGGGCCAAGCCAAGCCGGTCATGCCAGCCTTCCCAGACGTGGAGTCCGCGACTCCCCCTCTCAACGGTGGGCGCCGCCAGGCAGATCGACCACCTATGCGGCCTCGTCGGTTGGATAGAGGCGACCACGCCTCACCGCATGCGCGTGAAACTTCTTGCTCATCTTTCGCCACTCCCTCTCGGCGTATGGCGAGTAGTCAACCACAGCGTGGGCTGTGTTGTCAGCCAACGGGTCAGAGTAAGCCGAAACGGCTTCAGCCTCGTACTCCCCGACTGCCACCGCCCAGACACCACCAGATTTCCGACCAGCCGCGAGATAAGCCTCGAATGCCTCACGTGGCGTCACCATGCTATTGCGGTCTGAGGAAAGTTGGCCCCCGTCATTCGAGTTCGGCTGAAAAGCGCGGGTCGCCGGCCTGCCTTCTTGTATCCAAATTTCGATGACTTGGCGAAGCAAAAGCTCATCGTGATTGCCCAGCTTGTGTTCTTCTGCAACTGGCATTACCGCCCCCCCGTATCAGGATCCATTCCACTCCAGAAATGACTAAATGCTGACAGCGTATGCTCGTCGAACTGTGCAATTTCGACGTCGAGTTCTTCGTCAGTCTCTACGTTCAGCGCATGAAGTTCGATGGCAAGGTCCGACAGCGTAACGGTTGCGCTGATTTCCCAGTCCCCGCGCGTCCACTCACCTGTGATGCTTCCGTCAGGTAGCGGGTAAATGTAAGGCATGGCCACGCCAGCTTCGGTAGTGATGAGCCCTACCAGTTCGCCCATTCTAGTAATAGCCGCCGCGTCCGGCGCCGGATTCTGGCCCGAGTACCAGCCAGCGGGAGTGCGGACTATCTCACCCAGGCGCTCATCTAACGGCTGCTGTGGCTCATCATCCGTGTAAATGAGCTCCTTGTACTTCGTAATCTTGGTGAGCCGATCTTGGCGATCAAACAATCCGACGCCAACAACTCTAACTTGGTGCCGCCGCCTAGCAATCGCCTTTTCGCACTCTTCATCGGTATCGACTCGCAGATCGAACCGAGTTCCATCTTCGCCGGCCAAGTGCACGATGTAGGCACGAATTTCGCCACCGGTGAGCGTGAATCGCTGATCGAGTGTGTTTTCGTATGTTGCGTTGGCGGACAGCACAATGCGCTTGCGCGTTTCGGTGTCGTATCGAACCGGATCCGTCTGCCCATGGGAGAGTTCGGCATGCTCCCCGACTCTGAGGCTTTGCCCAAAGCGATTGAACTTGCCAACCAGCTCACGAGGGAATTCCGGGGGTAGGGGGTGGCCATCGTTAGCGGCCGCAATCACACGGTCGAGCAAGTCACGCGCATCCTCAAACTCGCCATAGCGAGGGAAGCCGAAGCCAGCCTGCACAGCATCTACGGGCTGATCTTCCAACGTCTCCAGTCTTTGCGCCAACGCGGTTGCACTGTTGCCTTGAATGACTTGGGACAAGCCAAGTTGGAACGACTCCTCAAACCCTTTTGGCACCCGCTGCCGGTCGCTGTTCCGCTCACGGAATAGGTGCTTCGCGACTTCAACCACCAAGTCGCGGTAGGCCGCAAGATCAGGAAGTACGTCGAACGGAATGGTGTGGGAGTCGAAGCGTCCACCGGCAAAACGCACGCGTACGAAATCGCCGTTGTCTTCGATCCCTGGCTGCGGTTTCTGGTTCGGTACGTTCGTCATTGCGTAGGCCTCCCCCAGCCCCATCCTTAGCTGGGTTGATATAGCAGATTGCCGTTTGCCTGTCTCGCTCTGTGAGACAGACGTAAACTACTCCGGGTTCCCCAACTCTGGCTATTAGCTATGCCCCGCGGTCGAACCATTGCCTGTGGCCACTGCGGCTCCCTGCAGCTGAAGCGCGACTCCGAGTGCGAGGCCTGCGGACGGATGACTCGCCGGGAGCGCAACCGCCGAATCGCCAAGGCCGTGCAGTTGGGCGTGATCCTGCTGGTGGGTGTTTTCATGTACGTCAAGCTCAAGGAGTTGGCCCCGCAATAGGACGGCTGGCAGCCTAGGTCGGGTAACAGGCGGCTGCAGCAGTGGACGCCCAGCGGAGCCGCCTTGCGCTCCTGCCAAGGGCTGCCAGCTCACTTGCCAGACCAGCTGCAGGGCGCTGGCGGTTTTTTGGCGCGCGGGCAGCCTTGCGCAGCCTGGAAAAACTTAGGCCCCGCATCGCTGCGAGGCCTATTTTTGTGCTGCTTTGTACTGGCGCCCGAAGTTGGACTCGAACCAACGACCCCCTGATTAACAGTCAAGTGCTCTAACCGGCTGAGCTATTCGGGCGGGGACGCGCATTCTATGCGCTTTTCACGCGCGATGGTAGGGGTGATTGGCCAACATCGCGGCTGCGCGATACAACTGTTCGGCCACCACCAGCCGCACCAGCATGTGCGGCAGGGTCAGCGGGCCGATGGACCACTTTTCATCAGCCACCGCCTGCACTTCCGCCGCATGCCCCTCCGGGCCGCCGATGAGGAAGGCCAGATCGCGGCCCTGCGAGCGCCAGTGCTCCAGGCGCTGGGCCAACTGCTCGGAGCTGAGCTGGCGGCCGGGCACGTCCAGCGCGACCACATACGGCGTCTTCGGCAAGGCAGCGAGCACGCGCTTGCCTTCATCCTCGATGGCGCGCTTCGGGTCGCGGCCCTTGCCGCGCAGGCCCGGCTCGATTTCCACCAGCTCCAGCGGCAACCAGTGCGAGAGCCGCTTCTGGTATTCGGCAAAGCCCTGCGCCACCCATGCGGGTGCACGCTCACCGGTGGCGATCAGTCTGGCTTTCATGCGTGGCTCCTGCGGCTTCGGATGCGTTCAAACGAAAACGGCGCCCTGCGGCGCCGTCATCGCGGGTACGGGCTGGCTCAGCCCTGCTCGTCTTCGTCGTCGCCACGCGGCGGCTGGTCGCCGACGGTCCACAGGCGCTCCAGCGCGTAGAACTCGCGCACACGCGGCAGCATGACGTGGACGATCACGTCGCCCAGGTCCACCAGCACCCACTCCGCTTCGCGCTCGCCTTCCACACCCAGCGGCATGACGCCCAGGTTCTTGGCGAAACGCACCACTTCATCACCAATGGATTTGACGTGGCGGGTCGAGGTGCCGGACACGACAACCATGTAGTCGGCGACGCTGGACTTGCCGCGTACGTCGATCTCCACCGCATCCTTGGCCTTGATCTCTTCCAGCGCGGCGTGGACGGACGCCAGCAGTGCCGGGACGGACGGCGGCGGGTTGGGCAGTTGGGTCTTGATGACTTGGGCTTCGGTGCTCAAAGCGACAGAACTCGATGAATAAGGGGGTGATTATAGAGAACCCGGGCGCTGCGGGCATTCATGAAGTGGCCCTGGCCCCATAAAGGCCTTGGGCGAGGATGTAGCCGGCCACCGCCGCCGGCACCAGTGGCTGCCAGTTGCCGCCCTCGGCGATCAGGCGCCGCACCTGGGTGGCGGACTCGCCGTACAGGGGCTGGCGCAGGCGCAGCACGCGGCCGGCCGGCGCCATCTGCAGCTGCGCAGGGGTATCGGCCCAGCTGCCCTGCAGGTGCTCGGCCAGCACCTCGGGCAGGCTGCCATCGAGCAGGCTGCCGGGGCGCTCGGCCACGACGATGTGCGCCAGCCCCAGCAGGTGTTCCCATTCATGCCAGGTGGGCAGCCCGAGCAGGCTGTCGGCGCCCATCAGCAGGGCAAGCGGCTGGTCGGGGCCGTGCTCGGCACGCAGCTCGCGCAGCGTGTCCACGCTCCACGAGGGCACGCCCGGCTGGCGCTCGGCGCGGCGCAGTTCGCGCTGGTCCACTTCCAGCAGGGGATCACCGGCGGCGGCCAGCACCAGCATGGCGGCACGCTGGCTGGCATCGGCCCCCAGCAGATCCTTGTGTGGCGGGTCGGCGGCGGGCATCAGCCGCACCGGCACCTGCAGTTCCTGTGCGGCGTGGCGGGCGATGGCCAGGTGGCCGTTGTGAACGGGGTCGAAGGTACCGCCGTAGAACACCATCAGGCCGGGACGCGGCGTGTCGTCCGCCAGCGGCGCGACGGCCTGACCGGCCACTCAGCGTGCCGCCCGCGCCAACAGGCGCACTGCGCGAGCCTCGGCCACAGCGACCAGCAGCCGTTCCAGCGCCAGCCAGGGGTCGCCCTCTGCCCGCCCCTTGGCCATGCGGTCCACCTGCGAGGCTTCGGCGACGAAGCGCTCCCAGCGGCGTGGGTCCGGGTGACGCTGCAGCGCGCGCTTGAACGGCGCCTGCCGGGACTCCCAGATTCCCTTGGATTTCATTTCGCCAGCAAGATTGCCACCGGCGGCCTGCACCCGTGCCAGCCCAGCGGTGAGCAGCAACTCACGGATCAGGATGGGCATCAGTGCGGCCACGGCCTCACCCTCGCCACGCAGGCCGGCAAGCATGCGCAGCACCGCCTGCGGCTGGCCAGAGAAGGCGGCCTCGCTTAGCCGGAACACGTCGTAACGGGCGGCGTCGGCCACCAGCGATTCCATCCGCGCCACGTCCAGCGCCTGGCCATCGGCCAGCAGGGCCAGCTTGTCGATTTCCTGCGCGGCGGCCAGCAGATTGCCTTCCACCCGCTCGCTGAGCCGCTGCACGGCAGCCGGCTCGGCACGCAGGCCCTTGGCCCGCAGCCGCCGTTCTATCCAGTCACCCAGCTCGTGCGGCTTGACCGCCCATGCCACCGACATCACACCGACACGGCCCACGGCCTCGACCCACTTGCCCTGGTGCGCCTTGCTCCATTCGCCGGCGGTGATCAGCAGCACGACATCCGACGGCGGCTGCGCGCAGAACGCGCTGATGACCTCGGCACCCTCCTTGCCCGGCTTGCCGCTGGGCAGGCGCAGCTCGATGAGCCGACGCGAGCTGAACAGGCTCGGTGCGTTGAAGGTGGAGGACAGCTGGCCCCAGTCGAAATCGCGGCCGTCGGCATCGAACACTTCGCGCTCGCCGATGCCGTCAGCGCGCGCCTTGGCGCGCACCGCGTCGGCGGCCTCGATGACACGCAGCAGCTCGGGGCCGGCGATCAGGTAGACCGGCGCCAGCGCCTGGTTGCCGATCTGGCTGGCCAGTTGTTCCGGGCGCAGTTCCATGGCTCAGCCGTGCCGCACGCAGGTGACAGGCAAGGCAGACACAACCAGCATGGCGTCAGTGCGTCGGAGCCGGTGCAGGAGCCGGCTGATTCTTCTGCTTTTCCAGCTCGGCGCGGACCACGCTGTCGATGCGGCGCAGGATTGATGCGGACATTTCACGGCGCAGTTCATCTGCCAGGATTTCGCGCTCGGTGGTGGTACCGGTGGCGTCCTCTGGAGGCGAAACGTAGTCACGCGACAGCTCCACCGCCTGCTCCGGCACAATCACGCTGCCATCCGGGCGCACGAAGCTGAACACCACCGCGTAGCGCAGGCTGTATTCCTGCGCACGGCCTTGGGTGTCGATGGCGATGGGCAGGTCACCCCAACGCTCGGAACGTACCTGCAGGCGCGCGTACTGGGCATCGTCCTTGCCGGCGCTGCCATCGCTTTCCACCACGGTGGCACCGGAGGCACGCAGGCCGCGGTTGAGCAGCTTCACCAGCTCGCTGTAAGGGGCGGAGGATTCAACCTTCACCGCTGGCAGGTCGGCCGGCAGGCTCAGCTTGTTGCGCAGGTGGAAACCGCAGCCGGTCAGCAGGCTGGTGGCGAGAATCAGGGCGATCAGGATTCGGGTCATTGGCACAGTCTGGCGGAGCCGGCCGGGGGCGGCAATAGAAAGAACGACACGCATCATCGCGCATGGGGCGTGAGTGCTGATGAAACGGGCAAGCGCCCTACCCTTCAGAAGCCACGGCCCGGGCAAGCGCAGCGCGCCGGGGAGGAGCGGCAAGCGCCGCCGGGAGTCAATTCCACTGGCAGCATGGAGGGGCGGCGCACCCGCCCCTCTGCCATCGGATCACGCGGCAACGATGTTGACGATCTTGCCCGGGACGATGATGACCTTGCGGATGGTCAGGCCGTCCAGGAACTTGGCCGCGTTCGGCTCTTCCTTGGCAGCGGCCTCAATCTGCTCGCGCGGTGCATCGGCGGCCACCTCGATGGTGCCACGCAGCTTGCCGTTGACCTGCACCGCCAGGGTCAGCGCGTCCTTGATCAGCGCGGCCGTATCAACCTGCGGGAACGGCTGGTCTTCCAGCAGCGTCTCCGCATTGCCCAGCTCCTGCCACATCGCATGGCAGGCATGCGGGGTGATCGGGTTGAGCAGCAGCACGGCGGCCTGCAGCGCCTCCTGGCGCACGGCACGGCCCTGCTCGCTGCTGTCATCGAACTTGGCCAGCGAGTTCAGCAGCTCCATCACCGCGGCGATGGCGGTGTTGAAGGCGTGGCGGCGGCCGTAATCATCGCTGACCTTGCTGATGGTCTCGTGGGTCTTGCGGCGCATGGCCTTCTGGCCGGCATCCAGCGCGGCAGCGTCCAGCGCCGGGGCATTACCGTCGGCAGCATGCTTGTGCACCATCGCCCACAGGCGGCGCAGGAAGCGCGCCATGCCGTCCACGCCCGCCTCGTTCCACTCCAGCGACTGCTCCGGCGGTGCGGCGAACATGGAGAACAGGCGCACGGTGTCGGCACCGTACTTGGCCACCATGGCCTGTGGGTCCACGCCGTTGTTCTTGGACTTGGACATTTTCTCGGTGCCGCCGATCACCACCGGCTGGCCATCCGAGCGCAGGGTGGCACCGGTGATGCGGCCGCGCTCGTCGCGCACCACGTCCACGTCGGCCGGGTTGAACCAGTCCTTGGAACCGTCGGTGTTCTGGCGGTAGAAGGTCTCGGCGATCACCATGCCCTGGCACAGCAGGTTCTGCGCCGGCTCGTTGCTGTCCACCATGCGCGCATCACGCAGCAGCTTGTGGAAGAAACGGAAATACATCAGGTGCAGGATGGCGTGCTCGATGCCACCGATGTACTGGTCCACCGGCAGCCAGTAGTTGCCACGCTTGTCCACCGCGTCACGCGCACCCGGCGAGGTGTAGCGGGCGTAGTACCAGCTGGACTCCATGAAGGTGTCGAACGTGTCGGTCTCGCGCTCGGCCGCGCCGCCGCATTCCGGGCAGGTGGTCTTGCGCCATTCCGGGTCGGCCTTGATCGGCGAGCCGGTACCGGTGAACTGCACGTCTTCCGGCAGCACCACCGGCAGCTGGTCTTCCGGCACCGGCACCGCGCCACACTTGGCACAGTAGATCACCGGAATCGGGCAGCCCCAGTAACGCTGGCGGCTCACGCCCCAGTCGCGCAGGCGGTAGTTGATGCGGCGCTGGCCCTGGCCCTTGCGCTCGAAACGCTCGGCCAGTGCCTCGAAGGCGCCCTGGAAATCCAGACCGTCGAATTCAGCCGAATTGACCAGCTCGGTCTCGCGGCTCTTGTCGCCGTACCAGTCCTGCCAGCGGTCCGGGTCGTAGCTGCGCTCGTCGTCGTTCTTCGGGTGCTTCAGCGCGATGACCTGCTTCTTGGGCAGGTTGTACTTGCTGGCGAACTCGAAATCGCGCTGGTCATGGCCCGGCACGGCCATCACCGCGCCTGTGCCGTAGCCCATCAGCACGAAGTTGGCCACCCAGATCGGCACCTGCTCGC
>DCXY01000006.1 GCA_002329155.1 Stenotrophomonas sp. UBA2124 | reverse complement strand
CGGGAGGGGGGGGGGGGAGGGGGGGGGGGGCGGGCCCCCGCGCGGAAAGCCCCCGCCCCCTCCCCCGCTGGGGGGAGGGGGTGGGGGGGGGGGCGCGCTAGTACGCTGTGCAGGCAAGCTCCTGCCCTCCTCTCCCGCACGCGGGAGAGGGCCGGGGTGAGGGCAAAGACCAGCTTTCACACGCGCAACAAAAAACCCGGCGCAGGCCGGGTTTTTCATGCCGGAAGCCTTGCGGCCCCAGGTGATCGCACGGATCAGGCAGCCTTGATGGCCTTGATGCGGGCGGTCAGACGGCTCTTATGACGCGCAGCCTTGTTCTTGTGAATCAGGCCACGGGCGCTGAAACGGTCGAGAATCGGCTGGGCGACGGCAAAGGCAGCCTCGGCGCCGGCGGCGTCGTTGGCGTCCAGAGCCTTGATCACCTTCTTGACGGCGGTGCGCAGCATCGAACGCTGAGCCGTGTTACGCGCGTTGCGCACAACGGTCTGCTTGGCGCGCTTCTTGGCGGACTTGATATTGGCCACAGTGGTGGTTTCCTGAAAATCGATGTGGTGGGAACAGCAAGCACGCAAGTATGATGGCAGACCAAATGAACGTCAAGTCAAGTTGTCAAGGGGGCCGTGAGTGAGTTCACCGCGCATGCTGCGGGGGCTGCTGTCGTTCAGCAGCATGACAATGGTTTCCCGTGTGCTGGGCCTGGTCCGGGACCAGGTCATCAGCATCCAGTTTGGCGCAAATGCGGTCACCGATGCGTTCTGGGTGGCCTTCCGGGTGCCCAATTTCCTGCGCCGGCTGTTCGCCGAGGGCTCCTTCGCCACCGCCTTCGTGCCGGTGTTCACCGAGGTCAAGGAGACCCGCCCGCACGGCGATCTGCGCGAACTGATGGCGCGGGTGTCCGGCACGCTGGGCGGGGTGCTGCTGCTGGTCACCGCGCTGGCGATGATCTTCACCCCCCAGCTGGCCTTCCTGTTCAGCAGCGGTGAGGCAGCCGACCCGGCCAAGCTGGGCCTGCTGACCGACCTGTTCCGCCTCACTTTCCCGTTCCTGCTGTTCGTCTCGCTGACCGCCCTGGCCGGCGGCGCGCTGAACAGCTTCCAGCGTTTCGCCATGCCGGCGCTGACCCCGGTGATCCTCAACCTGTGCATGATCGCCGGCGCGCTGTGGCTGGCCCCGCGGCTGGGCGGCACGCCTGAAAAGCAGATCATGGCGCTGGGCTGGGCGGTGCTGGCCGCCGGCATCCTGCAGCTGTTGTTCCAGTTGCCTGCGCTGCGTGGCATCAACCTGCTGACCCTGCCGCGCTGGGGCTGGAACCACCCGGACGTGCGCCGCGTGCTGACCCTGATGGTGCCCACGCTGTTCGGCTCGTCTGTGGCGCAGATCAACCTGCTGCTGGATACCGTGATCGCGGCCTATCTGGTGAAGGGCTCGCAGTCCTGGCTGTCGCTGGCCGACCGCTTCCTGGAGCTGCCGCTGGGCGTGTTCGGCGTGGCACTGGGCACGGTGATCCTGCCGGCGCTGGCGCGGCACCACGTCAAGACGGACGGGGAGGGCTTCTCCAACGCGTTGGACTGGGGCCTGCGCATGACCCTGCTGATCGCGGTGCCGGCCATGCTGGGGCTGGTGTTCCTGGCCGAGCCGCTGATCGCCACGCTGTTCCAGTACCGCCAGTTCACCGCCTTCGACACGCAGATGACCGCGTTGTCGGTGTACGGCCTGAGTGCCGGCCTGCCGGCTTTCGCCCTGCTGAAGGTGGTGCTGCCCGCGTTCTACTCGCGTCAGGACACCCGGACTCCGGTGCGCGCCGGTCTGGTCGCGCTGGTGGCCAACATGGTGTTCAACTTCGCCCTGCTGGCCGTCCTGTACCAGATCATGGTGCCGGACGCGCTGAAGGCGCAGGGCGTGATGGTCGCGCTGGCCAAGCAGCCGGGCCTGCACCTGGCGCTGGGCATCGCCAGTGCCCTGTCCAGTTATCTGAACCTCGGGTTGCTCTGGTACTGGCTGGGCAAGACCGGCGTGTACCAGCGCCGGCCCGGCTGGGGCGGCTACGTGCTGCGGCTGGTGCTGGCCTGCGCGGCGATGGTGGCGGTGCTGCTGGGCCTGCTGTACTGGCTGCCGGGCTTCACCGGCATGGACAAGTGGCACCGCATCGGCAGCCTGGCGCTGCTGGTCGGCGGTGGCGGCCTAACCTACCTGCTGGCCATGCTGGCCATGGGTTTCCGTCCGCGCGACCTGCGCGGGCATTGAGCCGACCGCTATACTTCCGGG
Source organism: Stenotrophomonas sp. UBA2124 (assembly GCA_002329155.1). Lineage (GTDB taxonomy): Bacteria > Pseudomonadota > Gammaproteobacteria > Xanthomonadales > Xanthomonadaceae > Stenotrophomonas. Next base: position 48,276 of record DCXY01000006.1, on the reverse strand, counting down.
CTACACACGAGAAGAGCCGGCCCAACGCGGGCCGGACCCGGATGGAATGAGCAGGCTTTTTAGAGACGTCGAAGGCGGGGTGTTGTTCCCGCAGGGAAGCGTGGTCTGCATCGGCGCTTTCGACGGCCTGCACCTTGGCCACCGGGCGCTGGTGCGGCATGCCGTTGCCCGTGCCCGCGCGCTGGGCGTGCCGGCCGTGGCGCTGGCGTTCGAGCCGCTGCCGCGTGAATTCTTTGCCAGGGACAACCCGCCGCCGCGGCTGATGCTGGCCCGTGACAAGGTGGCCACCCTGCGCGAGCTGGGCATCGACAGCGTGGGCCTGCTGCGTTTCGACGCCAAGATGGCGGCCACGCCCGCCGCGGATTTCGTGCGCGGGATGCTGGTGCACCGGCTGGCCGCGCGCGAGGTGTGGATCGGCCCGGGCTTCCATTTCGGCAACCGCCGTGGCGGCGACATCGCGCTGCTGAAGGCCATGGGTGCGGAACTGGGCTTCGTTGCCGGCGAAATCGAGCCGGTACACCTGAACGGCGAGCGCATTTCCAGCACCCGCATCCGCGAGCTGCTGGTGGCCGGTGAGTTCGCCCATGCCGGCGACCTGCTGGGGCGCCCCTATGGCATCGGTGGGCGCGTGGTGCGCGGGCAGCAGCTCGGACGCACGCTTGGCTTCCCCACCGCCAACTTGCGTTTCCCGAAAACACCCGCACTTTCTGGTATCTACGCTACGTGGGTGCACGGTGTGTTCGAGCAGCCGTGGCCCTCGGTTTCAAGTTTCGGCACGCGCCCGACCGTGGACGGCGTGGAGCCCCTGCTGGAAGCACACCTGTTTGATTTCCATGGCGACCTGTATGGCCGCCATATCGAAGTGGAATTCGTCGCCAAGCTGCGCGATGAAGAAAAGTTCGATGACCTGCCGGCTTTGACCGCGCAGATGCACCGCGACGCCGAACAGGCGCGTCGCATCCTTTCCGAACACAGATTGCGAGCCACCGCGTGAGCCAGGACTACAAAGCCACCCTCCATCTGCCGGCAACGGAATTCCCGATGCGCGGCGACCTGCCCAAGCGCGAGCCGGGCATCCTGGCGCGTTGGGAAGAGCAGGGCATCTACGCGCAGCTGCGCGAGAACGCCAAGGGCCGCCCGCTGTTCGTGCTGCATGACGGCCCGCCGTATGCCAACGGCCAGATCCACCTGGGCCATGCGGTCAACAAGATCCTCAAGGACATCATCGTCAAGTCGCGTTACCTGGACGGCTTCGATGCGCCCTACGTGCCGGGCTGGGACTGCCATGGCCTGCCCATCGAGATCGCGGTGGAAAAGAAGTGGGGCAAGGTCGGCACCAAGCTGGATGCCGAACAGTTCCGCCAGAAGTGCCGCGAGTACGCCGAGGAGCAGATCGACCTGCAGCGCCGCGATTTCAAGCGCCTGGGCGTGATCGGTGATTGGGACAACCCGTACAAGACGCTGAGCTTCGATTTCGAGGCCAATGAAATCCGCGCGTTGGCCAAGATCGTCGCCAACGGCCACCTGGTGCGTGGCGCCAAGCCGGTGTACTGGTGCTTCGACTGCGGCTCGGCGCTGGCCGAGGCCGAAATCGAATACCAGGACAAGACCTCACCGGCCATCGACGTGGCCTACACCGCGCGCGATTCCAGGGCGCTTGCCGCCAGCTTCGGCGTGGCGCTGCCGGCCGGCGTGGAAGTGGCGGTGCCGATCTGGACCACCACCCCGTGGACGCTGCCGGCCTCGCTGGCGGTGTCGCTGGGCGCGGACATCGACTACGTGCTGGTGGAAGGCCCGGCCCACAACGGCCAGCCGCGCTGGCTGGTGCTGGCCTCGGCGCTGGCCGAGCGTTCGCTGGCCCGCTACGGCGTTGCTGACATGGTGGTGCATGGCCATGCACCGGGCTCGGCGCTGGAGAACCAGCTGCTGGCGCATCCGTTCTACGCCAACCGCGACATCCCGCTGCTCAATGGCGAGCATGTGTCCGATACCGACGGTACCGGTGCGGTGCATACCGCACCCGGCCACGGCCAGGAGGACTACGTGGTCAGCCAGGCCTACGGTGTGCTGGAGCATTACAACGCCGGCCAGATCAATCCGATCGACGGCGGCGGCGTGTACCTGCCGTCCACGCCGGACGCGGGCGCCGTGCAGCTGGCCGGCCAGCACATCTGGAAGGCGCAGCCTCAGATCGTGGACGTGCTGCGCGAGAGCGGCGCGCTGCTGGCCTTCGTCGAAATCCAGCACAGCTACCCGCATTGCTGGCGCCACAAGAAGACCCCGCTGGTGTTCCGCGCCACCCCGCAGTGGTTCATTTCGATGGACAAGGCCGGCCTGCGCAGCGATGCGATGAAGGCCATCGACACCGTGGGCTGGTTCCCGAGCTGGGGCAAGGCACGCATTTCCAGCATGGTGGAAGGCCGCCCGGACTGGACCATCTCGCGCCAGCGCACCTGGGGCGTGCCGATCGCGCTGTTCACCCATCGCGAAACCGGCGAGCCGCACCCGCGCAGCGTCGAGCTGATGCAGCAGGTGGCCGACCGCGTGCAGCAGGGTGGCATCGACGTGTGGTATTCGCTCGATACCCGCGAGCTGCTGGGCGATGAAGCCGCGCAGTACGAGAAGGTCACCGACATCCTTGATGTGTGGTTCGACTCGGGCGTCACCCATGAGTGTGTGCTGCTGGCGCGTGGCTTCGGCAAGCCGGCCGATCTGTACCTGGAAGGCTCCGACCAGCACCGCGGCTGGTTCCAGTCCTCGCTGCTGACCGGCGTGGCCATCGACAAGGCCGCACCCTACAAGCAGTGCCTGACCCACGGTTTCACCGTGGACGAGCACGGCCGCAAGATGTCCAAGTCGCTCGGCAACGGCATCGAGCCGCAGGAAATCATGCGCACGCTGGGCGCGGACATCCTGCGCCTGTGGATCGCCTCGGCCGACTACAGCAACGAGATGTCGCTGTCGCAGGAAATCCTCAAGCGCAACGCCGACGCCTACCGTCGCCTGCGCAACACTGCGCGCTTCCTGCTGGGCAATCTGGATGGTTTCGATCCGGCCCAGCACCTGCGCCCGCTGGAGGACATGGTCGCGCTGGACCGCTGGATCGTGCACCGCGCCTGGGAGCTGCAGGAGAAGATCAAGGCGGCCTATGCCAACTACAACATGGCCGAGATCGTGCAGCTGCTGCTGAACTTCTGCAGCGTCGATCTGGGTTCGTTGTATCTGGATGTCACCAAGGATCGCCTGTACACGATGCAGGAAGATTCGCGTGGCCGTCGCTCGGCGCAGAGCGCGATGTACCGCATCGCCGAAGCGTTCGTGCGCTGGGTGGCGCCCATCCTCACCTTCACCGCCGAAGAGCTGTGGGGCTACCTGCCGGGCAAGCGTGCCGACAACGTGTTGTTCACTACCTGGTACGACGGCCTTGCACCGCTGCCGGAAGACGCACAGCTGTCCGCCGCTGATTTCGACCAGTTGCTGGCGCTGCGCGAGCAGGTGGCCAAGGTGCTGGAGCCGATGCGCGCCAACGGCGCCATCGGTGCCGCGCTGGAAGCGGAAATCACTGTGGCCGCCAACGAAGAGCAGGCCGCGCGCTGGCAGCCGCTGGCCGATGAGCTGCGCTTCCTGTTCATCAGTGGCGATGTGAGCGTGCGTGCGGCCAGCACCGATGAGGTGTTCGTCAGCGCCCAGCCCACCGACAAGGCCAAGTGCGTGCGGTGCTGGCACTACCGTGCCGACGTGGGCTCGGTCGCCGCGCATCCGGAGCTGTGCGGCCGCTGTGTGAGCAATATCGACGGTGCCGGCGAGGATCGTCGCTGGTTCTGAAGACAGTCGTGCGGCAGCAAGGGCGGGGTGCATCCGCGCTCCTGCTGTCGCCAACCCACTACAGGCGTATTACATGCAATCCAAAGCAGTCAAACCCAACGCGTTGATCTGGTTGCTGGTGTCGGCCCTTGTCATCGGCCTGGACCAGTGGAGCAAGGCGTGGGTGCTGTCCAGCCTGCCCGAGTACACGCAGGTGCCGGTGATCGAGGGTTTCTGGAACTGGTACCGCACCTACAACACCGGCGCGGCGTTCAGCTTCCTCAGCGACGCCGGTGGCTGGCAGCTGTGGTTCTTCACCTTCCTGGCGGTGGCGATCAGCGGCATGATGGCGTACTGGCTCTCGCGCACGCCGCGCGCGGCATGGCGCAGCGCGCTGCCGTACGCGCTGGTGATAGGCGGTGCCATCGGCAACGTCATCGACCGGCAGATTCACGGCCATGTGGTGGATTTCATCCAGTGGTATGTCGGCAACCATTACTGGCCGGCGTTCAACCTGGCGGACTCGGCCATCGTGGCCGGTGCCATCGGCATCGCCCTGAGCGGCCTGTTCGAGGGCAAGACCAAGCAGAAGCAGGAGGCGGCGGGCGGTAACTGAAACCCCAGCGTTTCAGCCGTGGTTCCCCTATTGCCTTTTTTCGCCATTAGAATTTGCGTATGGACGTCATTCTTGCCAATCCCCGTGGTTTCTGTGCCGGTGTCGATCGCGCCATCGAGATCGTCAAGCGTGCGATCGAAACTTTGGGGGCGCCCATCTATGTGCGCCACGAAGTGGTGCACAACCGGTTCGTCGTCGATGACCTGAAGGCGCGCGGCGCCATCTTCGTCGAGGAACTGGACGAAGTGCCCGATGGCAACACCGTCATCTTCAGCGCGCATGGCGTCTCCAAGGCGGTGCGTGGCGAAGCCGAGCGCCGTGGCCTCAAGGTATTCGATGCAACCTGCCCGCTGGTGACCAAGGTGCACCTGGAGGTGGCGCGCCACTGCCGCGCTGGCCGCGACGTGGTGCTGATCGGCCACGAAGGCCACCCCGAGGTCGAAGGCACCATGGGCCAGTGGAACCGCGAGGGCGGGGTAGGGCAGATCTACCTGGTGGAAAGCGTGGAGGATGTGGAGGCGATGCATGTCGCCCAGCCGGAGAACTTCGCCTACACCACCCAGACCACGCTGTCGGTGGACGACACCCGCGCCGTGATCGAAGCCCTGCGGCGCCGCTTCCCGGCGATCCAGGGGCCGAAGAACGACGACATCTGCTACGCCACCCAGAACCGCCAGGACGCCGTGCGCGATCTCGCCAAGCAGTGCGATCTGGTGCTGGTGGTCGGCTCCCCGAACAGCTCCAACTCCAACCGCCTGAGCGAGCTGGCACGCCGCGACGGTGTGGAGTCCTACCTGATCGACGGCGCCCACGAGATCGACCCACAGTGGGTGGTGGGCAAACAACGCATCGGCCTGACAGCGGGCGCCTCGGCCCCGCAGGTACTGGTGGACGGCGTCATCGCCCGCCTGCGTGAGCTGGGTGCCAACGGCGTGTCCGAGCTGGACGGCGAGCCCGAATCGATGGTCTTCGCCCTGCCCAAGGAGCTGCGCCTGCGCCTGGTTGATTGACCGGGATCAGGGGCATCCATTAAACTTCGCGGCCCCGCCGGAATAGCTCAGTTGGTAGAGCGGCGCATTCGTAATGCGTAGGTCGTAGGTTCGATTCCTATTTCCGGCACCAGTTGTATGAAAGCCCCGACCTTGGTCGGGGCTTTTTTGTTTGGGCGGGCGGGGGATTTCCGTGCCACCCACATCTTGCCCCCGGCTGGACCTTCCCAGCCTTGTAGACAACCTCCAGCCTCACGCTGGGACTTTGACCTCCTCCCTGTAATTTGGACCAGTCAAAACTAGAGAATTCGGCGACACTCAGGCCCCAAGGAAGGCCCGTCGCCATGAAGAAGTCGAAGTTCACCGAGGAACAGATCGCGTTTTCATCTCAATCGTGATGGACCGCTGGGCCTATGATCACGGTGTGGTCATGGACTACTCCCCTCCCGGCAAGCCTACCGACAACCCGTTCATCGAATCGTTCAACGGCATCTTCAGGGACGAGCGCCTCAATACCCATTGGTTCTTGTCGCTCGACGATTCCCGCCAGAAGATCGAAAGCTGGAGGGTCGATTACAATCATTTCCGGACGCACTCGTCGATCGGTGCGGTCCCGCCCGCCGAGTTCGCCGCCCGATTCACCTCTCAACCCAAGACCGAATTTTCCAGTTCTGCCCGGGCCTGATATCGGGAGGAGGTCACCAAAAAAAGCCCCCTTACTCGGGGGCTTTTTATTGCGAGACTACGAGATCCAATCGAGCTTTGCCTTTTCGATATTTCTAAGTGCCGTGTTGGACTTTGATACAAAAATACAGCAAGCAATAAAGGCGGGAATTCCGACTATAGCTCCAATTACCGTCAGCGTAATGGCAAAGCTGGGAATCATAAAGAAGAATGAAATGATCCTAACTATCTTAGGTGTGCTCCTCAGGCTTGCTGAGATTGCTGCAACTCTTTGAGGGTCTTTTGTTTGAGAAGCTTTAAGTGCCCCTAAAGCCTCATCATAGGAAGTGAACATAAGTGCACCTACTTTTTTGCATCGAAGTCAATAACAGACCACTGATTCTCACCGGTCTTTCCGAACTTGATGATTAGGTCAGAGGGAACTTCCTTGGCCCCCTCAGTGGTCTGGACTCCATTGATGTATCCAGCAATCGTGATCTTTCCCCCTGTCGTGCAAAGCAACTGTTTGACGTGCGCCCCTTCGATCGGTTCACAGGAGTAGGTCATTTTGTCCCACTTCTGCAATTCAATGCGGCCGCCTTGGGCAGCATAAGCTCCAGCATAGATTTGCTTCATTCCTTCAGCGACCTGTTCCTGGGTTGGCTGGTCTTTCTTGCTACAACCCACGACGGCCAAAGCCATACACACTACAAACCATCCTTGCTTCATTGCGCACCTTTCCCCTGAGCACTGCCGATTAGCAGTGTTAGGAAATATGACAGCCCTCGGAGATTGGATGCAAGAGGGTAGAGAACCTTCGCTCATTTAATGAGCGGTGTTAGAGCCATAGTTATAGTTTATGGCATCCTCTATCTAGGGGTGTTTGCAGAAATTTTCCTAGTAAATTCAAATTGTTGGTTTTTCTAGATAAGTCCCGACCACCTCCATCATCTGCCGGACCTCCCCCGGCCTGGTAGACGATTTCCAGCCTCACACTGGGGCTCGCTCGAAGGCTTCTGCGTTGGCTTGCGCAAAGGAATGATGGGTATCGGTCCGCCAGTCTGCTTTTGGTAAGGCGCCTGCAATGACTTTCCCTACGCCGCTATGTACATCAATCGCCTATATCGCGCGGAGTGCGTGTGACCTGTACGGCGCTGATGGTGTTTCCATCTTTGGAATCGAGTGTGATGAACCAGTTGACCGGGGCAGGTGCGGTGGTGGTGCGCTGATCTGGAATTGAATCGGCAGGCGTTGTGTGGAGACACAGCGTGGACGATTGGACATCCTGCGAAGATCGTTCGGTTGGGGCGCAGGTGAAGCCCTGCGAGACCAGTGCCCGGGTTGCCTCTGAAAGTGACGCTCCGACAGGTGCCCAACGGTCGATCTGGGTTCGGGCATCGGCGGCTGATTGCTGAAAGCGGAAAGTAGTGGAATCCGTTACGTCAACGCCGCTGGTGGCGGAGCAGCCAGTCACTGCTGGAAGCAATGCAATCAATAGATGGGCAAGGCGAAGTTTCTGCACGCAAGTGCGCCACCCGGATGCAACGAGCGTGGTATTCGCTGGAATGGGCTTGGGCAATATCATGGTTCTCCAGGGGAAGGCCAGAGCACAGGGCACCGCAGTATCCCGAAATCAATTGATTGGATCACCTTCGTTAATGAAGGTGATTCTCGCGTTGCGATTGACTCCTGCGCCCTCGTGCCCCACCGCGACGGCGCTCATGCGCGGGGTGACACTACAGTGGGAAGTCGTTTCCCGCTCTTGGTTGTCCTCTGTGGAATGTCCCGCGACATTTCTGCCCCACGGCCGGATGTGGCGACACCGGAAAACGCGGTTGATGGCTGCCGTACGCATCCGCCTCCAGCCCGGGCCGTGTTTCCAGGCCGTAGGCGCCCCCGACCACCTGAAGGCTGCCGTTCCGCGCCTGCACCTGCCCTACACACCCTTGCGCTTACCTTCGCGGCCACACGTAACCGGGCGCCTGTTCGGGTGGGCTAGGGCAGCCGGTTGCTCTGAAGCACATGGTCTTGTCGGCTGACGGCATGGGGAATGCCGCCCGCATCGTCGTGTATGCCGTTGCGCGGTTTTGATGGGCGGTTCCATTTCACGGGGGAAGAATTGAAAAAGATACTTTTGATCGCTGCGGCGCTGTCGCTGGCGGCGTGTGGTGACAAGGCGCCCGAAAAGGCCGCGGCGGGCAAGCCGGCGGCATCGACTGCGGGGCAGGTGCTGAATGTCTACAACTGGCCCGATTATGTCGCGCCCGACACCATCAGCAATTTCGAGAAGCAATACGACGTGGTGGTGCGCTACGACGTTTTCAGTGGCAATGACGTGCTGGAACAGAAACTGCGCGACAAGGCGGTGGCCTACGACGTGGTTTTCCCCTCGGCACGCCCTTATGCAGCCGACCAGATAAAGCAGGGCCTGTTGCGCACGCTGGACAAGAGTGCGCTGGGCAACTGGAAGAACCTCAGTGCCGATGCGTTGCAGGGCCTGAGTGCGCTGGATGCAGGCAATGCTCACCTGGTTCCCTATATGTGGGGCACCACCGGTCTGGGCATCAACGTGGACAAGGTTGGGGGAATTCTGGGGCATGGCGCTGATCTGGCCACCTGGGGCACGTTGTTCAATCCCGTCAACGCCGCACGCCTGTCCGACTGCGGCATTGGCGTGGTGGACGATGACGAGGAAGGGCATACCGCCGCGCTGATCTGGCTGGGGCGCGATGCCAATGATCTCAGTGCATCCAACCTTGGCGCCGTGCAGGACGCGTTTGCGAAAATCCGCCCGTACATACGCAAATTCGGCAATGCCACCGAGCTGATCGATGACCTGGCCTCAGGCAAGCTGTGCATGATCCTGAGCTATTCCGGTGACGTGGCCCAGGCCCAGAGCCGCGCCGAGGAATTGGCCAAGGGGGGCGAGGCGCCTGAAATCAAATACCTGATTCCGCGCGAGGGCGCGCTGCGCTGGATGGATGTCGTGGCCATTCCCAAGGATTCGACAAACCCGAAGCTGGCCCATCAGTTCATCAACTACCTGTTGGAGCCGGAAGTGATGAGCAGCATCACCAACCATGTGGCGTACGCCAACGCCAATACAGCGTCCACTCCGTTGATCGACAAGGAAATCAGTGGTGATCCGGGCATCTACCCGCCGGCGGCGGTGGCTGCCAGGCTGGTGGATTCGGCCGACTTCAGCGAAGAGCAGCGGCGCCAGCGCAAGGACAGCTGGAACAAGATCGTCTACTCGCTGATGCGTTGAGTCTTTGCGTGCTGGTGCCGCGCGCACGCGTTGCACTACAATGACACCCGATGGCCAAGGCCAGAGCGGAAACGCTCTGGCCTTGTTCGTTGAGGGCCACCCATCTTCACAAGCAACAAGGCAATGCCCGCACAATGTGCGACAGCTGGTCGCAGGTGCGACAACATGTCGCACATGGTATGCCCGGTTTCTTGCGGGAAATCATTGTCAATACCTATCTAAGGTGATGCGTGAAGGCCTAAAATCACGGGGCTGACTTGCTGCTCCCTGTTCACATGTCACCGATGGGCAATCCATCGGGGCTGCCCGTCCCGACGGGCACCGGGGCCGCAGGCGGCCGTACCCCACTGCAATTGGATCGACCGATGATTCCGTTGAAAAACCTTGGGCGCCTGCTGCGTCCGGGCCTGCTTGTCGCAATGGCCGTCATGATGACGGGCTGTGACTGGGCCTTGTTTGACCCGAAGGGCCAGATTGCCCGCGATGAACTCACGCTGCTGATCACCTGTGTGGTGCTGATGCTGCTGGTGGTGATTCCGGTGATCGTGATGACGCTGGTGTTTGCGTGGAAGTACCGCGCGTCCAACACCAAGGCCCGTTACGAGCCCAACTGGTCTCACTCCACCGCCATCGAAGTGGTGGTGTGGTCGATCCCCTGCATGATCGTGCTGGTGCTGGCCGTGCTGACCTGGCGCTCCTCGCATGCACTGGACCCGTACCGTCCGCTGGATCATGAAGCCAAGCCGGTGGTGGTTGAAGCGATCTCGCTCGACTGGAAGTGGTTGTTCGTCTACCCGGAAGAGAACGTGGCCGTGGTCAACGAGGTGACCTTCCCGGTGCACACCCCGCTGAATCTGAAGATCACCGCCGATACGGTGATGAACGCGTTCTTCATCCCGCACCTGGGCAGCATGATCTACTCCATGGCCGGCATGCAGACCAAGCTGCACCTGATTGCCGATGAAGAGGGCAGCTTCGACGGCCGTTCCTCGCATTACAGCGGTGCCGGCTTCAGCAAGATGTACTTCAAGGCCAACGCGGTGAGCAACGACGAGTACCAGGCCTGGTTGGCCAAGGTGCGCGGCGATGCCAAGGTGATGGACCAGAAGGCCTTTGCCGAGCTGGGTGCGGAAAAGAACCACGACTACTACCCGGTGACCTACTACGGCAGCGCCGAGAAGGGTCTGTTCGACTGGGTCATGGCCAAGCACATGGGCGACAACCACCATTTCGGCATGCAGCACGGTGCCGAGGGCATGTCGCACGAAGCCATGGGCCACGGCGCAGCCGGCCATGAGGCGATGGACCATTCGGCGATGAACCACGACGGCATGGATCATGCCGCCATGGATCACGCCGCCATGGATCACGCAGCCATGGACCACGCCGCCATGGGCCATGATGCCGGCGCCGCCGAGGCTGAAGGCCACGCCGGTCACAATGCAGACGAACACGCCAAGGCCGCACATGCCGGCCACGGTGGTTCGGGAGAATGACGATGCTTGGAAAACTCTCTCTTAATTCGTTGCCGCACGATCCCATCGTGCTGGCTTCGCTGGTGGGCGCTGCCATTGCCGGCCTGGCGGTGGTGGGTGCCATCACCAAGTTCAAGCTGTGGGGCTACCTGTGGAAGGAGTGGTTCACTTCGGTGGACCACAAGAAGATCGGCGCGATGTACCTGATCGTGGCGTTCGTGATGCTGCTGCGCGGCTTCTCCGATGCGATCATGATGCGTGCCCAGCAGGCGTTCGCCGCTGGTGGCGCCGAAGGCTACCTGCCACCGCACCACTTCGATCAGATCTTCACCGCCCACGGCGTGATCATGATCTTCTTCGTGGCCATGCCGCTGATCACCGGCCTGATGAACCTGGTCGTGCCGCTGCAGATAGGCGCGCGCGACGTGGCCTATCCGTTCCTGAACTCGCTGAGCTTCTGGCTGTTCGTCGCAGGCTGTGGCCTGATGATGATCTCGCTGTGGGTGGGTGAGTTCGCCGCGACCGGCTGGCTGGCGTTCCCGCCGCTGTCAGGGCTGGAGTACAGCCAGAGCGTGGGCATGGATTACTACATATGGGCCCTGCAGGTATCCGGCCTGGGTACCACGCTGAGCGGCATCAACTTCCTGGTGACCATCATGAAGATGCGTACGCCGGGCATGAAGCTGATGAGCATGCCGGTGTTCACCTGGACCGCGCTGATCACCAACGTGCTGATCATCGCCGCCTTCCCGGTGCTGACCGCCACCCTGGTGCTGCTGACCCTGGACCGTTACCTGGGCACGCACTTCTTCACCAATGACGGCGGCGGCAACGCCATGCTGTACATCAACCTGATCTGGATCTGGGGCCACCCGGAGGTCTACATCCTGGTGCTGCCGGCATTCGGTGTGTTCTCCGAAGTGATTGCCACGTTCTCGCGCAAGACCCTGTTCGGCTACAAGGGCATGGTCTACGCGACGGCCTGCATCGGCGTGCTGTCCTTCATCGTGTGGCTGCACCACTTCTTCACCATGGGCTCGGGCGCCAACGTCAATGCCTTCTTCGGCATCACGACGATGATCATCTCCATCCCGACCGGCGTGAAGATCTTCAACTGGCTGTTCACCATGTTCCGCGGCCGCGTGCACTTCACCGTGCCAGTGCTGTGGACCATCGGCTTCATGATCACCTTCACCATCGGCGGCATGACCGGCGTGATGCTGGCCATCCCGGCCATCGACTTCGTGCTGCACAACTCGCTGTTCCTGATCGCCCACTTCCACAACACCATCATCGGTGGCGTGGTGTTCGGCATGATGGCAGGCATCACCTACTGGTGGCCGAAGATGTTCGGCTTCAAGCTGGATGAAACCTGGGGCAAGCGTGCGTTCTGGTGCTGGTTCATCGGCTTCTACGTGGCGTTCATGCCGCTGTACGCGCTGGGCTTCATGGGCGCTACCCGCCGCATGCAGAGCTACCCGAACATGGAATACCAGCCGTTCTTCATCGTGGCTGCGTTCGGCGCGGCGATCATCGCCCTGGGCATCCTGTGCCAGGTCATCATGATCGCGGTGTCCATCCGTGACCGTAAGAAGAACGCCGACCTCACCGGCGACCCGTGGGATGCCCGTACTCTGGAGTGGGAAACCTCTTCGCCGGTGCAGTTCTACAACTTCGCCACCCTGCCCAAGGGCGAGGAGCTGGATGACTTCTGGCAGCGCAAGCAGCGCGGCGAGGCGTGGGTCAAGCCGGCCAGGTACAGCGACATCCACATGCCGAAGAACACCGGCACCGGCGTGGTCATCGGCCTTGCCAGCATGGTGCTGGGCTTTGCGATGGTCTGGCACGTCTGGTGGCTGGCCCTGGCGGGCCTGGCCGTGATGATCGGCACCTTCATCTACCGCACCTTCGACAAGGACGTGGACTACTGGGTGCCGGCTGCCGAAGTGGAACGCATTGAAAACGAGCACCGCCAGCACCTGGTTGCCCAGGGCCTGGTGAAGACCGAGGTGAAGGCATGAGCACGACCGCCCACACCGTGACCCACGGGCACGCCGCACACGCGGCGGCCCATGGCCACGACGACCATCACGAGCACCACGATTCCGGCGAGAACACCGTATTCGGTTTCTGGGTGTACCTGATGAGCGATCTGCTCATCTTCGCAACGCTGTTCGTCACCTTCGTGGTGCTGGCCGGCGGCACCAACGGTGGCCCGGCGGGCAAGGAGCTGTTCGACCTGTCCTTCGTGGCGTGGGAAACCGCGCTGCTGCTGATGTCCTCGCTGACCTTTGGTCTGGGCATGATCGCCATGCATCAGTCGCGTCAGGGCCTGATGTTCTTCTGGCTGGCCATCACCTGGCTGCTGGGCGCCGGCTTCATGGGCATGGAACTGTGGGAGTTCAACCACCTGATCCACAACGGCCACGGCCCGGACCACAGTGCCTTCCTGTCGGCGTTCTTCGCCCTGGTGGGCACCCACGGCCTGCACGTGACCGGTGGCCTGCTGTGGCTGGCGGTGATGTTCATCCAGCTCAAGCGCGATGGCCTGACCCCGCGCAACAAGACCCGCATGGCGTGCCTGAGCCTGTTCTGGCACTTCCTGGATCTGGTCTGGATCGGCGTGTTCTCCATCGTCTACCTGTCGGGAGCCATCTGATGTCCGCACATGACAATCACGCACACAGCGCCGGCGGCGAGAACCACGGCAGCGTCAAGTCCTACCTGATCGGCTTCGTGCTGGCGGCGGTGCTGACCATCATCCCGTTCTGGGTGGTGATGAGCGGTGGCCTGTCGTCCTCGTTCGCCACCGGCATGGTGATCCTGGTGGCTGGCGTCCTGCAGCTGCTGGTGCACCTGGTGTTCTTCCTGCACCTGGACCGCTCCTCGGCCGCGCGCTGGAACGTCAATGCCGGCCTGTTCACCCTCATCGTCATCGGCATCATCGTGGCCGGCACGCTGTGGGTCATGTGGAACATGAACTACCACATGATGTAAGCCAGCCCGGCGCTCTGCGCCTGCTGTTGGACAAAGGCCGCCGAAAGGCGGCCTTTGTCTTTGTGGGGCAGGGGCTGCCGCTGGTGGTCAGGAACCTGCCGGCTGTGGCAGGGGGCCGGCCTGCCGCCGTTGCGGGCGGGCGGCCTTGGCCCGGTACATGGCCGCATCGGCGCTGCGCAGCAGGGCCTGGGGGGTGGTGCCATCCACGGGGTAGCAGGCGATGCCCACGCTGGCTCCGAGCCGGGGCGCACCGGGGAAGTCCTCGGCGGGGTGGGTGATGCACGAGCGCAGGACCTCGGCAACCGCCGCGGCCGCCTCGTGGGTGCCGCAACCGGGCAGCAGGGCGGCAAATTCATCGCCGCCCACGCGCGCGATCATGTCGCTCTGGCGCAGGCCGTCGCGCAGGCAGCGGGCGGCGGCCTGCAGCAGGCGGTCGCCGGCCTCGTGGCCCAACTGGTCGTTGGCGGCCTTGAAGCCGTCCAGGTCGATGTACAGCACCGCCAGCCCCTCGCCATGGTCGCGGGCGCGGCTGACCGCGGCCTCCAGCTCGCGGTGGAAGCGGTAGCGGTTGGCCAGCCCGGTGAGCGGATCGTGGCTGGCCATGTGCTCAAGCATGCGCTCGGCATCGCGCAGCTCGGTGATCTGGTGGCCCACGGCGATACGGATGGCGTAGTCCGGCAGCCAGCGCGCCGACCACTGGATGTCCACCACGCTGCCGTCCTTGCGGATGTAGCGGTTGCGGAAGTGGGGCTGCGGGTGGCCATCCATCACGTCCTGGGCCGCCTGCAGCGTGGCTGCCAGATCATCCGGATGCACCATGTCCATCACCCGGCGGCCGACGACTTCGGCGGGGGTATAGCCGAAGATGTCCTGGAAGGCGGCGTTGACCATCAGCAGCTGCCCATCCGGGTCAACCATGCAGACGGCATCGGGCAGCAGGTCCAGCACTTCGGCCAGGGGCGGCAACTTCAGGGGCATCGGCGTGTGGCCATTGGTGTGGGCGGATTATGCAGCCTGTTCGTGTCGGTGCATGTCGGACTTTGCGCTGACACTTTGTCAGGGCGGTTGGTGGGGCGGCTGCTGCCGGCAATCGTTTGTCGTTGCTTGGTGGCATGCAAGGCCTGCGCCAGTAAGGGCTGAATCTGCCATGGCGGGTTTGCTACCCTGTCCACCTTCCGGTTTTGGGGTGGCCCCCCGTTTTGCCATGGTGTGGTTGCGCGTTGTCCCGATTCTGCTGCTGGTTGTCATCAACACGCTGCTGCACTGCCTGCCGCTGTTCGTGGTGGCGCTGGTGAAAGCGGTGCTGCCGTTCAAGGTGGTGCGCCGGGCCTGCAACCCGCTGCTGACCGGGCTGGCGGAGAGCTGGATCGGAGCCAACAGCGCCATGATCGGCCTGCTCACCCGCACCCGCTTCCAGGTGAGCGGGGACGCCGACCTGGAGCGCCATGGGCACTACCTGGTGCTGGCCAACCACCAGAGCTGGGTGGACATCCTGGTGCTGCAGAAGGTGTTCAACCGCCGTATTCCGCTGCTGCGCTTCTTCCTGAAACGCTCGCTGTTCTGGGTGCCGGTGCTGGGCCTTGCCTGGTGGGCGCTGGATTTCCCCTTCATGGGCCGCTATACGCGCAAGCAGATCGCGCGCAACCCTGAACTGGGCCGGCGCGACATGGAGGTCACCCGCAAGGCCTGCGAGAAGTTCCGCAGCATCCCGGTGGCGGTGATGAACTTCGTCGAGGGCACGCGCTTCACGCCTGACAAGCATGCCGGCCAGGGTTCGCCGTTCAAGCACCTGCTCAAGCCCAAGTCCGGTGGTGTGGCCTTTGTGCTCGATGCCATGGGCAAGGGCCTGCATGCGCTGCTGGATGTGACCATCGTCTACCCCAAGGGCATCCCGTCGATGATCGACCTGATGGCCAACCGTGTGCCGGAGATCAAGGTGCTGGTGCGCAAGCGGGTGATTCCGGCCGAACTGATCGGTGGCAACTACCAGGATGACCGCAACTTCCGCGCACAGTTCCAGCAATGGATGAACGGCCTGTGGGAGCAGAAGGATGCCGACATCAGCCAGATGCTGGCGGGCAGTGGCAAGCCCTGAGCCCAGGCCCTGAGCCGAGGCGTGAGCGCATAGAACAAAGGCCCCGCAAGGGGCCTTTGTCGTTCATGGCAGCAGGGGTGTGATGGCTCAGCGGTAAACGCGCTCGCAGCGGGTTTCGACATGGCGCTGGCCATTGCGCTCCTGATTGCGGCCCTGCACATTGCGGCCGATCAGGCCGCCAGCAACGGCACCACCCACGGTAGCGAGCTTGCGACCGTTGCCATCGCCCACCTGGTTGCCCAGCAGCCCGCCCACCACCGCACCGGTGGCGGTACCTGCAACACGGTTGTGGTCGCGTGCGTTGTTGCGCACTTCAACCTTTTGGCACACAACGCGGCTGCCGTCGTTGAAGCGACGGCCTTCATCACGCGGGCCGTAGTTCTGTGCCTGGGCACCGGCCGCGACGAACAGGCCGATCAAAGCAAGAGTGGACGCCAGTTTGTTGGGGAAGATACGCATGAAGTTGCTCCTCTGGTACGTGCCGGCTTAGTGGCCGGCGTGCATCACGTCACCACCCTGCACGCTGCTGCCCGAATCGGCCGTGAAGACGGCAGGCGCTGGTTGCGCTTTGGTTCATGCCGGCGTGGGCGTGCGACTGAACGCGCAGCGCAGTGGGTGTAGAGTGCGCAGCATTCCGTTTTCCTTCGATGAGGCTGTCATGAGCACTGTTACCGCTTTCTACCCGGTTGGAACCCCCGGCAAGCCATGGGGCGTGGCGGAAAGGGCGCAGTGGCTGGAGCGGCAGCAGGTGCAGCGCAGCCATGCCGATGAAGTGGTGGCCAAGGTGGATGCACTGCGCCAGCGTTTCGATGTCTCCCAGTACGGTGAACTGAACTACCCCTCGGGCCGTTACCCGTTGCTGGCCGTGCGTAGCCGCGATTGGGATGAGGCCCTGCCGACCGTGCTGGTTACCGGTGGCGTGCACGGCTATGAGACAAGTGGCGTGCAGGGTGCGCTGCAGTTCATCGACCAGCGTGCGGCCGGGTATGCGGGCAAGTGCAATCTGCTGGTGGTGCCGTGCGTCAGCCCGTGGGGCTACGAGCGCATCCAGCGCTGGAATGCACTGGCGCTGGACCCCAACCGTTCGTTCGTGCCGGACAGCCCTGCACCGGAATCGGCCGCGCTGATGGCATTGGTGGCGCCGTTGAAGGGGCGCGTGCTGATGCATATCGACCTGCACGAAACCACCGATACCGACGAATCCGAGTTCCGCCCGGCACTGGCCGCGCGTGACGGCAAGCCGTTCGAGCCGGGCGAGATTCCCGATGGTTTCTATCTGGTGGACGACACCGAGAACCAGCAGCCGGCATTCCAGCAGGCGGTGATTGCCGAGGTGGCCAAGGTCACCCATATCGCCCCGGCCGATGAGCGCGGCGAGATCATTGGTTCGCCGGTGGTGGCGCATGGCGTCATCGAGTACCCGCTCAAGGCGCTGGGCCTGTGTGCCAGCGTCAGCGGTGCGCGCTACACCACCACTACCGAGGTGTACCCGGACAGCCCCAAGGCAACCCCACAGCAGTGCAATGACGCGCAGGTGGCGGCCGTGGTCGGTGCGCTGGACTTCGCGCTAACACACCGCTGAGCGGCACCGCCTGAGCGGTGAAATGCCAGCCTGTTGATACGGGCTGGTGGCTGGGGCCTGTATTTCACACGGTTCGCGGTGTGTTCCGGCGAGCATGGCGGGCATGAACAAACACATGCTCGCTTTGACACTGCTCGCCGCCTTCTCCGGACAGGCGCAGGCAGACGAAACACCTGAATTCGACCGGCCCGGCATCGGCTTTTCCACCAGCACGGTGGGGAAGGGGATTGTTGCGTGGGAACAGGGGCTGCCGGACGGCAGCCGTGACCGCAGCGACGGCGTGACCACCACCACGTGGACGGCGGACACCCTGCTGCGCGTGGGCATGGCCGACACGCTGGAGCTGCAGCTCGGTGCCGACAGCTGGGCCAGCCAGCGTGTGCGCGGCAACGGCATCAATCACCGGGACAGCGGGGGCGGCGATGGCAGCATCGCGCTGAAGTGGGCGCCAGCGTTGGCTTCCGGGAACATGAGCGTGGCCTTCAAGGCAGGCGCGACCTTGCCGTGGGGGCGTGCGCCGATGGGTGATGCCGGCCATGACTACGATGTGGGCGGGACGGTCGCCTGGGAGCTGCCGCGCGACACCAGCCTGGCGCTGTATGCGGACCGCCAATGGGGCGACAGCGGTAGCGGCTGGCTGTTCTCACCCAGCTACGGCTTCTCGCTGGGCACCGATGTGTCTGCTTATGTGGAAGCCGGCTACGGCACCGGCGCGCAGCATATGCGCGCGGTAGGCACCGGCATCACCTGGATGGCCACGCCGCGCCTGCAACTGGATATGTCGCTGCTGCGCGGGCTGGATGCCGACACCAGCGACTGGCAGGGCGGTATCGGCGTGGCCTTCCAGTTCAACTGAGCGAGTTCAACCGGCCATGCCGGCTCGTGGTTGCCTGCGCTTGCGCACCAGCATGGCCGATGCCTGCAACACGGCGCGGGTCAGCAGGTTCATGGTTTTCACCTCACCCTTCCAGTGCTGCCAGTACAGCGGCACGTCTTCCCAAGCGCGCGATTTGACGTAGACCAGCCGCCCGCTTTCAAGGTGCCGGCGGACCAGCGGCAGCGGATTCATGGTCCAGCCCAGCCCGCCCAGGTTGGCGTGCACGAAGGCGCGGGTGGAGGGTATCCACCAGGTGGGTGCATTCAAGGGCTGGTCGATGCCTGCCAGACGCCGCGCATAGCGGGCCTGCAGGTCATCCTTGCGGTTGAACACCAGCACCGGTGCTTCCGCCAGCGACTGCGCGTTCACGCCCTTGGCGAAATGGCGCGCGTGGAATTCGGGTGTGCAGGTTGCGGCGTAGCGGATGCTGCCCAGCGCGTGGATCTGGCAGCCCTGCACCGGCTCGGACAGGGTGGTGACCGCGCCCAGCACCGCGCCCTGGCGCAGCAGGGCCACCGTGTGATCCTGGTCCTCGGTATGCAGGTCCAGCGTGGTGCTGGTGCTGCGCGAGAACGTCTGCACGGCTTCGGGAAACCAGGTTTCCATGCTGTCATGGTTGACCGCCACGGCGATGCTGGCCCGCGACAGCTCGGTGTCGGAAATGCCGATGCGCTCGAAGGCATCGCGCTCCAGCAGCGCGGTCTGCTCGGCCAGCTGCACCAGCACCTGGCCCTCGTGGGTGGCCTCGGTGGGAATGCTGCGTTTGACCAGCAGCTTGCCCACCCGGTCCTCCAGCGCCTTGATCCGCTGCGAGACTGCCGAGGCGGTGACGCTGAGTGACTGCGCGGCGCGCTCGAAGCTGCCTTCGCGGATCACCGCGGCCAGTGCGCGGAGTTGGGCGTGGTCGATTCGCACTGATTAAGTTCTGCTAAAGATGGTTAACGAAGTTTAGCTCTACTTTTCAATGCTGCGTTGCGACAATAACCGCATTCAGCCATGGCGCGTGTTTCCGGGCGCCAGTGCCAACCCCCTTGAAGAGGCAGTTTTTTCCATGTTTTCCGTTGTTTCCGCCCAGGCCGCCGGCAGCGCGTGGCTCAGTGGCGCCGGTATTGGTATCGGCTTGTTCGCCATCGTCGGCGCCCAGAGTGCGTTCATCCTGCGCCAGGGCATCATGCGCCAGCACGTGGTTCCTATCATCGCCACCTGTTTCGCCATCGATGCGGCCTTCATCCTGGCCAGCGTGGTGGGCCTGCGCCGGCTGACCGAACAGCTGCCGTGGCTGACCACGGTGCTGCTGTGGGGTGGTGTGGCGTTCCTGGGCTGGTATGCACTGCAGAGCGCGCGCCGGGCGATGTCCGGTGGCGGCGGAATGCAGCTGGATGACAACGCCGAGCAGTCGCTGCGCACCGCGCTGATGGCGGCGGCGGGCTTCTCCATCATCAATCCACACTTCTGGCTGGACATGATGGTGATTGGCTCCATTGCCGACAACTTCGGCCAGTCGCGCATGGCGTTTGCCGCAGGCGTGATCACCGCCAGCGCCGTGTGGCTCACCGCACAGGGGCTGGGCGCGCGCCTGCTGGCGCCGCTGTTCACCAAGCCCTCAACCTGGCGGGTGCTGGACGGCACCATCGCCGTCATCCTGAGCGTGCTGGCGCTGACCCTGGCGGTGCGCGGGGTGGGCTGAGCCGCTGCCGGCAAGCAAGGCGGCTGCACGTCTGCAGCCTGCCGTTGTACGGATAAGCCGGTTTGCAGGCTGCTCAGCCGCCGGTTTCGCGCTGCCAATGCTGCGGCCAGTCACGCATGAATGCCTGCAGCCGTTCCACCGGCATCGGCCGGCTGAACACATAGCCCTGGCCTTCCGCACAGTGTTCGTTCTGCAGCTGGGCCAGCTGCAGGCGGGTTTCCACGCCTTCAATGGTGGTGGTGATGCCCAGCTTGCTGCACAGGTGCGATACCGCGCCGATGATGGCGCTGCCCTGGCTCTGTTCGCCCAGGTCACGGATGAAGGATTTGTCGATCTTGACCTTGTCGAACGGAAACGCGCGCAGATAGCCCAGCGACGAGTAGCCGGTGCCGAAATCGTCCATCACGATCGCCACGCCGGCCATCTTCAGCTGCAGCAGCTGGGCCGAGGCGGCCTGGATGTTGGCGATCAGCGCGTTCTCGGTGATTTCCAGCTCCAGCCGGCTGGCTGACAGACCGTTGTCGGCCAGCGCCTGTTCGACGTTGCTGGCCAGGTCGGGCTGGGCCAGCTGTGACACCGACAGGTTCACCGCCACGTTCATGGTTTCGGGCCAGCCGGTGGCATCGTGCGCGGCCTGGCGCAGCACCCAGTCACCCAGCGGCACCATCAGGCCGATGTCTTCGGCCAGGCTGAGGAACTGGCCGGGTTCGAGCATGCCGCGTTGCGGGTGGTTCCAGCGCAGCAGGGCCTCGAAGCCGCTGATCTTGCCATGCTGCAGGTCCACCAGTGGCTGGTAATGCAGCACGAACTGGCGTTGCTCCAGGCCTGCGCGCAGTTCGGTTTCCAGCTGCCGGCGTTGGCGCATGCGGATGTCCATTTCTGGCTCGAAGAAGCGGTAGCAGCCGCGCCCGTCCTCCTTGGCGCGGTACAGCGCCAGGTCGGCACTACGCATCAGCGTTTCGGCGCTCTGGCTGACGCCGTCTATCACCACGATGCCGATGCTGGTGCTGATGGCGAACTGGTGGCCATCGAGCTCGAAGGGCTGGCTCAGCGCGTCCACCAGCCGCGTGGCCAGGGTGACGGCCACCTCCGGCGGGCGGGTTTCCGCCGCCATGAGGATGGCGAACTCGTCACCGCCCAGCCGGGCCACCAGGTCGTTGCCGCGCACGCAGCCGAGCACGCGGTGGGCCACGTCCTGCAGCAGGCGGTCACCGCATGGGTGGCCCAGGGTGTCGTTGACCTCCTTGAAACGGTCCAGATCAAGCAGCAGCAGTGCGCCATGCTTGCCGCGCTGTGCGCCGACCAGTGCGTGGTCGAGCTTGTCGAACAGCACCGTGCGGTTGGGCAGGCCGGTCAGCGGGTCATGCTGGGCCAGGTAGGCGATGCGTGCCTGTGCCTGGCGGCGTGCATCCACGTCTTCCAGCACGCCGGCCCAGGCGGAGCTGCCTTCGCCGATGCGCGCACCACGCGCGCGCAGCCAGCGCCATTTGCCGTACAGGTCCAGCACGCGGAACTCCACGTCCAGTGGCGAGGCGCGGTCGTAACTCTGGTCCAGTGCAACCTGCAGCTGCGCCACGTCCTCGGGGTTCACCCGCCGCAGCCAGCCATCACCAAGGCCTTCTTCATCCGCCTGGCCGGTCAATTCGCGCCAGCCGGTGACGGTATGCACATGGCCTTCGCTGTCGGCCTCCCACAGCGCCAATGCCCCGGCCTCGGCAACCGCGCGGTGGCGCTGCTCGCTGGTTTTCAGGGTCTGCGCCAGTGCGCGCGCTTCGTCCGCGCTGCGTTTGAGTGCATCCACGGTTTCATTGAAGCTGTGCTGCAGGCTGCGTACCTCGCTGATGTGCGAGGGCGGCAGCTCGGGCAGTGACGCCGCATTGGCCACAACCCCTTGGCCGCGCCGGGCCAGAGCGCGGATGGGCAGCAGGATGCCGCGGGCGATGAAGTGCGCCGAGAACAAGGCAATGGCCGACGCCAGCAGGCCGCCCAGAATGATGCCGATCAACGGGCTCTGCCAGCGCGCCTGAAAGCTGCGCTTGGGCTCGCCCACCACCAGTGCCCACCCCGGTGCCGACTGTAACATGCTGAAGGCGAACACCACGGCCTCGCCCTCCTTGCTGATGGCCGTGAACACACCCTGTGGCGCGCCCACCTGCTGCAGCTTTCCCCAGTCCGGCACCGGCCTGCCAATGTAGCGCTCAGGATTTCGCGAGCGCGCTGCAATCACGCCATTGCTGTCCACCACCGCCACCAGCAGGCTTTCATCGCTGCGCGAATGCAGGATGGTGCTGATCAGCCGGTTGGACGGCTGCACCATGGTCAACACGTGCACCAGCTTGTCGCTACCGACGAAGGGCAGGGCGATGGCCACCTCCGGCGCAGTGCGGTCGGGGCCGGCGAACAGGTCCGACACCTGCACGTTGCCGGTACTTCGGGCATTGCCCAGCAGGCTGGTTGGGAGGGAGGCGGCGTCCAGTGAACCGTCATGGATCAGGCGCATGTCCGGGTTCTGCCGCGCCCACGGCAACAGGGCCGGTGTGGACTCGTGCGCCTGCGGAGCCAGCATGGACAGCAGCCGCAGCTGGTTGACGTTGTCCTCGATGCCCTGGTCGATGCCGCGGGCCAGGGCAATAGCCGTTTCCTGCAGGCGTTGCTCGGAATTGCGCCGGTAGTCGTATGCGGTGAATGCGGTGGCTACCGCACCGATCAGCAACAGCGGGACGATGGCCGCAAGAATGAGCAGGTGCAGCCACGAGTAAAGACCACGGGTACGTGGCGTTCTGGGGGCTGCAGCGGGCGAACTGGTGGACAAAACCGGGCTCTCCGATATCCCTTTCAGCATCACTGGCCAAGGCCACGCCGCGCCCAATGCCGGGCGCGCCGGCCGTTGTGTGGCCGGATGCTGCGGGGCCAGTTATGGCACGGCGCGTGAATGCGGGAAAGCATTTCCCCATATTGCGTTGCGTAAAAAAGCGATATTTCTACGAAATTCCAACGCCTCGTGATGACCATCAAATTGCCATGGTGATTGTCATCACGCTAACGGGGTGATCGCGGCGCGGGCAGTTGTTGAGCAAACAGCCATTGCCACATCGCCGGATTGCGGTATGTGGGGTCCCAGGCGTTGTGGTTGGTGTCCAGGTATTCGGTGTAGCGGAAGCCGCCACCCGATTGCTGGCTGGCCTGGAACACGGCGCGGTCGTCGGTGGTGGGCACCAGGTCATCGAGCGCGCCATGGAACATCCACAACGGTACGCCGTGCAGGCGCGTTGCCGCCGCCGTGTAGGGGTCCGGCACGCCGGCCAGCTGGTCGACCAGCAGGCCGGGCCGCTCAGGGCGCGGCGCCAGAAGGGCCCCGCAGATGGGTACCACGGCGGCGAATCCGGTGGGTCGCGCAAGTGCGAGTTCCCAGCTTCCATAGCCCCCCATCGACATGCCGGTGAGGTAGATGCGGCGAGGGTCGGCGTTGAACTCGGCACGGGTGGCGTCCAGCACGGCCAGGGCCATGCGTGCGTTGCGGCCACGCCATTCCTCGTCCTCGGGCACCTGCGGGAAGACCGCCAGCGCGGGGAAGCTGTCCATGTTCTGCTTCAGCCACGGGCCGAGCCCGGCCAGCGTCGGCTTGATCCCGTCATCGCCGCGCTCGCCCGAGCCGTGCAGGAACAGCACCAGTGGCCGCTGCGGGCCGGGTGCGGCGGCCGTTGCCGGCACGAATACCTGGTAGCGGAAATGGCGGCCTTCCACGTCGATGCCACGGCTGATGAAGTGCCCATGCGGGCTCTCCGGGCGTTGCGGTTGGCTGCCGCAGCCGGCGGCCAGCATCGAAAACAGCGAGGCGACGAGCAGCATGCGGCGCATGGCGGTGCTTCCGTTGGAGTCGCCTGCCAGCATGGCATGCAGCCTGTGGTGGGCATGTGCTGCCGTGGCAGAATCGTGCCCGGGTGCTGCGGCCGGCAGCGAGTGCGCAGGGAGACTGCATGAGGAAGATCGCGATACTGGTGCTTGTGCTGTTGCTGGCCGCATGCGGCAAGGGCCTGAATGGTACCTATGCCGATTCGATGGGCATGATTCACTACACCTTTGACCGGGACGGCACGGTGACCGTGGAAATGCTGGGAAAGGCGCAGCAGACCACCTATGTGCGCGAGAAGGACACGCTGAAGGTGAAGGTGCCGGGCACCGAATCCGAAGCGGTGGATTTCACCATCAACCAGGACGGTTCGCTGCAGGGGCCGCTGGGTGTGCGCCTGGAGAAGCAGGACAAGTAGGGCGCTACCGGCAGGGCTAAAGTTGCAGGTGGCCGCGCCGATGAAACCGGCGGTTTTCCGCATGAGATGCATGGCGTTCGCGCATGGTGATGATTCTTTCGGTAGTGACGGCAGGCATCGCCGCAGGCGGCCTTGCCTGGTTGTGGTTGTACCGCCGTGGCCTTGCGCTGCAGGCGCTGCGCCCGACCGCACGCGGCCCGGCGCTGGCGCCCTTGCCCGCCGGGCAGGCCATGCAGGTTGCCGCTGCCGATCTGCGGCACCGCTACCTGGCCCATGTGCTGGGCCTGCCTGTGGGCGGGCCGGCGGATGACATGGCGCCGCCGGCACGGCAGGCGCTGGTGGAGGAGGTGACGGCACGGCTTGCACGGGCGGATCTGGCCGCGCGGCATGCGCCGCGCAGGCCGGCGCTGCTGCCACGGTTGATCCAGAGCGTGAACGACAGTGCTGCCTCGGCGCGCTCCATCGCGCGCATCATCGGCAGCGATGCGGCGCTGGCCGCCAGCCTGCTGCGCATTGCCAACAGCCCGCTGTACCGGCTGCAGCGGCGTGATGTGCACAGCATCGAACGGGCGGTGACACTGATTGGCAATGACGGTATCCGCCAGGTGATTTCCGCCGCACTGGTGCAGCCGGTGATGGTCAGCGCCAGTGGCGCGGATGCCACGCTGGCACGGCAGCTATGGGACTACACCCTGCACCTGTCGCTGGCGGCGGCCGAGCATGCGCGGGCAGTGGAGCATGAGGATGGTTTCTCCGCGCAGCTGGGTGGCCTGCTGCTTGGGCTTGGCGCGGCGGTGGTGCTGCAGGCCGCGGACGATGTGGTGCAGCAACAGCCCGGGCAACAGCGTGATCCGGCAGCACTGCTGGAGCTGCTGCAGCAGTGCAGTGCGCCGATGGCCGCACGCATCGCGCGGCAGTGGCAACTGGCCGAGCCGGTGGTGCAGGCGTTGGAACAGGCGGACACGGTGACGGCCGGCGGGCTGGCCCGCTCCCTGCGCGTGGCGCAGATGGCCGCCAGTGCCGCCATGCTGCGCGCGGACGGCCAGTTGGAGGAGGCCGATGCGCTGGCTGCACTCTCCGCGCTGATACCGGCCCATGCAGCCAGCTGGCTGTGGCGGCGCATGGACACGCCCGGGTCGGCACAGGATTGAGCCCTGCGTGTACGCCACCGCACGCGTGCCGGTGTGGCTACAGCTGTGATTCGAGCGGCAGCCAGCTGATCACGCGGGTGGTGGCGCGCTGCATCACGCTGGTATCCGGCTCGGTGCGGTAGGCGACCGGTGGCGTGGTGCTGCGGTCCAGCCAGCGCAGGGCGTGGTTGCGGTCCAGGTAGACCCAGTAGCTCAGTTCCGGTGATGCCAGCCGCAGGTATTCCTGGCGCAGCCGCGTGGCCAGTACCGGGTCGTCGAACAGCACGCCCATCTCGGTGTTGAGGTAGGCCGAGCGCGGGTCCAGGTTGAACGAGCCGACGAAGCCGCGTCTGCCATCCACCACGAACGCCTTGGTATGCAGGCTAGCGCCGCTGCTGCCGAAGGTGGACGAACGCGCGCTGTGGCCGCGCGATTTCAGCTCGTGGACATGCACGCCACCGGCCAGCAGCGGCTTGCGATAGTGCATGTAGCCGCTGTGCACGGCGGCCACGTCGTTGGCGGCCAGCGAGTTGGTGATGATGCCCACCTGCACGCCGCTTTGGGCCTGCTGGCGCAGCGCCTTGGTGCCGGGCGCGCCGGGCACGAAATAGGGGGAGATCAGCAGTGACTGCTGCTTTGCATCGCGGAGCACTGCGATCAGGTGGGTTACCAGCCAGTCACTGCGGTCGGCGTCGGCACGCTTGCGCGGGGGGTCGGAGTGGATGCGGATGTTGGCGGTCCAGTGCAGCGACAGGCGGTCGCTGAGGTAGCTGTCGCCAAAACGCGCCCGCACCCGCTGCAGGTAGGGAATGGCCTTGTGCAGGCGTGCATCCAGCTCGGCACGGCCGATGAACTGCTGCAGGTCATGGCCGCGCTTGCTCTGCAGCGCGGCTATGGGCACCACCGCATCGCTGTTCCAGAACTGGTCGAATACCGTGCTGGCATCATTGACCACCGGACCGGCCAGCAGCAGGTCCAGGTCGCGGAAGTTCACATCCGGGCGCGCGTCGAAATACTCCTCGCCGATGTTGCGGCCGCCGACGATTGCCACCCGGCCATCGGCAATCCACGCCTTGTTGTGCATGCGGTGGTTGATGCTGAAGGCACGCTGCACCATTTCCAGCAGCCGCCACAGGCCGTCGCGGTTGCGGAACGGGTTGTAGACGCGGATTTCGATGTTGGGGTGCTGGTCCAGCGCCATCATCTGCGCATCCAGCCCTTCGGCGTTCATGTCGTCCAGCAGCAGGCGCACGCGCACGCCGCGCGCTGCCGCCTGGTATACGTCATGCGCGAGCAGGTGGCCGACCATGTCGTCGTGCCACATGTAGTACTGCAGGTCCAGGCTGCGCCCGGCCTGCTGGGTGATGATCGAGCGCGCCGCGTAGGCTTCCAGCCCATCGGAGAGATAAATGGCGCCGCTCTGGCCGGGGTGGGCGGCCAGCATGGGCGCCAGAGTGCGGTCTATCAGGGTCTGCTGGTCCTGCACGGCGAGCGCGTGCGAAGGCTTGCCGACCGCGCGCGGGGTGAGCTGGTCGCCCAGCAGCAGGCCGCTGATGAACAACAGCACCAGGGCGCACAGGACATAGCTAAGCAGGCGCAGCAGGCGGCCGCGGCGGGGATGGGGCGGGGATTTCTCCATGGCTGAATCCTAGCGGGGTCTGCTGGCATTTGCTCAGTCAGGCTTTTCAGGCGTGACCTTCCGGGGGTGCGGCAGGAGCCGGGCTGGGCGAGAATCGGCGACCGCTTTCCTGCAGGCCCCCGTGATGACCGAACGCTCCGCCTCCTTCCGTGCGCCCAGCCTTGTGGTGCAGATCGTCATCGGCCTGGTACTGGGCATCGCCCTGGCGCTGGTCTGGCCACAAGGGGGCAAGGCAGTGGGGCTGCTGGGAACGGTGTTCATCTCGGCGCTGAAGGCAGTGGCACCGGTGCTGGTACTGGTGCTGGTGACGGCCTCCATCGCCAACCACCAGCAGGGCCAGAAGACCCATGTGCGCGGCATCCTGCTGCTGTATGTGATCGGCACGCTGGCGGCGGCGATGGTGGGCGTGGGTGCGAGCTTCCTGTTCCCGAGCACGCTCACACTTACCGCGCCGCCCGAAGCCGGCATGAGCGCGCCCGGTGGCATCGGCGAGGTGCTCAAGACCCTGCTGATGCAGGTCGTGGACAACCCGGTGAACGCGCTGGTCAAGGCCAACTACATCGGCCTGCTGGCCTGGGCGGTGGGCCTGGGCCTGGCGCTGCGCCATGCCAGCATCGGCACCCGCACGCTGGTGACCGACCTGTCGCAGGCCATCACCTGGCTGGTGCGCGTGGTCATCCGCTTCGCGCCGTTGGGCGTGTTCGGCATCGTCGCCTCGCTGCTGGCCGAAACCGGGCTGGGCGCGTTGAAGGATTACCTGCACCTGCTGATGGTGCTGGTGGGCGCGATGCTGTTCATGGCGCTGGTGGGCAACCCGCTGATCGTGGCGGTGGGGACCCGCCGCAACCCGTACCCCCTGGTGCTGCGCTGCCTGCGTGAGAGCGGCATCACCGCGTTCTTCACCCGCTCCTCGGCGGCCAACATCCCGGTCAACATGGAGCTGTGCCGCAAGCTGGGCCTGCACGAGGAGACCTATTCGGTGGCCATTCCGCTGGGTGCGACCATCAACATGGCCGGTGCGGCCATCACCATCTCGGTGCTGACGCTGGCGGCGGTGCATACGCTGGGGATCGCGGTGGACCTGCCTACCGCGCTGCTGCTGAGCGTGGTGGCCGCCGTGGGGGCCTGTGGTGCCTCCGGCGTGCCGGGTGGCTCGCTGCTGCTGATCCCGCTGGCCTGCGGCCTGTTCGGCATTTCCAACGACGTGGCCATGCAGGTGGTCGGCGTGGGCTTCATCGTCGGCGTGGTGCAGGATTCGGCCGAGACCGCGCTGAACTCCTCCACCGACGTGGTGTTCGTGGCCGCGGCCGAGCAGGCACGCCTGCGCGACTGAGGCGCGGCAGGCTTCTTCAGAAACGCTGCCCGGGGGCCAGGTAACGCCACTGGCCTTCCGGCATGCGGCTCAGGCCGATGCGGCCGATGCGCAGCCGGCGCAGCTGGGTGGCCTGCAGGCCGACTTCGCCGCACATGTGCTGCAGCTGGCCGGGGCGCACATCCTTGATGGCGAAGCGCAGGCGCTGCTCGCTCTGCCAGCTGACCTTGCAGGCGGGCAGGGCGCGGCCCTGGTAGCTCAGGCCGTGAGTGAGGCGCGGTAGGGCCCAGGGGCTGGCGTCGCCTTCGACATCCACCATGTATTCCTGCTCCAGCGCGGCGCCGGATTCGAGCAG
This sequence comes from Stenotrophomonas sp. UBA2124, assembly GCA_002329155.1. Lineage (GTDB taxonomy): Bacteria > Pseudomonadota > Gammaproteobacteria > Xanthomonadales > Xanthomonadaceae > Stenotrophomonas. Next base: position 19,519 of record DCXY01000006.1, on the reverse strand, counting down.
GTGGCGGCGCACGCGCCAGTCCTGGGTCAGCACCACCAGCCCGTTGGCCTCGGTGTCCAGCGGCATGGGCATTTCCAAGCGCAGCAGGTGGCGGCGCAGCGGGCGCACGCCGGAGGCATCTTCCTCGAAGCGGTTGCCGGCATCGAGCAGGGCCAGCACCTGGTCGGTAGCAACGCCGGCGGGCTTGTTCAGTAGCAGGGTGGCTGGTTCGGCAGCTTCGCTGCTGGCCTCGTCAGCCAGGCTGACCTGCTGGCCGGCCACCATGGTCTGCGGCGTTTCCACGACCACGCCGTCCACGCTGACCCAGCCGCCCTCGATGTACTGCTGGGCCTGCGCGCGTGAGCACTGCAGCTGTGCGGCAAGGTATTTGTCCAGGCGCGTGGGTGTGGTCATGGGTTCTGCGGCGGTACGGCGGGCGGGGAGTGTAGCGCCGTGCTGCCGTGACCGCGATGCGGTGGTTCAGCTGGCTTCATGATCCAGTGCGGTGAGGTACAGGCGCAGGTCGAATTCCAGCTGGTGGTAGTCCGGCTCCATGTGCTGGCAGAGCTGGTAGAAGGCCTTGTTGTGTTCGGCCTCCTTCAGGTGCGCCAGTTCGTGCACCACGATCATGCGCAGGAATTCGGCCGGGGCGTCACGGAACACGGTGGCGATGCGGATCTCGCGGCTGGCCTTGAGCTTGCCGCCGTGGTTGCGGGAAATGGCGGTGTGCAGGCCCAGCGCGTGCTTGAGTACCTGCAGCTTGCCGTCGTAGAGCACCTTGCCCAGCGGTGCGGATTGGCGCAGATGGCGCTCCTTCAGCGCCTGCACGTAGTCGTACAGCTGGCGGTCGTTGCGCACGGAGTGGGGCTGCGGGTAGCGGCGCTTGACCACCTCGCCCAGTCGGCCCTGCGCCAACAGCTCGCGGGCGCTCTGCTGGAGGTGGTCGGGATAGCCGTTCAGGTACTTCAGGGTCTGCATTGCGGCGGCAGCGGGTCCACGGGCGGGTTGGCCGCTATCATGTCAGCCATTGGCAACAGAACCGCGAACAGAACGATGGCAAAGGCGAATCCGCTGCAGGAACAGCTGCTCAAGGCAGGGCTGGTGAAGAAGTCCCAGGTGGCGCAGGTGGCGCGCGAGCAGGTCAAGGCACGCCACGGCAAAGGCCCGCTGGCTCCAAGTGAAAGCCAACGGGAAGCCGAGCGTGCGCGCACCGAAAAGGCCGAGAAGGACCGCCAGCTGGCGGCCGAGCGCAATGCCCAGCGCCGTGCCGACGAACTGCGCGTGCAGGCACGGCAGATCATCAGCGACCGCAGGCTGCCACGCGGCGGCGAGCTGGAGTACCGCTTCAATGATGGCCAGCTGATCCGTACGCTGGTGGTGGATGAGCTGCAGCGCAGGCAGCTGGCCGCAGGCGCGCTGGTGATTGCGCGCGACGGCGAGAGCTTCGCGCTGCTGCCGCGTCTGGCGGCGGAAAAGGTGCGCGAGCGCGCCGCCGAGCTGATCGTGCTTGACCACGGCCAAACCGGGGATGCGCCGCCCAGCACCGGCAATGCCGAGGACGACGCCTACTACGCGCAGTTCCAGGTGCCTGACGACCTGATGTGGTGAGCCGAGCCGGGCGCGCTGCGCCGGCCGTTGCGCTGGCGTTGTGCGGTTCGCGCTAGGCTTGGGGTTCGGTAACTACGGAGCAGGCAGCCATGGCCACCGGTTGGGCGGGCGATACCGCCGTTCAGGATCAGATTGACGCCACCGTCGATGACGCCATCAAGCGCGCCCGCAGCCGCATGCCCAGCGGCCCCGGGCTGGAACGCTGCGAGGAATGCGATGCGCCCATACCCGAGGCGCGGCGCAAGGCCGTGCCCGGTGTGCGCCTGTGCATCCACTGCCAGGAAGCACTCGATGCCGAAGAGCAGGCCAGCAGCGGCTACAATCGCCGTGGCAGCAAGGACAGCCAGCTGCGTTAAGCCTGCCCGCCCTGCGGCAGGATGCCGTTGAGGTACTGCTTCTGGACCACGCGCGGCACCAGCCGGGGGCGTTCCATCAGTACGAAGCGCACGCCCTTGACCGTCTGCGGCGCGGCCTTGGCCACGAAGCCGAAGCGTTCATAGACAGGCACCGCGATTTCCGAGGAGTTGACCGTGTATTCACGGCGGCCGTGGATGCGCAGCGCATGCTCCCAGAGCAGCCTTGCGATGCCACGGCGATGCGCGTTGCGGGCAACGAACAGGTGGTGGATGTGACTGCCTTCACGCATGGCCAGCATGCCGCACAGGCCGGTGTCGTCCGCGGCCAGGTAGTGCGCGAAGTGGGGCGAGCCCAGTCGCTCGGCGAAGCAGGCCGGCGTCAGCGAGGCCTGGAATGCATGCGCGTTGCCGCCGGTATCGGCGTCCAGAAGATGCCGCGCCAACGGCGTGACCAGTGCGCTGAGCGCGTTGGCGTCACCTGCGACGCCATCACGCAATGTGATGTCCTGCATGCCCCTCCCCCCGTGGCCCGCGAGGGCGGGCACGGCAAGCATACGCCCGGGGCATGCGCAGGGCGTGTGTAGATGGGCCCCGGTCAGCCGTCGCCGTGGATCACGCCGGGCACCACCTCGGCACCGCGCCAGCGGCGCAGGCCGCGCTGGAAGAACAGGCTGTTGGGAATCTGCATCAGCGTGCCTTCGGCGGGGCCACCGATTTCCTGCAGGGTGGTGTAGATCAGGTTGATGTCGATGACGCTGCCCTTCAGGCCGGGCTTCTCGCCGTTCTCCAGCAGTTCGATCTGGTCGCCGAGCCGGAACGGCCGCGTGGTGAAGATCAGGAACGCGCAGAAGATGTTGGACAGCACGCTCCATGCGGCGAAGAAGGCCACCGCGCCCACTGCGGCGAAGCCGGTGAAGGCCGTCCACAGTACTTCCGGGCGTACGCCGATGGTGTCCAGAATGGCCAGCACGGTGGCCAGCCAGATGATGAAGTTGGACAGCCTGCGGATCGCCATTTCGATGGAGGCGGGCAGGGTGTAATGGCGCCCCAGCCGGTGCAGCAGGCGCCGCACCAGCAGGCGCAGCAGCCAGGCAACCAGCAGGATCGCCAGAATGCTCACGACAATGCCTATCGGGCCGATCCACTCGTGCAGCGCGGGGGGCAGGTAGTGCTTCATTGCAGGCTCCTTGCGGGATGGCGTCAGTGCTTCAGCGCAGCGTCGGTGCGCTGGATGTCGCCATCATTGTGCGATGGGGTGATGTGCAGCAGACGCGCCAGCAGCGGGTATACATCGACATTGTCGATGGGCGCGATTACCGCGCCACGCTGGAAGGCCGGGCCATGGCCGATGAAGGGCGCGTACATGTCCGGCAGTGTGTTGTCGTAGCCATGCTCGCCATTGAGGCGGTGACCCTTGCGCTGCTGCGCCTGGCGCGTGGTCACCTGCCAGCCCAGCTCGGCCATGCAGATGTAGGCCGGTACGCGGCGGTGGTGGCCGTACTCAAAGCGCGCCGGGATCTGCTCGCGGGTCATGCATTGCATGTGCGGGTAGGTGCCGGCGAGCAGCTGGGTGGCGGCGGCTTCGCCACCGGGCAGCGCATTGAACGAGGCATAGGCGCCGGTCCAGACGAAATCCAGCCTGCTCACGTCCACCAGGTCGTCCAGGTAAAGCTCCCTGTCCGGCGAGGTGGCGGTCATGCCGTGGTCGGAGGTGACCACGATGTTGACACTGTCAGCCAGCCCCTGTGCGCGGATGCCCTGCAGCAGCTGGCCGATGGCGGTATCCACCTCGGTCATGGCCTGGTTTACCTGCGGCGACCCCGGGCCGAAGCGGTGGCCCATGGTGTCCACCACGTCGAAGTACAGGGTGATGAAGTGCGGGCGCTGCGCAGGCGGCAGCGCCAGCCATTCCAGCACCTGCTGCACGCGCTGGGCGGAGCTGACCTTGATGTCGAACTCGCGCCAGAACTCCGGGCGGGCGCCATGCACGGGCGCCTCGGAGCCGACCCAGAACATGGCCGCCGCGCGGCCGCCCTGTTCGCGCACGCTGCTCCACAGCGGCTTGCCGTCATCCCACCAGCGTTCATCACTTACGGTGGCCTTGTCGAACATGCTGAAACGCACGCCGGGAATGGCGGGGTCGGTCATGAAATTGGCGATGACGCCGTGGTGGTCGGGGCGCAGGCCGGTGACCAGCGTGTAGTGGTTTGGAAAGGTGATGGCCGGGTAGGACGGGCGCATGTATTCGGCGCGCGCGCCGTCTGCGGCCATCGAGGACAGCGTTGGCGTGATGCCGCGCTGCAGGTAATCGTTGCGGAAGCCGTCGATGGAAATCAGGATCACCGGCGCATTGGCCTCGCGCGGCATTGCGTGCGCGGCTGCGGCCTGGGGGGCCGTGGGGGCAGTGGTGGCGCAGCCGGCAAGGGCGAGCGCGCTGCAGAGCAGGAACGTGCGGAAGCGGAACATGATGCGGTTGCTGTGGGGCGAGGGGAGATTGTCGGTCAAAGCGGTGGGTGGGGGTAGTTGGATGGTGGTGTTGGGCTTTTTTCCCCCTCTCCCCAACCCCTCTCCCGCGAGGGGAGAGGGGCTAAAGCCGAGACCACCAACCATGCCTCAACTTGCGGGACTGAAGCCCCTCTCCCCTCGCGGGAGAGGGGTTGGGGAGAGGGGCAAGACAACTCACCCAGCCGCCAGCGCCAACCCCTGCACCACACCGAAGGACGGATCACCATGCACCAGCCTGGAGCCCGGGAAAGCCTCCGCCGCCGTGCGCTGGATGTAGCCCGCGCGCGACATGCCGCCAGTGAGGAACACCGCGGCCGGTGCATGGCCGATGTCCTCGCCCACCTGCCGCAGCAATGTGGCCAGCTCGCCGAGGTAGCCCCCTGCGGCCTGATCCAGCTGTGGCGCATCGGTGATCACCGACAACCCAGGTTCGATGAAATCCAACGCGCTGGCGTGCCGCGGCGCATCGCTCAACGCGATCTTGCACTGCTCCACGGCGCGGTACAGCCGCGCGGTATTGCCGGTGTCCTGCAGCGCCTGCAGGCGTGGGCCGTAAGGGGCGTCCACCGCGCTGTAATCGTGCTGGCGGAAATCACGCTGGCGCGGCATGTCCTGCACCATGGCCGCTTCCACGTAGTGATGCGCCGGCACGCGGGTGATGCCACGGCCGAACAACGGCATGTAACCGGCCAGACTCAGCGCCAGGTCGATGTCGGTACCGCCACGCGCAATACCCCATGCGCGGTGGATCTGCGGCGGCGCGGTGCCGCCTACGCTGGCATGGGCGATGTCGGTGGTGCCGCCACCCACGTCCACAATCACCGCTTCATGGCGTTCACTGCTGACCGCGTGGTAGTGCATGGCCGTAGCGGCGGGTTCTTCCAGAAACGCCACCTCATCGAAGCCTGCCGCCAGCGCCGCACCGCGCAGGATGTCCAGCGCCTGCGTGTTGCCAGCTTCGCCGATGGAACTGCGAAACTGCACGGGCCGGCCCAGCAGGGCGCTGCGCACGTTGTGGCCGAGCTGGCGGGAGGCGGTGAGGCGGATGTGTTCGAGGATGTGCGTGGCGATGCCGGTGATGGTCTGCTTCGCGCGGGGGTGCAGGTTGTAGCCGAGCATGGACTTGGGGCTCTGCACCAGATTGCCTTCGTTCTCCTCGAAGTAGGCGTCCAGTGCCTCGTCGCCATACAGCGCGTTCTGCAGCAGGCTGGTGGAGCTCTGCGGCTCGCGGATGCGCTCTTCCATCCATTGCCGCCGCACCACGCGCATGGCATCACTGCGCAGCTGTGCGGGGCTGCGCTGGAGGCCTGCGCTGCGGGCATCACGGCGGCCTGACTCGATCAGCTCTTGCAGCTGATGCTCCAGGGCAGGCGTCAGCTCGAAATCGTTGGGGTCACGCATCACCTCGGGGAAATACACCGTGGTGCGGAACTGCAGTGCCTCGCCAAAACGCACCGGCACCACCTTGCCGTCGATATGCGCGGCGGCGGCCGAGTTGCTGGTGCCAAAGTCAATGCCAAGTTTCATCAAGCGTGCTGCGGGATTGATGCGGCCGGGCACTTTACTACGTGCGCCGCACGGCCTGCGTCACGGGGCGGGCTGCGGCGGGTGCTCCAGTGCGTGCAGCCGTGCCTGCCAGGCCTCCGGCGTCTGCGGCTTGATGAACAGCGCGACGATCTCCGGGTGGCTCTCGCGCACGCCCTGTTCCAGTCGTGCCACGCAGGCTTCGATCTGCGGCGCGGTGCAGCTGTCGTTGAAGGCGGCGCTCAGTGCGGCCATCACCTGGTTGGGGCCGACCTGCACGGTGATCACGCCGTTGGCGTTCTCGATATCCGGGTCGCGGTTGGCCAGCGCCAGCAGGGCACGGCTGACTTCCGGGTGGGCCGGTTCACCGATCAGCAGGCCCTTGGTTTCGCGCGCCAGCAGGAAAGCGGCCACAGCCAGTACCGCGCCAATGCCCAGCGAGGCGATGCCGTCCAGTTCCGGCATGTCCAGCGCCTGCGCGGCGATCAGGCCAAACAGCGCGATCAGCAGGCCGAGCAGCGCGGCACTGTCTTCCAGCAGCACGGTGAAGGTGCTGGGGTCCTTGCTGCGGCGGAAAGCTTCAAAATAGCCGAAGCGGCCCTTGCCCGCGCGGAACTCGCGCAGCGCCACCCACCACGAGATGCTCTCGAACACCAGGGAGATGCCGAGCACCACATAGGCGACGGTAGGGTTGGAAGCCGGCTCGGGCGCGCGCAGATGCATCACGCCTTCGTAGAAGGAAATGCCGGCGCCCATGGCGAACACCAGCACCGCGACGATGAAGCTCCAGAAGTACAGTTCGCGGCCGTGACCCAGCGGGTGGTTGCGGTCCGGCGGCCGGCTGGCGCGGTTCAGGCCGTGCAGCAGCAGTACTTCGTTGATGGTATCCACCAGCGAATGCACGCCTTCGCTGAGCATGGCCGAGCTGCCGGTGATGGCCGCGGCGACGAATTTGGCGATGGCGATGCCAAGGTTGCCAGCCAGCGCCACATAGACCACGAAACGCGAACCACTGGTTTTTGCCACGGTGCGGGCCCTCGGCTCGGCTGGGACAGTGTTGATGTCACTTTCCTGCTGCGGCCGTGGCGATGGCGTGAGCGGCTACAATGGCTGGTCATTCATGTATTCAGGGGAATCCCATGCCCACCTCATCCTGCCCGCAGTGCTCCCAGCCCAACGTCTACCCGGATGGCGCGCTGTGGGTGTGTGCCGATTGTGGCCACGAGTGGGCGCCGGGCGAGGCGCAGGCCGATGCGGTGGTGGTGCGTGACAGCAACGGCAACGTGCTGGTGGCCGGTGACACCGTCACCGTGATCAAGGACCTGAAGGTCAAGGGTTCGTCTATTCCGCTCAAGCAGGGCACGGTGATCCGCAACATCCGGCTGGTCGAGGACGATGCCGAGCACATCGAAGGCAACTCGGACAAGATCAAGGGGCTGGTGCTGAAGACCTGCTTCCTGCGCAAGGCCTGAGTGGCAGGCAGGGCCGCGTGGCCCTGCTGGTCAATGTGCGGCGTGGGCGGCGCCAAGGCGTCGCAGGCTTTCCAGCTTGGCTTGATAAAGGGCCCGGGTCTGGTCGTTGCTGCCTAGAGCACGTGCACGCTCCATCTCGCGTTCGGCACGGCGATTCTGCCCGTTGAGGTAGTACGCCCGGGCCAGACCGAAGTGGAACTGGTGCGCGCTGGGATACAGGCGTATCGCCTTGCGGTAGTGGTCAATGGCGCGTGTGTAGTTGCTGGCCCGCTCTGCAGCAGCCCCTTGCAGGAAGTGATAGAACGGATCGCGGCGGCGGTTGTGTTCCAGCCGCGTGCGCAGCTGGTCGGCCTGCGCGGTCTGGCCAAGCCGCTGATACAACTGGCTGGCGTTATGCAGCGCCGCGGCATGGTTGCGGTTTATCGCCAGGGCCTCGTCGAAGTCCGAGATGGCGCCTGCATCGTTGTTCTCGCGTGCATCCAGTACCCCCAGGTTGCTCCAGGTGGCCGCGAAACGTGGGTCCATGCGCAATGCGGCTTCAAAGTACTGGCGGGCCATTGCGTAGTCATGCCTGGCCAATTCCTCGGCACCGCGGTTGTTGTAGAAATGCGCCAGTGCGCGTTGATCGGAGATCGGCTGCGGGCCGCTCCGGTCGTAGAGCACGTTCTGGTCCAGGTCCAGCGTGGCTGGGCGGCCGTTCACCGACATTCCCACGTTGACGTGGCCGGCGTTGAACATCAGCCCCTGCTCCTCATACCAGATGACAACCTGGCCTACCTCCTGCATGCGTGCCTGCAGGCCCATTTCGCGCGCCAATGCCACGAACATCAAGGCAAAGGACAGGCAGTTGGCGCGACGCTGCCGCCAGGTCTCGGCGACGGTGAGTGTGGCCTCGGTATCGTATTGCAGGTCTATTCCGCTGGGCTGGAATACCAGTTCCATCAGACGTTGCAGGCGCCGCTCCTGCGATTTGCCTGGCGCCATTACCCGCTCATGCAGGAAGGCCCTTGCCTCAGGCGGAATGGCCATCACCTGTTCAGGCGTGGGAATGGCTTCCGCCGGTGGTGGCGCCGGCAGCTCCGGCGGCGGGGCCAGCGTGGTGGTGGCGAGCAGGGCAAGCGCGTTCCAACCGATCATGGCAACCACTCCCGGGAGCGATGGCGCCAGTCTATGCCTCCCCGGGGCCACCTGTAAGCCAGGGGTAATAATCCACACGGCATGTGGACCAGGGCTTGGCAAACATGTGGATAACCTTCGGCGGCCCCTGCGGCGCATGGCTCGCGCAGGTGTCGTCAGTTTTTCGCCATGCCCTGGTTCACCGGCCCGCAGCCCGGGCGACCCTGCAGTGGCAGGGTCTGCTAGTATCCGCGGCCCCAGTCAGTATCGGCCGCCCGTTGTGGGTACCGGCCGACGGCTTCCGACGCGAGATCATGAAGAAGTACCTTCCTTCTGACCAGGCACAGCTTTCGCTGGGCATTGGCAGTGACATCCCGACCGAGCGCCTGTTCTTCGCGGTGCTGCCGGACCCGCTTACCGCCGAGCGGGTGGCCGAGCTGGCCGAAGGGCTGCGGGACGAACACGGGCTGGAAGGGCTGCCGCTGGCTGCTGAGCGGCTGCACATCACCCTGCACCATGTGGGCGACTACGCCGGGCTGCCGCCGAGCCTGCTGGCCAAGGTGCGCCAGGCTGCCGCAAGGGTGCGATCGCCGGAGTTCGAGGTCTGCTTCGACCAGGTGGGCAGCTTTGCCGGCAACCAGAAGAGCCCGTTCGTGCTGCGCAGCGAATACGGTGCCGAACTGCTGCACGACCTGCACGCCGAGCTGGCGCGTTGCCTGCACAGCGTGGGCAGCAAGGTGGACCCGCGCTTCACACCCCACATGACCCTGCTGTACGACCGCCGCCGCATGCCGATACAGCCGGTGCAGCCGCTGCGCTGGTTCGTGCGCGAGTTCGTGCTGATCCGCAGCTTCCTGGGCCAGAGCCGTTACCAGCTGGAAGGCTGCTGGCAGCTGGGCTGAGCGGGTGCAGCTGGGAACATCCCCTTCACGCGCCGCCGCGCGACAGGCAGGATGCAGCCATGGACATCACCCTGCCGTTGGAACTGCCACCGCAACAACTGGCCGCGCTTGAAGCCGCCTACGCGCAGCCGCCGCGTGCGTACCACAACTTCGGCCATGTGCGGGCGCTGCTGCATCACTATCAGGATGTCGCCAATGGCCCTGGCTGGCAGCAGCCACGCGAAGTGGCGTTGGCAGTGCTGTATCACGATGCCATCTACGAGGCAGGGCGAAGCGACAACGAGCGGCGCTCGGCGGAGCTGGCGGTGAAGTCCATCGCGCGCTGGCTGCCGGAGGCTGGCGTGGATGCAGGGCGGGTGGCCGAGCTGATCGACCTGACCGCACGCCATGGCCAGTTGCGCGGCGAGGAACTCGACCCTGACGCCGCGCTGTTCCTGGACAGCGACATGGCCATCCTTGGCGCACCGCCGGCGGTATTCGATGCCTACGACCGTGGCATTGCCGAGGAGTACGCCGGCAAGGTGCCGGGCTTTGTGTTCCGCATCAACCGGCGTCGCTTCCTGAAGGGTGTGCTGGCACAACCGCGTATCTTTTTCAGCCCGTTCTTCCATGAACGCTACGACGCGGCGGCGCGCGCCAACCTGCGCCGGGTCACGGCCTGAACGGGCGTACTGGCTACAATGGCCCTATTGCCTGCCGTGCTGCCTGATGAACCCGAACACGCTCCCTGATCCCGATCCGCGCCCCATCCCCCCGGAGGCACCTGGCCCGAACGAGTGCTGCGGCAGCGGCTGCCCACTGTGCGTGCTGGACCTGTACTCCGACGAGCTGGCGCAGTACCGGAAGCGGCTGGAGGAATGGAAGCTGCGCCACCCGGAGGCGGAAGGCTAAGTTTCTCGACATCTTTCCGGCATCGGCGGGCGTAGGCTGTGCCGGTCCGGTAGCGGGAACGCATTGAATGAGACAGGCGGGGTGGGGCGTGGTGGCGCTGGTGATGGCCCTGTGGGCAGCGCCTGCGCTGGCGGCGGAGCCGGTAAGCCATGGGCGTTTCGAGAACGTGCCGGTGCATCTGCCCGAGGGGCCGGTGCAGCGCGTGGTGCTGTGGTTCGCCGGCAGTGGTGATGCAGGCCAGCGCCAGAGGCGGCTGCAGGCGCTGCGTGCCGATGGTGCGATGGTGTTGGATATCGACACCGCCCACCTGTACCGCGTGCTGGCCAAAGAAGGTGACCGGTGTGGTTTCTCTGCCGGTGATGTCGAGAACTTCTCGCGCTATGTGCAGGCGCTGCAGCATGTGCCCACCTACCGGCTGCCGATTCTGGGGGGTGATGGTGACGGTGCCGCGCTGGCCTACGCCGTGGCAACGAAGGCCGAGCCGGAGGTGTTTGCGGGGCTGCTGACCGAAGGTTTCCAGCCACGGCTGCGCAACGCCACGATGATCTGTGGCGATGCGATCAAGGGCAGTGCGCTGCAGCCGCAGGCGCTGCGTTTTCCATGGCTGACCGCGCGCGCGGCTTCAACGGAGGCGTTCGTCAAACAGGTGCCGTGGGCGCGCCAGTTCGCGGTGACCCGCAGCGGCAGTGCGTTGCCGGGGGAGCGTGCAGCAGCCAAGGTGCTGGGTGCGCAGCGTGGCGTCAGCCTGCCACCGGTGCCGCATGAGCTGGATGGTCTGCCACTGGTCGAACTGCCCACCGACAAGGCCGGTGACACCTTCGCCATTTTCGTTTCCGGCGATGGAGGTTGGGCAGGGTTGGACAAGGAAGTGGCGGGCAGGCTTTCAGAAGCGGGCATTCCTGTCGTCGGGATGGATTCGCTGCGTTACTTCTGGAGCGAACGCACGCCGGCTGGATTCGCGGCTGACCTGGACCGCATCGCCAATCACTATGCGCGCCAGTGGCAGCGTCCGAATCTGGTGTTGATCGGCTTCTCGCAGGGTGCGGATGTGTTGCCTGCGGCCATCAATGCGCTGCCGGCTGGGACAGCGCGGCGCATGCGCATGACGGCCTTGCTGTCGGTGGGGGAACGGGCGGATTACGAATTCCATGTGAGCAACTGGATCAGCAGCAGCGATGACGGTCTGCCGATTGCACCGGAGATGCGGAGGCTGTCGCCGGCGCACACGCTGTGCGTGTATGGCGAGGACGATGACGACGCGCTGTGCCCGAAGCTGCCTGCAGGCACGGCGCAGCTGATCAAGCTGCCGGGCGACCACCACTTCAAGGGCGACTACGCCACGCTGGCAACGACGGTTCTGCAGCATCTGCAGGCGATGCCGTCTGCGACGAAGTAAAGCAGTGCACTTGTAGTCCGGGTAAGCGAAGCGCACCCGGGGACGCGTATTGGCGAAACGATGCGGATGTCTGCAGGTGCAGGAAGCCAGAAGCAGAAGCTGCCCTCATCCCAACCCTTCTCCCGTAAACGGGAGAAGGGCTCAAAGGCGCGCTGCGCCATCATTCCATTCGTCGTGATCTGTAGCCCGGGTAAGCGCCAGCGCACCCGGGGACACGCCATGGTGAAGTGATGCCGATGCGTGCATGTGCAGAGAACCAGAAGCAGAAGCTGCCCTCATCCCAACCCTTCTCCCGTGAACGGGAGAAGGGCTCAAGCGCGTACTGCGGCATCATTCTGTTCGCAGTGACCCGTAGCCCGGGTAAGCGCCAGCGCACCCGGGGACGCGCCATGGTGAAGTGATGCCGATGCGTGCATGTGCAGAGAACCAGAAGCAGAAGCTGCCCTCATCCCTACCCTTCTCCCGCGAGCGGGAGAAGGGCTCAAAGGCGCGCTGCATCATCATTCCGTTCGCAGCGAGTCGTAGCCCGGGTAAGCGAAGCGCACCCGGGGACGCGCCATGGTGAAGTGATGCCGGTGCGTGCATGTGCGGGGAGCCAGAAGCAGAGGCTGCCCTCATCCCAACCCTTCTCCCGCTTGCGGGAGAAGGGCTGAAGCGCTTACTGCGGCATCATTCCGTTCGCAGTGACCTGTAGCCCGGGTAAGCGCAAGCGCACCCGGGGGCGCGCCATGGTGAAGTGGTGCCGATACGCGCATGTGCAGGAAGCCAGAAGCAGAAGCTGCCCTCATCCCAGCCCTTCTCGCGTGAACGGGAGAAGGGCTTTTAAACGGCGGCCCTCAGTGCTGCCGCTGTGGGTCCAGCGAGATCAATCGGGTCACGTCCAACAGTGCTGCAGGTAGGTGCATGCCTCCGGGGGCGGCGAGATAGCGTGGGCGCCACTCCGGGGAGAACTTGGATTTGAAGCGGCGCAGGCCACCAAAACCATAGAAGCGTTCGCCATGGCGTGCCACCAGGTTGGCGAAACGACTCCAGCGGCCGGCAAGCCGGTGCTGTGCCAAGCCGGTCAATGGCGCCATGCCCAGCGAGAAACGGGTGTAGCCGTTGGCCGCGCCCCACAGGAACAATTCGATGAACAGGAAATCCATTGCCCCCTTGGGCGCATCGGGGCTGTGGCGCATCAGGTCCACGGATAGCTCGTGCCCTGCAGGTGCCTGCCAGATGTTGGCGAAGGCGACAATGCGGCCTGCTTCCTCCACCAGTGCAACCGGAAACCTGCACAGGTAGGCAGGCTCGAAACTACCCAATGAAAAGCCCTTTTCCTCACCCGCTTTCTCATCCAGCCAGCTGTCGGAAATGCGCTCCAGCTCCGGCAGCAGGGGTGCCACCTCTTCCGGTGCAACCAGACGGAACGAAAGCCCCGCGCGCTTGCCGCGGTTCCAGGCCTGCCGCAGGTCCGCACGCGCGCTGCCGTTGAGGCTGAAATCCTGCAGCGGCACCATCGCCTCTTCACCCAGCTTGACTAGCGTGAGGCCGAGATCGAGATAGGTCTGCCAGTATTGGTCACCGGTCTGGTAGAACACCGGGCGCAGACCCAGCCGGTCGGCCTCTTCGCGGAAGCGCCAGATCAAGGTGCGTATGACCTCAGGTGGGCCGACCGGGTCGCCCATGGAGACCAGCGAGCCGCCGTAACGCTGCATCATCACGAAGCCATCGCCAGCCTCGCTGCGCAGTACCGCCTTGTCGCCGGTCATCACCAGACACGCCTGGGTGTCAGACGCATGCGCCAACACGGGCCGCAGGGCATCCAGTGCAGGCGCATCGGGAACCGGCAACGGCGTGCGCGTGCTGTGCAGCAGGCGCGCCACGCCGAAGGCGATCAGCACGATGCAGGCCAGCAGCAGCGCCCGCAGCGCGCGCGGTGCATTGCCCGAAAGCGCGAACTGCCACCACAGTTCGTTCTGGTATTCCACGTGGCTGTAGACGAAGAACAGCAGCCACACGGTCGCCACCAGTACCAATGCCAGATTGCGCAGCCACGGCCACGACCATGCCTGATCCAGCAGCGCACCTTCGCGGTAGAACTCGCGGCGCGCGGCCCACAGGGTGATGGCGACCAGTGGCAGCACCAGCGCCACCAACGTGTGGCCGCCGCGCAGCCATGCCGGCAGCGGCAGCGCCACGCACAAACTCAGTGCTACCGCCCAGGCGGCATGGCTGCGCCGCTGCAGGCCCTGGCCGATCAACAGCAGCAGCACGCCGCCAAGGCTGCCGAGCAGGTGCGAGGTCTCCACCACCGGCAGCGGTGCGGGCAATACGCGCTGGCGTGGTACCGGCAGGGTGCCGTCGATCAGCAGCAGGGCACCGGTGGCGAACACCACCAGCGCGATGATCTGTGGCAGCCACGGGCGCAGCACGGTCCACGCCGCGCCGGCGCCACTGCGCAGCGGTCTGCGCACGCTGGCAATGGCAGCCAGCAGTGCGGACAGCAGCAGCGGCAGCAGATAGTAGGTAACGCGGTACGCCACCGCCGCCGCAAGGATCGCAGCAGGCGGAATTTCCGGCAGCAGTTTCAACAGACTCCACTCGAACACGCCCAGGCCCGCCGGCACGGTGGAAATCAGGCCGGCTACCACGGCGACCAGATACAGGCCGACAAAGCCCACGAAGCCTGCTTCGGTCTGGTCAGGCAGCAACACATAGAACGCAGCCGAAGCCAGGCACAGCTCTACCACGCTCAACGCAGTGACCTCCAGCATGGTGCGGCGGTCGGGGAGCCATGCGCGGTAGCTGCGCCAGCCTACGCTGCGGCCGTCGCGGCCTGCCCACAGCAGCATGCCGGTGAACCCCAACAACAGGGCGATGCCGGTGAGGCGCACGGTGGCGGCCGATATGGGCAATGCACGGGCAGCGGCTGCCGGTTCCAGCCACAGTGCCAGCCCCAGCAGCAGCCACGCGCCGAACACGAAGCCCAGCGTGCTCATCAGCACCACCTGGCCGATGTCGGCCAGACTCAGCCCGGCACGGCCATAGCCTCGCAGGCGGACCGCACCGCCAGTGAGTGCGGCGAAGCCCAGCGTCTGACCGGCGGCATGCGCCAGGAAGGCGGTGATGCCGACACGGCTGGCGGGCAGGTTGCGTTGCGCGCGGCGCAGGCCGATGGCGTCAAACCCGATCAGGCAGGCGTAGCTGGCCATGCCCAGCAGCGTGGTGAGGATCAACTGGTGCCATGACAGCGCATGCAGGGTCTGTCGGACCTCCCGGTAGCCATGGTCGCTGAACTCGCCGGACAAGGCGTGCAGCGCCAGCCCCATGACCAGCAGGGTGATCGCCAGCGCCGCCGCGCGACGCCAGCCAAGGGCCTTGTGGGCGGTTACGGAAGGCACGTCACTCATGCGGGCGGGAGGGGGGCGAGGGTGCACAAGACTACGCTTGCCGCAGGTGATCGGGCGTGGAGGGTGCCCAGGTGCGGGATGCGGCTTCAGCTGCCAGTGTGCCGGCGTGGCCCACTAGACTGGGGCCTTCATGGGCGATGCAAGAACTGGAATGCACGCAGGGACATCAAACCAGAAGGCAATGCGCCATGCGGCCGCGAGCGTGATGCTGGCGCTGGCGATCTTTGTTGTCAGCGCGGTGTGGCTGCAGTTCGCGCGCGGCGACTTGGACTGGGTGCGCGATACGCTCAGCCTCTATCTGCATGGCGCGTATGGGCTGTGGCTGCGCGTGGCCTATTGCGTGCTGGCGGTGGCGATCGTGGTGTTGGGCTGGGCGCTGCACGCGCGTATGCAGGGCAGAGCGCGGCGTGGGCTGCCGCCGGTGTTGTTCAGTGCGGCGGGCCTTGGGCTCACGGGCGTGGCGGTGGGCGACAGCTGGTTGCACGTGCATGCGCCGCTGCTGGCGCCTCTGGTGCATGCGCTGTCGGCGCAGACCGCGTTCCTGTGCGCCAGCGTGGGCCTGCTGCTGCAGGCCTGGTGCTTCGGCCAGGATGCGCGCTGGCGGTCGCTGTACCGCGTGGCATGGCCGTGGGCGTGGCTGGTGTTCGCTGCGCTGTGGCTGCATGTGCTGTGGCGCGCCAGCCCGCGTGGGCTGGGGCAGAAGGTGGTGATTGCGCTGGTGGTGGGCTGGCTGATGTGGGTGGCTGCCGCGCTGTGGCGTCGTTCTCGTGGCGATAACGCCTGAAACCGCCGGTTCCGGCGACAATGGGCCACGTCCCAACAAGGAGCCCCACCATGATCGAACGCTTCGACACCGGCCCGCGCATGTCGGAAATGACCATCTACCACGGCGTGGCCTATCTGGCCGGCCAGGTGCCGGAAGACACCAGTGCCGATATCGTCGGGCAGACCGAACAGGTGCTCAAGGCCATCGACGACCTGCTGCGCATGGCGCCGACCGACAAGACCCAGATTCTCCGCGCGGAAATCTTCCTGGCCGACATCGCCGATTTCGCCGGCATGAACGAAGCCTGGGACAAGTGGGTGCCGGAAGGCGCCACTCCGGCGCGCGCCACCGTGCAGGCCAAGCTGGCCAACCCGGAGTGGAAGATCGAAATCGTCATCACCGCCGCGGTGCCGTAAGCACGCGGCAGTGCGTGGTGCAGGGAGCGGGTGCAGGCCAAAGCGTCGCACCCGTTCCGGCGCCCCTCAGGCAGCCGGCAGCAGCTCGATGCAGTCCACCGGGCACGGCGGAATGCACAGCTCGCAGCCGGTGCACAGATCGGCCAGCACGGTATGCATGTACTTGGCGCCACCGACGATGGCATCCACCGGGCAGGCCTGGATGCATTTGGTGCAGCCGATGCAGTCCGCTTCGATGATCAGCGCCACCTGCGCGTGCTTGTGCTCGCCACGGCTGCGGTCGAACGGCAGCGCAGCCACGCCCAGCACATGCGCCAGCGCCCGCGCACCGGCATCGCCACCCGGCGGGCAGTGGTCAACGCCGGCCTCGCCGTTGGCCATGGCTTCGGCATAGGGGCGGCAACCATCGAAGCCACACTGGCCGCATTGGGTCTGCGGCAGCAGGCGGTCCAGGCGTTCGACCAGGCTGATATCGCCGCCCCCTTGTGGAAGCGCGGACGGTGCAGCACCGGATGGATTGTCGGTTTGCATGGGGAACTCCTGCGGTTTTGCCTTCACACCGATTTCTTTCCGGGGAAAGAAATCAGGTGAGGCATCTGCCGCGATACCAGCGTTCATGCGCCAGGGCCAGCATCGGCTTGTCCTCGCGGCTGTCGCCGTAGGCATGGATGCGAGGGTAACGCTTCAGGTCGAACAGGCGGCGGATATGGGCAACCTTGTGCGGCCCGCAATCGCCACCGGCGTAGCGGCCGGTGAGGCGGTTGTCCTGCACTTCCAGCCGGTTGCAGATCAGCTCAAGGCCCAGCTCGTCACACCAGTGCTGCAGGTACAGATCGATGGAGGCGGACACCACGGCGACGGTATGGCCCTGTTGCTTGTGCCACTGGATCTGCTCCAGCATCTCCGGCCGCACCATGCCCGGCAGGTGCTCGCGCGCGTAATCGTGCGCCAGCTGGCTGATCTCGCCGGCATGGCGGCCGGTGAACACCTGTGAAGTAACGCGGCGGCGGATGCGTTCGGCCGAAATCAGCTTCAACCGGAAGGCCAGCAGCCACGGCCCCACCCGCCACCACGCCTGCGCACGCTGCTCCGGTGTGGCCACACGCCGCAGGAAGCGGCTGTAGGTGTCGCAATAGGTGATGGTGCTGTCGAAGTCGAACAGGGCGAGGTGCATTGGGGGCGGGAATGGGGGAGCGGGGTGGTGGGAAGCGGAGATGGCTGCGGTGGCGGGTGGTGCGGCTGCTGCGGTGCTGCTGAGCAGCATCAACCGCAGTACTGCCGCATTCCCGCCTCCCTGTTCCCAGGGCCCTGCTTCAACGCACCGGCATGCCCGGCTGCGCAGCCGCGTCGGCGTCCAGCAGGGCCAGCGCGCCGCCGTCGAAACCGGCGGAGAGGATCATGCCTTCGCTCAGGCCGAAGCGCATCTTGCGCGGGGCCAGGTTGGCGATGAACACCACGTTGCGGCCCACCAGTGCTTCCGGCTCGGCGTAGCTGGCGCGGATGCCCGAGAAGATCTGGCGCTGGCCCAGGTCGCCGGCGTCCAGCAGGAAGCGCAGCAGCTTGTCCGAGCCTTCGACGAAGCCACATTCCAGCACCTTGCCGATGCGCAGGTCGAGCTTGGCGAAATCGTCGATGCCGATATACGCCGAGGCTTCGCCTTCGGCCTTGGCCTCGGTCTTCAGCTCGGCCTTGGCGGGCTTTTCAGCCTTGGCCGGCTTGGCGTCGGTGGTGGGGGCGGCGGCGAGGGTGTCCTTGGAAGCGTCGGTCATTGCGTCGATCATCTTGGGGTCGATACGGGTGAACAGCGCCACATACGGCGCGATGGTGTGTGCGGTGAGCGGCTTGGCGATGTCGTCCCAGCCGTTCATCGGTGCGTTGAGGAAACCTTCGGCCTGCTGCGCCGTGGCCGGCAGCACCGGCTTGAGCGCGGCCACCAGCACGCGGAACAGGTTCAGGCCCTGGGTGCAGACCGCCTGCAGCTCGGCATCGGCGCCGGACCGGCTGTTATCCAGCTCCTTGGCGATCACCCACGGCTTGGTGTCGTCGATGTACTTGTTGGCTTCGTCGGCCAGCGCCATGGTCAGGCGGATGGCGGCGGCCGGGTCGTTGCGCTCGTAGGCTTCGCGCACTGGTGCCAGCGCGGCGACAAAACGGTCGTACTGCGCTGCGTCCGGCAGGGTGTCGGCCAGCTTGCCGTCGAAACGCTTGCCGATGAAGCCGGCGCAGCGGCTGGCAAGGTTGACGAACTTGCCCACCAGATCGGCGTTCACGCGCGCGCTGAAGTCGGACAGGTTCAGGTCGAGATCGTCCACGCCGCCGGAAGACTTGGCCGCGAAGTAGTAACGCAGCGCTTCCGGCGCCAGGCCCACGTCGAGGTAGGTGCGGGCCATCACGAAGGTGCCGCGAGACTTGCTCATCTTGGCGCCGTCCACGGTCAGGTAGCCGTTGACGTGCAGCTTGGTCGGCGCGCGCAGGCCGGTGCCGTGCAGCACAGACGGCCAGAACAGGCCGTGGAAGTTCACGATGTCCTTGCCGATGAAGTGGTGCAGCTCGGTGCTGCTGCCAGCGGCAAGCACGGCGTCGAAATCATCGCCGGTCTTCGCGCACAGGTTGCGGAAGCTGGACAGGTAGCCGATGGGCGCGTCCAGCCACACGTAGAAATACTTGCCCGGTGCGCCCGGAATCTGGAAGCCGAAATAGGGCGCATCGCGCGAGATGTCCCACGCACGCAGGCCACCTTCGGCATCCAGCCATTCGGACAGCTTGGCCTTCACGCCCGGCAGCGCCACGTCACCGGCCAGCCACTCGCGCAGGAAGCCCTCGAAGCGGCCAACCTCGAAGAAGTAGTGCTCCGAATCGCGGATTTCAGGCGTGGCACCGGAGACCACCGAGCGCGGGTCGATCAGGTCGGTGGGGCCATAGGTGGCACCGCAGACCTCGCAGTTGTCGCCGTACTGATCCGGCGACTTGCACTTGGGGCAGGTGCCCTTGATGTAGCGGTCGGGCAGGAACATGCCCTTGGCCGGATCGTAGAACTGCGCCACCGAGCGGCGGCTTATGTGGCCTGCCTGGTCCAGACGGGTGTACAGCGCCTCGGTCAGCTCGCGGTTGGCGTCCGAGTTGGTGGAATCGTAGTGATCGAAGTCCACACCGAACGCAGCGAAATCGCGCTCATGGCTGGCCTGGATGTTGGCGA
>DCXY01000017.1:8151-9306 GCA_002329155.1 Stenotrophomonas sp. UBA2124 | reverse complement strand
GCCGAGTTCGAGGCGATGGTGGCCAACTTCCAGCGCACCAGCCAGCGCATCAAGTACGCGCAGGTGCCGGTGGTGACCGCCGTGCGCGGTCTGGCACTGGGCGGCGGCTGCGAGTTCCAGATGCACGCGGCCAAGTCGGTTGCCGCGCTGGAAAGCTACATCGGTCTGGTCGAAGCCGGCGTCGGCCTGCTGCCTGCCGGTGGCGGCCTGAAGGAACTGGCCGTGCGCGCCTCGCAGGCCGCAGGTGCCGACGGTGACGTGTTCGCCGAGCTGAAGAAGACCTTTGAAACCGTGGCCATGGCCAAGGTCTCCAACTCGGCGGTCAATGCCAAGGAACTGGGCCTGATGCGCGGCACCGACAAGGTGGTGTTCAACAGCTACGAGCTGCTGCACATCGCCAAGGCCGAAGTCACCGCGCTGGCCGAAGGCGGCTACCGCGCGCCGCTGCCGGCACGCCGCATCCGCGTGGCCGGTGACGTGGGCATCGCCACCTTCAAGATGATGCTGGTCAACATGCTGGAAGGCCGCTTCATCAGCCCGTACGACTATGAGATCGCCGAGCGCATCGCCACCGTGCTGTGCGGCGGCAAGGTCGATCGCAACACGCTGGTGGACGAGGAATGGCTGCTGACCCTGGAGCGCAAGCACTTTGTCGAGCTGGCGCAGCAGGAGAAGACCCAGGCCCGCATCGCGCACATGCTCAAGACCGGCAAGCCGTTGCGCAACTGATGCAGGAACGCCAGCAACGGGGAAGCGGTGACCACTGCTCCCCTGCCCTGCGGCCCTATCGGAATTTCAACTGGAACGCCCCCGTGACATCCGCTCCAAACACCCCTGTGCAGCGCTTGATTCCCGGCCCCGCGTTCCCTGCTCCGCTTTCGAGAAGACAACCATGACCAAGCAAATCCAGGACGCCTACATCGTCGCCGCCACCCGCACCCCGGTTGGCAAGGCGCCCAAGGGCATGTTCCGCAACACCCGCCCGGACGACATGCTCGCCCACGTACTCAAGAGCGTGGTCGCCCAGGCCCCGGGCGTGGACGTGAACCGCATCGATGACGCCATCATCGGCTGCGCCATGCCAGAAGCCGAGCAAGGCATGAACGTGGCACGCATCGGCGTGCTGCTGGCCGGCCTGCCGAACACCATCGCCGC
>DCXY01000017.1:0-7848 GCA_002329155.1 Stenotrophomonas sp. UBA2124 | reverse complement strand
CTGGGCAACGCCGACCTGATGCTGGCCGGCGGCACCGAGTCGATGTCGATGGTGCCGATGATGGGCAACAAGATCGCCATGGCGCCGAGCGTGTTCGACAACGACCACGTCGCCATCGCCTACGGCATGGGCATCACCGCCGAGAAGGTGGCCGAAGAGTGGAAGGTCTCGCGCGAAGAACAGGACGCTTTCGCCCTGGCCTCGCACCAGAAGGCCATCGCCGCGATCCAGAACGGCGAGTTCAAGGACGAGATCAGCCCGTACGACATCGTTTCGCACCTGCCCGACCTGGCCGATGGCAAGCGCATCATCACCCGCAACAAGATTGCCGATACCGACGAAGGCCCGCGCCCGGACTCCTCGGCTGAAGGCCTGGCCAAACTGCGCCCGGTGTTCCGCAATGGCCAGTTCGGCGGCACCGTCACCGCCGGCAACTCCTCGCAGATGAGCGACGGCGCCGGCGCGGTGCTGCTGGCGTCCGAGCAGGCGATCAAGGACTACGGTCTGACCCCGCTGGCTCGTTTCGTCAGCTTCTCGGTGGCCGGCGTGCGCCCGGAAGTGATGGGCATCGGCCCGATTGCGGCGATTCCGAAGGCCCTGCAGCAGGCAGGCCTGAACCAGGATCAGCTGGACTGGATCGAGCTCAACGAAGCCTTCGCCGCGCAGTCGCTGGCCGTCATCCGTGACTGCAAGCTGGACCCGTCCAAGGTCAACCCGCTGGGCGGCGCCATCGCCCTGGGCCACCCGCTGGGTGCCACCGGCGCCATCCGCACCGCCACCCTGCTGCACGGCCTGCGCCGTCGCCAGCAGAAGTACGGCATGGTGACCATGTGCATCGGCACCGGCATGGGCGCGGCAGGCATCTTCGAGTCGCTGTAATCCGGCTTGCTTGATGATGGAACAAAGAAGGCGGCCTGATGGCCGCCTTCTTCTTTCTGGCTCCAACCTGCATCTTTCCCGCAGCCCCGTAGCCCCGTAGCCCCGTAGCCCGGGTAAGCGCAGCGCACCCGGGGCTTTTCTCTACCTACAAACGGGCACGCTTATGTTGTTGGTGATCTGGCGAAACGCCCCGGGTGCGCTGCGCTTACCCGGGCTACGAAAGCAGAAAGGGCAGCCATGGGCTGCCCTTCTCATGCAGGCGGCTGGCGGCAACCGCCAAGCCCGCCGCTTACTCCGCGAGCATCCGCTGCATCACTTCGCGCGCGGGCTTGGCCAGCTTGTCGTTCTCCAGCGCGAAACGGATGGTCGCCTCGACCAACCCCAGGTGCGTGCCGCAGTCGAAACGCGTGCCCTCGAAGCGATAAGCGTCCACCTGCTCCGTCTTGAGCAGCTGCGCGATGGCGTCGGTCAGCTGGATCTCGCCACCGGCGCCGGTACCGGTCGCCTCCAGCAGCTCGAAGATCTTCGGACTGAGCACATAACGCCCCACCACCGCCAGGTCGCTCGGCGCGTCCTCCGGCTTGGGCTTCTCGACGATCTGGGTGATATGCCCCTTGCGCCCATCGAACTTGTCCGTCGCCACGATGCCGTAACTGCCGGTCTTCTCGTGCGGTACATCCTCCACCGCGATCACGCTGGCGCCGCTGGCCTCGTTGAGGTCGGCCATCTGCTTGAGTGCGCCATCACCCCGGTTCCAGATCAGGTCATCCGGCAGCAGCACCGCGAAAGGTTCGTTACCCACGATGGCCTTGGCACACAGCACCGCATGCCCCAACCCCAGCGCTTCGGTCTGGGTCACGAACACCGCTCGCACACCCTTGGGCAGCACATGGCGGATCAGCTCAAGCTGTTCCTGCTTGCCCGCACGCTCCAGCTTCTGCTCGAGCTCGTAGGCCTTGTCGAAATAATCCGCCACCGCATGCTTGTAGCGGTTGGTGATGAAAATCAGCGTATCGCAGCCGGCCTCGATGGCCTCGTCAACCGCGTACTGGATCAATGGCCGATCGATGATCGGCAGCATTTCCTTGGGCACCGTCTTGGTGGCGGGCAGGAAGCGCGTGCCAAGGCCAGCAACGGGAAAAACGGCTTTTCTGATTCGGGCACCCATCAATGCATCCTTCCAGCTTCTCTAGTGGGAAACGGCACGATTTTCGCCGATGCATTGTAAGAATCCTGTTGGCTGACTGGCTGGAATTCAGGAATCGTGTTGAAAAGGATTTCACGCATACCATCGACGTCATACGCCACAGCAGCCTTCCGTAACGCCGTCACATTGCCCAGCACCATGTCCGGCGAGAACTCACGCACACCAGCTTCCATCACCTTCGGGTGTGAGGTCGGGTGGCAGTTCTCATCCGCGTAGAACAGACTCTCGTGCAGCTTTTCGCCCGCCCGCAGACCGGTGTAAACGATGGGGATGTCCACGCCAGGCACCTTGCCCGCCAAGCGGATCATCTGCTCAGCCAAATCACGGATCAGTACCGGCTCTCCCATATCCAGCATGTAGATGGCGCCACGCGATGAGGAGGCGGCCGCCTGCAGGATCAACAGACAGGCTTCCGGAATCGTCATGAAATAGCGGCTCACTTCCGGATGGGTTACGGTCACCGGCCCACCCTTGCGGATCTGTTCGCGGAAGAAGGGGACCACACTACCCACTGAACCCAGCACGTTACCGAATCGCACCGTCACAAATCGGGTTGAAGAAGTGCGCTTGTTGAGGCTCTGGCAAATCATCTCCGCATAGCGCTTGGTCGCCCCCAGCGCATTGGCCGGGTCCACCGCCTTGTCGGTGGAGATGAAGACGAAATTCTCCACCCTGTGTTCCACGCACGCAGTGGCCACGCATTCGGTGGCCAGAGTGTTGTTCCGGACCGCTTCGCGTAGCTGATCTTCCAGCAGCGGCACCTGTTTGTAGGCAGCCGCGTGGAAAACGGTATCGGGGCGGTGCTTCTCCAAGGCATGGCGGATGACAGCCGAGTCACCACAGTCACCAAGTACGCCCTGTACATCCAGATCGGGGAAATTGCGACGCAACTCGGCCTGGATATTGATCATCAGCAGCTCGCTGATTTCCAGCACCACAATGCGGGCGATACCGTGACGCGCGCACTGCCGGCAGAGCTCCGAACCGATCGAACCACCGCCACCGGTGACCAGCACCGTGCGGCCACGCAGCCATCCGCGCAACAGCTCCCAATCGGGAAGAATCGGCTTGCGCCCCAGCAGGTCCTCGATCGCCACTTCCTTCAGCTGGCCCGGCAGCGTATTGCCTTCAAGCACATCATGCAGCCTGGGGACCGTGCGGAATGGCAAGCCGGTGCGCTCGCACAGGCCCACCACCCGCTGCATACCGGCCGCGTCGAGTGTGGGAATGGCGATGACGAGTAGCTTGGCATCGACTTCCTTTGCGACAGAGACTACTTCGTCAAGATTACCGAGGATCGGGCAGCCGTGCAGCTTCGCACCTTGCAGGTGCGGGGAGTCATCCAACAGGCCCACCGGCTCGTAATCGCCGGAACGACGCAGGTCCTTTATCAGTGATTCAGCCGCCTGACCTGCGCCGAGCACGAGCACACGCCGGGCGCGAGCGTCGGACTGCACGCTTTGGTAATCCTTCCATGCACGATAAAGCAGGCGTGGCGTCCCCAGCAACGCTGCGAGCGCGAAGGGATAGACCACCAGCACGGAGATAGGAATACCCTCAAGGCGCCGATAAGAGAAGATGATGACAATGGCGACTAGGCCGATGAAGCTGGCCTTGAAGATGTTGACGAGGTCAGCAACGCTGGCAAATCGCCAGAGGCCGCGATAAAGACCTACATTCCAGAATGCCAATGCTTGGAGCACCAGCACGATGGCAATGTCGCGAGAGAAAAGCTGTAGCGATGGCGCATTGTCCAGCAGCGCATAGCGGGCTAAGAACAGTAGCTGCCAGCATGCCCATACCACGACCAAGTCGTGCAGCATCACCGCATATCGCAGGCCGCCGCCAGTAAATCGCTCGCGCCAAGAGGCCATGTCCGTTCTCGTCCTTATTTGATGAGATGCATGCGCAGGAAGATCCAGGTGCCTGTACCAACTACCATCCAGACCACGCCCCCTACCCATCCCCAGTCTGGGGAAAGCCCTGAAAACAGCGTCGCAAGTGTAATTGCCCCGAGAGTAAAGAACGCGTAACAGGTAGTAACAACAGCGTGACTCCATTCACGTTTCACTAACATTTGATACACATGCTGGGTATGCGGCTGCATCCACCGCTCACCCTTCAGCATGCGTGACAACAGAGTGAAACCCGCATCAATCAGGAAGACCGAGGGCAGCATCAGCCACAGCGGCAGGGCCAGATCGGTGACAACCAGGCCCAGGGCCAGCAGGCCGGCCATCAGGTAGCCCAGCGCCCCGCTACCCACATCCCCCATGAATATGCGGGCCCGAGGGAAATTGAAGGGTAGAAAGCCAAGACAACCGGCCGCGATCACCAGCCCCGCCAGAGCGTAAGACCCAGGCAGCAGCACCGCCGCCCCTACCCCCACCAGGATGGCCTGGCTGCTTGCCAGCCCGTTGATGCCATCCATGAAGTTCCAGATGTTGATCAGCGACACGCCAAGCACCACGCAGATCACGGCCTTGAGCGGGTCATGGCTCGCCTGCCACACCAGCAGCCCCAGCAGCAGCGCCGCCAGCAGATGCACCAGCAGGCGCGGCAGTGCAGGCAGCGGGCGATGGTCATCCCACCAGCCGATGCCCGCCACCATCAACAGGCCGAGTGCGAAAACTGCCAGACCGGCCGCGAATGCCGGATACAGCAGCGCCAGTACGCCACAGGCAAACAGCTGCGAAACGACGATGCCAATGCCACCACCACGCGGTGTCGATACCGAATGGCTGCGGCGCTCACCCGGCTGGTCGATCAGCTGGCGCCGGATGGCGTAGTGGATCGCCGCCCAGGTGGCCAACACGGCCACGCAGAAGGTGGCCAGCGGCAACCACAGATAGTGCGTTGGCACGGCTCAGAGCACCGCGAAGTTCAACAGCGGCTTGACCGTGCCCCATTCCTTGCAGCTCGGGCACTGCCAATGATGGGTCCGCGCACCGAAGCCGCAGCGCGTGCAGCGGTACGCCGGGTTGCGCACCAGCAGCTGGTCGGTGATGTGCTTCAGATCCTGCAGGGTGGCGACCGGATCGGCCCCCTCTGCCAGCGTCAGATCGATCAGCGCCGACTCACCTCGCACCGACGGGCGATCCTTCAGCTGACGGCCCAGATAGGCTCGCGCCGGGGCGGTGCCTTCCTGCTCTTCCATCAGGCGGGTCAGCGCCAGCACCGGCGCGATGCCGCGGTAGTGCTCGGTCATCTCGGCCAGGAACGCACGCGCCCCCGCAATATCACCCACGTTGCGGTAGTTCTTCAGCAACTGCGGCAGGATTTCCGGCAGATAGTCGGGGTCATTGCGCGCGGCGCGCTCGAACGCACGCACCGCTGCCTCGTCATTGCCGAAATCACTTTCCAGACGGCCTTCTATGATGCCGGCGCGCACGCTCATCGCATCGGCAGCGTTGGCACGGGTTATCGCCGCACGCGCATCATCCAGACGGCCGGCAGCGCGGTAGCGTTCGGCCAGCTCGCACTCGAACTGGCCGATCAGCTTGCCCATCGGCTCGTCGGTGACTTCTTCGTAACGACGCGCGTTGTCGATGGCCTTTTCCCAATCACGCTCGGCCTGGTAGATGCCGATCAGGTGCTTGAGCGCCTGCGGGGCACGCTGGTCAAGCTTGGCCAGGTCGGTGAACACGGTTTCGGCGCGGTCCAGCAGGCCCGACTTCATATAGTCCTCGCCCAGCGCCAGCAAGGCCTGCACGCGCTGCGCGTCACTCAGGTCATTGCGGTTCACCAGACCCTGGTGCAGGCGAATGGCGCGGTCCACCTCTCCGCGACGGCGGAACAGGTGGCCCAACGCCACCTGCGTCTCGAAGGTTTCCTTGTCCAGCTCGGCGATATGCAGGAACAGCTCGATGGCCTTGTCCGGCTGCTCGTTGAGCAGGTAGTTCAGGCCACGGAAATAGGTGCTGGAGAGCCGGCTTACCTGGTTCTCGCTGTGCCGCTGGCCGCCACGACGGCCAATCACCCAGCCACTCAGCGCCGCGATCGGCAGGAACAGGAAAAACCAGAACCACTCACTGATGAATTCCATCTTCGCTCAGCGTCCATCAAAGGGGGAAGGAGTCTGCGGTGCCGCAGATGGCGTATTGCCAGCCACCGGTATGGAAGCAGCCTTGTTGGCGCGCCGCAGCTTGGCGTACATCGGCACGACCAGGCCGGCCATCACCATGCCGCCACCCACCAGAGCACCGAGCAGCAGCGAGGTGATGATGGCAATGCCGGAGGTGGTCTTCAGCTCCCAGAATGCAAGGCTGATCTGGATGGGTTGCGAATTGAGCGAACCAATCACCAGCCCACCAATCAGAACCGCCAGCAGGATCAATAAACGAACGATCTTCATGTGCCAGCCGGCTCCAATGACAAGAGCCCCTAGCTTACCGAATCCGCACGTGCGTCCGCAGCAAAAAGCGCCTGCTGGCTCAGGCCGGGTCGCTTTCCAGTGGCACTACGGGGCTGACGCGCTCGCGCAGTTCCTTGCCAGGCTTGAAATGCGGCACATGCTTGCCCGGCAACGCCACCGACTCACCCGTCTTCGGGTTGCGGCCAAGGCGCGGCGGGCGGTAATGCAGGGAAAAACTGCCGAAACCACGGATCTCGATGCGATCACCCGAGGCCAGCGACCCACCCATCATTTCCAGCAATGACTTCACAGCCAGATCAACATCGTCGGCCTTCAGGTGCGCCTGGTGGCGCGCGAGGATTTCGATCAACTCGGACTTGGTCATTGCGTACTCGACAAAGGCTGGGTCTGAACCCTGAAGCGGCCCGGACAAGAGTCCGGGCCGCCCAGTTGCATCTACTGCGTCGGCCCGATTACTCGGACTTGTTGCCGTTCAACTGTGCACGCAGCAGCGCGCCCAGCTGGGTGGTGCCGCCCGACGCGGACTGGTATTCCTCCAGCACTTCGCGCATTTCGGCATCGTCCTTGGCCTTGATCGACAGCTGCAGGGTACGGCCCTTGCGGTCCATGCCCACGAACTTGGCTTCGACCTTGTCGCCGACCTTCAGGTGCTGGGTAGCGTCGTCAACGCGCTCGTTGGCGATATCGCGGGCAGCAACATAGCCCTCGATGCCGTCAGCCAGCTCGATGGTGGCGCCCTTGGCGTCCACTTCCTTCACCACGCCCTCAACCTTGGAACCCTTCGGGTTGGCAGCCATGTACTGGCCGAACGGATCCTGCTCAAGCTGCTTGACGCCCAGCGAGATGCGCTCGCGCTCCGGATCGACCGCCAGCACGACGGCTTCCAGGGTGTCGCCCTTCTTGAAGTTGCGGACCACGTCTTCGCCGGTGGTGTTCCAGCTGATGTCCGACAGGTGCACCAGACCGTCGATGCCACCGTCCAGGCCGATGAAGATGCCGAAGTCGGTGATCGACTTGATCTGGCCTTCAACCTTGTCGCCCTTCTTGTGGATGGCAGCAAAGGTTTCCCACGGATTGGCGGCAACCTGCTTCATGCCCAGCGAGATGCGGCGACGCTCTTCGTCGACGTCCAGCACCATCACTTCGACTTCGTCACCGACCTGCACAACCTTGGACGGGTTGACGTTCTTGTTGGTCCAATCCATCTCGGACACGTGCACCAGGCCTTCCACGCCCGGCTCGATCTCGACGAACGCGCCGTAATCGGTCACGTTGGAGACCTTGCCGAACACGCGGCTGTTGGCCGGGTAACGACGTGCGATGTTGTCCCACGGATCCTCGCCCAGCTGCTTCAGGCCCAGCGAAACGCGGTTGCGCTCGCGGTCGA
>DCXY01000051.1 GCA_002329155.1 Stenotrophomonas sp. UBA2124 | reverse complement strand
GCGTGGACACCGATTTCGAGGGTGAGGCCCGCCCGCAGTCGGGCATCAAGGTCGGCTACCTGGCCCAGGAGCCGGAACTGAACCCCGAGCACACCGTGCGCCAGGCCGTGGAAGAAGGCGTGGGCGACGTGCTGCAGGCCCAGGCCGCGCTGGAAGCGGTGTATGCCGCCTATGCCGAGGAAGGCGCGGATTTCGACGCGCTGGCCAAGGAGCAGGAGCGCCTGGAAGCCATTCTTTCCGCCGGTGACGCACACACCGTGGAGCAGCAGCTGGACGTGGCCGCCGACGCGCTGCGCCTGCCGCCGTGGGATGCGGTGATCGGCAAGCTCTCCGGTGGTGAAAAGCGCCGCGTGGCCCTGTGCCGCCTGCTGCTGCAGAAGCCGGACATGCTGCTGCTCGACGAACCGACCAACCACCTGGATGCCGAGTCCGTGGAATGGCTGGAGCAGTTCCTGCACCGCTACACCGGCACCGTGGTGGCCGTCACCCACGATCGCTACTTCCTGGACAACGCCGCCGAGTGGATCCTGGAACTGGACCGCGGCCGCGGCATTCCGTGGAAGGGCAACTACACCCAGTGGCTTGAGCAGAAGGAAGAGCGCCTCAAGCAGGAAGAGAACCAGGAAAAGGCCCGCCAGAAGGCGATCCAGAAGGAACTGGAGTGGTCGCGCCAGAACGCCAAGGGTGGCCGCTCCAAGGGCAAGGCCCGTCTGGCCCGCCTGGAAGAACTGCAGAGCGTGGACTACCAGAAGCGCAACGAGACCAACGAGCTGTTCATCCCGCCGGGTGAGCGCCTGGGCAACTCGGTCATGGAGTTCAAGAATGTCTCCAAGAAGTTCGGCGACCGCCTGCTGATCGACAACCTGTCAATGATCATTCCGCCGGGTGCCATCGTCGGCATCATCGGCCCGAACGGTGCCGGCAAGTCCACGCTGTTCAAGATGATCACCGGCCAGGAAAAGCCGGATTCGGGTGAGATCGTGACCGGCCCGACGGTGCAGCTGTCCTATGTGGACCAGAGCCGTGACGCGCTGGTGGGCAACCACAACGTGTTCCAGGAAATCTCCGGCGGCCTGGACATCCTCAACATCAACGGCACCGAGATCCAGTCGCGCGCCTACATCGGCCGCTTCAACTTCAAGGGCCAGGACCAGCAGAAGATGGTCGGCTCGCTGTCCGGTGGTGAGCGTGGCCGCCTGCACATGGCCAAGACCCTGCTGCAGGGTGGCAACGTGCTGCTGCTCGACGAACCGTCCAACGACCTGGACATCGAAACCCTGCGCGCGCTGGAAGACGCGCTGCTGGAGTTCCCCGGCAACACCTTCGTGATCTCCCATGACCGCTGGTTCCTGGACCGCATCGCCACGCACATCATCGCCTTCGAGGGCGACTCGCACGTGGAGTTCTTCCAGGGCAACTACCGCGAGTACGAAGAGGACAAGAAGCGCCGCCTGGGCGACGATGCCGGTCCCAAGCGCCTGCGTTTCAAGGCGTTGAAGTAAGCGGTAGAAGCGTTACCCCTCCCCCGCCCTCCCCTCCGCCTTCGGCGCAAGGGAGGGAGCAGAGCGGGGCCCTGCGTCTTCGGTGCAAGGGAGGGAGCAGAACGGCGCTCCCAACCAAGGGACGCCGGGAAACAAGCCCCTTGTGCCGCAGGCGGAGGGGGTTGCGAAATACCCCTCCCCTTGCGCCGCAGGCGGAGGGGGAGGCTGGGAGGGGGTAAGCACTGCGCGGGTAAAGCAGCGAGGCTTCCCCCACCTCCCGCTCCTCACACAACGCAGCGCGTTGAGGTGAGAAAACCACTCCAGCATCTTTCCGGGAATGCCCGCCATGTCCCTGCTCGACCGCCTGTTCAAACTGCGCCAGCACGGCACCTCCGTCCGTACCGAGATACTGGCCGGGCTCACCACCTTCCTGACGATGTCCTACATCGTCTTCGTCAACCCTGAAATCCTCGGCACCACCGGCATGGACCCGGGCGCGGTGTTCGTGGCCACCTGTCTGGCGGCGGCCGTGGGTTCGGCGGTGATGGCGCTGGCGGCGAACTTCCCGGTCGGCATGGCACCGGGCATGGGCCTGAACGCCTTCTTCGCCTTCACCGTGGTCGGTGCCGCCGGCCTGCCGTGGCAGCAGGCACTGGCGGCGGTGTTCATTTCCGGCGTGGTGTTCCTGGTGCTCTCGCTCACCGGCATCCGCGCGTGGCTGGTATCAGGCATTCCCGCGTCGCTGCGCTCGGCCATCGTGGCCGGCATCGGCCTGTTCCTGGCCATCATCGCGCTGCAGAAATCCAACGTCATCATCGCCAACGAAGACACCATGCTGGCGCTGGGGCCGCTCAACACCGCGCCGCCGCTGCTGGCGCTGGCCGGCTTCCTGCTGGTGGCCGTGCTGGAAGCACGCAAGGTGCGGGGCGCCATCCTGATCGGCATCCTCACCGTCACCGCCGTGGCGTGGGCCATCGGCGATGTGCAATACCAGGGCCTTGTGTCGCTGCCGCCCAGCCTCGCTCCCACCTTCCTGCAGCTGGACCTGCCCGGCCTGCTGCACCACGACGGCGGCGCACCGCTGGCGGTGCTGCTGCAGGTGGTGCTGGTGTTCGTGCTGGTGGAAGTGTTCGACGCCACCGGCACGCTCTACGGCGTGGCGGGCCGCGCCGGCCTGCTGGATCTGGCCGACGGAAAGAAGCGCTTTGGCCGCGCGCTGCTGGCCGACAGCAGCGCGATCGTCGCCGGCTCGCTGCTGGGCACCAGTTCCACCACGGCGTTCGCCGAAAGCGCCTCCGGCGTGCAGGTGGGCGGGCGCACCGGCCTGACCGCGCTGGTGGTGGCGGCATTGTTCCTGGCTGCGCTGCTGTTCTCGCCGTTGGCGGCAATGGTGCCCGCCTATGCCACCGCACCGGCGCTGCTGTTCGTGGCCGGGCTGATGTTGCGCGAGCTGGTGGAAGTGAAGTGGGACGACCTGACCGAATCGGTGCCTGCCGCGCTGTGCGCGCTGGCGATGCCGTTCACCTACTCCATCGCCAACGGCCTGGCCTTCGGCTTCATCGCCTACGCCGCGCTCAAGGCGGGTACTGGCCGCTGGCGTGAAGTGAAGCCGGCGGTGTGGCTGGTGGCCGGTTTGTTCATGCTGCGCTTCGCGCTGGCCTGAGCATTGGCAGCACTGCCGTGCCCGCCGCGCAGTCAGGCTGCCGGTGACGACCGGCGCAGTACCCGCAGCGTCCACAGCACCAGCAGCAGCAACCACAGCGCCGCGTGCACACTGGCCAACGCCAGCTGCAGCCATGGCGATGCACCCAGCGGATACAGCAGCAGCGCCGCCACCAGCAACGCCGCGATGGCCAGCACCGGCAGCCGCAGTACAGTGGCTTCGCCCAACAAGCGGTAACGCCACAGGAACAGCAACGCGGTGACGATGCAGCCTGTCAGCGCAGCCCAGGCAATGCCGGCGATGCCGGTGAACAGTGGCACCAGCAACAGTGCCAGTGCATTCACCGCACTGCCGATCAGTTCACAACGCATCGGCAGCACGGTGTCGCCGGCAGCATATGCATAGCGCGCAAGCAAGGCGTTCCAGGCGCCAAACACGATGACGCAGGCGAACCAGGCCAGCAGCATCGGCAGCGGCCCCTGCGCCATGCCGGCCGGCAGCAGCAGCGCCACCAGTGTGGGCGCCGCGCCGATCAGACCGGCCGCTGCCGGCACGGTCAACGCGGCGGTGGCCAACAGGCCGATCCACAACGCGGCGCGGCGCGCCTGCGGGTTGTCGGCAAGCCGGGTCATGCGGGCCAGCACCACCTGGTTCAGGCTCATCAGCGCCACCAGCGGCAGGTTGACCAGCTTGCGCGCGAGATTGACCACGGTGATCGCGCCCTCGCCCAGGAACGACGCGCAGATGCGTTCGATCAGCACCAGCCCCTGACTGGCACCGGCGCTGGCCAGCAGCGGGCCAAGCCGGCGATACAGCAGGGACACGTCCTGCCATTGCCAATGCCAACGCCACGGACGCCAGCCACCGCGCCACAGCAACGGCAGCACCGAAACCAGCATCAGTACCGCGCCCAGCACGAACGCCAGCGACAGCGTGCGCTCGTCGGTGGCTGCACGCTGCAGCAACAGCAGCAGCACCGCCGGCAGGTTGTAGAGGAAGGAGCCGAGGCCGGCAAGCAGGAAACGCTCGTGCGCCTGCCCCACCACCGCTGCCAGCGCGTGCAGCAGCAGCAGTGGAATGGTCGCGGCGAGCAATGTGAGGCTGCCGGCGGCATCATGCTGCGCGCCCGCTGACAGGCCGGGGCCGATCATGCGTACCCACAGCGACGCACCCACCGCCAGCACCGCCGCGATCATCCCGCCGAGCAGCAGCAGGTTGGCGACCTGCGAGGACAGCCAGCGTGGTCTCCCGTCACCGGATACCTGCTGCAGCAACGGCAACGCGGCCGAGGACAACAGCCCCGCCGCCAGCGTCATGCGGATAGCCTCGGGCAGGAACATGCCGACCAGAAAGGCATCCGTGCGTGCGCCCGCGCCCCAGGCGTCGACCAGCAGCCACTCGCGGCCGAAGCCGAGCGCGAGCCCGGCCAGCGTTGCCAGTGTCAACCAGAGCGTCGCGCGGAACATGGGCTCAGTGCAGCAGGGTCAGCAGGTTCTTGCCGCCCACCCGGTAGTTCAGGTCGTGCGGGCGCTCGCCCATGGGCTTGGCGCCGGTGCCGCCGATGATCTTGTACGGCGGCACTTCCTTGGCCACCACCGTGTTGGCGGTGATGACGCAGCCACGCCCCAGGTGCGCGCCATGCGCAACCAGCGCGCGGCTGGCGATCCACACGTAATCCTCGATGACGATGGGCGCGGACACCGACCAGAACTCCGGCGCGGTGAGGTCATGCGAGCCGGCGATGATCAGCACATGCGAGGCGATGGCGACATGGTCGCCGATGCGCAGCCCGGCGCGCGCGTCGATCTGGCAGTGCCAGGCGATCACGCTGTCCTTGCCGATCACCAGATTGTTGACGCCCAGCACCTCGGTGTTGCGCCAGATGGTGGAGCCCTCGCCGATCTTCGCCCCGCCGATGCGCAGCCACGTCAACCGCACCCAGTGGAACGGCACCTTGTTGATGGCGATGTTGTAGAGCTGCTCCCACAGCCGCAGGCAGCGGTCCTTGAAGGTCGGCCAGTTGATGCCGTAGCGCGGCACCAGCTGGGTGGGAATCTCCTGCTTGAGCGCGCCGTACAGGCGCCGCCCCAGCGGGTCTTCCAGGGTCGGCTCGATGTCCACCGAGCAGATCGACACCCGCACCTCGTCCCCTGCAGCCTCCTCGAACGCTGCCTCGTTGGCCAGCAGCCATTCGTAGGCGGCGCGTACCGCCGCCTCGTCCACACCCAGGCGCGTGGCGTAGTCACCCAGGCGCGTGCGCAGGTCCATCGAATGGAAAATACGGTGCTTCATTACGGCTTCCTTGAACTCGATGAAGGGTGCCCGGGCGAACTGGCGGGAACAGCGGCCGCGCTCTGCAGGCCCAGCCCCATCACCAGCCAGAACAAGGCCACCAGCACCATGGTGAAACTGTAGTAGTGATCGATCAGGCCGGTGAGCAGCGCCGCCACCAGACCGGTGGTGCAGCCCATCCACAGGCCATTGCGCGCGTCGATGACCGGCACCTTGCCACGCGGCCGCACCGCCTGCCACCAGCGCCAGGTGACCACGCAGTACAGCAGCATGCCCAGCAGGCCGAGCTTGTACATGTAGTACAGC
This sequence comes from Stenotrophomonas sp. UBA2124, assembly GCA_002329155.1. Classification (GTDB taxonomy): domain Bacteria; phylum Pseudomonadota; class Gammaproteobacteria; order Xanthomonadales; family Xanthomonadaceae; genus Stenotrophomonas. The sequence continues at coordinate 30,616 of DCXY01000051.1, read as the reverse complement.
CACAGGTTTGAGATGCCCAGCAGGCCGCTGCCCGGTACCGGCGGTTCGGTCCTGAAGCCGATGCCCAGCGGATAGCGCGCAACCGCTTCGGGGAAACGCCTGTACTCGTCCACGCGCACTTCGGTACTGGCGTTGTCGGAGGAGAACATGGTGGCAAGGCGGTCCTGCAGTGGCGTGTAGCTCACCGCCAGCACGCCACCGAGCAGCGCACCGGCCAACACTGTCGCCCGCGCATACGGCACGCGCAGCCACGACAACCACAGCAGCACCAGACCCAGCGACAGGATCGCGCCGCGCGAACTGCTCAGCAGCAGCGCCGCGCCGCCGAGCACAGCCACCGCCGCACCCAGCGCCTTGCGCCAGCCGTGCTGATAGAGCGCATAGAACGCTGCCAACGGCACGAACAGCGCCATCGCGCCACCGCTGAGGTTGGGGTGTACCCAAGGCGTACCGAGGCGCGCGTTCTCGGCGCTGAAGATGTCCAGCAATGCCTCCGGGTGGGCATAGCGCATCTTCTCCAGGATGGGGATCATGTCCAGCGCGCTGCGCGACTTGACGAACATGCCCAGCGACAGCGCCAGCATGGCCAGATTACCCAGCAGCAGCATCACCATCAGCTGGTCGCGCTGCCTCTCCTGCGAAAGCAGCAGCGGCGACAGCAGCAGCGGCGACAGATTGGCCAGCCAGCGTACCCAGTTGACCGGGCCGTTGCCTTCGGCGGCCACCATCAGCTGGCCGACAAGGAAGGGAAACGCGCTGAACGCCATCAACAGCAGCAGCGAGCGTTCCACCCTGCCGAACTGCGGGCGCTGCAGCCGCTGGAAGAACAGCTGCAGCATCACCCCGCCCCAGGTGAGGCCAAGCATGGCCTCGGCCAGGGTGAAGCGGATGCCTACCTGCAATGTGCTGTACGGCATGAAGGTAGAGACCAGCGCGAACAGAGACAGCCCGACCACCGGCCAGCGCAGCACCACCAGTGCGGCGGGGAAACCCACCAGCAGCACGAAGAACCTGGACGGCGGCAGCAACAGCAGCAGGCTGCCGAACAGCAGCCCGCACAGCACGGCGACGGTGGTGCCGAGCTTCACCGCAGCACCTCGTCCAGCAGCTGGGCGACACGCTGCTCGTAGCGCGCCGGTGCGTAGCGTTCGGCGGCGGCCTGCAGCACCGGTGCTGCCTCATCATCACGCCGTCCGCTGCTGACCGCAGCCTGCAGTGACGTGCGCAGCGCTTCGGCATCACGTGGATCGAAGCGCAGCGACTGTGCCGGCGTGATCTCATCCAATGCGCTGCCGGTGGCCACCGCCACCGGCGTGCCGCTGGCCAATGCCTCGATCACCGGCAGGCCGAAGCCTTCGGCCGTCGCCGGATGCAGCAGGCGTTCGGCATCGTGGTACAGCCGCGACAACGCGGCATCGCGGATGCCGCTGCGCCAGTGCAGGCCCGGCAGCGTGGCCAGCGGCTCGGGCACATCGCCCCGCGCACCCACCAGCACCAGATCGGGCAAGGCCACACCACCATCACGCAGCGCCTGCCACTGCTCCAGCAGGAAGGGAATGTTCTTGCGCGGCTCGCGCGTGCCCACCACCAGCCAGTAGCGCGACGGCAGGGTGGCATCGGACACGGCATCCGGCGCGGCCAGCGGTGCCACCGCATTGGGCAGCACCTGCAGCCTGTCGCGGCTGCGCGGGAACAGCCGCGCCGCTTCCTCGGCACTGAACTGCGAGGGCGTCCAGATCGCGTCTGCAGCGCGCATGGCGTGGCCGATCATTACGCGATCCATCGTGCCGTACACCGCGGCATGCAGCCAGCTTGCATGCCGCCCGGGCAGCGTCAGCTGGAACAGGTCGTGCAACAGCAGCACCTGCCGTTTCAGGCTGCGCGGGCGCGGCCACGGCAGGCCACTGTTGGCGGTGGCGATATACACATCCACACCCTCACGCTGCAACGCCTTGGGCAGGAAACCCGCCTCGAACGCCAGCCGCGCTTTGGGCCGGTGCAGGCCCTGCGCCGGCACATCCTGCGGTGCACAGTGGGCGATGGCACGATGCGGATGATCGGCGGGCGCCATGCTGAAGCGCAGCACGTCACCGCGACCACTGGCCTGCAGCGCCTGCTCCAGCGCCAGCACCTGACGGGCGATGCCCGACCAGGGCGCGGCCGTCACCGGGCGGTAGTCGATGCCTATGCGCATGCCAGCTCCGCGTACACCGCTTCCAGCTGGTCGGCGGAACGGCTCCAGTCATGCTGCTCGCGCACGTAGCCGCGCGCCGCCTCACCGAGCGCATGCGCCTGTGCCGGGTCATCCAGCAACTGCTGCAACGCCGTGACCAGCGATGTAGCATCCGCGCCACCGACGTAATGCACGCCGCGCTCCACGGCCAGACCGGAGACCGCCTGCGGCGTCGCCACCAGCGGCAGGCCGGCGGCCATGGCTTCCAGCACCTTGAGCTTGGAGCCACCACCATCGCGCAGCGCGGCCAGGAACACGCTGCTCTGCGCCTGCACGGTCTGCAGCTCCGGTACGAAGCCGCGCCATTCGATGCGCGGATCATTCCAGCGGGCGGCCCACTGCTGTGGCAGCGCGTGACCGCACAGGCACAGCCGCACATCGGGTGTCTGCTGCCACAGCGCCGGCATGATCGTGTCCAGCATCCATTCGACCGCATCGATGTTCGGCGCGTACTCGAAATTGCCGACGAACAATATGCGGCGCGCGGTGGGCTCCGGCGTGACCGCAGCAAAGGCACCGGTATCGGTGCCGTTGACCACCACCGCCACGGGCTGCCTGCTGTAGGGCGCGAACACACGCGCGTCATCGTCGGTCAATGCCACCACCTTGCGCGCCTGGCCCAGCACATGCCGTTCCCAGCGGCGATAGCGGCCACGGTCGAGACTGGCCAGCGGCCGCAACGGCGCAGGCAGGCGGCTGTAGGTGACTTCGGCCAGCGTGGATTCCACATTGTGTTCGCTGAGCACGAAATCACGCTTGTGCCGGCGCAGCGGGCCACGGCACGGCTCGTACATGTAGGAGTGCTCGATCTGCACCACATCCCACGGTTCGCGCAGCAGCTCCTCGAAGACACGGCTGAAACCGGGCGCATGGCCGTTCACCGAGGCCAGCAGCGGCACCGGCGATACCAGCCCCGCCAGCATTGTGGTGGCCGACTTGAGCGGGCGCCGTTCGGTGACGATCAGGCGATCCAGCAGGGGTTCCAGCTGTTCGCGTGTCTGCCGGTCCAGCGGCACCTTGCTCTGCACCAGCAGGGTGATGCGGTGGCCGCGCGCGGCGAGGCAGCGCAGCAGGTGGTACTGACGCAGCTTGCCGCCGCTGGTGGTCGGCCACGGCAGGTAGGGAAGCACCCAGAGCAGTCGCAACGGGCGCATCACCACTCCAGCACGGACAAGGTGGTGGTCACCGGCACCTGCAGTGCATCACCTTCACTCTTCAATGCCTGCACCTTGCCGCCGAGCACATCATGCAGCTGCGCCTGGCGCAGGCCGCGCAGCTGCACGCTGCCAGCCTTGTCGGCCCAGAACATCCAGAGCCTGCGGCCGTCCTCGCGCTGCCACGCGATGCCGACCAGACCCGGCGGCACGTTCGCCAGTGTCGGCGCCTTGCCCGGGGTAATGCGTGGCCCAGTGAGCGTGAGCATGCGCTGCAACGCGTCGTAGATCGGCTTGGGTTGTGCCTTCTCATCCAGCAGGCCGTAGCGACGGTCGCGCGCGCCTGCACGGCTGTCCAGGTCGCTGAGCGCGAACAAGAACACCTTGTCGTAATCCAGCGCGCTCATCAGCGCCAGACGCCGGGTGACATAGTCCGCCTGCCCCTGCGCGCCGATGATGGGCTGCTCTTCCTTGGGACCGTCATAGCTGGACCAGCCCCACTCGTCGGCCCAGATGTCGCGCGCACCGGCGGCACGCAGTGCGGCATTGCCCTGCTGTGCGCGGCGCACGAAATCCAGTGCGTGCGGGTCGTCGCCTTCCGGGTGCAGCGAGTACGGGTGATAGGCGGTAACCACGTCCATCGAGTACAGGCCTCCCTTGGCCAGCGACTCCACCATCAGGCCACCGCCGCGCGTGGGCATCTGGCTGAAATAGCCCATGCCACCGAGCACGATGGTGCGGCCCGGCGCATTGGCCTGCATCGCCTGCACGCTGGCCAGCAGCAGCTGGCCGTAGGCGGCGGGGTCTTCGCGCGGGCGCCAGAACGCAGGCAGGTTCGGCTCGTTCCACACCTGCCATGCCGGCACCTTCGGGTAGCGCTGCGCGAGCGTCACCAGCGCCTTGGCGTACAGCGCCGGATCCTTCGGCGGGTACTGATCCGGATGCGGGCTGCCTGCCGGTGCCGAGGTGGCATGCGGCGCCGAACCCACCAGATACACCTCGGCCTTCAGGCCACGGCGCTCGATCTCGGCCATCAGCGGATCGAGCACGTCCCAGCGGAACTGGCCTTCCTTCGGTTCGATGGTGTCCCAGTGCAGGTCCACGCGCACCCATTCCAGGCCCAGTGACTGCACGCGGTCCATCTGCTGCTTGTAGACGGCCGGCTCGAACCACAGGAAGTGCGCGTTCACGCCAAGAAAATCGCGCCACTCCACCGCTCGCGGCGGCACCAGCTCCAGTGCCGGCCGCTCACCCTTGGCACAGGCGCTGACCGCCGCCAGCAGTGCCAGCAGCGCGCTGCCGAGCAGCAGCGCCTTCCAGCCACGCCCGCGTGCCTGCCGGTTGCCCTTGCCTGTCATTGCCTGCCCTCCACCAGCGACGTGAACAACGCCGCGAACTGTTCTGCCACCACCGGCCATTGTCGCCGCTTGCCAAGGCTGGCCGCGCCCTCCGCCCAGGCGGTGGCCTGCGCCGGTTGGTCCACCAGCGCGATGATCCGCCTGGCCAGCGCGGCGCTGTCGCCCTGCTCGAACACCACGCCGTTGCCATGCGACACCTCTTCGGCGAAGGCGCGCGCATCGGAGGCAATCACGCCACGGCCGCAGGCATTGGCCCATGACAGCGCACCGCTGGTGGCGCGCATGCGCCCCAGCAGGGCCAGCTTCTTCGAGTCCCGGTAGGGCAGCAGCATGACGTGGTGGGCCTGCACGCAATCGACAATCTGCTCGGCCGGCAGGTCCAGCCGCCATTCCACCCAGTCACCGATGCCCAGCCGCTGCACACGCTCGCGCAGCTGCGAGAGGTAGTCGCCCCGGCTGCCAAAGGCCAGCTCCGGTGCGGTGCCGCCGGACAGGGTCAGGCGCAGCGCGGCCTGCGGCCGGCGCTGGCGCACCTGCGCCAGTGCGTCGATCAGATCCTCGATGCCCTTGCCCGGGTAGATGAAGCCGAAGTACAGCAGCCGCAGTGGCGCGCTTTGCGGCAGTGGCACCGATGGCAGCACACGGTTACCGTGGGCGATGAAGTGCACCTTGCCTGTCGGCAGCTGCATGCGCTCGGCCAGGCAACGGCCGCCGATGCGGGTAAGCGCGACCAGTGCATCCAGCCGCCGCGCCAGCGCGCGCTCGCGCGCGAGCGTGCGCCGGTCCTGCAGCAGCGTGAGCAGCTGCGGCAACGGCCTTGGCCAGTGCGCGGCGCGTGCGGCAAGGCCACCGTCGGGCACCGGCGAGCGCCAGATCAGCCGCTCCGGATCGTGCACGGTGGCGGTCATCAGCAGCTTCGGCCATGCCGCGCGCAGCTGTTCCAGCGCGATGAGCTCCGGCCCACGGCCGCCGCCCAGTTCGGCATGCACCAGCTCGATGCCACCCCAGAAGCCGGCATCGGCGGTGTCCCATGCACCGGCTGGCGTGCGGGGCGGCACCACCACATCGATACCGGTGGTACCAAGCGCCTGCATCCATGCCTGGGCATAGTCGGCAATGCCGTTCTGCAACGGCGGCAGCGGCGCGAGCAGGGCAACGCGCACTCAGTACGCCCCCAGCCAGCGGCTCACCGGCGTCCAGAAACGCGATGGAATCTCGAACACGCGGCGGTTCAGTACCACCCCGTCCACGTGGCCCAGCGCATCGCGCAGCAGATTCAGGGCGCTGTCCACGGCAGGCACCGTGGTACTGCGGGCCTGTACCACCAACGCGATGAAATCACAGCCGCGCAACTCCAGCAGCGAACGCTCGTCGCTCACCGGCGGCGCCTGTATCAGCACCACTTCGCCGGGGCGCGCCGGCAGCTCGCCTTCGCGCACCTCATAGCCCTGCTGGCGCAGCACGATGACCAGGCGCGATGCGATGAAACTCACGCCCTCACCGGCACGGCTGCTGGTCAGGCCGATGGACAGCCCGTGGCTGGCGATACGCTCCAAAGGCAACCTGCAGTACAGCCGGTACAGGGCGGCACGCAACCCGCGCGAGCCCTCGTCCTCGCGTTCCACCTCCGGCACGGTGGCCAGCAGCGGTACGCCCAGCGTGGCCTCCAGGCGGCCACCGTCGTGGATGCGCTGGTCCATCAGGTACAGCAGGAACACCACCACCAGCGCGACCACCAGCGCCACCGGCAGTGCCAGCAGCAGCATCAGCATGCTCTTGGGGAACACCCGCGACGGGGTGAAGCTGGACTGCCCCACCAGCGCCACGTTGCTCAGGCGGTGGCGGTTGAGGTCGCGGATCACCCGCGCGCGCAGCAGGTAGTCCGAATACTGGGCAAAGGTCTTCTCCGCCGAGGACAGCTCCAGGCTGAGCCGCGACAGCGACGGCTCGGCGGACATGATCTCCTCGCGGCTGGCCTGCAGCTGCTTCACCTGCGCGTCGATCTCGGCCACGTTGGCGTCGATCTTGGCCACGTTCAGGCGCGCGTCCTGCATGTCCTGGCGCAGCCGCGTGCCCAGCGCATTGGGCGCGATGTTGCGCGAACGCACGATGCTGCCGTCCACGTCATTCATTTCCCGCTCCAGCGCGGCGATGCTCTCGTCCAGCGCGCGTACCGGCGGGGCACCCTCCTTGAAGTTGCGCAGCAGGTCCAGCCGCTGCTGGCGCAGGCCGTTCAATTTCAGCTTGAGGTCCTCGCGCTGCGGGTTGAGGCTGACCTCACGCTCGGTGACCACCTCGCCGGCCACCGCAGGCAGCTGCCGGCCCGCCGCGCCCAGGATGCCCATCAGCGATTCACGCTCGGCCTGAAGCTCGCGGCGGTGGCGGTACAGCTTCTGCAGCTGGTCGGTGACATCGTCGATGCGCTGCTCGATGCTGGTGGCGTCGATCACCCGCAGCTTGTCGCGCAGCTGGCGCTTGAGCGCGACGATGTCATCATTGAGCTCGCGGTTCTGCTGCTCGTAGAAATTGAACAGCGCCTCACCGCCGGCGGCACGGGCGCGCTCGTCGAAGTAGGCATCCACCCAGGCACGGGAGATGCCCTGGGCCACGTGCGGATCGCTCCAGGTCACGCGCATTTCCATCACGTTGGAGCCGGGGTCGTGGCTCACCGCCAGCTTCTTGGCAAGGCGCGCAGCAAGCCGGTTCTCCAGCGGTGCCTCGTCCATCAGGCCCACGCCGACCAGCATGTTGCGCAGCAGCTCCTTGCACCAGGCAAACGCCTGGCCCATGCGGAACTTGAAGCGCGCCCAGGCGCCCTGCGGCGGCACCGATGACATGGCCAGGTAGGTCTGCGCCACCTTCATCATCACCGGCTCGCTGGTGGCCATCTTCTCCTCGTCCAGCAGCGGGTCACGCTGCGGACTCTGCTGCACGAAACCGGTATCCGGCCCCGGCTGTACAGGCAGCTGAACGCTGGCGCTCTCGGTCGGCTTGACCAGCAGGCGCGCATCGGAGACATAGCGGTTGGGCAGCAGGAACGCACCCAGCACCACCACTGCAATGGTGATCAGCAGCGCCCACTTGAACTCACGGGCGAAGATGAAAAGCAGGCGCAGCGCATCACGCAGGCTACGGATCTCGATCACGGCTTGCTCCTGTCCGGCGTGGTGGTGCCGTCGGGCGTATTGATCCGGTACGACGGTTCGTTGATCTGGTAGTTGGCCGAGGCGCCAAAGCCGCGGAACAGCAGCAGCTGGCTCACGTACATGTCCACGCGCTGGATGGCATTGCCGATGCGCGAGCTGGGCACGAACACCAGGTCGCCGCGCTGCAGGCCGATACTGCGGCTGCCGTTGCTGCGCGCTGACAGCAGTGCGGCGTAGTCGAAGAAGTAGACTTGCTGGGTGCCGTTCTCGTCCTGCCGTACCAGCGCCACATGGTGGCTGTCGGCGGTGGGCAGTACGCCTCCGGTGGCGGTGATGGCCTGGGCCACGTTGACCGCTGCATTGAGGTCGAACACGCCGGGGTTGCGCACCGCGCCGCCCACATACACGCGATTGCCCGGCGCCTCGGCAATGTTCACCGTCACCCGAGGTTCGCGGTAGATGTCATCCAGCCGGCGTGTGACCTCGGCACCGATATCCTCCGGGGTGCGCCCGCTGGCCTTGACCGTACCGATGAACGGATAGGCGATATGGCCATCCGGTCGCACCCGGTACAGCGTGGCCTCGTCCTTCTCGGCCGGGCTCTGTGCATCGCGCACGATGCGCAGCACGTCGCCGGGCTGTACCCGCAGCACCGGCTGCGGCAGCTGCTCGGGGCTGAAATTGGTGATGCTGCGCTCGGCCATCACCTGGCCCGAGGGCAACCTGACCACGTTGGGCATCGCACAGGCCGTGCACAGCACGGCCAGCAGCGTCACCATCATCATCCTGCTCGTCTTCACTGCTGTCTCCAATAGCCCGGGAACATGCTCACCCTGCGCTTGATGCCCAGTGGCAGGCTGCTTTCCATATGCCCCAATCGGTAACCAATGAGTTTCGCCGCACTGCGTGCCACCGCGCCGGGAATGCGCAGCGCCTGCCGCGCCTGCAGCAATGCCGCCAACTCGGACCTGACAAAACGCCCGCCCTCGCCGCCGGCCTTGCCGAAGCGTTCGCCAATCCACGCCTCGCGTGAATAGAACACGCCGATGTCGAAGTAGCGGCGGAACTCCTCGGCGATGCTGTAGTCGTGCGAATGCCAGGCCTGCGCATCAGCCACGTAGTTCACCGCATAGCCCTTGAGCAGCATGCGCCCGGCCACATGTGCATCCTCGCTGCCGATCACGTCTGCCGGAAAACCACCCGCCGCAGCCAGTGCATCGGCGCGGTAGGCGCAGAACGCGTCGGAACTGAAGCAGGTCTTGATGCCCAGTTCGGCCGCATCGCCCATGCGCTTGATGCGGCCCTGCGCGGGGTAGTTGAACGCACGCGCATGCCGCGCCAGCACGCCGGCATCGGGGTGCGGAATCTGCCGGCCGTAGGCCACACCCACGTCGTCGGCCGCATACAGGCCGGCCACCAGATTGGCGAAGGCATCCGGCGGCACCGGCACCGCATCCTGCGTGAGGTAGATAAGCACGTCCGCATTGACCTGCCCTGCCGCCCAGCCACGGGTGCCACCGTGGTTGAAGATGGCCGGGTCGATCACCTCCACCCGCGCACCAAACCCGCGCCAGCCCGCCACGCTGCCATCGCGCGAGGCGCTGTCCACCACCAGGATTTCATCCGGCTGCAGCGACTGCGCACGCAGCGCCGGCAGCATGCGCGCCAGGTAGGGCTCGCCATTGCGCACGGGAATCACCAATGCCACGCGTGGACCGGCCATCAGTACGCCGCCTTCATCGACAGCACCGCCGGCAGCGTGCGCAGCAGGATGAACAGGTCCAGGCCCAGCGACCAGTTCTCGATATAGGCCAGATCGTATTCAACGCGCTTCTGGATCTTCTCCAGCGTATCGGTCTCGCCACGGTAACCATGCACCTGTGCCAGCCCGGTGATGCCGGGTTTGACCTTGTGCCGGGCCACGTAATCGGCCACGGCTTCCTCGAACGAAATGTCTGCCGCCTTGGTGGCGGTGGCATGCGGGCGCGGCCCCACCATCGACATGCTGCCGGCCAGCACGTTGAACAGCTGCGGCAGCTCGTCGATGCTGCTCTTGCGGATCAAGCGCCCCACCCGCGTCACCCGCGGGTCGCCCACGCGGGTCTGCACCGCGGCGTTCATGTCGCGCTGGTCGTGGTACATGGAGCGGAACTTATACACCTCGATCAGCTGGTGGTTGTAGCCATAGCGCCGCTGCTTGAACAGCACCGGCCCACGCGAATCCAGCTTGATGGCGATGGCGGTCAGCAGCATCAGCGGCGACAGCAGCAGCAGCGCCAGCGAGGCCAGCACCACGTCCTCGGCACGCTTGTAGGCCGGCGCCCAACCCTGCAGCGGCGGCTCGGACACCACCAGCATCGGCACGTCGGAAATCTCGGCCACGCGCGGCAGCGCATAGTTGAAGGCCTGCATTTCCGGCACCAGGAACACCTGCACCGGCATCTTGTGCAGCAGCCCGGCGTAGTGATGGTTGCGGCTCTCAGCATTGACCGGCAGCGCCATCAGCACCTGGTCCACCTCGTTGTTGCGGATCAGTTCTTCCAGCAGGGCGAAATTGCCGATCAGCTGAGGCCGCAGCTGCGGGTCGATGCGCTCGGGCTTGCGGTCATCGATGAAGCCCAGCAGGCCCGAGCCGATATCCGCGTTCTGCAGCATGTGCCGGGCCAGCCGGCCACCGTTTTCGGTGGCGCCCAGGATCACCGAGCGGCCGACGAAATGCCCCTGGCGGATGCGGCGCTGGAAGAACACCAGCATCAGCAGCCTGCCCAGCAGCAACAGCAGCAAGGTCACCAGATACCAAAGCAGCGCCATGCGCACCGGCAGGTAGGCAATCACCCGGAACAGCGTGTGCAGCAGCAGCACCAGGCCGAAGCTGGCCGACCACGCCACCACGGTGGAGCGCAGCAGCAGCCGGTTGTTGAACATCTGACGGCCGTACAGCCCGAACGCATTGAACACCAGCACGGTCAGCAGACCAGCTGCCGCGGCCAAGGCAAGGTAGGTGCGTATCACCGAGACATCGCTGACCTGCATCAGCCACAGGATCAACACCGCCGGGCACATGGCCGCACAGAAATGGAACACGCGTGCCATCAGCCGCGACCAGCGGGTGACCGCCGGGCGGGTGTTGGAGAACAGTGCGTCGGAGAACGGAAGCTGCATTGACAGGCCGTGCGTGCGAATACGGTTCAGGCATGGGTCGGGCACCAGCCTGAATGATTCACAGCCTCCACCGAGTGAAGTACACACGGTGGCCGATCAATCACACAGTCATCCCATTTGCCGACCGGCGCAGACGCTCCATCGCCCCCGCCGGACGTTCCCACGGCTCGTAAGATAACGTGACGCGCTTCACATTAGACTTTCCTGGCGCGCACTCCGCCCTCCCGTTCATCCACAGGCAAGCTTTGTCTAAATGCGTGAAATAGCTGGCTTTTTTGTATCAGCCGTTACAGTTCGAACACCTGACGCAGGTAGGACAGGTATCCCGGGTCATCGCACATGCTTTTGCCAGGAGAGTCGCTGAGCTTTGCCACCGGTTGGCCATTGCAGCGGACCATCTTGATCACGATGTTCAGCGGGGTCGGGCCCAGGTCGTTGGTCAGGTGTGTGCCCACGCCGAAGGCCACCTGGCAGCGGCCACGGAAGTAGTCGTACAGCTTCATCACCTTTTCAATGTTCAGCCCGTCGCTGAACACAAGGATCTTGCTGGCCGGATCGGTGCGGTTGGCCTTGAAGTGGGCCAGCATGCGGTCGCCCCAGCTGAAGGGGTCGCCGGAGTCGTGGCGCACGCCATCGAACAGCTTGCAGAAATAGGTATCGAAATCGCGCAGGAAGGCGTCCAGGCCCACCACGTCGGACAGCGCGATGCCCAGATCACCACGGTACTCGCGCGCCCACGATTCCAGCGCCGCCACCTGCGAATCGCGCAGGCGCGGACCCAATGCCTGGAAGGCCTGCAGGTATTCGTGCGCCATGGTGCCGTGCGGGGTCATGCCGTAGATGCGCGCGAAGTGCACGTTGCTGGTGCCCACGAACTGCGGGCCCAGCGCATCGCGCAGCATGGGCAGCATGGTGCTGTGCCATTCACGCGAATAACGGCGGCGGCTGCCGTAGTCGGCGATGCGGCAGTTCTCGAAGCCGGGCGTGTCACGCAGCAGCGCGGTCTTGGCCTGCAGTCGGCGCTCGCCCTCGGCGAAATCCGGCGTGCTGGTGTTGCGGAACCACACCTCGTTGATGATGGCCAGCAGCGGCACCTCGAACATGATGGTGTGCAGCCACGGGCCGGTGATGTCCAGCTCGATCTCGCCCGGCACGCTGGCCGAGGGACGCAGCTCGATGTACTTGCGGTCCAGGTGGAACAGGCCAAGGAAATCGACGAAGTCCGGCTTCACGAAGCGCAGCCCGCGCATGTACTCCAGCTCTTCGGTGGTGAAGCGCAGGCTGCACAGGTGGTCGATCTCGGTGTTGATCTGGTCGATGTAGCGCGCCAAGTCGATGCCCGGTGTGCGGCACTTGAACCGGTACTGGACGGTGGCACCGGGGTACTGGTGCAGCACCGCCTGCATCATCGTGAACTTGTAGAGGTCGGTATCGAGCAGGGACTGGATGATCATGCACGCATTATGCGCCGCCGGCCTGCACGGGCGGTGAGGACGCCGGCCGTGGCATTCACATGCCATGCGGGATGGCATGATGCCCCGCCATGGCGAGTGCGTGCCGGCATTGTCGCCGGGCGCTCAGCCCTTGAGCAGCAGCCGCGGCACCTGCAATGCGGCGTGCGCCCATATCGCACACCACACCGCCGCGCGCACCGGCAGGCTGCGCTGGCGTGCCTCGAACTTGCGGAAATAACGCCACAGACCGCGATGCTTGTGCCACTCGACGAAGAAAGGCCGTGAGCGACCGGAGACGCCGCGTACATGCAGCACCTTCAGTTCGTTGGCGATGGCCACGGTGGCACCGGCCTCGCGTGCACGCCGGCACAGGTCCAGGTCCTCGGCATGCAGGCGGTAACCTGCATCCCAGCCGTCCAGACGCACGAACAGACTACGCGGCATCAGCAGCAAGGCGCCTGACAAGGCCGGCACCACCTGCAGGGGCTGCATGGGATCGGGCGGCACCGCCAGCCGCGAACCCGCGCCGGGTCGCCGCAGCATCGCGCCGAAATCCGGATCACGGCGGCGTACCGCGGCATCGGCATGGCCCTGCTCGTCCACCTGTTCCACACCCAGCAGGCAATCACCCAGTGGTTCACCGAGCGCACGCAGGCGCACCAGCGTATCCGGCTCGACCATCAGGTCCGGGTTGATGAAGGCAAGCCACGGCGCCTGGCTGTCCTTCGCGCCCTGGTTGCAGGCGGCGGCGAAGCCGGGGTTGTCGGGGTTGGCGATGAAGCGCACACGGCTGTCGGCCACGGCATGACGCTGGGCGATGGCCACCGAGCCATCGTGGGAATCGTTGTCCACCACGCGTATCTCGGCCACGTCCTGCGCCGCGCGCAGGCGCTGCAGGCATTCGTCCAAGGTACTTGCGCTCTGGTAACTGACAACGACTACGGCAATCGAACTCACAGCGGCTCCATGCCTGGAAGGGAACCACTGGCGTCAAACAGGTCGCGCTGGGCTTGCGGCATTATCGCCTGCCCGGCGAGTTGCTGCAGGTGCGCGCGGTGCGCATCCAGCGGGTCGTCCATGAGAAAGCCGGCCAGGCGTGCGGTCCAGGTGGGCCATCGGTTGCCCAGCACTTCCATGTCGCCCTCGCCGGGTTCACCTTCGGCGCCACGGCCGACGAAGGCGTTGTCACACAGCACATTGCGCCAACCCAGGCCGCTCATGCGCAGGCTCAGGTCCACCAGTGCCGCGTACCACGAGCTGTAGCTGTGCACATCCAGCCCACCGGCGCGGCGGCGTGCGGTGCCACGGATCAGCACGGCATGGGTCACCGCCGAAGGCAGTTCAGGATGCAGCAGCGGCATGCCGGCCAGCGCCTGCAGCAGCCGCTGCGGGTCGGCGGGCATGGGGTTGAGTTCGCCCACGCGCGGCCACGAAACGGTTTCACCAGCATTGCTCCACGGCGTGGCGGTGGCGATGGCCGCATCGCGTGCGAAGCATTCGCTCAGCGCCTGCAGCCAACCGCTGGTGGCCACTGCATTGGGTGCCAGCACCGCCACATCGGCATCGCCGCAGGCCTGCAGCATCTGCTCAAGATGCGCGGCCTCGCCGATGGGGCGCGGCCGGCGCGTGTACTCGGCCTGCAGCCGGGTATGCGCCAGCCAGTGTTCGATCAGCGCCTGCCCGCGTGGGCCAGCCTGGCCATCATCGGCCAGCCACACCGGCGTGCCGGCGGGCGTGGAAGCCTCCAATGCGCCGAGGCAGGCATCAAGCGCCGCGTCATCCACACCTACCGGCAACAGGACGACAGGCAGCGCCATGCTCAGCGGCCTGCCTTGGGCTTGAGCGGATCGAGCGCGCGGAACTTGCTGCCGTACTCGTCGGTGAGGTTCCGCGCTTCCTGCGGATTACGCACGATGGTGGGCGTGAGCAGGATGATCACCTCGCTGCGGCGGCTGTTCTGGGTCTTGCGCCCGAACAGGCCACCGATCACCGGCAGGCGGCTCAGCCCCGGCACACCGGAGGAGCCTTTGGTGGCGCTGTCCTCGATCAGGCCGCCGAGCATCACCGTGTCGCCGGCATTGACCGCGGCCTCGGTCTTCATGCGGCGGGTGTTGATGCGCACGTTGCCGTTCTTGTCTTCCTTGCCCTCCGGCGCGCTGACCTCCTGCACGATGTCCAGGAACACCATGCCGTCGCGGGTCACGCGCGGGCGCACCTTCAGAATGGTGCCGGTTTCCAGATACTGCACCTGCGAATACTGGTTATCGTTGATGCCGGACATCGAAACCGAATACACCGGTATCTTGCTGCCCACGTTCAAGGTGGCCACCGCGTTGTTGCGCACGAACAGCGAAGGCGTCTGCAGCAGGCGCACATCGGTGACCTGGTCCAGCGCGGAGATCACCGCCGCCGCGTTCTTGCCGAGGAAGGTCCAGCTCAGGCCACCGGTTCCGTCGCTCTTGCCCGGCACGATGGAGCCGGCAATATCACCCCAGATGCCGCGCCCCGCCGCGGACGGCAGGCCGGCGGCGGTCACAGCGTTCTCGAAGTACCAGTTGACGCCGTAGCTCAGCTCGCCGGTGAGTGCAACCTCGGCCACCTGTGCCTCGATGTGCACCTGCATCGGCATCACGTCGAGCTTGTCCACTACTTCACGGATGGAACGCCACGCCTGCGGCGTGCTGCGCACCAGCAGGGTGTTGGTTTCCTCCACGGCGGAGACGCCCACGCGGTCGCCTTCCACCTCAAGGGTGACGCTGCCGTTGCCGGAGCCGCGGTTGGGCAGTGCCATGCCTTCGCCCAGACTGCCGGAGCCGCCGCCGGTGCCCAGACTGCCGCCATCGCCACTGCCGGAGAAACTGCCGCCTTCGTTGCCGCCGAGCTTGCTGTCCTGGCCTGCGGACGGGTCCACCGTCTGCGTGCCCATGCTGATAGGCGTGGCGCCCGGCGCCAGCGAGGCATTGCCATCGCCCTGCCCGCGCGAGCCGCTGCCGCTGCCGAACACTTCGGCCAGGCGGTCGGCCAGGTCCTTGGCCTTGATGTACTTCAGTTCATACGAGAACAGGCGCGCGTTGCCGCCGGCACTGTCGATGCGGTCCAGCCACTGCTGGATCTGATCCAGATAGCGCGCCTGCGGCGTGATGACCAGCACCGCGTTGGCGTTCTCCAGCGGCATGAAGCGGAACATGCCGGCGCTCGGCGTCTTGCTGCCTTCGCCGAATACCTTTTCCAGATCACCGGCCACCTGCGCCGCGCGCCCGGACTGCAGCGGGAACACGCCCACCGACATGCCGGAGAGCCAGTCCACGTCGAACACTTCCACCGTGCGCAGGTAGTTCTCCAGCTCGGTGCGGGTGCCGCCCAGGGTGATGACGTTGCGCGAGCCATCGACGCCGACGATGGCGTTGGGCCGTGCATAGGGTTCGAGCACCTTCTTCATCTCGCTGGCGGAGATGTACTGCAGCGGCACCACGCGCACCTCGTAGCCGCGCGCGGCCGATGCCGGTGCGGTGCTGGGCGCCACCGTGCCCGCCAGCGACTGGTCGGCAGGCACCACGTTGTAGCGGCCACCGCTGTAGATCAGGCGCGCGTTGTTCCAGCCCAGCACCATCTCCAGCAGGTTCAGCGCCTGCGCCGGGGACACCGGCTTGGGCGTGGCCAGGGTTACCGTGCCCTGCACGCCCGGCGCGATGACGTAGTTCTGGCCGAGCATGTCGCCAAGGATGGCCTTGGTCACCGCCTGTACCGATTCGCCTTCAAAGTTGAATACCGCCGTGCCGCTGCTGGCGGCCGACAGCGATGGCGGCGGTGCCGATGCGGCGGCGCGGTTGATGACGGTGCCGTTGCCACGGCGGATCACCGCGCGGCTCTGCGCATCGGCCTCCGGCGCTTCCACGGCGTCCAGCCCGCGGGTGTTGGCGGCCTGTCCCGGTGCGGGCGTGGCCAACTCGGCAGGGGTCTGCGCGCTGCGGCGGATCTCCGGCACCGGGGGGGCGGTGGCACAGGCACTCAGGGCGCCGATCAGCAGGGTGATGGGAACTATGCGGGACGTCATGCGCTCACTCTACGGTTTCTGGCCGCCGGGGGCGCCGGCCTGTTGTTGTTGCGCCTGCCTGCGGCGGGCCTGGATGCGTTCGCGTATTGCCTTGATCTGCTCGGCCGAGGGACCGGCCGCGTCGCTTTTCGGTACGGTGGGTGCGGCGGCCGGAGCCGGCGGCGGCACGGCCGCGCCTGCTGCACCCGCTGCCGTGGCGGTGCCTGCCGCTGCACCATTGGTATTGGTGGCACCGGCTGCGGGAGCTGCAGGCAACGCCGGTGCGGCAACGCCTTCGGTCTTGCCGCTGCCGCTGTACACCTGCATTTCCAGAGTCAACGTACCGGTGGGGCCGCTGACCACGGCCGAGCGCGGTTCCACCGACAGCAGTTGCCAACCGCTCTGCGCCTCGCCACCCAGGCGCAGCCGCAGCGACTGGCCCTGGTCGGTGGTCAGGGTGGCCATTTCCATGCCGGGAGTGATCAGCACGCCGGTCAAGCGCACGGTGCCGGCAGGCTGCTCGTCGCCACCGCCCAGCACGAACGGATGCGGGCGGCGGTCGCTGGCAAACAGTGGCCGCGACTGTGCCTCGGTGTTGTCGCTGGCGCCGGCGCGCGGCGCTGCCGGCGTGGGCACGGCTGGCAATGGCGGTGCCTCCAGGGTGGCGTCGGGGCTACCGATGCGCGTGCCCAGCCCGAACAGGGTGGCCGCCCACACAACCAGCGCCCAGCCGCCAAGCGCGGCCAGCAGCCATGTGCGCAGGCCCGCGGCATCACTGCGCATCGGCCACCTCCGCGCTCGCGCCTTCCACTACACCCGGGCGCAGGTAGCCACTGAGTTCAAAGCTCACGTCCAGGCCATTGTTCGCTTCACCGCCACCCGCACCGGCCAGGATGTCCAGGCGGTCCACGCTCAGCTGCGGCGCACCGGTCTCCAAAGTCTGCAACACGTTCATCCATTCACTCATGCCGCAGCGCAGACGCACCTGCACCGCCACGCGCACGAAGCGGCCCGCGCTGTCGGCCGGCATCGGTGAGCGGTCGCTGATGGCGCAGCTGCGGTTGTCGGGGCTGGCCTGGCGCGCGGCCTCTTCCAACCGCTGCACCAGCTGGGAGGTCGCCAGTTCCACCGAGGCCTCGGTCATGAAGCCCGGCTGCGATGCCAGCACCTGCTGGGCCTGCTGCAGCCGCTGCGCCACCTGCGGCGCCTGTTTCAGCTGCAGCGCGATGCGTTGCTGGCGTTCCTGCAGTGTGGTGATCTGCGCGTCCACCGCACGCATGGGCTGGGTCCACAGCGGATGCACCAGCAACAGATAGATCACCGCCAGCACCGCCAGCAGCAGACCCAGTGCCAGCCAGCGGTCACGGCGAGCGGGTTGCAGCGCCATCGGCGGCCCCCTTTTCCGGCGCACGCGGCGCTGCTGCGTTCTCCGGCGCGCGCAGCTCGGCGGTAAGCGTGAAACGCTCGCGGCGCTCGCCACCACCTGCCTGCAGCACGCCGGTCAGCGAGGGCGTCTTCCACAACGGCGCGCCTTCCAGCATGGATACCAGTGACGAGGCGCTGCTGCTCATGCCTATCAGCTGCATGCGCCCGTTCTCGATGGAAAGTTTCTCCAGCGAAGTGTCATCGCCCAGGCGGCGGCTGAGTTCATTGATCACTTCCGTGGCGGTGGGGTGCGTGGTGCGCTGTTCGGTGAAGAAAGCCTGACCATCGACCAGGTCCTGCAACTGCTGGCGTTGGGTGGCGACGGCACGTGCGCGTACTGCTGCCGCCTCCACCTGTGCATCCAGTTGCGTGGCGGCCTGTCGGCGGTTGTCCAGCAGCTGCCATGCCGCCAGTACCAGCATCACCACGCTGCCGAGCAGCAGCAGGCGTTCCAGCCGCCGCATCGGGTTGTACCGTGGGCGGCGTGCAGCGGCAGGCAGCAGGTTCACGCCCAGCGGCAGGCCATCGGCATCGGCGGCATCCACGCCGTCCAGCTGGCCGTGCCATGCCTCGCGTGGCGATAGCAGCGCTTCAACAAGGTGGCGCGGTGCGGTGATCAGCTCCACCTGCAGCTGGCCATCAGGCAGGCGGTCGAGCAGGCGCACGTCGAAATACACCTGATCGGCGGTGAACGGCGTCTGCCGGTCGATCTCGAAGCGCAGCACATCATGCAGGCGCCCTTCGGCAGCGGCCGGCAGCCGCAGTGACTTGCGCAGCACCTTGCCGGCCGGCAGCAGCGCGAAACGCGGCAGGCCGGCTTCGCGTGCCGGCAATGCGGCGTCCAGCGCCTCGGGCAGCAGCGGTGTGGGCAGCGACTGCAGCAGGTGGCTGGTACCGGCGTGGGCATGCAGCACCTGCAGGTGCTCGCGCTGTGGTGACAGCAGCAGGCGCGCATCGGACACGCCCAGCAGCACCCGCCAGCGTGCGGGCAGCCACGACAGCAGCGAGGTCTTCCACCACGCCCAGAAGCCACCGGCGCCCGGCGTGACGCGTGCCCCCAGCTGTCCCAGTCTTTCGCGCAACGCCGTCATCTCGATACCGCTCCCTGTTCCCAGCGCACCACTGTATAAGGCAGGCCGGTTGCACCCTGCGGTGACAGCTGCACGACTGCCCGCAGCACCGCCACACGTTCGTCGTTCATCTGCACCCGGCTGTCCACACTATAAATGCCCGTACCACCCCCCGTTGCTGCACCGCCACCGGGGGTTTCGCGCTCGCGCTGGGCGATGATCAATGCCGCATCCATGCCCATGGCGGTCAACACCGGCGCCTGCGCCAACCGTGGGTCGGGCCGTGCCGCGCCGTATACCGTCACCAGCGGCGCCAGCTGAGCGTACAGCGCCGCATCCATGCCGATCAGCCGCTGCAGTTCGCCGATGCTGTCGAAGCGTGCGTTCTTGGCACCGTAGGGGTAGCCGGCGCCCGCATAGTCGGCGCTTTCGGCGCCGCCGGTGGGCTGGCGCAGATCGTCCGGATCACGCCAGTCGAGGATGGCACCGGCCACCTGCGTGGCCCGCGTGGGCTCCACCGACAGGGCGCGCAGCAGGCCTTCGAGCAGCGGGCGATCACTCTGGTTCAGATCAACCTTGCCGGCCTCGTCGATGACGCGCAGTTCGACCGTGCGCCCGTCGAACGGCCAGCGGTAGGGGCGGCCATCGGCATGCCAGGCAGGTTGCGTGGGCGTGCCACGCATCCGCGACAACGCATAGTCGATGCCGGCGCGCGCGATCTCCTGGCCCTGACCAATGTCGGCGGTCACCCTGCCCTGCATGTATTCCACGCGCGCACTCAAAGCGAACGCGCCGATGGTGGCAGCAAGCAGCGCCACCAGCCACAGCACCAGCACGAGCGCGGCACCGCGCGGCTTCATCGCCACTGCCCCGGCAGCGCGCCGTACTGCGGCACGCTCACCACCAGTTGTGGCCACGGCGCGCCCTGCGCCGGGGTGATGTCGATGGCGACCAGCAGCGGCATGCGCCCCGGCTGCTCCCAATTGTCCTGCCAGTCACCCAGACCGCCGTTCTGCGGATTGATGCCGCGGTAGCGGAGGCGTACCTGCTTGAGCCCATCCACCAGCAGCTCGCTGCCACGCGGCGGGTTCTCCAGCACCAGCTGCCCGTTCTGCAGCAGGGTCAGGCCGATGCGCAGTTCGCGCGTCTCGCCTTCACCGCTGACCTCAAGGCTGTGCACATACGGGCCGCCGCGACCCAGATACGAAGGAATATCGGCGACGAAACGCATCTGCTGCGGCTGGCCATCGAACACGAAGGCCTGTGCGGTCGGGTCGGTGTCCGGCTTGGGCAGTGGCAGCGGCATGGCACTGGACAGGCGGCGCCGCAGGAAGCCTTCCACGCCGCGCATGCGTTCATTCTGTGCCGCGATGATTTCACCGCGTGTGCTGATGGCCAATGTCGAACGCACGATGGCGAAGGCAAGCGCCATGCCGGCGGCCAGCAGCGTGGTGGCCAGCAGCACTTCGATCAGGGTGAAGCCGCGCGCGGCCCGCGGACGACGACGGCTCACTGCAAGCCCCCGACCGCGCCATCACCACGCAACCGCAGCGTGCGCCACTGCAGCTGCTCCTGCGCACTCTCGCCCCAGCGCACCTGAAGGTCGAGACGCCACAGCCGTGACTCACGCTGGCGCGGCTCGATGTAGGGCGCGATCTGCAGCGTCCAGTGGTAGCGCCCCTGCTCCCATTCGCCTTGGCGCGTGCCTTCGGAAAGCGGCGCATCCACGCCGGCACTGGCCAGCAGCGACTGCGCATGCAGCGCCGCGCGCCCCTGGTTCTCCGCCACGCTCACCTGCCGCGCGGCACCGGACAGGCTGCCCAGCAGCAGCGTCGCCGCCAGCGCCAGCAGCGCGAAGGCGACGATCACTTCGATCAGCGAGAAACCCTGCTGGCGCTTCATCCCGCCTTACCCTGCAGCAGGCCGGAGCGCACGTCACCGGTGATCCAGCCCACGTCGATGCGCCACACCGCCGACTTGGCGGCCAGCTCGATACGGCCACCGGTGGAGGCACCATCCTCGAAGAAGCGCACCACGCCCACATTACTGCGCGTCTGCACTTCGCGCGCGCCGGTGTAGCGCAGCGACAGCGCCTCGGGCAGTTCACCGTTGCGGCCATTGGCGCCCTGCCAGCGGCGGCTGCGCAGGTCCACGCTGAACTCCTGCGGCTGGCCGGTGGCGATGGCGCGGGTGCGCGCGTAGCGCAGCTCCGCGGCCACCGTCTTGCCGGCCGAGCGCAGCTTCATGCCGTCCATGCCACCACTCATCGCCATTGCTGCAACCAGGGCAATGGCGGCGATCAGCGCCAGCACCAGCAGCATTTCCAGCAGCGACACACCTGCGCTGCGGCGCGGGTGCGCTGCAGGACGGCGTGACGGGCGCTGGCGCTGCGGCAGGCTCATCGCGGCTTACTTGTTGTGGATGTCGGCGTTGTAGCTCTCGCCGCCGGGCTGGCCATCCGCGCCCAGGCTGATCAGGTCGAACGGCTGCCCTTCGCCGGGCGCGCGGTACTGCACCGCATTGCCCCACGGGTCGTTGAACTCGGCGGCCTTGGCATACGGGCCCAGCCAACCGCTGACGCCGCTGGGCTGGGTGGCAAGGTCGTCGAGTTTGGTCGGCAGGCGGCCGGTGTCGAGCTTGTAGTTCTCCACCTTGCCGCTGAGCGTCTGGATCTGGGTCTTGGCCAGATTGGCCTTGCCGCGATCTGCTCCGCCCAGCACGCGGCTGCCCACCAGGGTCAGCACCGCGCCGATCAGCACGATGACGATGATGATCTCCAGCAGGCTCATGCCCGACTGGTTGCCACGGAATGCCGGTTGTTTCAGTACGCGCTTCATCGGTGGTTTCCTCGTCTGCAAGGGTGGGGGTCAGCCTATGGCGTTGGTCAGGTCGTACAGCGGCACCAGCACGGCGATGATCACCACGCCCACCACCGAGGCGAGCAGCAGAGTGATCACCGGCACCAGTGCGGCGAGCATGCGGTCGATGCTGCGCGTGCTTTCCACATCGAAGGTATCGGCGGTCTTGAGCAGCATGTTTTCCAGGGTGCCGGACTCCTCGCCCACCTGGATCATCTGCAGTGCCAGCCGTGGAAAGCGGCCATTGCGCGACAGTGAGATGGACAGCCCGGCGCCGTTCTTCACCGCTTCACCGGCTTCGGCCACGTCGGCGGCCAGCGCGCGGTTGCCCAGCACGTTGCGGGCGATGCCCAGCCCGGACAGCAGCGGCACGCCGTTGCGCAGCAGCGTGCCCAGCGTGCGCGCAAGGCGCGCGGTTTCCAGCCTGGCCACCAGCGCACCGATCATGGGCCGCTGCAGCAGCCAGCCATCGAAGGCCAGCCTGAATTCCGGATCGCGGCGCTTGCGTTCCATCCACAGCAGCAGCACGGCAGGCACCACGATCAGCACGATCCACCACTGGCGCACGAACAGGCCGATCTGCAACACCACGTTGGTGAACCATGGCAGGCTGACGTCCAGGCTTTCGTACATCTGCGCGAACTGCGGCACCACATAGCCAAGCAGGAACAACAGCGCACCGCCCACGACCACCAGCAGGATGGCCGGGTAGATCATGGCGTTGACCACCCTGCCCTTCAGCTCCTGGCTGCGCTCCAGGTAATCGGCGAGGCGCTGCAGGGTTTCATGCAGGCTGCCACCGGCTTCACCGGCACGCACCATGTTGATGTACAGCCGCGAGAACAGGCCGTGCTGGCGTTCCAGCGCCTGCGACAGCGGCGCACCGCCGCGCACGGTGTCGCGGATGTCGCTGATCACCCGGCGCGAGCGTGCGTCCTCGGGCGTTTCCAGCAGGATGGTGAGGGCGCGGTCCAACGGCTGGCCGGCGCTGAGCAGGGTGGCCAGCTGCTGGGTGAACTGCACCAGCGTGGCACCGGCGAACGGGCGCTGCCGCCATTGCTTCCAGCTGCCGCCCTCGAATGCCGAACCGGTGGCCAGCCGTGTTTCCACCGGCAGATGGCCCTGCTCCTGCAGGCGCGCGATGACATCGGCATCGCTGGCCGCTTCCATCTGGCCGTCCAGCAGTTCGCCATGGGCATCCAGTGCCTTGTAGCGGTACAACGGCATCAGTGCCGCCACTCGCTGGATGCGTGCAGGCTCATGCGTCCTCCGTCACCCGCAGCACTTCTTCCAGCGTGGTGTGGCCACGCAGTGCCTTGACGATGCCGTCCTCGTACATGGTGCGCATGCCCGAAGCACGCGCCAGCTGTTCGATCTCGCCCATGCCGGCCTTGCGCATCACCGCGTTGCGCAGCGCATCGTCCATCACCAGGAATTCAACGATGGTAGTGCGCCCCTTGTAACCGGTGGGCGCGAGCTGCGAGGGCTGTGGGCGGTACAGGTGAATGTCGCCCTGCGGCTGGTAACGGCGCAGGTTGAATCGCTCGATTTCCTCGGCCGAGGCCGGGTAACGCTGCGCGTGCGTGGGCTCCAGCCGCCGCACCAGGCGCTGGGCAAGGATGCCGTTGATGGTGGAGGTGAGCAGGTAGTCCTCCACGCCCATGTCCAGCAGGCGGGTGATGCCACCAGCGGCGTTGTTGGTATGCAGCGTGGACAGCACCAGGTGGCCGGTGAGCGCGGACTGGATGGCGATGCGCGCGGTTTCCAGATCGCGCATTTCGCCGATCATGATCACGTCCGGGTCCTGTCGCACGATGCCACGCAGGGCATTGGCGAAATCCAGCCCGATCTGCGGCCGCGCCTGGATCTGGTTGATGCCTTCCAGCTGGTATTCCACCGGGTCTTCGACGGTGATGATCTTGACCTTGTCGGTGTTGAGCTGGCTCAGCGCGGTGTACAGCGTGGTGGTCTTGCCCGAGCCGGTGGGGCCGGTGACCAGCAGGATGCCGTGCGGCTGCGCCAGCACCTTGTTGAACTGCGGCAGGAAGGCATCGTCGAAACCCAGCCGCTGGAAATCGAACACCACCGCTTCGCGGTCGAGCAGGCGCATCACCACGCTCTCGCCATGCGCGGTGGGCATGGTGCTCACGCGCAGGTCCAGCTCCTTGCCCTGCACGCGCAGCATGATGCGGCCATCCTGCGGCAGGCGACGCTCGGCGATGTTGAGCTTGGCCATGATCTTGATGCGGCTGATGACCGCCGCGGTGAGGTTCACCGGCGGGCTTTCGCCGTCCACCAGCACGCCGTCCACGCGGTAACGCACCTTCAGCCGGTTCTCGAACGGTTCGACGTGGATGTCGGACGCGCGCAGTTCCACCGCACGCTGGATCAGCAGGTTCACCAGCCGGATCACCGGTGCTTCGGAGGCGAGATCGCGCAGGTGCTCGATGTCATCCATCTGCACGGCTTCGCCATCGGCGGCTTCCAGGATGGTGCCCATCGCGCTGCGGCCTTGGCCATGCCAGCGTTCGATCGCCTCGTCCACTTCGCTGCGCAGGCCCACCAGCGGGGTGACATCGCAGCCGGTGGCCAGCTGCACGGCCTCCAGCGCGTAGCGGTCCTGTGGGTCGGCCATCCACAGCAGGATGCGGCCACGCTGTTCACCCAGCGGCAGCACCTGGAATTGTTTGAGGAAGCGCAGCGGCATCGGCTCGGCGCCTTCCACCAGCTCTGGCGGGTGCTCGGCCACCTCACGCCCCGGCAGCAGGCGCAGGCCCAGCACGCGGGCGCAGGCGTCGGCGTGGTCACGTTCGGACACCAGCCCCAGCCGTGCCAGCAACACCAGCAGGTCACTGCCGGATTCACGCTGCAACTGGCGGGCGCGCTGCAGGTCGGCCTCCTTCAGGCGGCCTTGTGCGAGCAGCTCCTGCACTACCCGTTCAACCGGTGTAGCCGCAGGGTTGGTGTCGGTGACTACCGCGTTCACGCATCCCTCCATCTGTTACCGGGACTTTAGCAGTTCATCCACGTCCGCCGTGTGCCTGAACGGGTGGATTTCGCACAGGCCAATGCGATTGGCATGGTGTCTCTGGCAGGTGCTGATCGCAGCCCGCCAGCCAGCACCACTCTGGATGAACCGGTCATGCAAAAAAGAGCCCCGGCATGGCCGGGGCTCGGTGACTCCAATCAGGCCGTTTTACTGGCGTGCAACCAGGCTGACGCCTGCGTACGAGCTGGCGCCAACCAGCTTGACCATGTACGTGCCGGCCTTGGGCGCGGTGAAACGCACGGTCTCGCTGTTGCCAGCGCGGGTGGACTTGGCGTCGAAGGCGCTGGTGGTCGGCTCCTTGTCGAAGCTGACATACAGCGACACGTCACCGCTGCCACCGTAGGTCATGAAGGTCAGCGTCTTGCCGGCCTCTGCTTCGAAGCTGTACAGCGTCTCGCTGCCGGCGCTGCCACCCTGGTTGGGCAGGGCCACCTTGTTGGTCAGCGGAATGGCGTCGGGGCCGCATTCCTCCACTTCCGGGTTGCACGGCGGCTCGGTGGCCTTGGTCAGTGCGGCATCGATGTTCAGGATGCCGGCGCCGATGGGCGTGCTGGCCGGGATGGCCACCGGGAACGGCGTGGCGGTCTTCTTCAGCAGGTCACGCATCTGCGCCAGGGTCAGCGGGGTATCGACCACGCTCTGCACCATGGCCACGGCCGCGGCCACGTGCGGCGAGGCCATCGAGGTGCCGCCCATGCCACCGAGAATCCACTCGGCGGTCGGGCCCTTGGCGCCGCCGTTCATCACCTGCCAGATGTAGCCGTTCGGATTGCCGTCGCCGGCACCGCCGCCACCCGGCGCGGCCAGATCCACCTTGTCACCGTAGTTGGAGTAGTAGGCACGCGCACCGGTGATGCCGGTGGCACCCACGCTGATCACGTTGTTGCACGAAGACATGGTGTAGGTGCCGGCGTTGGCGTTGTCATTGCCGGCGGCCACCACGATGATGGTGCCGCGGCTGTTGGCGCCATCGATGGCTTCCTGATACACCGCAGGGCAAGCAGCAGGGCTGACGCTGCCCAGGCTCATGTTGATCACTTCGGCCGGATTGGTATTGACCGGCAGACCCGGAACCTCGCCGCCGGATGCCCAGATCATGCCATCGGCGATGTCGCTGCCGAAGCCGCCGCAGGAGCCCAGCACGCGGATCGGCATGACCTTGCTCTTGAACGCCAGGCCGGCCAGGCCGCTGCCGTTGTTGGTTTCCTGGGCGATGGTGCCGGCCACGTGGCTGCCGTGCCAGGAGCTGTCGCTGGCCGGATGCGGGTTGTTGGTGGCCCAGCCGGTGCAGTAGTCGGCTTCCACCCAGTCACCCATGTCCCAGCCGCCCGGCGCGCGACCGTCGGCGTCACGGCGCGAGATACGCTTGTCGGTGATCATGTCGTAACCCGGAATCACATTGTCCTGCAGGTCCGGGTTGTCCTTGGCGATACCGGTGTCCAGCACCGCCACCACCACGCCCTCGCCCTGCGACTTGTCCCAGGCTTCGGTGGCGCGCACGCCAGCCTTGGCGTTGTAGAAGTTCCACTGGTACTGCTGGGTCTGCGGATCGTTCGGGGTGAAGCTCGGGGCCACCGTCTGCAGGCGCTTGAAGCGCAGGTCCACATCCGCACTCTCCACGGCCGGGTTGGCACGCAGCTCGCGCACGAAATTGGCCGCCTCGCTGGCGTTGAGCGCACGCGAGGTCTTGACCACGCTCCAGCCCGGCACCGCCATGCGGCGCATCAGGGTGGCACTGGCAGCAGGCGTGGCGGCCCCGGCGCCGCTGCGCAGCACGGCGCGGTCAAGCCCGGCGCGGGTGGCTGCGGCGCTCAGGCCACGGTTGATGGCGGCGGTATCACGCAGCTCGGCCGAGCCGGCGCGGTACTTGACCACGAAGCGATAGGCATCGCCGGTCTGCCCGGCCGGTTCGCTGATCGGAACCACCTTGACCTTGCTGACGTCGGCTGCCGAGGCAGTGGAAACACCTGCCGAAGCCATCAGCACGACACCCGCTACCGCCACTGCAAGCTTGCTCTTCTTCTTCATGTTCGATCTCTCGTCGTTTGGAACAGGGATGGAACCTCATGTGCTGCTTTTGCCCAGCCTTCCTGGCTCGCCTTGCCGGTCCTGCGGGGGCAGGGCCGGCAAATTCCGGCAACGAACCTGGATGCCCCCGCCGCAGCGGCCGGGGGCAGAACCCACCGTGGGTTTACCAGCCGAAGCCGGCGCCCACGCCTACCGAACTGTCATCACTGCTGAAGGCACCACCGATGGTCAGCGTGGCGCGGTCGCTCAACGCACGCTGGTAGCCCACCGACAGTGCCGACTCGCCACTCTGGTAGCCCACACCCACACCCACGCGGTTGGGGGTGCGGATGCCGGCGGCACTGGTGGCCATGTTCAACATCGCCGCGTTCATCGCGCCCTGGCGGTCGATGCGGCGGTCAACATTGCGCAGCCGGTTGTCCATGTCGTTGCGCAAGCCGGTGAAGCTGTCGTTGAGGCCGTTGAACTTGCTGTCGGTGTAGCTGTTGGCCGTGGCGATGCCCTGGTCCAGCTGACCCTTGTTCACCGCATCGGTGGCCTGGGTACCGGCCGCGACATTGGTGACCTGGCGCTCATGGCCGGTACTGCCCACCGACACGGTGTTGGCACGGTCAGCCACCGAGCCCTGGCCCAGTGCCACCGCACCTTCGGCGGTGACGCTGGCACCCTGGCCCAACGCGGTACCGGACGCTGCGGTGACGCTGGCGCTTTCGCCCACTGCAACCGCGTTGGTCGCCGCGGCACTGACGTGCGAGTTGGAGCCCACCGCGGTGCTGCCATCGGCATCGACGCGTGCGTTGTTGCCCAGCGCGGTGTCGTTGGGGCCATGGGCATAGCTGCTGTTGCCCATGGCGGTGCCGGTTGCGTGGTTGGCCGTGGCCTGTTCGCCCATCGTGGCACCACCGGTGGCAGCGACCGTGGCACCGGTCGGGCCGGTGGTGTTGCGGCCGTTGCCATTGCCGTTGTTTCCCTGGCCATTGCCGTTGCTGCCCTGGCCGTTTCCATTGTTGCCGTTGCC
Organism: Stenotrophomonas sp. UBA2124; assembly: GCA_002329155.1. Taxonomy (GTDB): domain Bacteria; phylum Pseudomonadota; class Gammaproteobacteria; order Xanthomonadales; family Xanthomonadaceae; genus Stenotrophomonas. The sequence goes on along the minus strand of DCXY01000051.1, from coordinate 2,628 downwards.
ATTACCGGCGATGCGGTTGTTGATGGAGCTGACCTGCTGGTCCAGCGCGGTAAGTGCCGCACCCACGTTGTTGTAGCTGCTGCCCTGGATCACGTAGGTCGGCGCCACGAACACACCCTGCATGCCGATGCCGGCACCGCCACCCAGGAAGCTGGCGATATTGCCCAGCGACTGGAACAGCTGGCCACCATTGATCGCCTGCATGCTGCCGGCACTGATGCTGCCTGCGGCCAGGTTGTCGATGCGGGTGCCGGTGGCGCCGGCCAGGGTCAGGCTGGCGCGGTTGCTGTCGTCATAGGTCACCGCATTGGCGGTGACGCCTTCCACCGAACCGATGCGCGTATCGATGTCGTTGACGCGGGTTTCCACCGCGCCCACACGCTGGTTGGTGACATGCAGCTGGCCGCCGGTGACCGCATCGGTGCTGCCTTCGGCCACCCGGCCGTTGCCGACATTGACGATGCGGCGGGTTGCCGGACCATCGGTGCCGTTACCACCGCCCACCGAGATCACGTTGGCCTCGGTGGCACGCGCGCCGGAGCCCAGTGCCACCGAGTTCGCACCCGAGACACCGGCACCCGAACCGATCGCGACGCTGTTCACGCCGTTGCTGGCGAAGGCGCCGTAGCCGATGGCCACGCCGTTGGTCGCGGTGATGGAGGTGTTGCGGCCGAGTGCGGTGCTGTTGGTGCCGCGTGCCGAGGCATCGGCACCCACCGCGGTCGCGCCGGTGGCATTGGCGGTGGTCGCGGTACCCAGCGCGGTGCTGCGGTTGCCGCTGGCCGTCGCGCCGGCACCGGAAGCAACCGCGTTGCTGCCGCTGGCCGTCGCCACGCCCTCACCGCTGGCCTGGAAGTACTTGTTGGTCTCCCCGGCCATGCCGGCCACTTCATCCAGCTGCGACTTGTTCACCGCGTCGGTGGCCTTGCTGCCGGCCGCCACGTTGGTGATCTGGCGCTCGCCGCCTTCGATGCCCACCGATACCGTGTTGGCACGGTCGGCCAATGAACCGGCACCCAGCGCCACTGCGTTGGCTTCAGCGACGGCGGCATCGGCACCGATGGCCACCGAGTTCTCGGCAGCCACCACCGAACGTGCACCCAGCGCCATGCTGTTGTCGAACATGGCATTGGCACGCGAGCCCATGGCAATGGCATTGGCAGCGGAAAGGCCGAACTGGGCCGAGCCCGTTTCCGCACCCGTACCCATGGCCAGGCTGCCTTCGCCCAGCGATGCGGCACCGGCACCTACGGCGATGCTGCCAAGGCTGCTGGCGTTGCTGGCCACACCGATCGCAACCGACGACTCGCCTGCCGCCGAGCTCATGCCGCCCAGTGCGGTAGCACCGCTGGCCAGCGCGCTGGACTCGGCGCCCATGGCCACCGTGTACTCATCCTGCGCGGTGGCGTTCTGACCAACCGCAGTGCTGCCATCGGCCGCAGCCAGTGCATTCTGGCCGAAGGCAGCCGCACCCTCGGCAATCGCATTGGCACCATTGCCGAAGGCCGAAGCACCATCGCCGGCTGCATTGCTGGCCTCACCCGCGGCAGTGGCACCATCCCCGTCAGCCATGGCACCGGCGTCGCTGTTCGTACTGCCGGTTGCGGCGAAGTACTTGCTGGTGGTGTTGGCGGTTTCGGCCACTTCATCCAGCTGCGCCTTGTTCACCGCATCGGTGGCCTCGGTGCCTGCGGCCACGTTGGTGATCTGGCGGGTGTTGGCCGCATGGGTCACGCCGTACTCGTCGGTCCAGGCCTGCGCTGCGCCCACCGAGACGGTGTTCTCGCGGTCGGCCAACGAACCTGAACCCATGGCCACGCTGCCCTTGGCATCGGCCTTAGCATTGGCGCCGATGGCAACCGCGTCCACGCCGTTCTGGTACACCGATGCGCGGAAGCCCATCGCCACGCCGTTGTTGGCAAGCGACATCGAAGCACGGCCCAGTGCCATCGAATTTGTGGCATCGGCCAGGCTGCTGTTGCCCATGGCGATGCCATTGTTGCCGGTGCTCAGCGCACCTACACCCATGGCGATCGCATTGGTGCCGTTGGCCCAGGTGTTGGGGCCGATGGCGATGGCGTTGGCCGCATCGGCCCACGAACCCGAACCCAGCGCGGTGGCGTTCTTACCGGTGGCCCAGGCCACTGCGCCCAGTGCGGTTGCACCTTCTTCCAGCGCCCAGGAGTAGCCACCCACGGCGGTGGCACTGTCGGTCTTGGCAAAGGCATTGCTGCCCACCGCAGTGGCCCAGTCACCCACCGCACGCGACTTCATGCCGGCGGCAAAGGTGTCGCTGCCGTAAGCCTGCGCGCCGTTGCCGAACGCCGAAGCATTGCTGCCGGTGGCCTGCGAGCCCGAACCCACTGCGGTGCCGTTCTCACCGGCCTGGGTGGCGATCAGCTGCGGCGAGCCGTCCGGGTTCTGCAGTGCGAAGTTGTACTCGTCATAAGCCTGGCCCATGCCGCCAACGGCGACCGAGCCATTGGCGGTGGCCGAGCTGTTCTGGCCCACCGCTACGGTGTTGTCGGCCACGGCGCTGGCGCCGGAACCGAAGGCTGCCGCGCCATTGCCGGTGGCATTGGCCGCTTCGCCTGCTGCCGTGGCATTGTCACCTTCGGCATAGGCACC
>DCXY01000025.1:64223-76209 GCA_002329155.1 Stenotrophomonas sp. UBA2124 | reverse complement strand
TCCAGGCCGGCCTTGTCGCCGAACAGGTGGTACTTGGTGAGATAGAGCAGCAGCAGCGCCTTCATGCCATAGAAGGAGAAGCGCTCCCACATTTCAGTGAAGAAGCAGACGTAGACGCCCTTGGGATGGCCCAGGAAATCGTCCGTGCCGGCCTGGGGCAGGGCAGTGGTGGACATTGGCGGTGTGCCGGACAGGTGAGGGCGGCGAGTATAGGCGCCGCCGGGAATGGCTGCTGTCGCAATGCGGCATCTGGCTGGCAATTTGCCTGCAAGGGCATTTGGCCGTGCCGGAACCGGCCGTTGCTGCGAGGCCGGCTCGCCGCCGCTGCCGCAGCGCGGCTGGACTTGCCGTTATGCGGGCGTTAGCTTGGCACCGGTTTTTTTGCCACCCAAGGGCTCTCCATGAACAACGCTGCGCCTCGGCAGCTCACCTTCCGCGCGGTGCTGCTCGCCGTCGTGCTGGCGGTGATCCTGTCCGCCGCCAACGCCTACCTTGGCCTCTTCGCAGGCCTGACCATCGCCACCGCCATCCCTGCCGCCGTCGTTTCGATGGGCGTGCTGAGGTTGCTGGGGGGCGGCACCATCCTTGAGAACAACATCGTCCAGACCGGCGCCTCGGCCGGCTCGTCGATCGCCGCGGGCGTGATCTTCACGATTCCGGCACTGGTCATCATGGGTTACTGGCCGGACTTCAAGTACTGGTGGGTGCTGGGCATTGCCGGCCTGGGCGGCCTGCTGGGCGTACTGTTCTCGGTGCCGCTGCGCCGCTCGATGATCGTCGAAGACCCGCTGCCGTTCCCGGAGGGCAAGGCCGCGGCGGAAGTGCTCAAGGCCGGTGAAAACCCCGGCCCGGGCATGAAGATTCTGGGCCTGTCGGCCGCCATTGGTGGCCTGGTGAAGCTGGCCGCGGCCTCGGGCCTGCGCATCTTCCCGGATGCCTGGGCACAGTCGGCCTATGTGGGCAGCTCCAAGGTCACCGCCTTCATCGGGACCAACCTGTCGCCGGCGTTGCTGGGCGTGGGCTACATCGTCGGCCTGAACGTGGGCATCGTGGTGGTGTCCGGCGCCATCCTGTCCTGGCATATCGCCATTCCGCTGTATCAGGCGTTCTTCCTCAGCGGCAACCCGGAACTGGCGGCCTCCATCGCCGATGCCAGCTCCACCGATGCCGCCTTCGCCATCTGGGGCTCGCAGATCCGCTACCTGGGCGTGGGCGCCATGCTGATTGGTGGCGTGTGGACCCTGTTCTCGCTGCGCAAGTCGCTGCTCAAGGGCATCAAGAGCGGCTTTGCCGCCGCCCGCAAGAGCGCCGGTGCGGTGGAAGTTGCCGAGACCGAGCGCGACCTGCCGATGAAGTGGATGCTGATCGCGCTGGTGGTGTTCACCCTGCCGCTGCTGGGCCTGTACCAGGCCATCGTCGGCCAGTGGCACGTGTCCATCCCGATGACCCTGATCATGGTGGTGGCGGGCTTCCTGTTCGTGTCGGTGTCGGCCTATCTGGCCGGCCTGATCGGCTCGTCCAACAACCCGGTCTCGGGCATCACCATTTCCACCATCCTGTTCGCATCGGCGGTGCTGGTGCTGCTGATGGGCCGTGACTCGGCACTGGGCCCGGTGGCCGCCATCATGATCGGCGCGGTGGTGTGCTGCGCTGCGGCAGTGGGTGGCGACAACCTGCAGGACCTCAAGGCCGGTTATCTGGTCGGTGCCACGCCGTGGAAGCAGCAGCTGATGCTGGGCATCGGCGCGTTCTCCTGCGCGCTGATCATGGCGCCGGTGTTGAACCTGCTTGCCCACGCCTACGGCATCGGTGCGCCGACCGCCGAGCATCCCAATGCGCTGGCCGCGCCGCAGGCCAACCTGATGGCTTCGGTGGCCCGAGGGTTGTTCGGTGGTGACCTGCCGTGGGGCGTGATTGCCCTGGGTGCCGGCGTGGGTGCGGTGATCATCGCCATTGACGAGTGGCTGAAGGCCACCGGCAAGCGTTTCCGTGTACCGGTGTTGGCCGCCGCCATCGGCATCTACCTGCCGCTGGAACTGATGGTGCCGATCTTCCTGGGTGGCCTGCTGGCGCACCTGGTGGAGCGCTACCACAAGCTGCGTCCGGACGATGAGGAAGGCCGTGACCGCGTGCACCGCCCGGGTGTGCTGTTCGCTGCCGGCCTGATCACCGGTGAGGCGCTGATGGGCATTGCCATCGCGATTCCGATTGTGGCCAGCGGCAGGGGCGACGTGCTGGCGGTGAACCTGGGTGGCTTCGCCGACACCTGGGCCTCGCTGTCGGCGTGGGCCGGCCTGCTGGTGCTGTTCCTGGTCGGCCTGCTGCTGTACCGAGTGGGCAAGAAGGGCGAGCCGGCAGCCGCCAAGAGCTGATCTGCTGTTTTCAGCCTGCAAGGGTTAAACGACCCCTCTCCCATGCCTGGGGGAGGGGTTTTTGTTTGTGTGGGGTGGTGCGCTCACCCAGGAGCTGCCCTCACCCCCAACCCCTCTCCCGCTGGCGGGAGAGGGGTTGGGGGTGAGGCAGATGAGGGGCCAGGGCCGTGGTTGGCTCTGGCTTGAACCCCTCTCCCGCTTGCGGGAGAGGGGCAGGGGTGAGGGGGAGAATTTCCGCCCCCATGACTTCAAGCCTTTGCACCCTGGCAAGCCGGGCGCCTACCATCCGGGTTTGCCTTTCTCCGGGAGATGCCCATGAAGCTCCGTCATGCCCTGCTGCCGCTGTGCCTGCTGGCCGCCCTGCCTTCGCTGGCCAATGCGCGTGGTTTTGAAGTCCGCGACATGGTCAAGCTGGACCGCGTCTCCTCGCCGCTGCTCACCGCCAATGGCGCGCAGGTGGTGTTCGCCAAGCGCGTGGTCGATGGCAACCTGAAGGCCAGCAGCAGCCTGTGGCTGCGCGACCTGCGTACCCGCGACATGGCACCGCCCAAGCAGTTCACGCCGGAAGGCTGGAACGTGAACTCGCCGGCCCTGTCGGCCGACGGCACGGAGGTCTACTTCCTCAGTGCCAAGAACGGCAGCCAGCAGCTGTACGCGATGCCGCTGTCCGGCGGCACGCCGCGCCAGCTCACCGATTTCCCGGTGGACGTGGACAGCTACCACGTTTCGCCGAAGGGCGACCGCGTGGTGTTCAGCGCCGGCGTGTTCCAGGATTGCGGCTCGGCGCTGGACTGCACCAGCAAGCGCCTGGATGAGGCCAAGGCGTCCAAGGCCAGCGGCCAGGTTTTCGACAGCATGTTCGTGCGCCATTGGGACACCTGGGCCGATGGCCGCCGCAACACGCTGTTCGTCGCCAACCTGCCGGCGTCCGGCACGGCGGCGGTGAAGGGAGCATCGGCAATCAGCGCCACGCTGGCCGGTGATGCGCCGTCCAAGCCGTTCGGCGGTAATGATGATTTCGCCTGGTCGCCGGATGGCAGCTCGGTGGTGGCCAGCATCCGCGTGCAGGGCAGCCAGGAGCCGTGGTCCACCAACTTCGACCTGTACCAGCTTGATGCAGCCGGCAAGAAGGCGCCGGTGAACCTCACCGCCAACAACCCGGCCTGGGATGCCAGCCCGGTGTTCAGCGCCGACGGCAAGACCCTGTACTACCGCGCCATGAAGCGCCCCGGTTTCGAGGCGGACCGCTTCGGTCTGATGGCGATGGACCTGGCCAGCGGCAAGGTGCGCGAGATTGCGCCGCAGTGGGACCGCTCGGCAGACGGCATCACGCTCTCCGCCGATGGCCAGAGCATCTACACCACCGCGCAGGACATGGGCGAGCATCCGTTGTTCGCGGTTTCCATTGCCGACGGCAAGACCAGCAAGCTGGTGGGCGAGGGCAGCATTTCCGCTTTCGACGTGGCCGGCGATGCGCTGGCATTCACCCGCAACTCGCTCAAGAGCGGTGACCAGCTGTTCACCGGCACCACGGCCGCCGATGCACCGGTGCGCGCCATCACCCAGAGCGCCGCTGAAATGCTGCCGGAGGTGAAATTCGGCGACTACGAGCAGTTCTCGTTCAAGGGCTGGAACAACGAAACCGTGCACGGCTACGTGGTCAAGCCGCACAACTACCAGGAAGGCAAGAAGTACCCGGTGGCCTTCCTGATTCACGGTGGCCCGCAGGGCAGTTTTGGTGATGGCTGGAGCTACCGCTGGAACCCGCAGACCTACGCCGGCCAGGGCTACGCCGTGGTGATGATCGACTTCCACGGTTCCACCGGTTATGGCCAGGCCTTCACCGATGCCATCAGCCAGCACTGGGGCGACCGCCCGCTGGAAGACTTGCAGAAGGGCTGGGCCGCTGCACAGCAGCAGTACAACTTCCTCAATGGCGACAAGGCCTGTGCGCTGGGCGCCAGCTACGGCGGCTTCATGGTCAACTGGATCGCCGGCAACTGGAACGAGCCGTGGAAGTGCCTGGTGAACCACGATGGTGTGTTCGACCAGCGCGCCATGGGCTACGCCACCGAGGAACTGTGGTTCACCGAGTGGGAGCAGGGCGGTACGCCGTATGACGTGCCGCAGAACTACGAGAAGTTCAACCCGGTCAACCACGTCGCCAACTGGAGCAAGCCGATGCTGGTGGTGCAGGGCCAGCTGGATTACCGCATTCCGGTGGAGCAGGGCCTGGCCACGTTCACCGCGCTGCAGCGCCAGGGCATCGAGTCCAAGTTCCTGTACTTCCCGGACGAGAACCACTGGGTGCTCAAGCCGCACAACAGCGTGCTGTGGCATGACACGGTCAACGCCTGGTTGAAGCAGCACATCGGCGAGTAAGCGTGATGTGGCGAGGGCGGGCCATTGGCCTGCCCTCGCGTCGGGTTGTGGCACCCGCGAGGACTTGGCACGCGGGTGCCGGTGGAAGTTGTTCGGAAGAAGGGAGATGGCATGGGTGGTTTCAGCATCTGGCATTGGTTGATCGTGCTGGTTCTGCTTGGTGGCGCCGCGCTGATGATCGGACTGGTCATCTGGCTCGCACGTCGTGCATCAAGGCCAGCACAGGTGCAGACAGTGATGCCGTCCGTTTCGGCTCAGGCTGCTTCTGTGGAGTCGCGCCTGCGTGAGCTGGATATGCTCAAGGAAAAGGGCTTGATCACCGACGCGGAATACACCTCAAGGCGTGCCGACATCCTCCGGGCGATTTGATTCAGAGCCTGCGCGTGTTGGAATCTGGCGGGTAGTACATGCCTGCGGTCGGGATATGAAAGGAGCCGCTGTCGCGCTCCTTTCTCCCTTTCAGGGGAGTGGCGAGGGACTCGCCTTCTGTCGGTTCGTGCTGTCGTGTGTGCCACCCACCGTTCGTGAGGTGATGCAGCGGCAATGTTTTCAAGTGGCAGGGGCTGCCAGCACCTGAGCAGCAAAGGGGAGAGGGGAATGATTGCAGCGGCTACGGGCGCCTTGATCAACAACGACATCATCGTGTTCGGCCTGATCGCCGCCACGCTTGGCCTCATTTTCTGGAGCGCCGACAGCGACATTCCGCTGCTGAAGAAGTTCTACAGCGTCGTGCCTGCACTGCTGCTGTGCTATTTCATTCCCGGCATCTACAACACAGTGGGCTTGATCGACGGGGAGACCACCAAGCTCTACAACCCCATCGCGCGCGATGTGTTCCTGCCTGCTGCGCTGGTGCTGCTGACCCTGTCCATCGACATCAAGGGCATCCTCGGCCTGGGCTGGAAAATGCTGGCCATGTATGTCGCGGCGGTGCTGAGCATCATGCTCGGTGCGGTGGTGGCCTTCCAGCTGATGGCCTGGCTGCACCCGGAAACCGTGGCCGGCACGACCTGGGGCGGCATGGCCGCGCTGGCCGGCAGCTGGATTGGTGGCGGCGCCAACATGCTGGCGATGAAGGAAATTTTCGAGGTGGACGCCACCACCTTCGGCCAGTTTGCCGTGGTCGATGTGGGCGTGGGCTATGTGTGGATGGCGGTGCTGATCTTCTTCGCCGCACGCGCACCGGCGATGGACAAGCGCAGCGGTGCGGACACCACGGCGCTGGATGACCTGCGCGACCGCGTGGCCCATTTCCAGGCGCAGCATGCACGCATTCCCGCACTGGGCGACATGATGAAGATGGGCGGCGTGGCCTTCGGCAGCGTGGCGCTCTCGCATGCGCTGGCCGGCCCGATCGCCAATTGGTTTGCCGCCAACGCAAGCTGGTCGGCTTCGGTCAGCATGGACAAGCCCTTCGTGTGGGTGGTGCTGCTGGCCACCTTCATCGGCCTGGGCCTGAGCTTCACCCGCGCGCGTGAGCTGGAAGGCGTGGGGGCCTCGAAGTGGGGCTCGATGTTCCTGTACTTCCTGATCGCCTGCATCGGCATGCAGATGGACCTGCTGGCGCTGCTGGACAAGCCGTGGCTGTTCGCGCTGGGTGTGCTGTGGATAGGCGTGCACATCGTGCTGCTGTGGCTGGCCGGCAAGCTGCTGCGGGTGCCGTTCTTCTATTTCGCCATCGCCTCGCAGAGCAACATCGGCGGGCCTGCATCGGCACCGGTGCTGGCAACGGCGTTCCATCCGGCACTGGCACCGGTGGGTGTGCTGTTGGGCACGCTGGGCTACGCGGTGGGCACGGGCGCGGCTTATGTGGTGGGCATCACCCTGCGTGCGATGGCCGGCGCCGGGTGAGCGTGCCCCGGGTGAGCGTGGCAGTGGCCTAAGAGCGTCATTGCGCAGTGGCGCATTCACGTTCGGCCATGGTCAATTGGCCTGACTTTCCGCGGTAACCACATGCTAGGCTGGCGCACCCACGCCACGCCAAGAACGTGGCGTTTCTGTTTCCCTTCGATCGACAGGAATGGCCATATGCCGACCGAACCCAGCACCGCCCTCATCACCAACGACATTGTCGGGCTCGGCCTGATCGCCGCAACGCTTGGCTTGATCTTCTGGCTGGCCAGTGGGCCAACCCCCTTCTGGAAGAAGTTCTTCACCTGGGTGCCGGCGCTGCTGCTGTGCTATTTCATCCCGGCCATCTACAACACCGTGGGCCTGATCGACGGCCACGGCACCAAACTGTACAACCCGGTGGCCCGCGACGTGCTGCTGCCGGCGGCACTGGTGCTGCTCACGCTGTCCATCGACCTGAAGGGCATCATCCGCCTCGGGCCGAAGCTGCTGATCATGTTCGTCACCGGCACGGTTGGCATCGTGCTGGGCGCGGCGGTGTCATTCCAGTTGATGAAGTGGATACACCCGGAAACCGTGGCCGGCGACACCTGGGCCGGCATGGCCGCACTGGCCGGCAGCTGGATCGGCGGCGGCGCCAACATGGCCGCCATGCGCGAAACCTTCAATGTGGATGCCACCACATTCGGCCAGTTCGCCGTGGTGGACGTGGCCTGCGCCAGCCTGTGGATGGCCGTGCTGCTGTGGCTGGCAGGGCGCTCGCAGTCCATTGATGCACGCAGCGGTGCCGACACTTCGGCCATCGACGACATGAAGCGCCGCATTGCCGAGTACGAAGCCAAGAGCGCACGCAACCCCACGCTGACCGATCTGATGGTCATCGTGGGTGTGGGCCTTGGCGTGGTGGGGCTGGCCCATGCGCTGGCCACGCCGCTGTCGGGCTGGTTTGGCGAAAACATCAGCTGGGCCAGCCGCGCCTCGCTGGATTCGGCCTTCGTCTGGGTGGTGATGCTGTCCACGCTCATGGGCCTGCTGCTGAGCTTCACCCCGGTGCGCAATCTGGAAGCTGCAGGTGCCTCGAAGATCGGCACCTTGTTCCTGTACTTCCTGATCGCCTGCATCGGCATGCAGATGGATCTGCTCTCGCTGGTCGATCGCCCGTGGTTGTTCCTGCTGGGCGTGATCTGGATGGGCGTGCATATCGGCCTGCTGTACCTGATGGCCCGCCTGCTGCGCGCACCGCTGTTCTTCTTCGCCATCGGTTCGCAGGGCAACATCGGTGCGGCGGCATCGGCGCCGGTGGTAGCCGCTGCCTTCCACCCGACGCTGGCGCCGGTGGGTGTGCTGCTGGGCACGGTGGGTTATGCGACCGGCACGGTCATCGCGTACATGACCGGTTTGATGCTGAAGTGGATGGCGGGGGCTTGAGGTGGGAGGCCAACTTCTACCCCTCTCCCCAACCCCTCTCCCGCAAGGGGAGAGGGGCTCAAGCAACGGGCTTTCTGGCGATCTCACCGCTCACACAAACAAAGCCCCTCTCCCCTTGCGGGAGAGGGGTTGGGGAGAGGGGTAAGGCACTACCCGCAGACAACAATGCTCGCCCACCTGCACAAACAAAAGGCGGAGCCACCGGCTCCGCCTTTTGCATTTCACAACCCAACCACACCACTCAACAGCAGCGGAAACCACTCCTGCCGCCGAAACGTGCTTCCTGCCGTTCACGGAAAAAGGTCTTGTAATCCATGACCTCGCGGTCCGGATGCTTCTCCTGCATGTGGCGCACATAGTTGTCGTAGTCGGGTACCCCGCAGCACAGGCGCGCGGTCTGCACCAGGCGCCGCCAGGTGCGGCGGAATGCCTGGTGCTGACTGGCGGGGACCAGCTCGGTGCCCATTACAGGTCAACCTCGTGCGGCTTCAATGCCACGTACGGCGTTTCATGGTCGGTACGGGTTGGCGAGCGGCGGGCGGCGGCAATCGTCTTGATCGAATACACCAGCACCGCGAACACTACGAACAGGAACAGCACCGTCAGGCCGGCGTTGATGTAGTTGTTCACCATCACCTGCTGCATCTGGTCGAAGCTCTTGGACGGCGGCAGCAGGTTGCCTGCGGCGATGGCGTCACGGTACTTGTGCGCCTGCGCCACGAAGCCAACACCCGGGTCGTTGGAGAACAGCTTGATGAAGCCGGCCGCCGTGGTGCAGATCAGCAGCCAGATGGCCGGGATGATCGACACCCATGCGTACTTCTCCTTCTTCATCTTGAACAGCACCACCGTGCACAGCATCAGCGCCACGCCTGCCAGCATCTGGTTGGCGATGCCGAACAGCGGCCACAGCATGTTGATGCCGCCCAGCGGGTCGGTCACGCCCTGGTACAGGAAGTACCCCCACAGCGCGACGCAGCCGCCGGTGGCGATGAAGCTGGCTACCCACGAATCGGTGCGGCGCAGTGCCGGCACGAAGTTGCCCAGCAGGTCCTGCAGCATGAAGCGGCCCGAACGGGTACCCGCGTCAACGGCGGTCAGGATGAACAATGCCTCGAACAGGATGGCGAAGTGGTACCAGAAGGCCATCATGCCGTCGCCCGGCAGCACCGCGTGCAGGATCTGCGCAATGCCCACCGCCAGCGTCGGTGCGCCACCGGCGCGTGACAGGATGGTGTTCTCGCCGATCTCCGCAGCCGTGGCGGTCAGCTGTTCCGGGCTGATGGTGAAGCCCCAGCTCGATACCACCTGCGCCGCATGCGTCACCTCCGTGCCGATGAGCGCGGCGGGGCTGTTCATGGCGAAGTAGATGCCCGGCTCGATGATCGAAGCCGCCACCATGGCCATGATGGCCACGAACGACTCCATCAGCATGCCGCCGTAACCGATGTAGGCGGCGTGGCTTTCATTGGCCAGCAGCTTGGGCGTGGTGCCCGAGCTGATCAGCGCATGGAAGCCGGACACCGCGCCACAGGCGATGGTGATGAACAGGAACGGGAACATGCTGCCCTTCCACACCGGGCCGGTGCCGTCGGTGAACTGGGTCAGTGCCGGCATCTTCAGCTCCGGCATCACGATCAGGATGCCGATGGCCAGGCCGACAATGGTGCCGATCTTGAGGAAGGTGGACAGGTAGTCACGCGGGGCCAGCAGCAGCCACACCGGCAGCACCGCGGCGACGAAGCCGTAGCCGATCAGCATCCAGGTGATCTGCACGCCGGTGAAGGTGAACATCGGGCCCATCACCGGGTCGGCGGCCACCTTGCCGCCGTACCAGATGGCAGCCACCAGCAGCACCAGGCCGACCACCGAAATCTCACCGATCCTGCCGGGCCGGATGTAGCGCATGTAGATGCCCATCAGGATGGCGATGGGCATGGTGGCGATCACCGTGAACATGCCCCACGGGCTGCCTTCCAGCGCCTTCACCACGATCATCGCCAGTACCGCAAGGATGATGATCATGATCATGAAAACACCGAACAGAGCGATGGTGCCGGGCACCTGGCCCATTTCCTCGCGCACCAGATCACCCAGCGAGCGGCCGTTTCGGCGGCTGGAGATGAACAGGATCATGAAATCCTGCACCGCGCCGGCCAGCACCACGCCGGCAATCAGCCAGAGCGTGCCGGGCAGGTAGCCCATCTGCGCGGCCAGCACCGGCCCAACCAGCGGACCCGCGCCTGCGATGGCGGCGAAGTGGTGGCCGAACAACACATGCTTGTTGGTGGGCACATAGTCCAGGCCATCGTTGTTGATGATGGCCGGTGTGGCGCGCGTGGGGTCAACCCCAAGCACCTTGTTGGCGATGAAAAGACCGTAGTAGCGGTAGGCAACCAGATACAGGGAGACCGTGGCGATCACGATCCACAATGCGTTGATGTGCTCGCCGCGGCGAAGCGCCACGACCCCCAGACAGAATGCGCCGATCAGGGACAGCAGCGCCCAGCCGGCTTTGGAGAAACCTTTCATCGAGTCGCCTCGCAGGGAGATGTAATCAAGGGTCTACCCATGCAGCCCGGGGGTCAACGTGTACGGCGGGTGAAGCGGATGCGACTTTGGTAGTAGTTCCACCACATGCGTGAAGCTGACTGCGCGCCACGCAGACCGTGTACTTACACCTGTTCTGAAACGATTGGTTGCATCAATGATGCTTGGTGTCCCGCTGCCGGCACCTCATTGTCTGGACATCCATAAGGAGAAGCCGCATGAGCAATGACAACCAGGCAGGTGTGCTGCGCAAGCTCCACGGCATGCCTACATCCGATGGCGCCGGTGTACGCCTGACACGCCTGATAGGTACCCCGCAGTTGGCCGACCTGGATCCGTTCCTGATGCTGGACGAATTCGGCACCGACAAGCCGGAGGACTACCTGGCGGGCTTTCCCGAACACCCGCACCGCGGTTTTGAGACGGTCACCTACATGATCGACGGGCGCATGCGCCACCGCGACAACCATGGCAACGAAGGCCTGCTGACGCCGGGCAGCGTGCAATGGATGACGGCCGGGCGCGGGCTGGTGCATTCGGAAATGCCCGAGCAGGAATCCGGGCGCATGCGTGGCTTCCAGCTGTGGGTGAACCTGCCTGCGAGCGAGAAGATGACCGCACCGCGCTATCAGGAATTTGCACCAGACCGCATTCCACAGGTGGCGCCGGCCAGCGGTGTCACCGTGAAGGTGCTGGCAGGGCAGGTGGATGGTGTGGCGGGCCCGATCAGCCAGCCGGCCACCGAGCCCCTGTATCTGGATATCGAATTGGCTGCTGGCAGCCACTGGAGTCATGAGTTGCCGGAAGGGCACAACGCCTTCGCCTATGTGTTCGAGGGTGATGCCTGGCTGGGCAAGGGCGACGCACGGCAGGCGCTGGCTTCGCAGGAGCTGGCGGTGCTTGGCGGGGGCCGGCAGTTCAATGTGGAGGGCGGCGACAACGGCGCGCGGCTGATTCTGGTGGCAGGCAGGCCGCTGCACGAGCCGGTGGCACGTTACGGCCCGTTCGTGATGAACACCCGCGAAGAACTGATGCAGGCCTTCAGCGATTTCCAGGAAGGGCGGTTCTGATACAGGTGTCGGTCGCACTCGTAGCCCGGGTAAGCGACGCGCACCCGGGACATTGGTGTGCGGAGGCGTCAGGGCTTTTGCGGCGGATGCCGAAGCGGTTTGTCGCCAGCGGTTGCTCTATCGGCTTCCCGGGTGCGCTGCGCTTACCCAGGCTACGAAGGCGGCTGCTTCACGGTTTGAGGCGCCTGCACCGTTGCAGTTGCGTAGCCCGGGTAAGCAACGCGCACCCGGGGAATCGGTGTGCGGAGGCGTCAGGGCTTTTGTGGCGGATGCCGAAGCGGTTTGTCGCCAGCGGTTGCTCTATCGGCTTCCCGGGTGCGCTTGCGCTTACCC
>DCXY01000025.1:0-63914 GCA_002329155.1 Stenotrophomonas sp. UBA2124 | reverse complement strand
GTTGCAGTTGCGTAGCCCGGGTAAGCGAAGCGCACCCGGGGAATCGGTGTGCGGAGGTGTCAGGGCTTTTGCTGCGGATGCCGAAGCGGTTTGTCGCCAGCGGAAGGTCTATCGGCTTCCCGGGTGCGCTTGCGCTTACCCGGGCTACACGGGCGGCTGCTTCGCGGTTTGATGTGCTCGCGTGATTGCAGTGCGTAGCCCGGGTAAGCAACGCGCACCCGGGAGCACGGAAGAGTGGAAGCCTCAGGCATGTTCAAGTGCACGCCGAAGCATGCCTTTCCCACAGGCAGACAAAAGCACACACATCCCCGCTATGCCCGCGCTTGCCCGGGCTGCAGGTGCCGCGTGTTGCAACCGATGCTCAGTGGCCGCCGGCGATAGCCGAAGCGTTGAGGTTCAAGGACTGCGTCAGGGTCTGCAGGTTGCCCAGCTCGGTGGTGTCGGCGGCGTCGATCCAGATCTGCGCGTAGCGGTTCTTGTCCAGCTTGACCACGGTGATGCGGCGCGATTCCAGCCCCGGCAGATCACGGCCGCCCATGTCCAGCTTGTACCAGTTGAGCGATTCGCCGGCGAAGCTGCCTTTCTCCGCGCGCAACGTGCGGCTGAATGTCATGTCCGGGTCACGCTGGGTCAGCATCATGTTCAACACGGTGCGGCCATCCTCGGTGCTGGCCTTGCACACGATGAAGTCGCTCTGTGCCTGCTGGTCCCAATGCAGCCCGGAGTCGGCAGGCAGGGTGGGGCACTGTTCGGCCTGCTGGGCGAGCGCACTGCCGCAGCAGCCGGCCAGCAGCAAGGCTGCGCAAACGCTATGGATGGTCTTCACGGTTCGGATTCCCCCCTCGGACACCGGCCGCATGCGGTCGGTGGTGGTCATACGGATGGATCGTTCTGAAGGTTGTTGCGTGGCCGGTGGCGGTTCCCGCCTGCCCCGGGGCGCATCCCCATGCGCTCCGACCTGTGGCTGACGGTATTACAAAACCCTTCCCCGTTGCAAAGTGTGCGGTATGCATCAACAGAAACGGCCCCTTACGGGGCCGTTCTTGACTGCGGTGGGGCGGCCTACTTGTCGTTGCCGAGCCACTTGTAGGCGATGCCGCCGATCAGTGCCCCCAGGATGGGCGCCACCCAGAACAGCCACAGCTGGCCCAGCGCGCCGGAGCCTGCAAACACCGCCACGGCGGTGGAGCGGGCCGGGTTCACCGAGGTGTTGGTGACCGGAATGCTGATCAGGTGGATCAGGGTCAGCGTCAGGCCGATAGCGATGGGGGCGAAGCCGGCCGGTGCGCGGCCGTGGGTGGAACCCATGATCATCACCAGGAACACCGCGGTCAGCACCACCTCGCACAGGAAGGCAGCGGCCATGGAGTAGCCACCGGGCGACAGCGCACCAAAGCCGTTGCTGGCGAAAGCACCGGCCTTGCTGCCGTCAATCATGAAATCGGGGTCGCCCTGTGCGATCTGCAGCAGAATGAAGGCAGCGAAGATGCCGCCCAGCACCTGCGCCACGATGTAGGGGACCAGGTCCTTGCCGGAGAAGCGGCCACCGGCCCATAGGCCGATGCTTACCGCCGGGTTGAAATGTGCACCGGAGATATGACCGAACGCATAGGCGCCGGTCAGCACGGTCAGGCCGAAGGCCAGCGCCACGCCAACGAAACCGATACCCAGTGGGTTGCCGTCGCCGACGAAATTCGCCGCCAGCACCGCGCTGCCGCAGCCACCCAACACAAGCCAGAACGTGCCGAGAAATTCGGCAGTCAGTCGCTTCGTCATGGTCATCAGTTGTTTCCTTACAAAATTGGCCCGGAACGGGTGGGCTGCAAGATAGCGAAACCTGATGGACGGCGCGTATTTAAATTGTTAACCCGGACGTTCAGGCCGGAAACTGTCAGGCCGGACGTGGTCAGCCGGGAAGTGGGATGAACTCCTTGTCATCGCCGGGAATGGTGCCGAAGCGGCCGCTTACCCAGTCGTCCTTGGCCTGTTCGATGCGCTCCTTCGAGCTGGACACGAAGTTCCACCACAGGTGGCGGGGAGCATCGAGCGGCTCGCCGCCCATCAGCATGGCCTTGACCGGCGTCTTGGCGCGCAGGCGGCCCAACGCCCCGGGCTCGGGAATGATGAGGTGCTGCGCCGGCACGTCGGCACCATCCAGCTGTGCCTCGCCTTCAAGAATGTAGAGCGCGCGCTGCACGTGCGAGTTGTCCATGTCGATCTCGGCGCCCGGCTGCAGGTCGATGGCGACGTTCAAGGTGTCGGCGAACACCTTCACCGGTGATTCCTCGCCATAGGCACGGCCGGCGATGACGCGCAGCAGGGCGCCGTCACGGCGTTGCTGCGGCAGCTGGTCGGCACTGAAATGGAAGAAGGCCGGTTCGGTTTCCTCGTGGCTCTTCGGCAGCGCCACCCAGGTCTGCATGCCATGCAGCGACTGCTCGTGCTCGCGTGAGGCGGCAGGCGTGCGTTCGGAATGGGCGATGCCGCGGCCTGCGGTCATCCAGTTCACATCGCCCGGGCGGATCACCTGCTCCGAGCCGAGCGTGTCACGGTGGCCGATCTGCCCGGCCCACAGGAAGGTGACGGTGGCCAGCCCGATATGCGGATGCGGGCGCACGTCCATGCCGTGGCCGGGGGTGAAGATGGCCGGGCCCATGTGGTCCACGAACACGAATGGCCCCACGCTGCGCGCCTGCAGGGTAGGCACGGCGCGCCGCACCTCGAAGCCGCCGATGTCGTGGACGCGCGGGGGAATGATCGTGGTCATGGCGGCTCCGTGGCTGTGCAGCAGGGCGGGCAGGATGACATGTCCACCGCGAGCCTGTCGTGACCGTGGGGGCAACGGATTGTTTCCAGCTGCCGCGTCTTACCCCCTCCCAACCTCCCCCTTCGCTGTGCGAAAAGCACACCCCCTCCCGGCCTCCCTCTTCGCTGTGCGCAAGGGGAGGGGCAAGAGCACACCCCCTCCCAGCCTCCCCCTTCGCTGTGCGAAAGGGGAGGGGCAAGAGCACACCCCCTCCCAGCCTCCCCCTTCGCTGCGCGAAAGGGGAGGGGCCAGAGCCGCTCCCTCCCTTTGCCGCAGGCAAGGGGAGGGCTGGGGAGGGGTGCTTCTGGCGGTGGGCTTCCCTGCAAAACCCCAGCGGAGCAGGGCTACGCTCTATACGGACTGCAGGACTACCGCCGCGAGGCCAGCCGGTCGGCCAACCGCGTTGGTTCAGGCTGCCGGTACTTGCCAAGACAGGCCATCACGAGCGGCAGGCAGGCTTCCACCGATACGTGATTGCCCGGCGAAATGAACAACGGTTTGCAGCGCGGTTTGCTGCGCAGCACCCAGCCCACCTGTCGTCCCTTGAAATACAGCGGCACGTGGTCGCCCCGCTGCGGGCCGGGCTCGTCATGTTCGCCCACCAGCCGGCTCTTGCCGATGCCGATGGTCGGCAGGCCAGTCAGCACGCCCAGATGCGCGGCGATGCCCAGCCCACGCGGATGAGCGATGCCATGGCCATCCACCAGCACCAGCTGCGGTGTCTGCGGCAGCTCGGCCAGCGCCTGCAGGGCGGCGGGCAGCTCGCGGAAGCTGAGCAGGCCGGGGATGTAGGGCAGGGCCGTGGGCAGGCGCGCCACCCGGCTGTCCACTTCGGCCAGGGTGCCACCATCGAGCAGCACCGCCGCCGAGCGGGTGATGCGGCCCTGCTCCTCGAAGCCGGTATCGATGCCGGCCAGCCGTGCCGGCAGGCCGTGGAGCGTGTCGCGCAGCTGCACCTGCGCGGCCAGCTCGCTCTGGCGTTGCCGCATCTGCGCGTAGCTCATGGGTGGTGTGGCGATCTCCATGCCCAGTAGCCTGCCACTTTCGCCGGGCCGCTGCCGTGCGGGGCGTGGCAGGACGTGAAGGGCTACAATCGCCCCCTTCCAACCCCACACCCGGAGACCTCCGCAGTGACCCGCAAACTCGTGCTGTTGCGCCATGGCCAGAGCCAGTGGAACCTCGACAACCGTTTCACCGGCTGGGTGGACGTGGACCTCACCGAGCAGGGCCGCAGCGAGGCCGCCAACGCCGGCCGCCTGATGAAGGAAGAGGGCCTGCAGTTCGATGCGGCGCATACCTCGGTGCTCAAGCGTGCGATCCACACCTTGCAGGGTGCGCTGGGCGAAATGGGCCAGGACTGGGTGCCGGTCAGCAAGTCGTGGCGTCTGAACGAGCGTCACTACGGTGGCCTGCAGGGCCTGGACAAGGCCGAGACCGCCGCCAAGCACGGCGAGGAGCAGGTCAAGGTGTGGCGTCGTTCCTACGACATCCCGCCGCCGCCGATGGACCTGGCCGACCCCGGCCACCCGATCCACGACCGGCGCTATGCCAACCTCGACGCCAGCGCGCTGCCGGCCACCGAATCGCTGGCTACCACGCTGGAACGCGTGCTGCCGTATTGGCACGACGCCATCGCCCCACAGTTGAAGGACGGCAAGACCGTGCTGGTCACCGCCCACGGCAACTCGCTGCGCGCGCTGTACAAGTACCTCAACAACGTGAGCAAGGAGCAGATCCTGGAGCTCAACATCCCCACCGGCATCCCGCTGCTGTTTGAATTGAACGACGACCTGAGCGTCAAGTCGTTCCGTTACCTGGGCGACCCGGAAGCGGCGAAGAAGGCCGCCGAGGCCGTGGCCAACCAGGGCAAGGCGAAGTAAGCCGCTTTCCTGCGGGCGCGCGTTGTTGAGACACCAGAACACCCGGCCCAGGCCGGGTGTTCTGCTTCCGGCGGTGGTGATCCGCACGACGCTGCAGCGGCCCGGCAATGAAGAAGCCCCGGCATTGCCGGGGCTTTCCTGCATGTATTCAATCCGGCAGTCGCCGGCTCAATCCACGTTGCACTGCACCTGGACTTCCACCGTGCCGGTTGCCGGCAGGCTGGGAATCGGCGCGCCGGTGCCCGGCGGCAGGATGTCGGCCAGATTGCCGGGGCAGCTGGCGCCATTGGTCGCCGTACAACTGCCCGGTACCACCACGCAGCCGCTGAGGTTGGCAGCCGGCGTGTCCTGCAGCACGGCGCCATCGGCCGGGCCCGGGCCTGTCTTGTTCTCGACCCGCAGCGTGTAGGTGGTCTGGCTGCCCGAGGCTGCCGTGGTCTGCGCGTTGGTCTTGGTCACGCTGAGGTCAACATCGGCGGGCACGTTGGTGAAGGTGCAGGTGGACGTGGTGCCCCACTGCGTCGCCGCCGGGTCCAGTGTCACGCTGCCGCCGCCGCTGCCTGTGATGGGCAGGGTTGACGGTGTGGTGGTGTAGGCGCCGCCGGCAGGCACGGTGCAGGACACCGACGCCAGCTTGAAACCCGAGGTCGGGTCGTCGGCCTCGGTGATGGTCGTGGCCGTATAACCGGCGGTCAGCGTCTGGGTTACACCGGCCACGGCGGTACCGGCCGTCGCGGTGGTGATGTCATGGCTGGCAATGCCGTTGTCACCGCTGAAAGTGAAGTTGCCGGTCCGGGTATTGGACTGCTTGCTGATGGTCACCTGCGGTGGCGGGCAGACGGCGGTGCCGAACATGAAGTCGTCCGCCACCACGACCATGGTGCCATTTGGCGGCATGTACTTCGGAGCCGGGCTGTTGGTGGCAACCACCGCAGATACCGTTGCGGCATAGATGTAGATACGCAGGTAATACGTCTGACCCGCCGCCAGCACGGGAAAGCGCCCCGTATTGATCTGGGGGCGACGCTGCCAGTTATTGGCGTCGTTGTCCGCGGTGGCCGTGACCTGCACGTCCTGCGCCAGTGTCCAGTAGTTGCCGAAGCCGGGATCGGTGGAGGCGCGCACCGTGTACTTGAACGCCGAGTTCGAATAAGTCAGCAGGTACAGCTTGCGCAGGAACGTGCCGGGGGCCAGATTCGAGGCCGTCGTGAACTGGTACTGCATGTACCTGTCATTGCTTACCGCCGTGCCCAGGTCGGGATCTTCGACGCCGCCATAGAGGTAGCGGGTGCGCTCCTTGCCCTCCCAATAGCGGGTCAGACCGGTTGCGGCGGGCGGAGCGGAAACGGCGGGCGGGTTGTCGATGACCGCCTGCGCAGGCGTGGCAGGGAACACCGGCGCGGCGTTGGCAACCACAGTGGTGTCATAGCCTGCGACCTCGGTCCAGTTGTGCTTGTTCGCGGTTGCGTCATTGCCGTCGTTGGGGCGCGAATACACGTCGGCGTCGCCCGTCAGTTCGGGGCGGTTGTGGTTCCAGCCGGCCACCCATCTGCCGTAGAGCGGCGAGGTGATCGGCACTGCCGTGCCCCCCACCGCACACTCGGCGGTCGTGCCAATCTCAGCCGCACGCACGGGAGACGCCATCAGCGCCACGCCCAGGCCCAATCCACATACAAGAAGGCCGCGCAGCAAGCCGGCAACCGCGGCCCCACCCGGCTTCCACAACTCTGCAAAGCAGGCCATTGATCCTCCCTTGGGCATGGTCCGTCTTCCCCCTGTGCACTGTGATGTAGAACACATTCTGTTCAACGGGGAAGTATGCTATTCAGCGCCGTGGCGCTGGCGTGAAGTCCCAGGCAAATCGGCCCACATGCGCGTCAGGGTAATGATGAAAGTTCGCCATGACCTTCGACCTATCCGTGCTCGGCCGCCATGGCCTACTCTGGCTGGTAACGCCGCGCGCAGCCTGCGCGGCTTTCCTTTGTATGGCTGGAGAGATGTCGATGTCGTTTTCCAAAGTTGTGCCCCTGTCCCTGAGCCTTGCCATTGCCGCTTCGCTGGCCGGCTGTGGCGCCGCGCCGAACCCGGAGGCCGCCGCGCCTGACGCGGCGGCGGCCAAGCCGGCGTTCGACCAGTCACAGATCAAGACCCAGCTGATCTCGCTCAACGCCGCCGACTTGGACCCCTCCATTTCGGCCTGTAGCGACCTCAACGGCTTCGTCAACAGCAAGTGGCTGGCGGCCAACCCGGTGCCGGGCGACCAGGTGACCTGGGGCAGCTTCGAGATCCTGCGCGAGCGTTCGCTGGAAGTGCAGCATGCGCTGGTGGAGCAGGCGGCCAGCGGCAAGGCCGCGGCAGGCTCGGTGGAAGCCAAGATCGGCGACATCTGGAAGACCGGTTCGGACGAGGCCACCATCGAGGCGGCCGGCATCACCCCGCTGCAGCCGGAACTGGACAAGATTGCCGCGCTGGCCGACACCGCCGCCATCACCAACTACCTGCGTGACAGCTATGCGCAGGGCAACGGCTTCCTGTTCTCGCTGTATGCCAGCCCCGATTTCAAGGATTCGGGCAACGTCATCGCCTATGTCGGCCAGGGCGGCCTGGGCCTGCCGGAAAAGGGCTACTACTTCGACGCCTCGCAGGCGGGCATCCGTGATGCCTATGTGGCCTACATCGAGCAGCTGCTGGCCCTGTCCGGTGTGGACGCGGCGCAGGCAAAGCAGCAGGCCAAGGATGTGATGGCACTGGAAACCCGCCTGGCCAAGGCCTCGCTCTCGCGCATCGAGCTGCGTGACCCGGCCAAGCGCTACAACCCGCTCAGCGCCGCCGATGCCGACAAGCAGACGCCGAACTTCAGCTGGACCGCCCTGTTCGACTCCCTGCAGGTGCCGGCCAAGGACAAGTTCTCTTTGGCCCAGCCGGGCTTCTTCGCCGAACTGGACAAGGCGCTGGCCGACGTGCCGGCCGCCACCTGGCAGGCCTACCTGCGCTTCCACACCGTGGACAACGCCGCGCCGTACCTGAGCAGCGCGTTCGAGCAGGCCAACTTCGATTTCTTCAACAAGACCCTGCGCGGCCAGAAGGAAATGCAGCCGCGCTGGAAGCGGGTGCTGGAATCGGTGAACGGCTCGATGGGCGAGGCGCTGGGCCAGCTGTACGTGGATGCGGTGTTCCCGGCCGAATCCAAGCAGGCCATGCAGCACCTGGTGGAGAACCTGTCGGTGGCGCTGAAGGCCCGCCTGGAAACGCTGCCGTGGATGGGCGAGGAAACCAAAAAGAAGGCACTGGAAAAGTGGGCCAGTTTCACGCCGAAGATCGGCTACCCGGACAAGTGGCGTGACTGGAGTGGCCTGACCACCCAGAGCGACAGCTACCTGGGCAACATGCAGGCCGCGCGTGCGTTCAACTACCGCTACATGCTGGGCAAGATCGGCAAGCCGGTGGACAAGACCGAGTGGGGCATGACCCCGCAGACGGTGAACGCCTATTACAACGCCGGCAAGAACGAGATCGTATTCCCGGCCGCCATCCTGCAGCCGCCGTTCTTCGACGCCAAGGCCGACCCGGCGCTCAACTACGGTGGCATCGGCGCGGTGATCGGCCACGAGATGATGCATGGCTACGATGACTCGGGCAGCCAGTTCGCCGCCAATGGCAACTTCGACAACTGGTGGACCGACGCCGACCGCAGCGCGTTCAACAGCCGCACCGACCAGCTGGTGGCGCAGTTCGATGGTTACGAGGCACTTCCGGGCGTGAACGTGAAGGGCAAGCTGACCCTTGGCGAGAACATCGGCGACCTCGGCGGCCTGACCGTGTCCTACGACGCGCTGCAGATGGCGTTGAAGGAGAAGCCCGAACTCAACAAGCCGGTGGATGGCCACACGCAGGACCAGCGTTTCTTCATGAACTGGGCCACCGTGTGGCGCCGCAACTTCACCGACGGTGAGCTGCGCGTGCGCCTGAACACCGACCCGCACGCGCCGGCGAATTTCCGTGCCAATGGCGCGCCGTCGAACATGCCGTCCTATGCGGCAGCATTCCAGTGCAAGGCGGGTGACGCGATGGTGCGCGGCGATGACAAGCGCGTGGTCATATGGTGATGCCGGCGTTTGCCTGAGCGGATGAAAGAAGGCCCGGCGATGCCGGGCCTTTTTTTGACGCTGTTGAGCCCTTCTCCCGCTGGCGGGAGAAAAGCCACTGTGCCGATGCCTTGGCCCTTCTCCCGTTCACGGGAGAAGGGTTGGGATGAGGGCGCTGTTCGCGCGGTGTGAGTGGTGCGCGGAAAATTGGCTGGCTTCATGCATCCACGCTAACAGCCCCGGGTGCGCTGCGCTTACCCGGGCTACAGATCACAGGGCCGCAGGGCTGGTGCCTTGGCCCTTCTCCCGCTGGCGGGAGAAGGGTTGGGATGAGGGGCTGTTCGCGCGGTGTGAGTGGTGCGCGGAAAATTGGCTGGCTTCATGCATCCACGCGAACAGCGCCGGATGCGCTGCGCTTACCCGGGCTACAGATCACAGAGCCGCAGGGTTGGTGCCTTGGCCCGTCTCCCGCTGGCGGGAGAAGGGTTGGGATGGAGGGCTGTTCGCGCGGTGTGAGTGGTGCGCGGAAAATTGGCTGGCTTCATGCATCCACGCGAACAGCCCCGGGTGCGCTGCGCTTACCCGGGCTACAGGGTGTCGGGCTGCAGGGGTGTGCCTTGGCCCTTCTCCCGCTGGCGGGAGAAGGGTTGGGATGAGGGCGCTGTTCGCGCGGTGCATGCCATCCACACGCGCTGCAGCAGTGCCATGCTATTGATGCGGTGGTGGCCGCGTTGCCACGTACTGGTCAATCCACGGAGTGCGCGATGTTCGATATCGGCTGGCTGCATGCGCCCCTGCAGATCGGCACCACAGCGGTGGTGTTCATCGCGCATGTGGCGGTGGCGGCGCGTGCATTGACCCGGCCCAACCGCGCGCCGGCCTCACGCGCGGCATGGGTGGCGGTGATCATGCTGGCACCGCTGGTCGGCATGGTGGCCTACCTGCTGCTGGGCGAAACAAATATCGGCCGTTCGCGCTTCCGGCGTCTGCAGCAGGCGCGCCGCCAACTGGAACACCATGACGAAAACGCACAGGACCGGCCACCCGTAACCCCTCTGCCGGAGAACCTCGCACCGCTGTTCGAGCTGGCGGGTTCGATCAACGGCTTCCGCGCAACCGGCAACAACACCATCACCCTGCTGACAGCCACGGACAGCGACCCACGCCAGCCCACCCGCGACTGCCGCGCCGCGCTGGATACGTTGGTGGCCGACATCGAACAGGCGCGCGAAAGCGTGCACATCGCCTTCTATATCTGGCTGGACGATGGGGCAGGCGGTCGCGTGGCCGATGCGGTCGCCGCGGCAGCACAACGTGGCGTTGCATGCAGGGTGATGGTGGATGCGCTGGGCTCGCGTGCCTTCATCGATGGACCGCGCTGGCAGCAGCTGGCGCAGGCCGGCGTGAAGCAGCTCAAGACGCTGGACGACATCAACCGCCTGCAGCACATGAGCTTCAGCCGCATGGACCTGCGCGATCACCGCAAGCTGGTGGTCATCGACAACCGCATCGCCTATTGCGGCAGCCAGAACTGCGCCGATCCGGAGTTCCGGGTCAAGCCCTCCTATGCGCCGTGGATCGATCTGCTGATGCGTTGCCAAGGGCCGCTGGTGCGGCAGGTGCAGTACATGTTCCTCAGTGGCTGGATTCCGGAGACCGGCGAGACCGGGCTGGAGGGCTACGCCGCAGTCGCGTCGCTGCAGCAGGCGGCGGGTGAGGTGACTGCGGTGGCCTTCGAGACCGGGCCGATCACCCGCCACAACGCCATGGCCGACATGTTCGTGGCCTGCATCTATGCCGCCCGCCGCGAGCTGGTTATCTCAACGCCGTACTTCGTGCCGGATGAATCCATCCTGCGCGCGCTGTGCGCGGCACCGCGACGTGGCGTGGACACGCATGTGATCTTTCCGGCGCACAACGATTCCTGGCTGGTGGGGCAGACCAGCCGCAGCGCCTATGCCGATCTGCTGCAGTGTGGCGTGCACATCCACGAATACCCGCTCGGCCTGCTGCATGCCAAGTCGCTGACGCTCGATGGGCAGGCCGCGCTGGTGGGCTCGGCCAACATGGACCGGCGCAGCCTGGAACTGAACTTCGAGAACAATCTGCTGATCGCCGATGCGCAGGTGACCGCAGCGGTGCGGCAGCGGCAGCAGGGCTATATGGAGGTGTCGCTGCCGGTGACGCTGGAGCAGGTGCGCGCGTGGCCGTTCAGCGCCCGCCTGGTGCAGAACGCGGTGGCGATGATGTCGCCGGTGTTGTGATGCCTCAGCGCAGCGGCTCAGTCTGTGAAGCTGCCATCGGCCAGCAGGCCGATGAACTCTTCCAGCAGGTGTGGGTCAGCCAGCCGGCCGCGTTCACGGCGCATGATCTCCAGCGTGCGCTCGCGTGACAGCGGGCCACGGTAGGGACGCAGCGAGGTCATCGCATCAAACCCATCGACGATGGTAAGGATGCGCGCCTCCATGGGGATTTCCTCGCGCTGCAGGCCATGCGGGTATCCGCTGCCATCCCAGGCTTCGTGGTGGTGGCGGATCAGCGTGGCGATGGCCTCGGCATCCTCGCGGCCCGTTGCCTGAAACAGGCGCGCGCCGCGCTCCGGGTGCGAGCGCATGTCCGACATCTTGCCGTCGTCCAGCTTGCCGGGGTAAAGCAGCACGTCATCGCGGATGCCGATCTTGCCCACGTCGTGGAAGCGCGCCGCCAGCACCAGATGGTCCAGGCGCTGCTCGCTCAGCCCGCAACGCTTGCCCAATGCCTGCGCCAGCAGCGAGACGCGGTCGCAATGGTGGTCCGTGTAGCTGTCACGCTGGTCCAGCGCGGCAGCCAGCACGTTGATCGCACAGGAGCTGTCGTGCGGCGGCAGGGACAAGCCAACGGGGGCGGTAATTGGTGACATGAGGACGAGAGCAGGCCCGACAGACCCGTGGGGGATGACTCCATTGTCCGCCCCCATTCATCGTCACGCAAATTTCACGCGCCAATGTATTCAGCCTCAACCGGGCCGCAGCGTCGTCAACAAGGCCTTCGCCGCATTGAAGCGGTCGGCGCTTTCCGGTAACGGGTGACGGATGCGCAGCTTGTCCGGGCCATCCATCTGGTACAGCTTGGGCTGCTTCTGGATCAGCTGGATCACCGCCATCGGGTCGATGTCTGGCTTGGCCTCGAACACGATGCGGCCGCCGTTCTCGCCCAGCTCCAACTTCCGGATGCCCAGCACGTTGGCCTGCAGCTTCAGCTCGGCGATGGCGAACAGGTGCTTGACCGCATCCGGCAGCAGGCCGAAGCGGTCGATCATCTCCACCTGCAGTTCGCGCAGCGCCATGCTGTCGCGCGCGCTGGAAATGCGCTTGTACAGGGTCAGGCGGGTGTGCACGTCGGGCAGGTAGTCTTCCGGAATCAGTGCCGGCACATGCAGCTCCACCTCGGCACCGCGCACTTCCTCACCGGCATCCAGATCAGGCAGCTTGCCGGCCTTGATCGAGCGCACCGCGCGTTCCAGCAGCTCGGTGTACAGGCTGAAGCCCACCTCGGCCATCTGGCCGCTCTGGTCCTCGCCCAGCAGCTCACCGGCGCCACGGATTTCAAGATCGTGCGTGGCAAGGGTGAAGCCCGCGCCCAGCTCGTCCATGGAGGCGATGGCCTCCAGCCGCTTCTCCGCATCGGGCGTCATCGAACGCCTGTCCGGCACAAGCAGGTAGGCATAGGCGCGGTGGTGCGAACGGCCCACGCGGCCACGCAGCTGGTGCAGCTGGGCCAGGCCGAAGCGGTCGGCGCGGTTGATGATGATGGTGTTGGCGTTGGGGATGTCGATGCCTGATTCGATGATGGTGCTGGCCAGCAGCACGTTGAAGCGCTGCTTCTGGAAATCCAGCATCACCTTTTCGAGCTCGCGCTCGGGCATCTGCCCGTGGGCCATGCCGATGCGCGCTTCCGGCACCAGCTCGGCCAGCTCGCGCTGCATGCGGCCCATGCTTTCCACATCGTTGTGCAGGAAGTACAGCTGGCCACCGCGCGAGAGCTCGCGCTGGAAGGCCTCGCGCAGCTGCGCGTTGTCCCATGCGGTGATGAAGGTCTTGACCGCCAGCCGGTTCGGCGGCGGCGTGGCGATGATGGACAGGTCACGCAGCCCCGCCATCGCCATGTTGAGCGTGCGCGGAATGGGGGTGGCGGTGAGCGTGAGCAGGTGCACGTTGGCGCGCATCGCCTTGAGTGCTTCCTTCTGGCGCACACCGAAACGCTGCTCCTCATCGACGATCACAAGGCCCAGGTCCTTGAACTTCACGTCCGGCTGCAGCAGGCGATGGGTGCCGACGATGACGTCGATGGTGCCTTCGGCCACCTTGTCCAGTTCGGCCTTGATCTCCTTGGTGCTCTTGAAGCGCGAAAGCACTTCCACGCGCAGCGGGTAATCGGCGAAACGGTCGCGGAAATTGCGGTAGTGCTGCTCGGCCAGCAGCGTGGTGGGCACCAGCACCGCCACCTGCTTGCCGCCGCTCGCGGCTGCGAACGCTGCGCGCACGGCCACTTCGGTCTTGCCGAAGCCCACGTCGCCGCAGACCACGCGGTCCATCGGCTGGCTGGACTGCAGGTCGCGCAGGGTGGCTTCGATGGCCGCCAGCTGGTCGGGTGTTTCCTCGAAGGGAAAACCCGCCGCGAACGGCTCGTACATCACGCGGTCGATGTCCAGCGCCAGACCGGCGCGGGCTTGGCGGCGCGCCTGGATTTCCAGCAGCTCGGCGGCCACGTCGCGCACCTTCTCTGCCGCCTTGCGCTTGGCCTTGGCCCATTGCTCGCCGCCAAGCGAATGCAGCGGCGCGGTTTCCGGCGAGGCACCGGAGTAGCGGCTGATCAGGTGCAGCTGCGCCACCGGCACATACAGCCGGTCGCCCTTGGCGTATTCGATTTCCAGGAACTCGCCCGGCATGCCGCCCACGTCCATGGCGATCAGCCCGCGGTAACGGCCCACGCCATGGTCCTCGTGAACGATGGGCGCGCCTTCGGTCAGCTCGCCCAGGTCACGGATGATCGCTTCCGGCTCGCGCCCCGCGCGACGGGTGCGTCGCGGCTGGCCCGCACGTTCGGGAAACAGCTGGCGCTCGGTGAGCACGGCCAACGGCGGCTCGCTGATCGCAAAACCATCGTCCAGCGGTGCCACGGTGATGGCGAATTTAGGAAGGTCATCGGCGCCTTGAACACTTCCGCCCAGCGGTGCGGGAATAAACGCACTGAAATCCGGCAGCACCGGTGGCCGCAGTTCGGCGGCCTGCAGCACTTCCAACAGCGCCTCGCGCCGGCCCGGTGAATCGGCGGCAATAAGCACGCGGCCCGGGTAGTGTTCGACAAACGACTTCAGCGCCTGACCGGCAGGAGCATCCTTGGCGGCCACCGGCAACGGCGGCAGCGGCTGGTCGCCCAGTGCCTGCGCCTCGTCGATGCGCGGGTGGTCGGCCGGCCACACTTCCACGCGCGGCTGCTTGTTGAACTGCTCGCGCAGGCTGTCCGGGGACTGGTAGATCTCCTCCGGTGGCAGCAGGGGCCGTTCGATGTCGTGGCGGCGCTGCTCGTAGCGGCTGTTGGTCTGCGCCCAGAACGCGTCCGAAGCCTCGGCCACGCCGGTGCCCACCACGGTGAGGAAGCCGGTGGGCAGGTAGTCGAACAGGGTTGCGGTCCGGGTGAAGAACAGCGGCAGGAAGTATTCGATGCCCGAGGGCAGCACGCCGGCCTTCAGATCCTGATAGAGCGGGCTGCGCCGGGTGTCCACGTCGAAACGCTCGCGCAGCGTGGTGAGCACGCGCGCAAGGCTGGCCTCGTCCATCGGCACTTCGCGGCCCGGCAACATCTTTACCGCGTCCACCTTGTCCAGCGAACGCTGTGATTCGGGGTCGAAAGCGCGGATGGAGTCGATGTCCTCGTCCAGCAGTTCGATGCGCAGCGGTGCATCGGCGCCCATCGGAAAGACGTCGAGCAGGCCGCCGCGCACGGCGAAATCACCGGGGTCCATCACCTGCGGCACGTTGCGGTAGCCCGCGCTTTCCAGACGCCGCTTTTCCGCGTCCATGTCCAGACGCTGTCCCACCTTCAGATCGAAGCTGCCACCGACGATGTAGCTCAGCGGTGCCAGCCGCTGCAGCAGCGTCTGCACCGGCACCACCACGATGCCGCGTGCCAGCGTGGGCAGGCGGTGCAGGGCGGCAAGACGCTGGGAGATCAGGTCCGGGTGCGGGCTGAACTGGTCGTAGGGCAGGGTTTCCCAATCCGGGAACGGCACCACCGGCAGGGAACCGGTGGCATTGCCCAGCAGTGTCTGCAGGTCCGATACCGCCTGCTGCGCACTGTGGTTGTCACGGGTGACCAGCAGCAGCGGTTTGCCGTGCGCCTCGGCAGCACGTGCCACATGCCAGGCCAGCGCGGTGCTGGACGCGGGAGCGCGCCACCAGGCGCGGAGCTGGCCCGAACGGGGCAGCGGCGGAGAGGGGTAGTGGAAAGACGCCATTAGCCGCTGATTTTAGCAGAAGCAGGGCAGCGCCCAGCGCGGGCCCAAGCCCCTTTGCAAGGCCTGACCAGCGTCGAATCCCAGCCGAACTGCCAGGGAGCAAGGAAGGCGTGGATCACTCCCTTCTCCCAGCTGCGGGACCTGCAGCCCCCTTTTTTGGGGGGACCGAAGGGGCGGATGAGGGCGCTAAGGGTGCTTTGGGGATTGAAGTCCACTTCTGGACGCCACCCGCAGCGCATTCACTCCATCTGACTTCGTTGCCCTCCTCCCAACTACTGCCCTCACCCCAACCCCTCTCCCGCACGCGGGAGAGGGGCTCTCAGCTGAGAGCTAATCAGGTTTGCAAAGGCGGATACGAAAGGAGCCGAAGCCCATGTGATGGGCCTCGGCTCCTGATGTGACTCGGCTCCTGATGTGACAGGTGTGGGTGCGGTGCGTGAAGGGCGCCGGCAACGGCCTGCGTTCTCACGTCACGCGCTTCAGCCGGCCAGGTCAAGCTCCATGCGGACCAGCCCGGCCGTGGCGGACGGGTGCGGTACCTGCTTGAAGCCCAGCGACGCAGCCAGCTGCAGCATCGGCTCGTTGTCCTGGGCGATGTCGCCGTACATGCGGTCCAGGTACTTGCCGCGCGCCCACTTCACCAGCTTGCGCATCAGCTGGCGGCCCAGGCCCTGGCCGGCAAGGAAGCGGCTGACCAGGATGGCGTATTCGGCATCGCGGGTGCCGGGAATGATGGAGGCGCGTGCCACCGCACCGACCACGGCTTCACCCGGCGGCAGCGGTTCGGCTGCGACCAGCGAGATTTCAGACTTCGGATTGGGGTGGGTCAGGCGTTGCACGGTTTCATCGGACAATGAATCCACGGCCTGCAGGAAACGGTCACGCACTTCCTCTGGCCCGAACAGGGCAAACGCTCCTTGCAATGGGGCGCCATCTTCCGGACGGATAGGGCGGATCAGCAGTTCTCGGCCACTGGGAGCCTTGAAGTTTTCATGCCATGGCGGCATGCGGTTGCGGGTAGCCATCACTACAGTTCCTCCTAAGACAACCCGATTCTGGCATTGCCCCTGCTAATTTCTGTGAACGTTGGCACCCCTGCGTTTCGGTTTTTGTCAGAATTGATGTCAAAAGCGCGTTAATCGGATGTCTTCAACCATTCCAGACGTGTCGATGACCCCGCTTCACCAAGGTGTTCACGCAACACCGGTAATGCAGGTGCAATGATCTGGTCAAACTGCCAGGGCGCATTCACCAGCAGCATGCCGCTGCCATTCAAGCGCAGCGGCGAATTGTCCGGACGGATCATCAGCTCAGCCACCAGCACCGACTTCGCCGGCAGGTGGCTGGCCTTGCGGAAGAACTGCTGCAGGCTGCGGCGCTGCTTGATCGGGTACCACACCGCAATCTGTGCTTGCGGCATGCGGGTGAGAATCTCACGACAGGTGGCGATGATCTGTGGATACTCGGCGTCCTGCACTTCGTAAGGCGGGTCGATGAGCACCAGTGCGCGGCCGATCTTGTTGGCGCCGGCCTTGGGCGGCAGCAGTGCACGGATGCTGTCATAGCCATTGGCGGCCAGCACCTGCACGCGGCGGTCATGCGCGAACAGCTCCTTCAGCGCGGCGGCTTCTTCGGGCTGCAGCTCGCAGGCGGCCATGCGGTCCTGCTCGCGCAGGGCGCGTGCGGCCATCAGCGGTGAGCCGGGGTAGGAGATCAGCGCGCCCACCGGGTTGTCGGCCTGCACCGCGCGCAGGTAGTGCTCCACCACCTCGGGCAGCGCGGGCAGCGCCATCAGCTGCAGGATGCCTTCGTCGGCCTCGGCGGTCTTGCGGCTTTCCTCGGCCGACAGCAGGTAGCGCCCGCGTCCGGCGTGGGTGTCCAGCACGAAGAACGGAGAGTCCTTGCGCTTGAGCGCATCGATCATCGCCAGCATGACGATGTGTTTGAGCACGTCGGCATGGTTGCCGGCATGGAAGGCGTGGCGGTAATTCATCGACAAAGTGTACGGGGCGGGCCCGGTGACGGCTATGCTGGCCGCATGTCTGAACAGCCCGCCCGGGTCCTCGTCGTCGAGGACGAGACCGCCATCGCCGACACCCTGCTCTATGCGCTGCGCAGCGAGGGCTATGCCGCCGTGCATTGCGGGCTGGGCCGGCAGGCGCTGGCGCTGCTGCGCGAGGAGGGCGCCGACGTGGTGGTGCTGGACGTGGGCCTGCCCGACCTGGGCGGCTTCGAGGTCTGCCGCGAGCTGCGTACCTTCAGCCAGGTGCCGGTGATCTTCCTGACCGCGCGCAACGATGAGTTCGACCGCGTGCTGGGGCTGGAGCTGGGCGCCGACGACTACGTGGCCAAACCGTTCTCTCCGCGTGAAATGGTGGCGCGGGTGCGCGCCCGGCTGCGGCGCAGCCCTGCGGTTGCGGCTCCGGTGGCAGCAGCCGAGGCAGGCTGGAAGAGCCATGGCGCCTTCGCCATCGACAGTGAAGGCCGGCGCATCCGTTACCAGGACACGCTGCTGGACCTCACCCGCTACGAGTACGCGCTGCTGGCCGCGCTGCTGACACGGCCGGGCGCCATCCTCAGCCGCGCACAGCTGATGGAGCGCGGCTGGGACCACGCCAGCGACAGCGCCGACCGCACCATCGACACCCATGTGAAGACCCTGCGCGCCAAGCTGCGTGCCGCCGGTGCGCAGGCCGACCCCATCCGCACCCATCGCGGCGTCGGCTATTCGCTGGAGGCCTAGATGCGGCTGGGGCTCAAGCTGTTCCTGGGGTTCTTCCTGATCGTCGGCATCGCCGCGTTCTTCGTGATGCGCGTGTTCGTCAACGAAGTGAAGCCGGGCGTGCGCCAGGCGATGGAATCGACCCTTGTGGATGCGGCCAACGTACTGGCGGTGGTGGCCGCGCCCGACCTGAAGAGCGGCCACATTGCCGATGGCAGCTTCGCCACGCATATGGCCACCTCGCAGCGCCGCGACCCGCGTGCGACGGTGTGGCGCTTTCCCAAGCGCAGCATCGACTACCGCGTGACCGTTACCGACGCGCGCGGCATCGTGGTCTATGACTCGCGCGGGCAGGACGTGGGGCGCGACAACTCGCGCTGGAACGATGTCTACCGAACCCTCCGAGGGCAGTACGGCGCGCGTTCCAGCCCCTCGCGGCCCGGTGATGAAACCAGCACGGTGATGCATGTGGCCGCACCGGTCTATGACCCGGCCGATGGCCGCACCCTGATCGGCGTGCTCACGCTGTCCCAGCCCAACGACACCATCGACCCGTTCATCACCGCCAGCCAGCGCGCCATCGTCGCGCGCGGCGCATGGCTGATCGGGTTGTCCGCGCTGATCGGCCTGCTGATGACGTGGTGGCTGTCGCGCGGCATCAGCAACCTGAGCCGCTACGCCAGGGCGGTGAGTGCGGGCGAGCCTGTGCCGCCACCGCGCCGTCGTCATGACGAGATCGGTGACCTGGGGCAGGCGCTGGAAACCATGCGCCGCAAGCTGGAAGGCAAGGCCTACGTCGAGCAGTACGTGCAGTCGCTGACCCACGAGATGAAGAGCCCGCTGGCGGCGATACGCGGTGCCGCCGAGCTGCTGCAGGAGCCGCTGCCGGAAGCCGAGCGTCAGCGTTTCGCCGGCAACATTGCCCAGCAGGAGCGGCGCCTGACCGAAACCATCGACCAGCTGCTGCGGCTGGCCGAGGTGGAGCAGCACGGCTGGCTGCAGCGCAGCGCCGAGGTGGATCTGGTGGCCCTGTGCCGCACGGTGGCCGAAGACGCCATGCCGCGCCTGCAGGCCGCGCATCTGGCGCTGCAGCTGCAGCTGCCCGAGCGCGCGCAGGTGCGCGGCGATGCCTTCCTGCTGCGGCAGGCGTTGAGCAACCTGCTCGACAATGCCATCGCCTTCTCGCCATCGCAGGGCCAGATCAGCCTGCAGCTGCAGCGCGAGGGGCAGGTCTGGCAGGTGCGCCTGCAGGATGCCGGGCCCGGCGTGCCGGATTACGCGATGGAACGTGTGTTCGAGCGCTTCTATTCACTGGCGAGGCCTGCAAGCGGCCAGCGCAGTTCCGGCCTGGGGTTGCCGTTCGTCGCCGAAGTGGCGCGCCTGCATGGCGGGCAGGCCCAACTGCGCAATCATCCCGACGGTGGTGCCGAGGCCAGCCTGAAGCTGCCGGTCGGCTGACTTCACATTCGCTTCAAATTCGCCACAAACCCTGCTCACCGGGCCGCCGCAACCTGTCCCCGTTTCCACACGAGGACGGGACATGACTTCCCTCAAACTGTTGTTGCGCTTTGCGATAGTGGGTGCCCTGGCGCTGCTGTTGCTGATTCCCCTGCTGTTGATCCGCGGCACCATCAACGAGCGCGAGCGTTACCGCGATGAGGCCATCGAGCGGGTGGCGCAGAGCTTTGCCGGCGAGCAGTCGCTGATCGGCCCGGTGCGCGTGCTGCCGTGGACCCAGGTGCGCGAAGTGCAGGTGCCGGTGGAAGGCAGCAGCCAGCGCCGCACCGAGCTGCGCACCGAACAGGGCTATGACGTGCAGATGCCGACGCGGCTCAATGTGCAGGGCCGGTTGCGCGCGGATGAGCGCCATGTCGGCCTGTTCAAGGTGCCGGTATACAGCTGGCAGGCCAAGCTGCAGGCCGAATTCGCGCCGACCCGCTATGCGGCGGTGCCGGGGCGCAGCTATGGTCAACCGTATCTGGCGCTGGGCATCTCCGATGTGCGGGGTCTGGTGGGCACGCCCAACCTGCGCGTGGATGGTCGCGCGCTGGCGCTGCAGCCGGGCAGCGGCGCGCTGGATGAAGTGTCCAAGGGGCTGCACGCACCGCTGGCGGTGCTGGCCGACCGCAACGAAGGCACGCTGACCGACGCGGCCAAGGTGGAACTGGAGTTCGTGCTGGGCGGCACCCGCTCGCTGTCGGTGGCACCGATTGGCGACGACACCCGCGTGGCGCTGGATTCGGCGTGGCCGCATCCGTTGTTCGGCGGGAGTTTCCTGCCCAACGAGCGCAGCATCGACCACAGCGGCTTCAAGGCCGAGTGGGCGGTGTCCTCGCTGGCTTCGGCGGCGCAGACCCAGCTGGGCAAGGCCATCCGTGGTGAGGGTGGCAGTGTCGAGGCCTTGAACGTGGCGCTGGTGGATCCGGTGGATGTCTATACCCAGACCGACCGCGCCACCAAGTACGGCATCCTGTTCGTATTGCTCACCTTCGTCGGCTTTGCGCTGTTCGAGCTGATCAAGCAGCTGAAGATCCACCCGCTGCAATACCTGCTGGTAGGCCTGGCGCTGGCGATCTTCTTTCTGCTGCTGCTGAGCCTCTCCGAGCAGATTCCGTTCTGGCAGGCGTATCTGGTTTCCGCCGCCGCGTGTATCGGCCTGCAGGGTTTCTACCTGAGCGGCGTGCTGCACAGTTGGAAGCGCGGTGTTGGCTTCGCCACCATGCTGACCCTGCTGTACGGCGTGCTGTACATGCTGCTGGCCTCGGAGAACAACGCCTTGCTGATGGGCTCGCTGCTGCTGTTCGGCATCCTGGCCGCGATCATGTGGGTCACCCGCAAGGTGGACTGGTACGAGCTGAGCAGCCGCACGCCGCCCAAGCTGCCCTGAGCCACGATTCATCACTGAAGAAAGGAACAGGGCGGCGCTGCCGCCCTGTTCCGTGGGAGTCACGCATGAACCGCACACATATGCACCGCCGGGCGCAATGCCTGTTGCCGGCGGCGATAGAAACCAGTGGCCTGCTGCATTTCGGCACCGCACCCGGCCAGGTGGAGGACAGTCTGCTGGCCAGCCTGTTCGGGCAGGGCGCGCAGGGGCTGGTGGTGCTGCGCCTGGCCAGTTCCACCGCGTTGGCGGTGCAGCGGCAGGGGCTGGCGTTCTTCGAGCAGGCGCGCATGGCGCGCGCGGGCCTGCTGCGGCGCTGCCTGCCGGTGCGCTACGCCTGCTGGACGCGCATGCAGTTGCTGAAGGAACAGATGCGGCCGGTTGTGGGCCAGGAGAGCAGACAGGTGGATTGGAACGGCGCGGCCTATGTGGCGGCAGTGGAGGGCCGGCGCGCGTGGCTGGCGGTGCTGCCCGTGGAGCGATTGGTGGTGTATGGCTGGGGCGAGTGACAGGCGTGCGCTGCGAGCCAAAGCCGCAGTGCTGCTCAAGCCCGACTAGAATCCCATCATGGATTCAACACCCGCCATCACTCCGCTGCGTGGCCAGCAGCTGCTGCCCGTGCTTGATGACATCGCACGCCTTCGCATCCGCGTGTTCAACGACTGGCCTTATCTCTACCAGGGCAGCCTGGACTACGAACGCGAGTATCTGGCCGCCTATGCCGCCACGCCCGATGCCATCTGCGTGATCGCGCAGGCGGGCGATGAAGTGGTGGGTGCATCCACCGGCCTGCCGCTGCTCGACGATGGCCCCGCGTTCCGCAAGCCCTTCGAGCAGGCGGGTATGGACCCGGCACAGGTGTTCTACTTCGGCGAGTCCGTGCTGCTGCCGGCGTATCGCGGGCAGGGCATCGGCCATGCCTTCTTCGATGCGCGTGAGGCACATGCACGCGCGCTGGGGCGTTTCAGCCTGACCGCCTTCTGTTCGGTGGACCGCGCCGCCGATGATCCGCGCCGTCCCGCCGGTCATCGTGACAATGATGCCTTCTGGCACAAGCGCGGCTATACACGCCAGCCCGGCATGACCATGCAGCTGCAATGGAGCGAGGCAGGGCAGGGTGAGGTGATGCACCCGCTGACATTCTGGACCCGTGCACTGGAGCCCTGCGCATGAAGATCGCCGTTGCCCGTTACAGCGTGGGTTCGCCTGCGGACTTTGAAACCTTCGCCGCACGTCAGCGCGAGGTGCTGGGCGAGGCGGCGGCGCTGGGCGCGCGTATCGCCGTGCTGCCCGAGTACCTCTCGCTGGAGCTGGCCGCCACGTTCCGCCGACGCATCTTCAGCGACCTGCCTGCCTCGCTCGCGGCCATCCAGCAATACCGGCAGGCGTGGCTGGAGCTGTTTGCCGACATCGCCCGTGAGCTGGACATGCACGTGGTGGCCGGCAGCTTCCTGCTCGATACCGGCCATGGCCGCTACCGCAACCGCTGCGATTGGTTCACGCCCAGCGGTGGGCACCTGTGGCAGGACAAGCTGCAACTCACCGGCTTCGAGAAGGGCACCGGCCTGATCGACGCCGGCGATGCGTTGAAGGTGTTCGATATCGAAGGCATCCGCATCGGCGTGGCGATCTGTTACGACAGCGAATTTCCGCTGCCGGTGCGGCGCCAGTACGAGGCGGGCGCGCGCCTGCTGGTGGTGCCCAGCTGCACCGACACCGCCGCCGGTGCCACCCGTGTGCGTGTGGGCTGCCTTGCGCGGGCGCTGGAAAACCGCATGTTCGTCGCTCAATCGGTGACGGCAGGTCTGGCCGAATGGAGCCCCGCGCTGGACGTGAACACCGGCGAGGCCGCCATCTACGCGCCGATGGACGTGGGCTTTCCGGCCGATGGCGTGCTTGCGCAGACCGCTGAAGGGCAGACCTGGGCGCTGGCCGAGCTGGATTTCGCCGCGTTCGAGGCCAGCCGTGGCAGCGCCCAGGTGGCCAATGACCGTGACTGGGCGGGGCAGCTGCAGCCCGCGCTGGCGCATGCGGTGGTCACAAGCGTGGCCTGATCCACACCCGACCATGACCATTGGCCGGCTCGGCGGGCGGTGTTCGCTGGCTAGACTCGGGCCTTTGTCGTCATTTGGCCGTTGGCCGGGGGAATACAGTGATCAAACGCGGCTTTCTTGCATTGTGCATGGGCCTGGCAATGGGCGTGTCGGCGCATGCGGCCGAGCAGGTGGACCTGGACATGGTGGGCAAGATCCGCCAGGAGGCCTTCCACCGCTCGCAGGTGATGGACACCTTCAGCCACCTCACCGAGAACATCGGCCCACGCCTGACCAACTCGCCGGCCATGGCCGAGGCCAACGCCTGGACGCGCGGCAAGTTCAACGAGTGGGGGCTGGTGAACGTGCACGACGAGGCCTTCGAGGATTTCGGCCGTGGCTGGGAGTTCACTTCGGCCAGCGTGGAGATGCTGGGTGACCGCGTGCAGCCGCTGCATGCGCTGCCCAAGGCGTGGACCCCGGGCACCAACGGCCCGGTGGAAGGCGAGCTGATCAAGGTCGAGATCAAGAAGCTGGCCGACCTGGAGCAGTACAAGGGCAAGCTGCGCGGCAAGATCCTGCTGTTGGGTGATGCACGCGAATACAAGCGCGGCACCGATGCGGACTCGCACCGCCACGATGCCACCTCGCTGGAAGGCCTGCAGGAATTCACCATTCCCAAGACCGCCGACAAGGACCGCGCCAAGCGGGTCAAGGAATTCAGCGAGCGCCAGGAGCTGGCCCGCGCCACCAATGCCTTCTTCGCCGAAGAGGGTGCGCTGGCGTCGATCAGCATCAGCGGCTGGGACAACGGCATCATCCGCGTGGCCGGCGGTGGTTCGCGCAAGGCCGGCGAGCCGGTGGGCATCCCCGAGCTGGCGATGATCTCCGAGCACTTCAACCCGCTGGCCCGCGCGCTGGAGCACAAGCAGAACGTGCGCCTGCGGGTGAACGTGGCTGCCCGCT
This sequence comes from Stenotrophomonas sp. UBA2124, assembly GCA_002329155.1. Lineage (GTDB taxonomy): Bacteria > Pseudomonadota > Gammaproteobacteria > Xanthomonadales > Xanthomonadaceae > Stenotrophomonas. The sequence goes on along the minus strand of DCXY01000025.1, from coordinate 40,042 downwards.
TCACCGATGACAGCGACCAGCCCGGCTACAACACGCTGGCCGAGATCCGTGGCAGCAGCAAGGCCGACGAGATTGTGATGCTGGGCGCGCACATGGATTCCTGGCACAGCGGCACCGGCGCGGCGGACAACGCGGCGGGCGTGGCGGTGATGATGGAAGCCATGCGCATCCTGAAGGCAGTGGGTGCCAAGCCCAAGCGCACCATCCGTGTGGCGCTGTGGAGCGGCGAGGAGCAGGGGCTGATCGGCTCGCAGGCCTATGTGGCCAAGCACTTCGCGCATTACCCGGAGCCGGCCGACGCGGCGCAGAAGGCGCTGCCGGCCTCGCTGCGCGAGCCGACCGGTCCGCTGCGCAGGCTGCGTGATTACGACAAGTTCTCGGTGTACTTCAACATGGACAACGGCTCGGGCCGCTTCCGTGGCATCTATGCGCAGGAGAACATGGCGGCGATGCCGATCTTCGAGGCATGGCTGAAGCCGTTCAACGACGTCGGTGCCACCACGGTGGCCACGCGCAATACCGGCAGCACCGACCACATCAGCTATGACCGCGTGGGCCTGCCGGGCTTCCAGTTCATCCAGGACCGGCTGGACTACTTCAGCAACGTGCACCACAGCCACCTGGACACCTGGGACCACGCCGAAGCCGAAGACCTGAAGCAGGCAGCGGCCATCGTCGCCTCCTTCGTCTACAACGCGGCAATGCGTGAGGAACGCTTCCCGCGCAAGCCGCTGCTGGAAGACTGAGCAGGCTGGCTGGTAGTTGCTGGAAAGAGAAGGGGCCGCTTTGCGGCCCTTTTTCGTGCGGGAAAGGCTGCGACGGCGCTGCTTCATCCTGGCCCGCCCGCCCGCACGGCAGCCTGTGGGCCGACGGGGTAAAATGGCCCGGTTTCCACTTTCACGCCCGTCATGACCGTCCGCACCCGCTTTGCCCCCAGTCCCACCGGCTACCTGCACATTGGTGGCGCCCGCACCGCGCTGTACTGCTGGCTGGAGTCCCGCCACCGGGGGGGCGAGTTCGTGCTGCGCATCGAGGATACCGACCGTGAACGCAGCACCCAGGCGGCCATCGACGCCATCCTGGAGGCCATGGACTGGCTTGGCCTGGACTATGACGAAGGCCCGATCTACCAGACCGACCGCGTGGCCCGCTACAAGGAAGTGGCCGAGCAGCTGATCGCCAGCGGCAAGGCCTACTACGCCTACGAGACCAGGGAAGAACTCGACGCCATGCGCGAAGCGGCCATGGCCAGGCAGGAAAAGCCGCGCTACAACGGCGCCGCCCGCGACTTGAAGCTGCCGTACAAGGACGACCCGAACCGCGTCATCCGCTTCAAGAATCCGCTGGAAGGCACGGTGGTGTTCGACGACCTGATCAAGGGCCGCATCGAGATCGCCAACAGCGAGCTGGATGACATGGTCATCTTCCGCCCGGACGGCTACCCCACCTACAACTTCGCGGTGGTGGTGGACGACTGGGACATGAACATCACCGAGGTCATCCGCGGTGACGACCATATCAACAACACTCCGCGCCAGATCAACCTGTACGAAGCCATCGGTGCCGCGGTGCCGAAGTTCGGCCATATGCCGATGATCCTGGACGAGCAGGGCGCCAAGCTGTCCAAGCGCACCGGTGCTGCCGATGTCATGCAGTACAAGGACGCCGGCTATCTGCCCGAAGCGCTGCTGAGCTATCTGGCCCGTCTGGGCTGGTCGCACGGTGACCAGGAGATTTTCAGCCGTCAGGAGCTGATCGACCTGTTCGACGTGACCAACTGCAACTCCAAGGCCTCGCGCCTGGACATGGCCAAGCTGGGCTGGGTGAACCAGCACTTCCTGAAGAGCGAAGACCCGGCGGCCATCGCACCGGCGCTGGTCTATCAGCTGGAAAAGGCCGGGCTGGATGTGTCCAAGGGCCCGGCACCGGCGGACGTGGTCATCGCCCTGCGCGAGCGCGTGCAGACGCTGAAGGAAATGGCCGAGAAAGCCGTGGTCTGGTACACGCCGCTCACCGAATACGATGAAGCCGCCGTGGCCAAGCACTTCAAGCCCGGCGCCGACGTTCCGCTGGCCAAGGCCCGCGAGCTGCTGGCTGCCGCAACGGAGTGGACTGCCGAAAGCGTATCCGCCGCCCTGCACGACGTGGCCGCACAGCTGGAGATCGGCATGGGCAAGGTGGCGCAGCCGCTGCGCGTGGCCATCACCGGTACCCAGGTGAGCCCGGATATTTCCCATACGGTGTACCTGGCTGGCCGCGACGAAGCCTTGAAACGCATCGACGCAGCACTCATCAAGGTACCAAGCGCCTGATTTCCAAGAGGTAGACATGAGCGAACACACCTGTACCGCCCCCCACCACCACGTTGAAGACGCGGCGGATTTCATCGCGGTGGTCGAACGGGTGTGCCGTGAGCGCGGGCTGCGGCTGACGCCGATCCGCGCCAACGTGCTGCGGCTGATTGCCGAGGCAGGCAAGCCGGTCAAGGCCTACGAATTGCTGGAATGGGTGCGCGAAGGCAAGGGTGTGGGTGCCGACGCCCCGCCCACGGTGTACCGCGCGCTGGATTTCCTGATGGCCAACGGCTTCGTGCACAAGCTGTCGTCGGTCAACTCGTTCGTCGCCTGCCACCACCCCAGCAGCAAGCAGCATTCGGTACCGTTCCTGATCTGCGACCGCTGCCATAGCGCGGTGGAACTGGAGGACAGCGAGATCGTCCGCCAGCTGGAAGCACGCGCCAAGGAGCTGGGCTTCAAGCCGCAGGCACAGACGCTGGAAGTACACGGCCTGTGCGCGGATTGCGCGGGCTGAGATGGGCGTTAAGAGTTGAATGAGGAGCCGCGCATTGCGCGGCTTTTTTTGTTGGCAAGGCTGCCCTCACCCCAACCCCTCTCCCGCACGCGGGAGAGGGGCTTTAAGCGCCCTGCCGCCATGACCTGAGCCCCTCTCCCGCGTGCGGGAGAGGGGTTGGGGTGAGGGCAGGAGCACGCAATCACTTTCCCGTCACCGCCGTATCCACTTCCACCACCACCGACATGCCCGGCCGCAGGCGCTTTGCCAGTGGCTGGTCGGGGTCGATGGCGATGCGGATCGGCAGGCGCTGCACCACCTTGGTGAAATTGCCGCTGGCATTGTCCGGCTTGAGCACCGAGAACTCCGAGCCGGTGGCCGGTGCGATCTGCTGCACATGGCCGCGCAGCTCGCGGCCACGGAAGGCATCGACGCGGAAGGTGGCCGGCTGGCCGACAGCCATGTTCCAGGTCTGGCCTTCCTTGAAGTTGGCCACCACCCACAGCGTGTCCGGCACCAGAAACAGCAGCTGACTGCCAGCGGTGACGTACTGCCCCAAGCGCACGCTGGCTTCGGACACCTGCCCATCGCGCGGTGCCTTGATGACGGTGTTGTCCAGGTCGATCTGCGCCAGCTTCAGCGCGGCTTCGGCACTGGCGACCTTGGCTTCCAGCCCGCGCCGTGACACCTGCGTGGCGGTGAGATTCTCCTCGGCGATCCGGATCGACGCCTGCGACTGCGCCACGCCGGCCGTGTTGGCCTGCACGCTGGCGCGCAGCTTGTCGCGGTCACTGGTGGACACCAGCTGCTGTGCGGCCAACTGCTCGTACCGCTTCAACTCGGTCTGTGATTGCTGCTGCTGCGCGCGGCCAGCGGACAGGTTGGCGCGCGCTGAGGCGATCTGCGCACGGTTCTGCGCCTGGCTCTGGTCGGAATTGGCCAGCTGCGCCCTGGCATCGGCCAGTGCGGCCTGTGCCTGTTCCACCTTTTCGCGGTAGATGCGGTCGTCGATGCGCAGCAGCGGCTGGCCCTGTTTGACGGTATCGAAATCGGTGACCAGCACGTCGGTGACATAGCCGTTCACCTGCGGCGCCAGCACCGTCACCTGGCCGCGCACATAGGCATCGTCGGTGTGCATGTGGCTGCTGTTGAACGGCCACAGCTGCCACGCACGCAGAATCAGCGCCAGGCCGATCAGGGCGACGACGATCATCATCATCACCGCGCCCAGGCTGGGCCGGATGTACTTGGAAACTTCCGCCTCGGCGGCGGGGGTGGAGGTGTTGTTCTTGCTCATTGGGGGACCTCAGGATGAGGGCGTGCTGGCCCTGCCGGGCCGGATTGCCTGTTTGATGCGTGGGTTGCGCAGCGTCACTTCCAGCAGCAGCCAGCTCAGGAAGCAGATGGCCACCCAGCCGCTGAGCGCGAACACGTCGTTGAATGCGCGCACATTGGCTTCGCGCCTGGCGGTGGCGGCCAACGCGGCGGTGGCTTGCGCCTTCTGCTGCACCGGGTCGGTGAGCAGCCGCGCATAGGCCTGCTGCTGTTGCTGCAGGCGATGCGCGACCTGCGGGTCGGTGGCCTCGATGCGGCTCACCAGTGCGGTTGAATACACATGCCCGCGGTGCAGCTGGTAGCTGCCCAGCAGTGCAGAACCGGCAAGGCCGGCAAAGCTCTGGGTGAGCGACAGGATCACGATGAAGGAGACGATGTGGTTCAGCCCGCGCGCCATTGCCTGGCGGATGCCGATAAGCATCAACGGCCCCATGAACATGCCGCTGCCGGCGGCGGCCAGGAACTGGCTCAGCGCGAAATCCATCGGCCGGTCCATGCTGGTGCGGTGCTGGTCGAGCAGCGCGGCACTGCACAGCAGGATGATCGATGCCAGCAGCTGCGGAATCAGCGCCTTGGGCCCGAACGTCAACGCACTGACCACGATGCCGGCGACCACGCCGCACAGGATTACCGCGAACAACGGCGCCATCTGGTCCGGCCCCATGCCCACGGTGCGCAGCATGTTGATCACGCCGTAGTTCTGCTCGTTGGTCAGGAAGCGGATCAGGAAGGCACCGGCGATGAAGCGCAGCATCGTCGGTCCCATCAGCCAGCGCACCTGCAGCAGCGGGTTGCGGCGCTGGTGCTCGATGCACAGCGCGGTGGTGATCAGCACCACCGCCAGCGCCAGCGCCCAACCCAGCCACGGCGTATCGAACCACCAGTGCAGCAGGCCCTGGCTGAGCACCGCCACCAGTAATGCCAGGCCCGGCGCGAGCAGCGCGAAGGTGAGGAAGTCGGTGCGCTCGAACACCTTGATCTGGATGCCCGGCGGCAGCTTCAACACCACCACCGCCGCGAACGAGCACAGCGCCAGCCCGGCCTCGAACAGGTACAGGTTCTGCCATTCGCCGTGATCGAGCAGGCCGGGTGACAGCAGCCAGGCCAGCGGTGTGGCCAGCGTGGAAAGGCTCATGCCCACCACCAGCATCTGCCCCACGTACTTGCGCGGCAGCGCCTGCAGCATGTACAGCGTGCCCAGGGTGGAGCAGGCGGCCGCGGCAAAGCCGCTGCCGGCGCGCACCAGCAGGGTGGTGGTGAGGTTGCCGACGAACAGGTGCAGCACCGCGAGCACGGCATACACGCCCAGGCCGATCTCGGCGAACAGGCGGATGCCGTATTCCTGCCGGAACTTGAACACCAGCAGGTTGGCGCTGACGTTGACCATCAGGTACGCCGCCACCAGCCAGCTGGCCTCGCTGGCCTGCAGGCCCATCTGCCCGGTGATCCACGGCAGGTTGGCGCTGATCAATGCATTGCCGAGGCCGCCGGTAAGGCCGACCAGCAGGGCGACCGCCGCATAGGCCAGGCGCCGGTGCGGCGGGTGCCACGGCATCGACGCGGAGCCGGGGAGGGTGGGCTTCTCGTGCTCCTCCCAGTCCGGAATGGGCTTGAGCGGCTTCATCGTGGGGCGGTGTTGGTCTCGGCCAGCCCGGGGCGCAGCAGTTCCAGCGCGCGCTGTGCGAGCACCGCGCGTTCGTCGCGGGTGCGGCCACGCAGGGCGGCACCGAGCATGCTGGAGATCAGCGAGATGTCCGCCACCTGCAGGTCGGCGCGGCAAACGCCCGCGGCCTTGGCGCGCAGCAGCGCGGGTTCCATAAGCTTGAGCACATGCAGGCGGGCGGCACTGACGCCGGGGTTGTCCTGGTCCACGGCACGCCAGTAATCGGCCAGCGCCGGTGACTGCACGATGCGCGCGGCCATGCCGCCGAACAGCTCGAACAGGGCGTCGTCGCGCTCGCCGAGTTCGGCGATATGCGCTTCAAGCTTGGCGATGGACCGCTGCAGCATGGCGGCGATCAGCGAGGCGCGGTCGGGGAAGTTGCGGTACAGGGTGGCGCGGCCAACGCCCGCGCGTTCCACCACCAGGTCCAGCGGCGCGGTGATGCCGTGCTCGCCGAACACGGCATCGGCCGCGTCCAGCAACAGGGCGCGACGGGCGGCGGCATCGGAACGGGTGGAGGTCATGGCGTGCATTATCCGGACAAAAATGTCCGGTTTCAATGGCGCACGCTGTCAGGAGGGTGGGATGGATTGTTCTGGTTCAGGGTGGGTGTTGGGTGGAGGCTGTATGCCCTCCTTTCCGTCAACCTCTTTCCCCTCTCCCCAACCCCTCTCCCGCAAGGGGAGAGGGGCTCAAGCAAGGAGCCCTCAGGGCAATCCACCAGATCGCAACACACAAAGCCCCTCTCCCCTTGCGGGAGAGGGGTTGGGGACAGGGGTCAGTTGGGGAGAGGGGTCAGCAAGCGCAAAAGCACGCCCCCGACCCCAGTACCCATCAGAACCAGGCGCGGATGCCGAACGCCACGCCACGGCCCGGCAGCGGCGAGCAGTCACGCAGCAGCGAGACACAAAGCCCCTCTCCCCTTGCGGGAGAGGGGTTGGGGAGAGGGGTTGGGGAGAGGGGACAGCAAGCGCAAAAGCACGTCGCCAACCCCAGTACCCATCAGAACCAGGCGCGGATGCCGAATGCCACGCCACGGCCCGGCAGCGGCGAGTAGTCACGCAGCAGCGAGGTGTGCGGGCGGGCCTCGCGGTTGGTCAGGTTGCTGCCATCCAGGAACAGCTCGTAGCTGTTGTTGGCATTGCGATCCCAGCGGTAGGCCAGGTGCGCATCCACCAGCGTGTAGCCGGCGCTGGGCTCCTCGTTCTGGGCCACGTCATTCTGGCGGCTGTACCGCACCGCGCCCACCGATGCGCGCCAGCCGTCCAGCGACCAGCGCAGGTCGGCGCCGAAGCGGGTGGGGGCGATGCGCGGCAGGTAACCGCTGTTGGCCAGCTCCACGGTGTAGTTGTGGTTGTGGTCACCGTGCGGCACGGCGATATCCACGCTGCGGCTGCCACTGCCATCCAGCTCGGCTTTGACGTGGTCGCCAAACAGGCGCAGGTCCCAGTCGCCGGCGCTGCCTTCAAACATGTGCACGGTGGCCTCGGCCTCGGCGCCCTTGAAGGTGGCGTCCTGCTGGGTCCACTGGCGCACCGGCAGCGATTCGGTCACCCCGGTTTCGGCCAGGTAGATGAAGTCCTTGAACTTGGTCTGGTAGATCGAGGCGCTGAAATCCAGCCATTCGCTGTGGGTGTGGATGCCCAGCTCGGCACGGCGGCCACGCTCGGTCTTCAGGTTGGCATCGCCCAGCTCCAGCGAACGGGTGGCGATATGCGCGCCGGCTGCGTACAGCTCTTCATTGGTCGGCGCACGCTCGGAGCTGTCCAGGCCGAAGCGCAGGTCCACCGCGTCATTGAGCTTCCAGATGCCGGCAGCGGACAGGTTGGTGGTGTCGAACTTGCGCTGGCGGTAACCCTCGGTGGGGTCCAGCTTGACCTGGTCCTGGCGTGCGCCCAGTTCCAGCTTCAGCGGGCCGAACTGCTTTTCCTGCAGCACGAACAGGCCGGCGCTGCGGGTGGCGGTGTCGGGTACGAAGGCCTCTTCACCCTGCGCACCGAAGTGGCCGTTGCTGAACTGCAGGCCGAAGGCGCCATCCCAGCCGGCGATCTGCTGCTGCACCGCTTCCAGCCGGCCTTCGATGCCGCGGTTGGTGAAGCGCGTGGACGGGGTGCCTGCTTCCAGTTCCACATGCTCGTAGTCGGTGTAACCGGCGCGCAGGTTGATGTTCTTCAGGAACGAGGTGGGGTTGTAGATGCCGGCCTTGGTATCGAAGCGGTTCTGCACCATGTCGATGCGTACATCGTGCTCGCCGCCTTCTTCCTCGTCGCCGTGGTCATGGTCATGGTCGTCGTCGGCATGCACATGGGCGCCGTTGGGAATGCCATAGTTGGTGCGATAGGTGCTGGCCGACAGGCCGAAGTAGCCGCCTTCGCCCAGCCAGGTCGCGCCCAGCCCGCCGGCTCGGGTGTGGATGGAGCTGTTGTCCAGCGTGCCGCGGCGCGGCTCATCGGCGTCGTCGGCATCGTGGTCGTGGTCGTGGTGGTCTTCCAGGCCATCAATCACCGCATAGCCGGGGATGCGGTAGTCGTCGCCGTTGCGCACCAGGCCATCGACATGCAGCACCCAGTCGCCATTTACGCCATCGAGCCGGAACATGCCGCTGCGTTCCTTGTTGACCGAGTTGCCACGCAGTTCGGCGCGGCCACTGAGCGGGTGGTCGGGAATCTCGCTGGCGATGCGGCCATCAACCACGTTCACCGCGCCGCCGATGGCGCCGCTGCCGAACAGCAGCGTAGCCGGGCCCTTGAGCACTTCGATCTGGTCGGCCAGGAACGGCTCGATGCTGGTGGCGTGGTCGGCGCTGACGGTGGAGGCGTCCATGTTGCCCACGCCGTTGGACAGCACCTGCACGCGCGGGCCTTCCTGGCCGCGGATGATCGGGCGGCCCACGCCGGGGCCGAAGAAGGTGCTCTGCACGCCGGGCAGCTTGCCAACGGTGTCGCCCAGGGTGCCGGATTTCTGCTCGTCCAGACGCTCGCCGGCCAGCACGTCCACCGGGCGCGCCAGCGATTCGGCTGAACTCTGCAGCGGAGAGGCGGTGACCTTGACCGTGGACAGCTCGGTCAGGTGGTGGCTCTGTGCGGCGGCGGCGTCATCATCGGCGGCGCTGGCAATGGAGGGCAGCAGGCTGGCCAGGGCCAGAGCAAGCAGGTGGGGGCGGAGCGGGTGCGGATGGCGCTGAGTCATGGGGTGGTTTCTCTTTTGTTACTATGTATCAGTTGTGGGGCAGGCACCGCCCATGGGGAAGGGGAGAGGCAGGCGGCATGCGGGGATGGGCTGGCGAACGATTATGTTATATTATTCCATAACGTTTCGCCGCCCCTGCTGGAAGTCATGCCCCTGCCTGCCGCTCTAACCCAGTTTCTTGACCGCTTCGGTGCGGCCGGTTCCCTGTTGTGTGCGGTGCACTGCGCGGCGCTGCCGGCATTGCTGGCGGTGGCGCCATCGCTGGGCCTTTCGTTCTGGCTGAGCGAGGGTGTCGAGCAGGCGGTGGTGATCTTCGTGACCCTGCTTGGGCTCTCCAGCCTGCTGTGGGGCTACTGCCGCCACCGTGCGCTGCGCGCGCTGTGCGTGCTGGTGCCGGGCCTGGCACTGCTGTGGGCCGGCCTGCTGCACGAAGGCCTGCACCACTCGCAGCTGCCGCATGCGCTGGTGATGACCCTGGGTGGCGTGCTGGTGGGCATGGCCCATGTGCTCAACCTGCACTTGAACCGCCGCCACGTGCACGGACCCAGCTGCGCACATTGAGGGGCGCATGGTAGGCTTTCAACTCATTGCGGGGGCGCTGTTGGCGGCCCCGCAGAACCCGTGTCAGTACGGGGTTTTCTGGATTACACACTAAGGAGTTGACGACATGGGTAAGGGTGACCGCAAGACCGCCAAGGGCAAGCGTTACAACGCCAGCTATGGCAATTCGCGTTCGCACGCGGTGAGCAAGGTGGCCGTGGGCGCAGCTGCGCCGGTCGCCAAGAAGACTGTCGCCAAGGCCCCGGCCAAGAAGGCTGTTGCCAAGAAGACGGTTGCCAAGGCCGGCTGATAACAGCGACGCCTGGTACGGAAAAAGCGGCGCTTGCGCCGCTTTTTTTGTGCCCGTCAGATGCTGCGCGCCGCGCCTTGCTCAGGGCTTGCGCAGGGCCTGGTCCAGCGTGTGCGGGTTGCCGTCGTTGGGCTGGGCGGGAATGCCGATCAGCCGGGTCAGTAGCGGGTAGACATCGACGTTATCGAAGGCGCCCAGCTGCTTGCCACGCACGAAGGCGGGGCCACGCGCGATGAAGGTGGCCTGCATTGATGGCAGTGCCGGGTCGTAGCCGTGCGAGCCACGGGTGGCGGCCGGGCGTTTTTCGATGACCTCACGCGGCAGCGCATCCCAGCCTTCGTCCATCTGGCAGATGATCGCCGGCACGCGCGGATTGCTGCCGTAGTGCCAGCGCGTGGGCAGCTGTGCCTTGTTCCAGCACTGGTAATGATCGTGACGGCCGAGCAGGGCCTTTTCGGCCTCGGCCTGCCTGCCCGGCTGCGGGTTGAAGCCAACCGACTGGCCGGTGGAAATCACCTTGGCCACGTCGATGGCCGCCATGTCCTCCACCGCGACGGCATTGCCGGCGGGCACGGTGGCCATGCCGTGGTCGGACACGATGATGAGGTTGGTGGTGTCCAGCGTGCCGTCGTTGGCCATGCCGTTGATGAGCTGGCCGATGGCGGTGTCCACCTCACGGATGGCGGCGGCGTATTCGGGCGAATCGGGGCCGTAGTGGTGGCCGGCCTTGTCCACCTGTTCCATGTAGGCGGCGATGAAACGCGGCTTGATCCCATCGGGTGCGCCACGCAGCCAACCCTGGACTTCGCCCATGCGGGTGGCCAGCGGCACCTTCTCGTCATACACGCGCCATTCGTTGGCATGCAGGCCATGCACCGGTGCCTCGCTGCCCGGCCAGGACCATGTGGCGCTCTTGAGGCCCGCCTTGCGTACGCTCACCCAGATCGGTTCGCCGCCTTCCCACCAGCGCGGGTTCTGCACGGCATCGCGGTCGGCGATACGGAAGGTGCCGAGGTCGTCAGCCTGCATGGCGTTGTGCACCAGACCGTGATGGTCGGGACGCAGGCCGGTGACCAGCGTGTAGTGGTTGGGGAAGGTGAGCGACGGGTAGGACGGACGCATGCCGATGCTGCGCACGCCTTCACGCACCAGTCGCATCAGGTTGGGGCTGTTGTGTTCGTCCACACGGTCCGCGCGCAGCCCGTCGATGGAGATCATCACGACGGTGGGCGGGGTTTGCTGCGGTGTGCTGGAGTGTGGCGCGGAGGCGCAGGCGGCAAGCAGGGCGCAGGCAAGCGCGGCCGCTGGAAGGCGTAGGGAAATCATCGGGCCATGATAGGCCGGGGGTGTGACTGCTGGAAGTCGGATGGGGTTGCGGCGACAGGCTTACCCCTCCCCAGCCCTCCCCTTGCCTTCGGCAAAGGGAGGGGGTTCCAAGCTCCCTCCCTTTCGTGCAGCGAAGGGGAGGGCCGGGGAGGGGTGCTTTGCTCTCCAATCTTTACCCGGCAAACAGATCGCCTTCCACCTCGATCCCCTCCAGCCGCAGCAACGCGGCTTTGGTTGCCAGGCCGCCACCGAAGCCGGTGAGTGCGCCGTTGTTGCCGATGACCCGGTGGCAGGGCAGCACGATGGGCAACGGATTGCGTCCGTTGGCGGCACCTACCGCGCGGGTGGCGGTGGGGCGGCCGATGCGCTCGGCCAGCTCGCGGTAACTCCATGTCGCGCCGAACGGAATCCGCGCCAGCATCTGCCAGACATCCAGTTGGAAATCAGTGCCTGCCGGCGCGAGGATGAGGTCGAACTGACGGCGCTCGCCGCGCAGATATTCCAGCAGCTGCCGGCGGGGCTCGGCCACCGCATCGGGATCTCGCTGCCACTGTTCGCGGCCCTTGGCATCGTGGCGGTTCTCGGCGAACAGGATGTGGCGCACGCCGTTGTCATCCACGGCCACGGTGAGCGGGCCGATGGGGCTGTCGAAGCGGTCGTAGTAGAGCGTCATGCGGAGGCCTCTTTGTTGTCGCCGGCCAGGTGCCACAGGTGCAGCACCGCATAGGCACGCCATGGGCGCCATGCCTGCGAGCGGCGTTCGGTTTCACGTTCACTCAGGCGTTGCCCTTCGCCCAGCACCTGCTGCAGCACCAGGTCGCCTGCGGGGAAGGCATCGGGCATGGCCATGCCGCGCAGCGCCATGTAGTGAGCGGTCCATGGGCCGATGCCGGGCAGGGTGGTGGCCTGCTGGATGAAGTGGTCCAGGGTCTGTGCGCGGCTGAAATCCAGCCGGCCCTCGGCGCAGGCACGGGCTACCGCACGCAGCGTGGCGGCGCGGGTGCGCGGCAGGCCAATGGTTTCCTGCGGGGCGTCCACCAGCACCTGCGGCGAGGGGAATTGGCGGTCGAGCCCTTCCGGCATGCCCGGCAGGTGCTGGCCGAAGCGATCCACCAGTCGCCGCGTCAGCGTGGTGCCGGCGGCCACGGTGACCTGCTGGCCAAGCACCGCGCGCGCGGCCACTTCAAAACCATCCCATCCACCGGGAATGCGCAGGCCGGGACGGCGTGTGATGGCCAAGGCCAGCAGGGGTTCGTCCTGCAGGCTGGCATGCACGGTGGTGAGGTCCGCATCCAGGTCGAACACCCGTCGCACATGCGCGACGATGGATGGAATGGCGCGTGGGTCGGTGGTGCCCAGCTGCAGGCGCAGCTCGGGGCGCTTCGGGTCGGCGGTGACGCGGATCAGGCTGGGGCTCCCATTGCTGACGATCACACGCTGGTAACTGTGCTCATCAATGAGCTCGATGCCCGGCAGCGAGCGCCTGCGCAGGAAGGCCAGCATCAGCGGGAAATCCAGCGGCGGGCGGTAGGCCAGGCGCAGCACCGGTTCGCCACCGGGCTGCGCACCGTGCCGCTTGCGCAGCGCGCTGGGCGGCATGCCACAGCCGGCGAGGAAGGCGCTGTTGAAGCGGCGCAGGCTGTTGAAGCCCGCCGCCAGCGCGATCTGGGTGACCGGCAGCGAGGTTTCGGTCAGCAACTGCTTGGCCAGCAGCAGCCGACGGGTGGCGTGCAGCTGCGCCGGCGTGGCGCCCAGCCGGGCCACGAACAGGCGCTGCAGCTGGCGCGCACTGACGCCCATGGCGTCGGCCAGCGCGGAGGCGGGGTGATCCTGCAGGATGCCCTCGCCGATCAGCGCCAGCGCACGGTGCAGGGTGTGGTCCTGCAGCAGGTTGGCGTCATCGGGGGACAGCTCGGGCCGGCAGCGCAGGCACGGGCGGTAGCCGGCGGCTGCCGCTGCGGCGGCGCTGGGGTAGTAGGTGACGTTGCGGCGGTGCGGCGGCGGGGCCGGGCATACCGGCCGGCAGTAGATGCCGGTGCTGCGCACGGCGGTGTAGAACAGCCCGTCGAACCGCGCATCGCGGGCGAGGCGGGCCTGTTCGCATTGCGCATGGCTGGGCAGGGCAGGGCTGTGCATGGGCCCAGTCTAGGGCTGTCCGGGGTCGTTGACTGGTCATTTCCGGACAGCAATGCTGATGACCAATCGTTGTTTAAGCGCGATTGCAGTGGCTGCGGCAATGGGCACTAGACTGTATTCACTTTCCGGCGCCTGGCGCCGTTGCACGGACCTGATTGCTGCCCATGTTGCCCAGATTCTGGTGGTCGCCGTTGTTGTGTGTCGGGCTGCTGGCCTGCAATCCGCAGTCGCAGGACAACAAGCCGGTGGCCGACCCCGCCGTGGCGCTGGCTGCCGATGGCGACCACATGGTGTCGATCAACGCGGCCGACATTCCGCCGCCGGTCGCACCGGTCGTGCCTGCCAAGGATCGCGAGTGGCCGGAGCTGACGCTGGAGAACGGCAAGGCATGGATCAGCTGCGACACCGACTACGGCGCAGAGAATGGCGACGGCACACAGCTGGAGGCGCTGGACCGCAAGGCGCTGGATGCGGCGCTGGAGCCCTGCCGCGAGCGTGGCCTGCTGCGCGTGCGCTACATCGGCAAGATCAACCCGTCCTTCGCCGCGCTGGTGGAACGGCTGGCGGTGGTGGCCGATGCCAAGAAGATCGGCAAGCGCATTCTCGACCTGGATTCCAGTGGTGGCCAGGTGGAGGCGGCCATCGTCGCCGGTGACAGCATTGGTGAAGCCGGCTGGACCATATGGGTGCGCGAAGGCTCCATCTGCCACAGCGCCTGCGTGTTCGTGCTGGCGGCAGGCGACAACCGGCTGATCTCCGGCAAGGTCGGCATCCACCGCATGATGCGCATCAGTTCCACTGCCACCTCGCGTGCGGAATTGAACAAGGAACTGCACGAGGTCTACGACAACGTGAAGGATTACCTGCAGCGCAATGGCGTGGCGGTGGGCGTGGCCGACCTGATGATGACCGTGCCCAATCGCAGCGTGCGCCTGCTGACCACCGAGGAGTTGAAGCAGTACGGTCTGGACGGCACCAACGCGGTGCAGGATGACCTGGAGCGCATCAAGCAGATGCGCAAGTGCGGTGATGGTTTCGTGCGCCGCAAGGATGCCTTCCTGATTGCGTTTGACCGTGACTGCAAGGTGGAAGGCGCGGATCTGGAAACGGTGAACAGCTGCGGGCAGGCGCTGAAGGAACGCTTCGGTTTCCCCGATGAAACCTGCCCGGATGAAAGCCCGCTGTCGGAAATCGACACCGCGTCGTTGGCACCGTCACCTGCGCCCCCGCCTGCGCGCGATACGGCAGCGACCGCGGCGGATGCGCACGCGCAGGAACTGAATACGCAAAGCCAACAGCAGTAGTTGGCAAGGCCGCGTGAGGCTATCGGCAAGGCCGTGTGAAAGGTGTAGTACGGCCGTCGATTTCGTGCTTGCATGATGTTTCTTTCAACTGAAACATGATGGAGCTGGTCATGCGTCACTGTGGTCTGTTGATGATGTTGTCCCTTGTCAGTGGTGGCGCAATGGCGCAGGCGGCAGCGCCGGCACCGGCCGCCAAGCCCGCCACAGCCCCGGCTGCGGCACCTGCGGCCAGTGCGCGTCCCGCGCAGGCGCTTACTGCGGCGCAGCAGGCGCAGGTTGCGCAGCAGGACCAGCAGATGACCCAGGCCGCCACGCGGGTTGCCCAGCTGGTCGATGGCAGCAAGACCGCCGAAGTGTGGGATGGCGCCTCGTCGGTTACCCGCAAGGCGGTCACCCGCGACCAGTTCGCCAGCAACGTCAATGGCGACCGCGCCAAGCTCGGTACGCTGGTGTCGCGCGGCAAGCCATCGATCACCCGCGTGCAGTACCCGGCCGGGTCGAGCGTGCCGGAAGGCATCTACCTCAACGTCAGTTTCCCCACCCGCTTTGCCAACAACGCACAGCCGGTACGCGAGCTGGTGTCGTTCCGCCTGGACGAGGACAAGGTGTGGCGCGTGTCCGGTTACAGCGTGCGTGCGGCCACCAACTGAGTGGGTTTGAGCAAGCCGTTCGCAATGCTCCCTTTCGCTGCGCTAAAGGGGGCGAAAGGAAATGCAGGCATGTGCGTTTCACCCCTCCCTTTGCCGCAGGCAAGGGGAGGGATGGGGAAGGGTTGCTTCGGTTTTCCTACAAGTTTTCCTACAAGCAGCACCAGCACGCATCCCGCACTTCCTGATCCAGATCAATGAATTCTTACTGACGGCCCCCTACGCTCGGCGCACTGTGTGGAAGCGGAGCGGTCATGCGCAAGGTGGATGTACTGGTAGTGGGAGCCGGCCCGGCTGGGTTGAGCCTGGCTCGGAGCCTGGCTGGCAGCGGCCTGTCGCTGGCGATTGTGGAGCAGCAGCCTGCCGCCGCATTGGCCGAGCCGGCATTCGACGGGCGCGAGATCGCGCTCACCCACGCATCGCGCCAGATCATGCAGGCCATGGGCCTGTGGCAGCGCATTGCCCCTGCGGAAATCTCACCACTGCGCAGTGCGCGGGTGATGAATGGCAGTTCGCCCTTTGCGCTGGGCTTTGCGGCTGAGCGCGAGAACGTGGAGGAGCTGGGCTGGCTGGTGCCCAACCACCTGATTCGTCGCGCCGCCTGGGAGGCCGTGCAGGGGCAGGAAAATCTGGAGCTGCTGGATGGCACTTCGGTAGCCGCCATCGAAACCGGCCCCGCCGCCAACGTGGTGACGCTGGCCGATGGGCGCAAGCTGGCCGCGCGGCTGGTGGTGGCGGCCGACAGCCGCTTCTCGGTGACACGGCGGATGATGGGCATTGGCGCGCAGATGCGCGACTTCGGCAAATCCATGCTGGTCTGCCGCCTGCAGTGCGAGCGGCCCCACAAGCACGAGGCCTGGGAGTGGTTCGGCTATGGGCGCACCCTGGCCATGCTGCCGCTGCCGCGCAACCAGGCATCGGCGGTGATCACCCTGCCGCCGCAGCAGATACAGGAGCTGATGGCGATGGACGATGCCCACTTCGGCCAGGCTGTCACCGGCTTTTTCGAGCACCGTCTTGGGCAGATGCAGCCGGTGAGCACCCGCCATGCCTATCCACTGGTGGGTGTGTACGCCAAGCGCATGGTGGGGCCGCGCTACGCGCTGGTGGGGGATGCGGCGGTGGGCATGCACCCGGTTACCGCGCATGGTTTCAATTTTGGCCTGCAGAGCCAGCAGCGGCTGAGCGCGCTGATCAACGACGCGGCCGACAACGGCGCCGATTTCGCCAGCAGCAGCCTGCTGGCCCGTTATGAGCGTGGCCACCGGCTGGCAACGCGGCCGCTGTACGAAGCCACCAATGCCATTGCCTCGCTCTACAACGACAGCCGCCTGCCGGCGCGGGTGTTGCGGGGCGCCGCGCTGCGTGCCGCGCACGGGCTGGTGCCGTTCAGGAAGATGATTGCCGGCCACCTTACCCAGCGCATGGCCTAGGCAGGGGGCGCAGCCGTCAGGTGAGTCGCGGCACCGGGGGCGCCCGGTGGTGGCGTGACGAGGTGCCGGAGAGGCCTCCGTGGCGCCTGTTCCGCGCGGTGCCGCGATTCACCTGACGGCTGCGGCGGCCGGTTGCCGGGCCTGCCCGGCTCAGCCGGCGGCGAGCACGCGGATGCGCATATCGCCCAGTTCCACCTGCTGGCCCGCGCGGATCTTGCAGGCTTTGCGCAGTTCAACGGCGCCATCCACGGTGACATGGCCTTCGCCGATGATCATCTTGGCCTCGCCGCCGCTGGCCACCAGGTCGGTGAGCTTGAGCAGCTGCTTCAGTTCCACGTACTCGCGGTCCAGTTCAAAATCGATGGTCTGCATGGGGTTCAGGGTGAAAAACCGGGCGCCATTGTGCGCCAATGCGGGCGGGCCGGGGTGCCCGGCTGGCAGGGCGGTGTGGTTGCCAGCTGAACGGGAATCGACCGCCCCGCGACAGCAGGGGGGTCTTGGGCGCACAATATGCGTCTTTTCGCCCGCCCGTTCGCGGCGGTGCCCCCGGAGTTTCCATGTCCCAAGAATCCCCCGCGCCGCTGCTGTTTGCAGATCTCGGCCTGTCAGAGCCTGTGATGAAAGCGGTGGCCGACGTCGGTTACGAGACCCCGTCGCCCATCCAGGCCGCCACCATTCCGGCGATGCTGGAAGGCCGCGACGTGCTCGGCCAGGCGCAGACCGGCACCGGCAAGACCGGCGCCTTCGCGCTGCCGGTGCTGTCCAACATCAATCTTTCCGCCACCAAGCCGCAGGTGCTGGTGCTGGCCCCCACCCGTGAGCTGGCCATCCAGGTGGCCGAGGCGTTCCAGAGCTACTCGGTGGCCATGCCCGGTTTCCGCGTGCTGCCGGTGTACGGCGGTCAGCCCTATGGCCAGCAGCTGTCGGCGCTGCGCCGTGGCGTGCATGTCGTGGTGGGTACCCCCGGCCGTGTCATCGACCATCTGGACCGCGGCACGCTGGACCTGTCCGAGCTGAAGACGCTGGTGCTGGACGAAGCCGATGAAATGCTGCGCATGGGGTTCATCGACGATGTCGAGGCCGTGCTCAAGAAGCTGCCGGAAACCCGCCAGGTGGCGCTGTTCTCGGCCACCATGCCGCCGCAGATCCGGCGCATCGCGCAGAC
The DNA here is from genome assembly GCA_002329155.1 of Stenotrophomonas sp. UBA2124. Lineage (GTDB taxonomy): Bacteria > Pseudomonadota > Gammaproteobacteria > Xanthomonadales > Xanthomonadaceae > Stenotrophomonas. Next base: position 22,204 of record DCXY01000025.1, on the reverse strand, counting down.
CTACCTGCGCGACCCGGTGGAAGTGACCATCGCCTCCAAGACCACCACCTCGGCCAACATCCGCCAGCGTTACTGGTGGGTCAGCGGCATGCACAAGCTCGATGCGCTCACCCGCATCCTGGAAGTGGAGCCGTTCGACGCGATGATCATCTTCGCGCGCACCAAGGCCGGCACCGAGGAGCTTGCCGAGAAACTGCAGGCCCGTGGCCTGGCTGCGTCGGCCATCAATGGCGACATGCAGCAGGCCCAGCGCGAGCGCACCATCGGCCAGCTCAAGGAAGGCAAGCTGGACATCCTGGTGGCTACCGACGTGGCCGCGCGCGGCCTGGACGTGGAGCGCATCAGCCATGTGCTGAACTACGACATTCCGTACGACACCGAAAGCTACGTGCACCGTATCGGCCGCACCGGCCGTGCCGGTCGCAGCGGTGAGGCGATCCTGTTCGTCACCCCGCGCGAGAAGGGCATGCTGCGCCAGATCGAGCGCGCCACCCGGCAGCCGATCGAGGAAATGCAGCTGCCGAGCGTGGATGCGGTCAACGACCACCGCGTCACCAAGTTCATGGAACGCATCAGCCAGGCGCTGTCGGCTGGTGATACCGATTTCTACCGTGACCTGGTGCAGCGTTACGAGAACGAGAACAACGTGCCGGCGGTGGATATCGCTGCGGCGCTGGCCAAGCTGCTGCAGGGCGATACGCCGTTCCTGCTGGCGCCGCCGGTGCGCGAGCGCCGTGAGCCGCGTGCTGACCGTCCGGAACGTGCGCCGCGTGATGGTGGCTTCCCGCGCAGTCGTGACGAGCGTGGCGAGCGCCCGTCGCGTTTCGAGCGTGGTCCGCGCCATGACGATGCCGAGCGTGGCCCGCGTCCGCCGCGTGCCGAAGGCGACTTCGAGCAGCGTCCGCGCCGTGAGATGCCGCCGCGCAGCGCGCCGGAATTCGGCATGGAAACCTACCGCATCGAAGTGGGCCACACCCACGGCGTGAAGCCGGCGAACATCGTCGGTGCCATCGCCAACGAGGCGGGGCTGGAGAGCCGTTACATCGGCCGCATCGACATCCATGATGGCCACTCCATCCTGGACCTGCCGGCGGACATGCCCAGCGATGTGCTGCAGCACCTGAAGAAGGTGTGGGTGTCCGGCCAGCAGTTGCAGATGCGCAAGGTCGAGCCGGGCGAAGAGCAGGGCGGTGGCAGCAGCGCGCCGGCCTTCAAGCCGCGCTTCCAGAAGGGCCCCAAGCCGGCCGGTCGCCCGGGCGGCCCGCGTACCGGTGGCCCGCGCCGGGATGGTTTCAAGCCGCGCGGCCCGCGCAGTTTCTGAGCCCCCCGCCGTTCTGATCGCAAAACAGCCCCGTTTTTCGGGGCTGTTTTGCGTTTGATGCCCCTGAAAAACCCTGAATGTGCGCGGAAAGTAGCTGAACGCGCGGCATCTTCACATGATTCCGGTGGCGGGTTCTTGCGATAATCGCGCCGGCACGCGTGGGGAAACGCGATAGGGAAGTTGACGGTGGTTGCAGGGGGAGCGCCTGACAAGCGCATGGTTTCCGGCTGGATGAAGGCATGCCTGCTCTTCATGGTGATGGCGCTGTTGCTGCCAGGCTGGGCCGTGGCCGATGCTCCGGAGCCGGGGCGTGATCTGCTGCTGGTCGGCACCGCCACCAACCAGCAGGCCCCTGTTCGCCCCTGTACGGCCGAGCGCGAGCGCAACCTGCTGCCTGCCGTCGAGATTCCTGCACCGCCGGGTGGCTGGCCGGGCGCGCCGCAGGCGGTGGACGTGTTCAACATCTTCTCCGGCGAAGTGCTCATCAGCCACGGTGACCGCGAGGTCTGCGGGCACATGCAGGATGCACGCACGCGCGATTCGCGCTTCCGTGCCGGCATCGGCATGGTGGTGGTGCCGGAAGCGGGCGACGTGGAGCCCATCCGTGTGGCGTGGGAAGAGCCGTTGCAGGCGCGCTGGATTCCCACCGTGCGCCTCGGCGCGCCCAGTCCGGTGCAGCAGAACGACACGCTGCGGCTGGTGATCCGCACCGCCTGCATCGCCATCGCGCTGGCGCTGGGACTGTCGGCCGTCATCGGCTTCATCACCACCCGTGGCCGCGAATTTCTCGGCTACATCGTGGCGTGCCTGCTGCTGGTGGTCTGGCAGGCGGTGCTCAGTGGCCTGAGCGGCTATCCCGAACCGTGGCTGCCGGTGGGTGCAGATGCGCCGGCATGGTTGGCCGCGACGTCTGCGATGAATCTTGCGGTGATCAGCTGGATGCTGTGGTGGCTGTGCGGCGGGCGCGAGCTGCTGTGGGGTTCGCGGCGCTGGCTGCTGGTGGCGGTGGCGGCGCTGTGCCTGCTGGCGGCGGCTACGCCGCTGTTGCCCGTTGGCTGGCTGTCGGCATTGAGCACCGGCCTGGACCATGGCCTGGATGTGGTATGCGCGATCGCGGTGCTGCTGGCGCTGTGGTCGCTGCGGCGTGGCGACAGGCATGCCATCGACGGGCTGGTGGCGGTGGTGCCGCTGCTGCTGCTGGTGTTGCTGGACCTCACCGGCAACAGCCTGCTGGTGCAGTACCGGGTGGAAGCCAACCAGCTGGCGGTCACCGGCTTCCTGATCGTGGCCGCGTACCCGCTCAACCGCAGCGTGGGCCACCTGCGCCGCCAGCGCGACGAAATGCGCCAGCTGGCCGATACCGACACGCTTACCGGCCTGCCAAACCGCCGCGCGGGCCTACGCCAGCTGGAGCGATATTTCGAGCAGGCCCGCGCCGCCGGCCTGCCCTTGGCGATCGGCTTTCTGGACATCGACCTGTTCAAGCAGATCAACGACCGCTACGGCCATGACGTGGGGGACGAGGTGCTGGTGTCGGTGGCACGCACCCTGGAAACCGGCGTGCGCAGCCGTGATGACGTGATCCGCATGGGCGGCGAGGAGTTCCTGATCCTGTTGCCGGGCGCCAGCATCGCGCAGGCACTGCCACGGCTGGAACAGCTGCGCCAGCGCGTCACCCATCAGGCCCAGGGGTTGAACCATGCGGGGCTGGTGGTCACCGCCAGCATCGGCCTGGCCGAACTGCAGGCCGACGACGCCGGCACGCCTGAGCTGCTGCGCCGCGCCGACAACGCCATGTACCAGGCCAAACGCGAGGGCCGCAACCGCGTGGTGGCGCCTGCGCAGGGCATCGAAATCACCTGAAAAAAGGCGTGCGTGGTTCCTGCGCCGTTGGCGATGGCGGATAATCCGCCGATGACAAACCGACTCAACAAGCACATCGCCGAAACCGGCTTCTGTTCGCGCCGCGAGGCCGACCGACTGATCAGCGCCCGCCGCGTCACCGTCAACGGCATGCCCGCCGGCACCGGCGCGGTGGTGGGTGAAGGCGATGAGGTGCGCGTGGATGGGCAGCCGCTGCGCGCACGCGCCGTGCAGAAGAGTACCGGCCGCAGGCATGTGTACATCGCCCTGAACAAGCCGGTGGGCATCACCTGCACCACCGAAAGCGCGGTGAAGGGCAACATCGTGGATTTCGTGGGCCACGAGCAGCGCATCTTTCCGATCGGCCGGCTGGACAAGGAGTCCGAAGGCCTGATCCTGATGACCAGCAACGGCGACATCGTCAACCAGATCCTGCGCGCCGAGAACGGCCACCAGAAGGAATACCTGGTGGCGGTGAACAAGCCGGTGACCGATGAATTCCTGCGCGGCATGTCGCGCGGCGTGCGCATCCACAACCAGATGACGCTGCCGTGCCGCGCCACGCGCATCGCCAAGTTCGGCTTCCGCATCATCCTGGAGCAGGGCTTGAACCGGCAGATCCGCCTGATGGCCGCCGAGTTCGGTTACCGCGTCACCCAGCTGCGCCGCGTGCGCATCGACAACATCAAGATCGGCGCGCTCAAGCCGGGCCAATGGCGCAACCTCACCGAACAGGAACTGCGTGGCCTGCTGCCGCAGCAGCGTGAATGGTGAAGTGTGACCTGACCGGTAGCGCGTGCGTGCAGTACCGCTAGACTCTGCTGCGCTCCTGGTGCCAGCCACCGCCACACAAGAAGCAGCGCATGATCAAACCGCCAACTCCCGCCAACGAGGCCGAGCGTCTTGCCGCTCTGCAGCGTTATCGCATCCTGGATACGCCACACGAGCAGGAATTCGATGACCTGCTGTTGATCGCCCGTACCCTGTGCGGGATGCGGATGGGCGCGGTGACGCTGATCGACAGCGACCGGCAGTGGTTCAAGGCGCAGGAGGGGTTGGTGGGCAGCCAGACCCCGCGCGAGGAAGCATTCTGCGCCCATGCCATCCTGCAACCGGACAAGCTGATGGTGGTGCCGGACACCCACCAGGACAAACGCTTCGTCGACCACCCTGCGGTACTCGGTGCGCCACATATCCGCTTCTATGCGGGCGCGCCGTTGCTGAGCACCGATGGTTATGCGCTTGGCACCCTGTGCGTGTTCGACACCGCGCCGGGGCAGCTGAAGACCTATCAGGCCGAAGCCTTGTGCGCGCTGTCGCGGCAGGTGGGCCGCATGCTGGAGCTGCGCAAGCTGCGTGGCGAGATCGACCGCCACCAGAGCGAGCATGAGTGGTATGAGGCACGTCTGGCCGATTACTACCGGCAGCTGGAGCAGGCCAATCTGGAACTGTCCGAGCAGACCCGTACCGATCCTTTGACCGGCTTGGCGAACCGCCGCGCGCTGGCCGCGGCATTGAGCGAATCCATCGAACGCGCCGGTGACATACCCCCGGCAGTGGCCATCATCGACGTGGACCACTTCAAGCTGGTCAACGACATCCATGGCCATGAAGAAGGCGACAAGGTGCTCAACGAACTGGCCGGCGTGCTGCGCGCGCAGTTTGCGGGCCGCGGCATGGCGGCGCGCTACGGTGGCGAGGAGTTCGTGATCCTGATGCCGGACACGCCCCTGCAGCAGGCCGAGCTGCAATGCCAGTTCCTGCGTGAATCGGTGAGCCTGCTGCCCATCGGCCTGCCTGTCACCATCAGCGTCGGCCTGGTCGCACACCGCGCCGGGGAAACGCCGCAGGACACCCTGCGCCGCGCCGATGCCGCGCTGTACCAGGCCAAGGACGACGGCCGTGACCGGGTTGTGGTGGCTGGCTGAGGCTTCGTGGCTGTCGCGGTTGTCGCGGGCGCTGCGACACGGGCTCACTACGCTGCGCCGATCCATGAAACACGGAGACGCGCGATGCTGCAGACACTGGCCGTTGCCGGTTACCGGTCGCTGTTCGATCTCACCCTGCCGATGGCCCGGCTGAACCTGGTCATTGGCGACAACGGCAGCGGCAAATCCAGTCTCTACCGTGCCCTGCGTTTGCTGGCCGCCACCGCACGCGACGGCGTGGGCAAGGCATTGGCCGAAGAAGGTGGCCTGGAATCGGCGCTCTGGGCAGGGCCGGAACATATCAGCCGGCGCATGATGAGTGGCGAGGTTCCACTGCAGGGCTCAGTACGCAGCAGGCCGGTATCGCTGCGGCTTGGTTTTGCCACCGATACGTTCGGCTATGCCATTGACGTGGGTCTGCCGGTACCCAGCCAGTCGCTGTTCGACCACGATCCGCAGATCAAATGCGAAAGCGTGTGGGCCGGGCCGTTCCGGCGTGGTGGCAACGTGCTGCTGGAGCGGCGTGCCGGCAGCGTGCGGCGGCGTGCAGGCCATGGCTGGGAGGTGCTGGAGCAGACATTGGCCTCCTTCGACAGCGTTTTCAGCCAGTTGGCCGACCCGCAGTGCATGCCGGAGCTGTTCATGCTGCGCGAGTACATCGGCCAATGGCGTTTCCACCATCAGTTCCGCTCCGATGCCACCGCGCCCGCGCGGCAGCCCTGCATGGGCATACGCACGCCGGTGCTGAGCGATGACGGGCACGATCTGCCGGCAGCGTGGCAGACCATCATTGAAATCGGTGACGACGCGGGTTTGAAGGCCTCACTGCGTGATGCCTTCCCCGGCGCGCGGGTGCAGATCGACGGCAACGATGGGAGGCCGTCACTGCGCTTCCACCAACCGGGGCTGCTGCGCCCGCTGGCCGCGGCGGAGCTGTCCGATGGCACGCTGCGTTACCTGTTGCTGCTGGCGGCGCTGCATACGCCACGGCCACCGCCATTGCTGGTGCTCAACGAACCGGAAACCAGCCTGCATCCAGACCTGCTGCCGGCGCTGGCGCGCTTGATCATTGGTGCATCGGCACGCAGCCAGGTGTGGGTGGTGTCGCATGCCTCGCGCCTGATCGCGGCGCTGAAGGAGCACCCGGGCTGCAACGTGCTGCCCTTGTACAAGGAACTCAGCCAGACCCGTGTGGAAGGCATGGGCAATCTGGAAGGCCCGCCCTGGTCTTGGCCGCAGCGTTGATCAGTCGCTCAGCTTGCCCGCGGCCACGGCAGGCCGTACCCGGTTCAACAGCGGATGCAGGAACACGCCACCCAGGATGATGGCCACGCCCAGGTAGAACTGCAGCGTCAGCTCGTGCTGCTCGCCAAGGAACAGCATGGCCAGCACGATGGCGTAAACCGGCTCCAGGTTGGTCACCAGCTGCACCGTGTAGGCACTGAGGTGGCGCAGTGCGACCAGCGCCAGCGCGAAGGGCAGCAGCGTGCACAGGCCGGAGAGCGCGAGCAGCAGCAGGCCGTCATGCAGGTTGGGCACCACCCACAGTGGGCTGGCGAGCGCGGGCAGCAGGAAGGGCAGCAGTGGTGCGAGCAGGGTCAGGGTCAGTACGCCGGCGCCCAACTCCAGCGCAGTGACGGTGAGCGGATCGGCATGGCTGACCATGCGCTTGTTGAACGAGCCGAACACGGCCACCAGCAGCGCGGAGAACGCGCCCACTGCCACGCCGAGACGCATGCCATCGGGCACGCCGCCCACCACCAGCGCCACGCCGGGCAGCACCACCACCGCCAGTCCCAGCTCACGGGCCTGGAACGGCCGTCGCGCGATCCACGGTTCGATGACCGCGGTGAACACCGGCGCTAGTGCGATACAGGTGGCCGCCACCGAGGCGTTGGCCAGCTTCACCGAGCCATAGAAGGTGAGCCAGTGCAGTGCCACCAGTGCGCCGATGCCGGCATAGCCCAGCAGCAGGCGCGGGCCCAGCGAGGCCAGCCCACGCCACACGCGCGGCAACACGGCCAGCATGGCCACCACCAGCAGCATGCGCCACCACACCAGCGGCAACGCGGGCAGGGTGATGAGCTTGCCGAGGATGGCGGTCACGCCCCACAGCAGCACACAGAAATGAATTTGCAGCAGCGCCCTGCGGGTATCGGTCATAGGCATCGGCGTATTGTCGCCGATGCCGATGACGGTTGCCGCTGTGCTGGCTTCAGCTGGCGTCGAGCAGGTGCTGCAGTTCGCGCGCGGCCGCCGGGTTGCGGTGTTTGGCGGCGCTGATGAAGTAGATGAAGACCTCGCGCGGGGCCTGTGGTGCGGGCGCCGCGCTCAGGTGGGGCAGTTCCTGCGGGTCCTGACCGTCACGCCACTGGCGCGCCCGTGCCGCCCACTGCTGCAGCTCCGGCAGCGGGTAGCCGGTCTGGTACGGGTCGCTGCTGCGCATAAGCCGCGCATAGCTGAAGTCACCGGCAAGGTCGGCCCCGTTGGGGTAGTCGGGGGAGTCGGTGTAGACCAGCGCCATGCCGTGCTGCCTTGCCAGCGCCACCAGACCGGCATTGAAGAAGGCGGCGTCCCGCACTTCCAGCGCATGCCGCTGGCGGCGGCCGTTGACCTGCCGGGGCAGCAGTTCGAGGAAGGCGGCGAAATCGTCCGGGTCCAGACTGCGCCCGGCATCGAACTGCCAGACCAGCGGGCCGAGGCGGTCGCCGAGGTGGCTGATGCCATCGACGAAGTCTTCCACCTGCGTGCCGGTGCCGGCCAGCCTGCGCGCGCTGACGATGCGCTTGGGCGCCTTGGCCGAGAACACGAAGCCTTCCGGCGTGGCATCGCGCCAGCCGGCATAGATGGCCGGCTTCTGCGCGCCGTAGTAGGTGCCATTGATCTCGATGCTGGTCAGCTGCCGGCTGGCGTACTCCAGCTCGCGCCGCTGCACCAGCCCGGCAGGGTAGAAGGTGCCGCCGCGCCACGGCACATAGGTCCAGCCGCCGATGCCGACGTGGAAGCCGGGGGCATGATTGGTGCTGGCGAACAGGTCGTTCAAGGCGGGTGTTCCAGTGGCCGGGAGCGGCTCACTGTAACCCCGCGGGCCTCAGCCGTGGCTGTTGTCGGCCCAGGGGTCGTAGCTGCCGAACCACCACACATGGCCCTCCAGATCACGGCAGGCATAGCCACGGCCGCCGTAATCCTGGTCGGCAATGTCCATGATCATTTCCGCGCCGCCCGCCTTGGCCCGGTCGTAATGGGCATCGGCATCGCTGACGATCACGCAGGCGCTCTGGGTTTCCATGCCGCCCACTTCATCGGGCTGGATCATGTTGCTGCCCCATTCGCCCGGCTGCACCGAGCTGAGCATGATCATGCCGTTGCCGAATACCAGCTGGGCGTGGTGGACGATGTCACCGTCCTGGTAGACCGCATGGCGCTGGAAGCCGAACGCACGGCACAGCCATTCGATGGCCGCCGGTGCATTGCGGTAGCGCAGGCAGGGGATGATGGTGGAGGTCGTGCGGGCGGCGAGTTCCATGGCGGCTCCTGGGCGATGCACGGATCTGGAAAAGCAAGGGTGGGCGCGGCCGCGTTACCATCGCGAGAAGGCTGGCCGGCTCCTGGCCCGCAACGATAGCGAGGGTGACACATTGAACAAGTGGGTATGGGGTGGGCTGGTGCTTTCAGTAGGCACGGCAACGATGGCCGCAGGCACGCAACCGGCCGCTGCGCAGGAGGCCGCGGTACCGGCCCAGCTGCAGCAGCTGGATGCCACGGTGGAGCGGGTACGCCAGCAGTTCGACGTGCCGGGCGTGGCGGTGGCGGTGGTCAAGGACGGCAAGGTGGTGCTGGAGCGTGGCTGGGGCCTGCGTGAGCTGGGCAAGCCGGAGCCGGTGCAGGCCGATACCCTGTTCGCCATCGCCTCCAACACCAAGGCCTTCACCGCCACCTCGCTGAACCTGTTGGCCGAGGAAGGCAAGTTGAAGATGGACGACCGGGTGATCGACCACCTGCCGTCGTTCCGCATGTCCGACCCCTATGTCACCAACGAGATGCGCATCCGCGACCTGCTCTCGCACCGCAGCGGCCTGAGCCTGGGCGCGGGCGACCTGCTGTTCTGGCCGACCACCCGCTACAGCAATGCCGAAGTGGTGTCGCGGCTGGCGCATGTGCCGCTGAAGAACGGCTTCCGTGACCGCTATGCTTACGACAACATCCTGTATGCCGTGGCCCAGCAGGTGATCGAAAAAGTGTCCGGGCAGTCGTTCGATGCTTTCCTGCAGCAGCGCATCTTCGACAAGGTGGGCATGGCCGGCACGCGCTACAACGCCGACCACCTGAAGCCGGGCGACAAGGCTGCCATTGGCCATGCCAAATTCGACTTCAAGGATCTGCGCCCGGTGGCGCCGCTCACCTGGTCCAACAACGCCGGTGCCGGTGGCATTTATTCCAGCGTGCATGATTTGGCGCGCTGGATGAACGTGCAGCTGGCCGGCGGCAAGCTGGCCGACGGCACGCCGCTGTTCACCGAGCAGACCCAGCAGCAGATGTGGCAGATGCAGATTCCGCAGGTGGTGCCCAAGGCATCGGTGCCGGAACTGGAGCCTGCGCGCCCCAACTTCGCCGGTTATGCCGAAGGCTGGAGCCTGAGCGATTACCGTGGGCAGAAGCTGGTGTGGCACACCGGTGGCTGGCCGGGGCAGGTGTCGCGCCTGACCCTGGTGCCGGAGCAGAAGCTCGGCGTGGTGGTGCTGACCAACCAGGAATCCGGCGCTGCCTTCAACGCCATCACCATGAGCGTGCTCGACGCCATGCTCGATGCGCCGTCGCATGACTGGGTGGCTGCCTACGCCGCCGGTGTGGCCAAGGCGCAGGGCAATGCCGATGAGGGCTGGGCCAAGCACCAGGCCGCGCGTGATGCGAAGTCCAGGCCGTCGCTGCCGCTGTGCGGCTATGCGGGCAAGTACAGCGATGCCTGGTACGGCGATGTGTTCGTCGAACAGAAGGCCGGCAAGCTGCGCCTGCGCTTCGGCGCCACCGCCGATCTGGTCGGCACGATGGAACACTGGCAGCACGACACCTTCATCGTCCGCTGGGACAACCGCTCGCTCAATGCCGATGCCTTCGTCAACTTCAGCCTCGACCCGGACGGCAAGGTGCGCGAGGTGCGCATGCAGCCGGTGTCCTCGCTCACCGACTTCAGCTTCGATTTCCAGGACCTGCTGCTGAAGCCGAACGCCGAGTAAGCTCCCGCACACCACAGCACGTCTACACGGGCACGGACAGGCCGCGATGGCACAATCGCGGCCTGTTCCGTTTTCATCAGGCCACGGCCATGCTGCGCTGGTTCGAGTCGTTGATTCCCGTGTTCCCACCCGCCGAGGCCGCCACGCCGCCGCGCGGGGTGGTGCGCTTCTACCTGCACTACCTGCTGCCGGTGTGGCCGGTGCTGCTCGCCACGCTGGTCGCGGGGCTGCTGCTGGCGCTGGTGGAAGTGGCCATGTTCGATTTCCTTGGCCGCATCGTGGACATGCTGGCCGACGGCCCCGCGCAGGGCTTCTTCCAGCGTCACGCCGAGGAACTGTTGTGGATGGCAGGCATCACCCTGGTGGCGCGGCCGGTGCTGGTGGCGCTGCACAACCTGCTGGTCAACCAGTCCATCGTGCCGGGGCTGAGCAACCGATCGCGCTGGCTGATGCACAACTATGTGGTGCGGCAGAGCCTGACCTTCTTCCAGAACGACTTTGCCGGCAGCATCGCCAACCGGGTGATGCAGACCGGCACCTCGCTGCGCGAGTCCGCCGTGCAGATGGTGGATTCCCTCTGGTACATCGTGGTCTATACCGGCACCGCGCTGTACCTGTTCGCGCAGGCGGACTGGCGCCTGATGCTGCCGCTGGCAGCATGGCTGGTGGTCTATGTGGCCATCGGCGTCTATTTCGTACCGCGCATGAAGCATCGCGCCTGGATCGCCTCGGATGCACGTTCCAAGGCGATGGGCCGCATCGTCGATGGCTACACCAACATCGCCACGCTCAAGCTGTTCGCGCACAGCGGCCATGAGCAGGCGTATGTGGCTGACGCGATCCAGACGCTGGCGGAGAAGCACCGCGCGCAGACCCGCATCACCACCGGGCTGGAGATCGTGATCGCCATCCTCAACGGCTTCCTCATCGTCGGCACCTGCGCGTTGGCGCTGTGGCTGTGGGGGCTGGATCTGATCAGCGTGGGCGCCATCACCCTGGCTACCGGTCTGGTGATCCGCATCCACAACATGTCCGGCTGGATCATGTGGACCATCAACGGCATCTTCGAGGACATCGGCACCGTGCAGGACGGCATGGAGACCATCGCCCAGCCGCTCACCGTGCAGGATCGCCCGGGTGCGGTGCCGCTGGTGGTGACCGCCGGTGCGGTGGATTTCCAGAACGTGCATTTCCACTACGGCAAGCAGGGCGGTGTGATGGCCGGGCTCAACCTCGCGGTGAAGCCGGGCGAGAAGATCGGGCTGGTCGGGCCGTCCGGCGCGGGCAAGTCCACGTTGGTGAACGTGCTGCTGCGGCTGTACGACCTGGAGAGCGGGCGCATTCTGATCGATGGCCAGGACATCGCCAGCGTCAGCCAGGACAGCCTGCGCGCGCAGATCGGTGTGGTGACGCAGGACACCTCGCTGCTGCATCGTTCCATCCGCGACAACCTGCTCTATGGCCGCCCGGATGCCACCGACGCCCAGCTGCGCGCCGCCGTTGCCAAGGCGCGCGCCGAAGGTTTCATCGACGCGCTGGTGGACGGGCAGGGCAGGCAGGGCTATGACGCGCATGTGGGCGAGCGCGGGGTGAAGCTGTCCGGTGGCCAGCGCCAGCGCATTGCCATCGCGCGCGTGCTGCTGAAGGATGCGCCCATCCTGATTCTCGACGAAGCGACCTCCGCGCTGGACTCGGAAGTGGAAGCCGCCATCCAGGACAGTCTGGATGAGCTGATGGGCAACAAGACGGTGATCGCCATCGCCCACCGTCTGTCCACCATCGCGCGCATGGACAGGCTGGTGGTGATGGATCAGGGGCGCATCGTCGAGACCGGTACCCACGCCGAACTCATCGAGGCCGGTGGGCTGTATGCACGGCTGTGGGCGCGGCAGACCGGCGGCTTCGTGGCGGCGGAGGCGTGATGGTGCGGGGCGACTCAGCGGTCATCGACCGGCAGCTGCAACGCCCGGCAGATCACCCGTTCCATCATGGTGACATCCGTGGCGGCCAGCTCAGCCCCGGTGCGCACGAAGTACACGCCGACCACCGCAAGCAGCGGGCCGACCAGCGCGCCGAATGCCAGCACGGGATCTTCAACCCACGCCAGCACCAGTGCCACCGTGCTGAAAAGGGCACAGATGAGCATCCAGACGACCATGAAGATCCGCGCGAACCACCGCACGCCGAATTCCCCCTCCAGCACACTGCCTTCCGCTGTTGCGCTGAAACGCCCAAGAAACTGCGGTGCCATCCCGCTGCGCTCCAGTGGCGTATGAACAATCAGGCTGACATGGCCAGGCGCCACGGTTCCCTGCACCGTGCGTGAAAAGCTGCTGCACGGGAGTTGGATGGCTGCATCCAATGCGGCGACAGCATCGGCCATCGGCAGGGTGGTGCGGAAGGTGGCAGGGCGCCGGGGAAAGAGCGTGAGCAAGATGGGCGTGGTGAATTGGGTTCCCGTACAACGATAGCCGGGCCGTGCGCCTTCAGCAGTGAACGCGCGGCAGGGGACTCACTGCGCAGCCTTCTTCACCAGCGCCCTGATCTTCTTTTCCACCGCCTCGGTCAGCTCGACCAGCGCGAAGCTGGTGGGCCACATCGCGCCGGCATCCAGTGCCGCGCCATCATTGAAGCCGAGGGTGGAGTAGCGCGCGCCGAACTTGCTTGCATCCTGAAAGAACACCAGCACCTTTCCATCCTTCGCATAGGCCGGCATGCCGTACCAGGTGCGTGGCGACAGGGCAGGGGCCGCCTTGCTGATCAGCGTGTGCAGGCGCATGGCCATGTCGCGCTCGGCCGCCGGCATCCTGGCGATGCGCGCAAGCACATCGGCCTCGCCTTCGGCACGGTTCCTGGCGGCCTTGGCCTCGGTGGCCAGCTCGCGGGCGCGCTCCTTCATGGCGGCGCGTTCTTCGGCGGTGAAGCTGCTGGCCCTGCCCATGGCGATGCCCGTGCGGTGGTTGCCGTGCTTATAACGCATCCCGCGTTGGGCTTTCGCGAAGGCCGACAGACACTCTTACGGTTGGTTTCCCGGCGGTGGAACGGGCAAGGGCAGGCCGCAGATTTCGATTGCCGCACGCGCCGGGAGTGCCGCATGCTGCGCGCCATGGATCTCAACACTGTCTACCAGTCCGCCTTGTCCGTTGATGGCTTCATCGGGCATGCCAGTTACCTGTTGCTGATCCTGTCGATGCTGATGACGCGCATGTGGCTGCTGCGCGTGTTCGCCATCGGCTCGGGGCTGCTCAGCATCAGCTACTCGCTGATGATCTCCGATTTCGTCAGCGCCACCTGGGAGGTCATCTTCGTGGCAGTGAACCTGGGGCAATTGGCGCTGCAGGCCTACCGCAACCGCATGGCACGGTTCACACCGGAGGAGCGCCTGTTCCGCGAAACCGTGGTGCCGCTGCTGGAGCCGGCGCAGGTGCGGCGGCTGCTCGATCTTGCGCAGTCGCGCGCGGTGGAGCCGGGCGTGACCTTGATCCAGCAAGGTAATCTGGCCAGCCACATGCTGTTCATCCTGGAGGGCGAGGTCACGGTGAGCGTGCACGCAGCGGTGGTGGGCAGCTGTGGTGCCGGTGCCTTGTCCGGCGAGATCAGCGTGCTGACCGGCATGCCCGCCACCGCCACCATCATCAGCAGCCGGCCAACCCGTTACCTCGCCTTCGAGCGTGAGGCGCTGCGCAGGCTGATGCGGCGTGAGCCTGAAATCGAACATGCCATCGACCAGTGCTTCCGCACCGACATGCGGCAGAAGCTGGCCGCCGCCAACCTGGCGTTGGCCGATGCCGGCATCCGCATGCCGGGAACGTCTTTTGGCGGCGTGCCGCTACAGCAGTAGGTGCACGCAGTCAGTCAGCGTGACCGATCCAGAGGCGGTTGCCGTCCGGGTCATCAATGCGGAACTCGGCCATGCCGTAGAAGGTGATCTCGATTGGCGGCACGTCCAGCCCGTTGTCTAGCGCATGCCGGTGGAAGGCCGGCAGATCCTCGGGGTAGAGATACACCACTGCAGTGCGCGCCGCATCAGCGGGCTGGTTGATGGACTGGTCCAGCATCAGCTCGCAGCTGCCACAACGCAGCATCGCCCAGCCCCATTGCTCATTGCGCTCCACCACCTCGAAGCCGAGCTTCCGGTAGAAGGCGATGCTGGCCGGCAGGTGTTTCACCGGCTGTATCGGCACCAGGCGTTTGAGCATGGCAGAACCTCCTGTGTGGGCGTCCGCAGGCGTCAGGTGAGCAGCCCGTTGGCGTGCTTGAACGCGAACACGCTGGCAGCCAGCAGTACGGCAAGCACGATAAGGATGAAGAAGCCACGGCGCAGGTGGAACGGAATGGTCACTTCGCCCAGCTCACGCTCGGTGGCCTTGGTGTCCAGTACCCAGCCGTGGTTGCACTGCAGGCAGGCCAGCTGGTAACGCTTGTCATAGGCGAAGCCGAACAGCATGTCGAAGCTGCCGTACTTGTAGCGCAGTTGTTTCTGGAACTGCGTAGCCTCACCGCAGCGCGGGCAGTCGTGTTGCTCCGGTGGGCCAAGGTCCACCACGCGCTCGCCCTGGCCTATCAGGAACATCATGGGCAGGCAGTTCCGGCCTCGCTCATGCGCGTGGCCCGCGCACGGGACGCAGCCACACGCTGGCCCAACCCAGTGCTGCGCCGGCAAGGGCGCCCCAAATCAATCCATCGCTCAACCGCTGTGCAAGCAACCAGGCAACCGCCACACCGAGTGGTGCGCCAATCAGCGCCAAAGCGGCAACCCGGCGCTTGTTGGCCATGGTCTGCGCTTCCTGTGCCCGCTTCTCATCCAGTGCGCGGCGCCTGTCCTGTTGTGCCTGCGTTGCCGACGCCAGGATGGCCTGGGCAATGGCGTCTGCTTCCGTTCTGTTCATCGCAGGCCTCGTGCGTGTTGATGCCCGCCCTGGCAGGGCGGGTGCCGAGCGCAAGTATCACCGCAAGACATCCGCTTGGGGAAGCTCAGCGGCCCCCCCTGGTGCTGCCTGCGCGCGGGCAGGGGCGCCTACAGAATTCTGCTGAGCGTCGCCCCCGGCATCTGCCCCCGTATGGATAGGGCGAACCTTAGGTTTCACCTGCAATCGTCTGAGGTGGGACAGGGAATGGCCCGATATCTGAATGCAAGTCCGCTTTGCAGAATGTTTTTGACTGGTTGGCAAGTTGTCAAAAACGGGCACTTGGCCCGTGCTTTTCAACCAGAAGACCAAGGTGCAGAACTAAATGAAGATACTTCCCATCCTGCTTTTCACACTCCTTCCCTTATCGGCCATGGCAGCGCCTACGGTTACGTTTCAGGGTGAAGTAACCGCGCAGACCTGTCAGTTGAGTCTCAATGGCGAGACCGATGGCGTGGTGCTGCTGCCCACCGTTTCCACCAACGAGCTGCCCACCGCAGGAACCGCCGCCGGGCTTACGCCATTCACCATCAGCGTGACTGGCTGCACTGCTGCCAGCACGGAAACGCATATCGCGGTGAAGTTCCTTGGCCACGACGTTACCGCCACCGGCTACCTGGGCAACAAGGCCGCGGCCAATGCGGCATCCAATGTGTCGGTGATGCTGAGTTCGGAGGATGGAACCAACCCCATCCATCTCAATGGCGTGACCAGTGTCCCCGGCCTGGTGCTGCCGCCCAACCAGAGCAGTGCATCGCACCGTTTTGCCGCGCAGTACGTGGCCGAGGGGGCGGTGACCGCCGGTGCGGTCACCGCGGTGGCCGAGTACACCCTGAGCTACCTGTAAGCGACGGACGCTGGCCGCCGCAGTGGATTGCGGCGGCCTTTCCCCTGCCATTGCCGTGGGCCTGCCGGGCCCATGCGGAAGGTATAGATGATATTCCCCCTCCTTGCGTGCCTGCGCGTCTGCTGTGCTGGCCTGCTGGTGCTGGCCATTGGCCAGGCTGGCGCCAGCGTGGTGATGAACAATACGCGCGTGATCTATGTCGGCGGCGGGACAGGCGAGAGCCTGCAGTTCCGCAGCAGTTCCGCGCAGCCGGACATCGTCCAGGTGTGGCTGGACAGCGGTGACCCCGCCTCCACGCCGATGACCGCCGATGCGCCATTCATCGCCACCCCGCAGATATTCCGCATCGAACCCGATGCCGGGCAGACCGTGCACCTGATGTATACCGGCCGCACGCCAGCGGCTGACCGGGAAACCCTGTATTACCTCAACTTCAGCCAACTGCCGGCGATGAAGGATGAAGGGCCTGACAGCAGCCGGCTGATACTGATGTTCAACTCGCGGCTGAAAGTGTTCTACCGCCCGCAAGGGCTGGAAGCGCCACCGGCCGACCTTGCTGGCGAGCTGCGCCTGCAGCGTGAGGGCGACGCGCTGCGTGTGCACAACCCCACCCCGTACCACGTGGTGGTACGCAGCGCGAAGCTGCTGTCCGCATCCGACGAACATGAGCTGGCAGAGTCGGAGTTGATCGCACCGTTCTCGCACACGGTATGGCGCCTGCCGGCCATAGGGCAGTCCCTGCGGCTGGTGCTGGTGAACGACTACGGTGCAGACACCGTCAGCGTGCTGGAATTGCCGTGAGTCGCAGGTCTGCATTGGTGCCGGCACTGCCGCGCTGCGCTGCGCGTCTGGCTGCACTCACCCTGGTGGCACCGTGGAGCCTGGCGGCCAAGGATGCCGATGTTGCGGGGCAGCTGCTGCCGGAGCAGCGCGTGGAACTTGACCGCGACGGATACCACTTCGACACCAGTCTGTTCCGTGGCAGCAGCGTCAGCCCGGAGGTGGTGCAGCGCGTGGCACGGGCCGAGGTGCCCGCAGGGGTGTACAAGGCGGACGTTCACCTCAACGGGCGGTTCGTGGACAGTGCCGACATACGCGTCGCGCCGGATCAGCGCGGTGGTACGCAGACCTGTCTTGAGCGGGCATTGGTTGAACAGGCAAGGCTGGTGCTCAGGCCCGAAGTGGAAGAGCAGGCGGCCGATGGGGCGCAGGATTGTGTGGTGTTCGAGCAGGCCGTGGAGGGCGGCAAGGCGCGCTTTGATCTGTCCAGCCTGCGCCTGGAACTGGAAGTGCCCAGCGCGTCGTTGGTCAGCGTGCCGCGTGGCCATGTGGATGCCAAGGCGCTGGATGCGGGCGCGACCATGGCTTACGTCAACTACAACGGCAGCCATTACCGTGTCTCGCATGACACCAGCAATCAGGATTTCGGCTACCTGCTGCTGGACATGGGCTTCAACCATGCCGGCTGGCAGCTGCGCCAGCAATCGAGCCTGATCCACGGCCAGAGCGGTACCGACTGGAACACGCTGCGCCAATACCTGCAGCGGCCACTACCGTCGCTGCGCTCGCAACTGGTGCTGGGCGAGACCTTCACCAGTGGCCGCATCCTGTCCGGGCTGGCCTATACCGGGGTGAGCCTGTCCAGTGACGAACGCATGCTGCCCGATTCCATGCGCGGCTATGCGCCAACGGTGCGCGGTATCGCCATGACCAGCGCCAGGGTGTCCATCCGCCAGAACGGGCACGAGATACACCAGGTGACGGTGGCGCCGGGGCCGTTCGAGATCCGGGACCTGTATCCGACCAACTTCAACGGCGATCTTGAGGTGGAGGTGATGGAAGCGGACGGGACCACGCGTCGCTTCAGCGTGCCATTCGCCGCGGTGCCCGAATCGCTGCGCCCCGGCAGCAGCCGCTACAGCCTGGTACTGGGGCGCACCCGCGACATGGGCAAGGACAGTGCATTCCTGGATGGCTCCTACCAGCGTGGCATCAGCAACCGCATCACCGGCCTGGCCGCGCTGCGTGCCTCCGATGGCTACCAGGCACTGGTGCTGGGCGGTGCACTGGCCTCCGGCTGGGGCGCCTTCGGCCTGAACATCACCTATGCGCGTGCCGAGCTGCCCGCGCAGGGCATACAGGATGGGTGGATGGCACATGCGTCCTACAGCCGTACGTTCACACCCACCCGCACCACGCTTTCACTGGCCGGTTACCGCTATTCCACCGGAGGTTACCGCGACCTCACCGACGTACTGGGGCTGCGCCGGGCAATCGAGCAGGGCTGGCAATGGGTATCGTCCAGCTACCGCCAGCAGCAACGCTTCGAGCTGGCCCTGAACCAGTCGCTGGGCCGCCATGGCAGCCTGTTCGTTACCGGCTCCACCCAACGCTACCGTGATGGGCGCCGCCGTGATTCGCAGTTCCAGTTCGGCTACGGCAATGCGTTCGCCAATGGCGTCAGCATCAACCTGTCGGTGGCCCGCCAGCACAACCAGGTGGCGGCACAGGTCATGGGCTGGCAGTCGGACGTGGAGGATGCGCTGCTGCCACCGGCATGGCGCGATGTGGGCAGCAGGCGCGAGACCACCGTTTCGCTTTCCATTTCCGTTCCGCTGGGGCGCGCAGGATCATCACGCGCGCCATCACTGACCACCGCCTATGCGCGTTCGGGCGATGGTGAAAGCCAGTATCAGGCCTCGCTCAGTGGCATGGCCGACCGCGCGCAGACGCTGAGTTACTCGCTGGGCGCAAGCCGCTCCACCACGCCGTCCAGCACCACGCTCAGTGCCAGCCTCAACAAGCGGATGCCACGCCTGTCGCTGGGTATCAACGCATCGCGTGGCGATGGCTACTGGCAGGCCGGCGCAAACCTGCAGGGGGCCATCGTGGCACATGGAGGTGGGGTTACCTTCGGCCCGTACCTGGGCGAGACATTCGGCCTCATCGAGGCCAAGGGCGCGGTGGGGGCGCGCATGAGCGGCAACCATGGCGTGCGTGTGGATCGCAATGGCTATGCGCTGCTGCCGTCGCTGACGCCCTACCGCTACAACAGCATCGCACTGGACCCCGGCAGCCTGGACGAGCGGGTCGAACTGCTGGATGGCGCACGGCGCGTGGCGCCGTATGCAGGCGCCGGCGCGAAGGTGGTGTTCCGCACGCGGCCGGGGCTGCCCCTGCTGGTGGATACCGGCAGCAGGGGGGCCGTGCGGGTGCCGATGGGGGCCGAGGTGTTTGATGCCGAAGGTGGCGTGGTGGGCGTGGCCGGGCAGGGTGGGCAGGTCTACGCACGGGTGGATGCACCGGTAGGCGTGCTCGACGTGCGGTGGGGCAAGGGGCAGGGCTGCCGCATCCACTACGACGCGCGTGCATACGCTGACCAGCCATTGGCCCGCGTGGCCGCGGATTGCGATGGATCATAGTGAGGAGAGGCCGATGAAGAGGCTGGGCGGTATATTGATCATGCTGCTGTTGTGGCTGGCTTTCATGCCCGACAGCGTGGCCAGGTGTCAGCAGATGAAAGGAGCGATGCATGCCGGTGACGGGATGACCGCGCAGATTCCATTCGGGCGCATCAACCTCACCGACACCTATCTGCAGCCGGCCGGCAGCCTGCTGGCCAGCACGGTGGTTGCGCCCACGGCCTACACCTTTGGTGGCGCACATGCCGGCACGGTGCTGTGGGAATGTGATGAGGCGGACCTGCCTGCGCTGACCTTCCTGGTGGCAACCAACGGTGATGACCGGGTGGGCGGCTTCTGGGACGTTGGCCGTAGCGATGGCCTGCAGGATGTCTATGCCACCTGGTTCGAGCAGGTGGGCCTGCGCTTGAGCATGGCCGAAGTGGTACTCACCCGGTTCTGGAAGGCGGTGCCATTGACCAGCTATGCACTGGTTGGTGGGCGGGTGCAGATACGTCTTCAGGATATTCCCGCGCTGCGTGCCGAGCTGTACCGCATCAGCAGCCTGCCGCCAGCGTCCGGTGCGGCCAGCAATTTCTGTGGCCGCATGATGTCGGCAAGCGGTACCGGAGCGGTGTACACCTGCAACCAGCCCAACGGCTACGTGCAGCTCAAGGGGCCGGGGCTGGTCAGTGACGAGGTGGGGGCCGATTCGGCGTGGCATTACCGGTTCTGGGGCGCGCATAACGGCTTTGGTTATGGCCTGCGCAATGCGGTTTCGCTGAGCAACAACGCCACCTGCGTGGCAAGAACGGCCACGCCACAGGTGGTGCTGCCCACCATCAGCGCCGCGGAACTGGCCGCCGGCCAGGTTGCGCGCGGCCGCTTCGGCGTGCAGCTTGAGTGCAGCAGCGCCGCCAGTTCGGGTACAGGCAGTGGCCAGACCGCCATCGGCATCCAGGTTTCAGCCACGGCATATGCACACGCCCAGCGCCTGGGCCTGCTCAACCCGGCAGGCGGTGTCGAGGCACTGGTTTCCGACAACTATGGGCAGGTGGGCTACGCCGAAGGGGTCGGCATCCAGCTGGAGGACACCAGCAGCGGCACGACGATGACATTCGTGGGCCAGCCAGGCATGACCGGCAATGTGCCCGGGGCAAACCCCAGTGGCAGGAGTGCCGGCTGGTGGCCGGTGATGGAGGGAGCCACGGTGACCGGCAGCAGCGCCACAGGCTATCAGAACCATCAGCGCAGCTATGACGCCGTGTTGAGAATGCTGCCCGGGCAGCAGCCCACGCCGGGCAAGGTGGAAGCCACTGCGCATGTACTGGTGAAAGTGCAGTGAGGCCGTCCTGCTGCGCGATGTCGCTGATGTGGCTGTTGGCGCTGCCCACGGCACAGGCCGGCGTGCTGCTGGCCGCCACCCGTTTGATCCATGACGGCAGCGGCCAGAGCAGTTCGCTGATGCTTGCCAATACCAATGCCTATCCGGTGCTGGTGCAGGCATGGGTGGATGATGGCAGCGCCGACCCCGATCAATGGCATGCGCCCTATGTGGTGCTGCCACCGGTGTTCCGCATGGAGGCCGGCGGCGTGCGCGGCATCCGCCTGCTGCATGACGGCAGCGCGATGGCGGGCGATCGCGAATCGGTGCACTGGCTCAATGTGCATGAAGTGCCACCGCATGGCGATGGGGGTGATGACGCGCAGGCGCGCATCCGCATCGCACTTACCACCCAGATAAAGGTATTCCATCGCCCTGCCGGGTTGGAGCAGGGGCCGGATGACCTGGCGGCAGGGCTTTCATGGTCCCTGCAACGCGCGGGGCGCCTTTATCTGGTCTGCCACAATGCAACCCCTTTCCATGCCTCGTTCACGCGCGTGGTGGTTGCTGCCGGCCATGCAATCGAGGTGGAGCGGACCCAGGACATGATGGTCGCGCCGTATTCCAGTAGACGCTATGCCTTACTGGGCGAGGTGGCCACCTCAAAGGGCGCGAAGGTGATATTTGAGCGGGTGGACGATTCTGGATACTCGCGAGCCCTGGAGATGCCGCTGGCCCATTGAGCGGGCGGGGTACGCGGCCACGAAGATGTACCCGTAGGTGCCTGCAGGCAGTCCGCACAAAGAAAACGGGCGCCCTGCGGCGCCCGTTTTCTTCAGCGTGATGGGTTGCAGTGCTTTGCCGCGCCGCAGCCGTGCATCAGTAGCGGTAGTGCTCCGGCTTGTACGGGCCTTCCACCGGCACGCCGAGGTAGTCGGCCTGGTCCTGCGTAAGGGTGGTCAGCTTCACGCCGATCTTTTCCAGGTGCAGGCGGGCCACTTCTTCGTCCAGCTTCTTCGGCAGGCGGTACACGTCGGCCTCGTAGCTGTCCTTGTTGGCCCACAGGTCGATCTGCGCCAGCGTCTGGTTGGCGAAGCTGTTGGACATCACGAAGCTCGGGTGGCCGGTGGCGCAGCCCAGGTTCACCAGACGGCCTTCGGCCAGCAGGAAGATGGCGTTGCCAGCTTCACCATTGGCCGCTGGGAACACGTACTTGTCCACCTGCGGCTTGATGTTCACATGCTGCACGCCCGGGAACTTGACCAGCGCATCCACCTGGATCTCGTTGTCGAAGCGGCCGATGTTGCAGACGATGGCCTGGTCCTTCATCGCGCTCAGGTGTTCGATGCGGATGATGTCCTTGTTGCCGGTCGTGGTGA
>DCXY01000045.1 GCA_002329155.1 Stenotrophomonas sp. UBA2124 | reverse complement strand
GCAGGCACGGGCCATCGTCGAGCAGGCGCTGGGCAGCCCGGTCAGCGAAGCCTTCGCCAGCTTCGATACCGTGCCGCTGGCCTCGGCCTCCATCGCCCAGGTGCATGCGGCCACGCTGACCGATGGCCGGCAGGTGGTGGTCAAGGTGCTGCGCCCGGACATCGAGCAGCAGATCGCCGGTGACATCGCCCTGCTGAAATCACTGGCGGCGCTGGTCGAACGCACCCATCCACGCGCGGACAAGATCCGCCCGCGCGAAGTGGTGGCCGAGATCGAGACCACGCTGGCCGCCGAACTGGACCTGCAGCGCGAAGGCGCCAACGCCAGCGTGCTGCGCCGGTTCTGGGAGAACTCCGACGACCTGTACGTGCCGGAAGTGATCTGGAGCCACACCGCCGAGCGTGCGCTCACGCTGGAGCGGGTGTGGGGCATTCCGTCCGACGACATCGCCGCACTGGACGAGGCCGGCATCAACCGCCAGGCGCTGGCGGCCAAGGGCGTGCGCGTGTTCTACACGCAGGTGTTCCGCGACAACTTCTTCCATGCCGATGCGCACGCCGGCAACATCTGGGTGGACGTGGACCCGGCGCGGCGCGAGAACCCGCGTTTCATCGCGCTGGATTTCGGCATCATGGGCCAGCTCTCGGAAGAGGATCAGTACTACCTGGCCGAGAACTTCATGGCCATCTTCAACCGCGATTACCGGCGCATCGCCGAGCTGCACCTGCAGGCGCAGTGGATGCCTGCCAGTGTGCGCATCGATGAGCTGGAAGCAGCCGTGCGTGCGGTGTGCGAGCCGTACTTCACCCGCCCGCTGTCGCAGATCTCGCTGGCCGAAGTGCTGATCAAACTGTTCCGCACCGCGCAGCGCTACCAGCTGACGCTGCAGCCGCAGCTGATCCTGCTGCAGAAGACCCTGCTCAACATCGAAGGCGTGGGCCGCCAGCTGGACCCGCAGCTGGACATCTGGGCCGTCGCCAAGCCCGTGCTCGAACGCATCCTGCGCGAGCGCTACAGCCCGCGCCGTACGCTGAAGGAGCTGGGCAAGCGCCTGCCGGAAATCATGACGCAGGCACCGGACATGCCCGCGCTGCTGCACCGCTGGCTGCAGCAGCAGGTGGAAGGCAAGCACGAGCTGACCATGCGTTCGCAGGACATCGTCACCCTCAACGACACGCTGGTGCGCATGCAGCGCCGAGTGATAACCGCGGTGACGGGTGTGGGACTGGTGGTGATCTCGGTGCTGCTGTACGGCCTGCAGGCCGGTGGCCCGCAGCTGGCGTCGGTGCCGCTGTGGTCGTGGCTGACCGGTGGCGTGGGCGTGCTGGCGCTGGCGTCGGCCTGGCTGCGGCGATGAACGACCCCGTGGATGCCGCCGACGCGCCCGCGCCGGTGGCCGAACCGCTGCCGCTGCTGTACCAGGACGAATGGCTGGCCGTGGTCAACAAGCCTGCCGGGTTGATGGTCCACGACAGCAAGCTGGCGCGTGGCGAGGATGATTTTCTCGCCGACCGCCTGCGCGAGCAGCTGGGCAGGCCGATCTTTCTGGTGCATCGGCTGGACCGTGCCACCAGCGGCTGCCTGCTGCTGGCCTTCGACCGCGACACCGCCAGCACGCTGGGCAAGGCATTGATGGGCGGCGAGGTGGCCAAGGATTATCTGGCCGTCTGCCGTGGCTGGCCTGCCGAGGAGAGCTTCACCATCGACCATGACCTGGACGGTGGCCCCGGCAAGCCGGTGAAGAAGCAGGCCATCACCCATTTCCAGCGGCTGCGGACCGGCGAGTTGGAGATACCGTCCACCGGCTTTCCGACCTCACGCTACGCGCTGCTGCGCTGCCAGCCGCAGACGGGCCGGTTCCGGCAGATCCGCCGTCACCTGAAGCACTGCTTCCACCATCTGATCGGCGACACCAGCCACGGCGACGGGCGGCACAACCGTAGCTTCCGCATGCAGGGCATCCACCGCATGCTGCTGCACGCCGAGCGCCTGGCGTTTCCGCATCCGCGCAGCGGTGAGCGCGTGCAGGTGGTGGCGCCACTGGACCAGGAGTTCCAGAAGGCGATGGACCTGTTCGGCTGGCCCAGCCCTTGAAGCAGCGGGAGTGAGCGGGAAGCCTGCACGGCTTCCACGGCTCACGCACGCATGATGCAGCCGCGCGGCTTACTTGCCGCTGGCTGCCGGCTCGTTGACGATCTGGTCCAGGTCCTTCTGCAGATTGGCCAGCAGCGGCGTCATCTTCTGCTGGATGGCGCCCATCAGGTTCTGCATCAGCGCCGGGGTCTTGTCGAGCAGGCTCTGGCCGGCGGAGCTCTCGTAGAACTCGGCCATCGCCAGCACGTCTTCCTTGGT
Organism: Stenotrophomonas sp. UBA2124; assembly: GCA_002329155.1. Taxonomy (GTDB): domain Bacteria; phylum Pseudomonadota; class Gammaproteobacteria; order Xanthomonadales; family Xanthomonadaceae; genus Stenotrophomonas. Next base: position 27,616 of record DCXY01000045.1, on the reverse strand, counting down.
GAAGGTCTGCTTGTACAGCTCCACGTACATGGGCCGCATCTGCGACCAGGACAGCGCCTCGCGCATGGTCTGCGAGGTGCGCTGCTGGATGCGCTGCACCTGCTGCTTCTGCTCGGCGCTCAGGCTCTGGTTGGCGGTGATCTGGGCGAACTGCTGGGCCTGCATGGCTTCCATCTGCGGCAGCATTGAATCGAGCATGTTCTGCGCGCGCGAGGCGGCAAGCAGGCGGTTGATGTCGCCATCGCTGGGCGGTGCGGCCAGCGCCGGGGCAATGCCCGCCAGCAGCAGGCAGCCGGACAGCAGCAGCGGTGTGAGGAGGGAGCGGCGGGTGTTCGGGTATCGGTACATGGCGCTTCCAAGAGTCCGGGGACGTGCCTTGAGCATACCCGCCGGACTTGAGGTGCGGCACCGTAGGCGCGCTCTGCTGCGCGGCTGCCCGAGCCAGCCCGCATCCACGGCAAGCCGGCTAATTCTGAAATTCTCATATAGTTCAATGAGTTGCATTATTCTTACGGCTGCTTGATAGGGTTTTCATTACGGGGGAATGAAATCTTCAGGTATAAAATGTGACGCAAGTCCCATTTGGCCGTATGCTTCGCGCCGAAAGTGCGGAGTTGAATGGGGCAAAGCAGGGTAGCCAAGTCCCCATTCCGCCTAAGCAGGGGTAGGCAATGGAAGAATTGGCCAAAGGATCAACAGCAGTACTGGTGGCGGGCTGGGTTGCTGTACTGACCCTGCTGCTGGCCTTTGTGCTGTTGACCATCATCGTCATCCTGCGCATCCGTGCGCAGCGCCGTGAGCAGCGCGATGCGCGCGCCCGCGAGTACTGGGCCGGCATGCTGCAGCAGGCGCTGCAGGGCGCCACCCCGCCCCAGGTGCGGGCACTGCAGGCCGGTGAGGCCCATGGCTTCGTCGAAGCCTGGAACAGCGTGCATGAGTCGCAACCGGATGACCCCGCCCCCAGGCTGGTGCCGGTGGCCGTGCAGGCCGGGTTGGAGGGTGCCTGCCGCAGGCTGTTGCGCGGCAGCTACCACGACCGTGCCATGGCCATCATCGCGCTGGGCCACCTGCGTGACCGTCGCCTGTTCGACGACCTGTCCCCGTTCCTGGCCGACCGCAGCCCCATCGTGTCGCTGTGCGCGGCGCGCGCGCTGGCGCAGGTGGACCCGCCGCGCGCCATGGCCATGTTCGTGCCACTGGTGGCCGAGCGCGATGACTGGGTGCCCGGCAACGTGGCACGCATTCTGGCCGAGAACCACGATGGCAGCGCCGCGCGCGAACTGAGCAACGCGCTGCTGCGCGCCAATGCCGACACCACCGTCAAGCTGGTGCGTTTCCTTGCCGACATCGATCCGCAGCGCGCCAGCGGCGTGGTGCGGCAGCTGCTGGACGGGCATGTGGACGACCACATTCTTTCGGTGTGCCTGCAGCTGGTCAGCGACCCGCAGGACCGCGAGCGCGTGGCCGGCTTCCTCACCGCCTCGCGCTGGCATGTGCGCATGCACGCGGCCGCGGCGCTGGGCCGCATCGGCCAGACCAGTGACGCCACGCGGCTGGAGCCGCTGCTGGCCGACAGCGTCTGGTGGGTGCGCTACCGCGCCGCGCAGGCGCTGCTGGCACTGCCCGGCATGGGCGCCGAGGCGCTGCGCCGCATCCAGCAGCGGCAGAGCGACACCTACGGGCGCGACATCATCGAGCAGGTGCTGTCCGAGCATGGGCTCAGGGGGGCGGCATGAACGGTTACTGGCAATCCACCGTGGACTACCTGCAGCAGCTGCCGTGGCTGCAGCACATGGCTGCGCTGCAGTGGGTGTTCATCGCCTACTTCATGGCGATCAACCTGTCCTACCTGATCCTCAACTACATCTCCGCCTACCAGATCGTGCGCTACATGCGCGAGTACCGGGCCAACTACCTGCCGCCGGGGCTGCGCGAGTACCAGCCGCCGGTGAGCATCGTGCTGCCGGCCTACAACGAGGAAAAGTCGGTGGTGTCCTCGGTGCGCTCGCTGCTCAAGACCAGCTACCCCGAGTACGAGATCGTGGTGGTCAACGATGGCTCCAGCGACCGCACCCGCGAGGCGCTGATCGAAGCCTTCGGCCTGGTGCAGGTGCCCGAGGCCTACCGCGCACGCCTGGCCACCGAGCTGGTCAAGGGTGTGTACGCCTCGCCGCGGTACCCACGCGTACGCATGGTGGACAAGGCCAACGGCGGCAAGGCCGATGCCATCAACGCCGGCATCAACTGCGTGCGCTACCCGCTGTTCTGCGTGATCGATGCCGACAGCATCCTGCAGCCGGAAAGCCTCTCGCGGGTGGTGCGGCCGTTCCTTGAGGACCGCCGCGTGGTTGCCAGCGGTGGCGTGGTGCGCGTGCTCAACGGCTGCACCGTCAGCGACGGCATGCTGTCCAAGGTGGGCCTGCCCAGGCGCCTGCTGCCCAGCTTCCAGCTGGTGGAATACCTGCGCGCGTTCCTGTTCGGGCGCATGGGCTGGTCGCCCATGAACGCGCTGCTGATCATCTCCGGTGCGTTCGGCGTGTTCTACAAGGAGCGGGTGATCGCCATTGGCGGCTACCGCGTGGACACCGTGGGCGAGGACATGGACCTGGTGGTGCGCATGCACCGCAACCTGCGCAAGGAGCAGCGCGACTACCGCATCGTGTTCGTGCCCGACCCGGTGTGCTGGACCGAGGCGCCCACCGACCTGTCCTCGCTGCGCAACCAGCGCGTGCGCTGGCAGCGCGGCCTGGCCGAAAGCCTGTGGGCGAACATGCGCCTGATGTTCAGCCGCCACGGCGGCGCCGCCGGCTGGGTCGCATTCCCCTTCATGCTGTTGTTCGAGTTCCTGGGCCCGATCATCGAAGTGGTGGGGTATGTGACCATGATCATCCTGGCCATTGTCGGCATGGTGTCGCTGGAGGTGTTCCTGATCTTCCTGGCGGCAGCGGTGGGCATGGGCATCCTGCTCTCGGTCAACGCCATGTTGCTGGAGGAACTGTCCTTCGGCCTGTACTCGCGCCCCATCCAGCAGCTGCGCATGTTCGGCGTGGCCATCCTGGAGAACTTCGGCTACCGCCAGCTCAATTCGTGCTGGCGCTTCATGGGCACGATGCGCTGGCTGTTCAGCCGCCGCAAGCGCCACAACTGGGGGCGCATCAGCCGTGATGGTTCGTGGCAGCATGCCCCGGCCGGCGCGGCGGATGCCGCCGTGCCCCAGGCTTCGGAAGGGAAACACCAACCATGAAACACAGGAGCAACGCCTTGCGTCGGCACTCGCTTTCCGCTTCAACCGCGCGCGCGCTGCGGCCCTGGCTGCTGCTGGCGCTTGGTGCCTGCATGGCGCCTGCCGCCATGGCCCAGGAGGCCGAGCCGGATGCCTTGACCGTGCAGCTGCGCCAGGCGCAGCAGATGGCCACCAGTGGCCAGCGCCCGCAGGCGCTGGAGCGTTACACCGCGCTGCTGGCCGAGCACCCGGGCAACGGCGACCTGCTGCTGGCACGTGGCCGCACCTATGCGTGGGACGGCCAGTACGCCGCCGCCGAGGCCGACCTGCAGACCGTGGTGCGCAACAGCCCCGACTATGCCGATGCCTGGTCGGCACTGGGCGACATGTACCGCTGGAGCGACCGCCCGCAGCAGGCTGCCGATGCCTATGCCAAGTGGGTGGAGCTGCAGCCGCAGGACCCGGCCGCACGCATCGCCCGTGGCCGCGCGCTGCGTGATGCCGGCCAGCGTTCTGCCGCACGCGCGGATTTCGATGCTGCTGCCGGCCTTGGCGCGGATGCGGCCGAAGTGGCCAGCCTGCAGCAGAGCCTGCTGCCGCGCATGGCCAACCCGGATGTGGCCAACGTTGACGGCTACCGCTGGGGTGCCAGCGCCGGTTGGGACCACACCCGCTTCAGCGGCGGCCGTGAGAGCTGGAACGATGCCGACCTGTCGCTGCGCCGCTATTTCGAGCGTGGCTCGCTGGGGTTGGAGCTGCTGCGTGCCGACCACTTCGGCAACAGTGATGTGGCCTGGGCACTGGATGGCTACGTGCCGCTGTGGTCGCGTGCCTATGCCAACCTGCGTTACCAGCAGGGCCCGTCCAGCGGCGTGCTGCCCAGGCAGGCCTGGCGCGCGGAAGTATTCCAGGGCGTGGGCGATGGCTGGGAGTTGTCGGCCAGCGTCGATCACCTGCGCTTCTCCGGTGATACCGAGTTCTACGGTGTCGGTGTGGGCCGCTACGTGGGCAACTGGTACGGCCGCTACAAACTGCAGCACGTGCCGGGTGTCGGCAGCGGCAGCTGGAGCCACCGGGTGATGCTGCGCAACTACTACAAGGGCAATGCCGACGACTATCTGGAGATGAGCGTCAGCAGTGGCCGCAGCACCGACATGGACCGCTTCGGCAGCGTGGTGCGCGACAGCAACGCCGCCGTTGGTGTGGCGTGGAAGCACTACTTCGCCCCCAACTGGGGCTTCAAGCTCGGCGCCGGCTATGCCGACGACGATGGTGGTTACAGCGAGCAGCGGGTGTCGTTCGCGTTGTATACGCGCTGGTAAGGAGCAGGCTGGATGACGGCAGAGAACAACGGCAACGCGTGGTCGCGTTTTTCTTCCGCCTTCCCGGCACTGCTGCTGGCACAGCTGGCGCTGGTGGCGGCTGCGGTGATCAATGGCGGCGCCCGGGCTGGCGGCCAGGGGGGCGCCATCAGCGGCGTCGCCCTGATGCAGTCCGGCCTGGTGCTGCTGCGTCTGCTGCCGTTGCTGCTGGTGCTGTCGCTGCCGCTGCTGGCCATCCGCCGCCCGGCGGTACGCGCGGTGCTGCTGTCGCTGCTGTGGACCTTGCCGGTCGTGGCGCAGGCCATGCTCGACCAGTACTACCAGGTGGCGCATGTGCCGCTGGGTGCGGATCTGTTCGGTTACAGCGCGGCGGAAATACGCACCACACTGGCTGATGGCGCGCCGCTGAACCTGCGCAGCATCCTGGCCTTTCTTTTGCCGCTGCTGCTGTTGTGGGCATGGCTGTGGTGGTGGGGCAGGCGTGCGCTGCAGGGCTCGGTGCTGTGGACCACGCTGCTGCTCATCGCCGGCCTGCTGGCGTGGGTGCTGCCGCTGCCAACCGGCGCCGCTACGTTGAAGGACGAGCCGGCACGCGAGCTGGCCAGCAACAAGCTGGCATGGTTCAGCAATGACGTGCGCCGCTGGTACACGGGCGACACCGCGCATCTGGCCAGCGCCGAGCAATCGGCCGACGCGGCGCAGGACGTGCTGCCGCCGCTGGACCCCACCTACCCCTTCCTGCATCCGGAGCAGACACCGGACGCACTGGGTGAGTTCTTCAATCCGACCAGCGATGGCAGCAAGCCGAACGTGGTTGTCATCGTGGTCGAAGGCCTGGGCCGGTCGTTCTCCGGGCCGCAGGCGCCGCTGGGCAGCTTCACCCCGTTCCTGGATGAACTGGCCACGCGCAGCCTGTACTTCGACAACTTCCTGGCCAACCAGGGCCGCACCTTCGGTGTGCTGCCCACGCTGTTTGGTTCGGTACCGTTCGCCGAGCAGGGCTTCACCGCGCTGGGCGCGAAGATGCCCGCGCACCCGGGCCTGTTCAACGTGCTGGGCGAGCAGGGCTACCACACCGCGTTCTACAACGGCACCGACACCACGTTCGACAACGAAAAGGGCTACATGCAGTTGCAGCAGGTGCAGCAGCTGGTGGACCTCAACAGTTTCGGCAGTGGCTACCAGCGCAATCCGTTCAGCTCCTGGGGCTACCCGGACAAGGAAGTGGTCGCGCGCGTGCTGGCCGACAACGACACGCTGCGCACGCCGTTCCTGCTGGCGCTGCAGACCATGTCCATGCATACCAGCTACGAGTTTCCCGGCCAGGACGCCTACCGCGCGCGCATGCAGCAGCGCCTGCAGGAACTGAGGATTCCGGCGGACAAGCTGCCTGCCTACCGCAGCAACGCCGCCATCTACAGCACCATCCTGTATACCGACGACCAGCTGCGCCGCTATTTCGACAGCGTGTCGAAGACACCGTGGTATGCCAACACCATCTTCGTCATCACCGGCGACCACCGCCTGCCGGAGATTCCGATGGATGAGCACGTGGACCGCTACCACGTGCCGCTGATCATCCACTCGCCGCTGCTCAAGCAGCCGCGTCGCATCCGCGCGGTGTCCTCGCAGCTGGATGTCACCCCGTCGCTGATGGCGCTGCTGTCCAACACCTATGGCCTGCAGCGGCCGGCGCAGACGCCGTGGCTGGGCACCGGCCTGGACATGGGCGAGAGCTTCCGCAACACCCACACGCTGCCGCTGCAGCAGACCAAGACCAGCGCGCCGGAGTACCTTGCCGACCGCTGGTGGCTGCGCGACGGCAAGCTCTATGAGCTGCAGGATGGCATGCACCTGGCCGAAGCCGACGATGCCGAGGTACGCGACTGGGCAATGCGCAGGCTGCAACGCTATATGCAGGCCAATGCGATCTTCATGCAGCAGCAGGCGCTGATGCCCGACGGCGGCAAGACCACGCTGGTGGCCTACCAGGCGCCGGCTCCCGTGCAGGCGGTGGCTGCCGCCGCACCGGTGGCACATGGCGTGTCGATGGAATCGGCGCAGCTGGCCGCGGCAGCGAACGGGCAGGGCATGCAGCTCACGGCGGTGTTCAGCAACGGCGACGGCAAGCCCAGCCGCGTGTTCGTGCCGCTGGCGGTGATGGCCACCGAGCAGGGCCGTGAGCTGAAGGAAATCTATGGCGCAGCGGTACAGCTGCCGGCACGTGGCCGCCAGCAGGTACAGCTTGCGCTGCCGCACCTGGACGACTGCTCAGCACGCTGTTTCGTCTCGGTGTTCCCGTCCGACCCGGACACCGGCAAGGCCATCGGCCAGGGCCGCTACCACCTGCCGCTGCAGGCCATCGAAGGCAACGGAGGCGCACAATGAAACAATGGATCGCTGGCGGCCTGGCGCTGCTGCTGTGCAGTCTGCCGGCCAGCGTGCTGGCCAAGGCCAGCCGTGCCTTCTGGACGTGGGAGGCCGAGTCCTACGCCATGGTCGAAAGCCCGGAGGTGGCCGAGGAGGCCATTGCCTACCTCAAGACACAGCACATCGACACGCTGTACCTGTATGCCGATGAGTTCAAGGGCCGCAACCTGATCGTCGATCAGCCACAGCTCTACCACGCCTTCATCGCGCGCATGCACGGGCACGGCATGAAGGTCTACGCGCTGCTGGGCTCTGCCTATCTCAACACCGAGAACTACGTGCTGCCCTCGCACCGGGCCGAGGCCGAGGCCATGTTCCGGCGCGTGGTGGAGTACAACGCGGCCGCGCCCGAGCAGGCGCGCTTTGATGGTGCCAATCTCGACATCGAGCCGCACATTCTTGACCAGTGGGACGACGACACCCGTGAGGACCTGCTCGTCGGGTTCCTGGACATGAGCGATGCGGTGATGCGGATCAAGCGCGAGCACGGCGCCACGCTGGCGGTGGGACCGGCCATTCCGTTCTGGCTCGATGGCATCGAGCTGGAGTGGAAGGGCAGGCGCAGGCCGGTAAGCGAGCACACCATCGACGTGTACGACTACGTGGCGCTGATGGACTACCGCGACAAGGCCGAGGGCAGGGACAGCATCCTGTCGCATGCACAAAGCGAGATTGCCTATGCCAACAAGGTGGGCAAGAAAGTGGTGATCGGGCTGGAGGTTTCCTCCAACGACATCGACAAGGTCACCTTCCACGAGGAAGGGCCGAAGGTATTCGAGCAGGAGGTGGCTAAGTTGGAGCGCGCGCTGGGCGATGAACCATCCTTTGCCGGCTTCGCCATCCATCACTACCGCGCCTGGCGGCGCTGGGCCGAGCAGGATTGGGAGTGAGGGCGGTGGCGCGCTGAGAGCACCCCTCCCCACCCCTCCCCTTGCCTACGGCAAAGGGAGGGGGAGTTCTCCCTCCCTTTTGCGCAGCAAAGGGGAGGGCCGGGGAGGGGTGCTTTGCCTTTCCCTCTGCCTCTCCGTAACAGCCGCGAAACACCGCTTCCCCCCGAACCGGCACACAATGCAGCAAACCGCAGCATTGCTGACCGTACAATGCGCCGATGGGGACGGGTCTGATTGAAATCTCGGAACGGCTGGCGATACCGGAAACGGAGATCGTCGAGCGTTTCGTGCGCGCCAGCGGCGCCGGCGGGCAGAACGTGAACAAGGTGTCCACCGCGGTGGAGCTGCGTTTCGACGTGGCCAACTCGCCGTCGCTGCCCGACGCCCTGCGCGAACGCCTGCTGGCCCGCCGCGACCGGCGCATGACCAGCGAAGGCGTGCTGGTGATCGACGCCCAACGCTTCCGTACCCAGGACCGCAACCGCCAGGACGCGCGCGAGCGCCTGGTGGGCTTCATCCAGGCCGGGCTGTCGGTGCCCAAGGCCCGGGTGGCGACCAAGCCCACCTACGGCTCCAAGCTGCGCCGGCTCGACCAGAAAAAGGAACGCGCGCAGATCAAGCGCGGCCGTTCACAACGTAATTGGGAGTAGTGCTTGAGCAAGTCCATGCCGGTGGTGCCGGAGCTTCCGCCGAACGTGCCGCGGGTCAAGGCCAATGCATTCACACGCTGGCTGGGGCGCAGCATTCTGCGGCTGGGCGGCTGGCGCATCCGTGGGCCGATTCCTGATCTGTCCAAGGCGGTGGTGATTGCTGCGCCGCACTCGTCCAACTGGGATGGCCTGTGGGGCCTGGCGGCGAAGATGGCGCTGGGCGTGGAGGCGCGCATCCTGGGCAAGGACAAGCTGTTCTGGTGGCCGCTGGGCAAGGTGCTGCGCAGCATGGGCGTGGTGCCACTGGACCGCAGCTCGCCGCAGGGCACCGTGGGGCAGGCGGTGGCGATGATCCAGCAGAGCCCGCGCATCTGGTTCGCGCTGGCGCCGGAAGGCACCCGCAAGCCGGTGAAGGAATGGAAAACCGGCTTCCTGCGCATCGCGCGCACCGCGCAGGTGCCCATCATCCCTGCGTACTTCCACTATCCCGAGCGTGTGCTCGGCTTTGGCCCGGCGATGCAAACCACCGGTGATGATGTGGCCGACATGGCCGCCATCCGCCAGTGGTACCGCCAGTGGATGGGGCGCAACCGCGGCACCGGTTGAGCCGGACGGGAAATTTGCTGCACCCGCACGCTGCAACATGAACGCATGCCCACGCACCACTACCGGCACATGCTGGCAGTGGCCGATGGGAGTAGGGTTGTCGGCTGGTCCAAGCCTGTACCCAAGGAGCTGTTTCATGTCGCGTACCGTTGTTCTGGCCGCCGCCATCAGTCTTGCGCTGGCCGCCTGTTCCGGCAAGGAGTCCACCCCACCCGTGAGCGCCAATACCCCCGCACCCGCCGGCCAACCGGCCGACGCTTCGACCAATCCGTTCATGGCGGTCAGCACGCTGCCGTTCCAAGCGCCGGCCTTCGACAAGATCAAGGACGCCGACTATCTGCCGGCCTTCGAGGAAGGCATGCGCCAGCAGCTGGCCGAGATCAGGCAGATCACCGACAACACCCAGCCGGCGACCTTCGACAACACCCTGCTGCCGATGGAGAAATCCGGCGCCATCCTGGACCGCGTCAGCCGCGTGTTCTTCAGCGTGGTGCAGGCCGATACCAACCCGGAGCGGCAGAAGATCCAGGAAGACGTGGTGCCCAAGCTCGCCGCGCATGGCGATGCCATCCATCTCGATGCCAAGCTGTTCGAGCGCGTGAAGGCGGTCTATGACGGCCGCGCCAGTGCCGGGCTGGACCCGGAGCAGCTGCGCGTGGTCGAGGAGACCTACAAGGGCTTCGTGAAAGCCGGTGCCCAGCTCAGCGACACCGACAAGGAGACGCTGAAGCAGTACAACGCCGAGGAAGCCACGCTCTCCAACGACTTCCACAACAAGCTGGTGGCCGCCACCGCCGCCGGTGCGGTGACCATTGACGACAAGGCGAAGCTGGCCGGGTTGTCCGATGGTGACGTTGCCGCCGCCGAAGACGCCGCCAAGGGCCGCAAGCTCGACGGCAAGTGGGTGCTGAGCCTGCAGAACACCACCCAGCAGCCGGTGCTGATGTCGCTGCAGGACCGCGACGTGCGCGCCAAGGTGCTGGAGGCATCGGAAACCCGTACCGAACACGGCGATGCCAACGACACGCGCAAGATCATCCAGCGCCTGGCGCAGCTGCGCGCGGCCAAGGCCAAGCTGCTCGGCTTCCCGAACTACGCCGCCTACAACCTCACCGACCAGATGGCGCAGACGCCCGAGCACGCGCTCAAGCTGCTGACCGACACGGTGCCTGCGGCTACCGCCAAGGCACGCGGTGAGCTGGCCGAGATCCAGAAGGTGGTCGATGCGCAGAAGGGTGGCTTCAAGGCCGCTGCATCGGACTGGGATTTCTATGCCGAGCAGGTGCGCAAGGCCAAGTACGACCTGGACGAATCGCAGATCAAGCCGTACTTCGAGCTGGACAACGTGCTGCAGAACGGCGTGTTCTTCGCCGCCAACCAGCTTTACGGCCTGACCTTCAAGGAGCGCAAGGACCTGCCGGTGTACAACCCGGACGTGCGCGTGTTCGAGGTCAGCGATGCCGATGGCAAGCCGCTGGCGCTGTTCTACGCCGACTACTTCAAGCGTGACAGCAAGTCCGGTGGCGCGTGGATGGATGTGTTCGTCGAGCAGGACGGCCTGACCGGCGCCAAGCCGGTGGTCTACAACGTGTGCAACTTCACCAAGCCTGCCGCCGGCCAGCCGGCACTGCTGAGCTGGGATGACGTGACCACCATGTTCCATGAGTTCGGCCACGCACTGCACGGCATGTTCTCCAACGCCAAGTACCCGAGCGTTGCAGGCACCGCCGTGCCGCGTGACTTCGTGGAGTTCCCGTCGCAGTTCAACGAGCACTGGGCCTCGGACCCGAAGGTGTTCGCCAACTACGCCAAGCACTACCAGACCAAGGAAGCGATGCCGCAGGCGCTGGTGGACAAGATCGCCAAGGCCAAGACCTTCAACCAGGGCTACATGACCACCGAATACCTGTCCGCCGCGCTGCTCGACATGGCTTGGCACACCCAGCCCGCCGACGCGCCGCTGCAGGACGTGGACACGTTCGAGGCCGATGCGCTCAAGCGTTACAAGGTGGATCTGGCGCAGGTGCCGCCGCGTTACCGCAGCAGCTACTTCGACCACATCTGGGGCGGTGGTTACTCGGCCGGTTACTACGCCTACTTCTGGGCGGAGATGATCGACCATGACGCCTTCGAGTGGTTCAAGGAGCATGGCGGCCTGACCCGCGAGAACGGCCAGGTGTTCCGCGACAAGATCCTGTCCATCGGCAACACCCGCGACTTGGCAACCGCCTACCGCGACTTCCGCGGCAAGGACCCCAGCGTCGAGCCGCTGCTGCACAACCGCGGCCTGAAATAAGCCGCAACCCGAAAGAAGCCCCTCTCCCGCAAGCGGGAGAGGGGTTGGGGTGAGGGCAGCCGCTGAGGGTATTCGCGCCGACGTTGTGCGAGCCGACGTTGTTGGCACGGACGCGAGCGCAAAGTGGCATGCACCCTCACCCACCCCTCAAAGCCGACTCACCATCTTCAACCGCACCTGCGCAGCAGATACCTCATGCCGTTGCGCCGCCAGCGCGCACAGCCGATCCAGCAGCCCTTGCGGATCGCCCACCAGCGGATCGCCGTCTTCCATGCGCAGCGCCAGATGGCCCCACCAGAACGGGTGGCCGTCCACGTAGATCTCGTAACCGGCGACGTACTGATGCCCGTGCTGCATCTCAGGTGCCCACATGCACGCGGTTGCCGGCTTCGCTGCAGCCCAGGTGTTCCAGCGCCATTTCCAGCGCCAGCACATAGCTCTGCGCACGGAAACCCTGTGCCACGCCCAGCCGCTGCGACCCCTGTGGCGCAAGATGCGGTTCCAGCGCATGGCCATCATCGTCATGCACCTCGACGTAGGCATTGCGCAGGCGCGGCAGCAGACGCTGCAGGCGTTCGCTGTGCACGCAGGCACCCGGCGCGAGCAGGGTGACTTCGCCGTCACTGTGGTCGGCAGCACACAGCGCCTCTATCAGCTCCTGCTCGCAGCGGCAGTTGCGCACGGCGATGCTGGTGCCGGTGTCCAGTGCACGATGCACCAGCGACTTCATCACCACATCGGGAATGGGGGCAGCCGCATGCTGCAACGGACCGCAACCCTCGGGGCCACGCACGATGAAAATGGACATGGCTCAGCCCTCCTTCTTCGCCTGCAGGCGGCGCACGACGATAGCCAGCGACAGCTGGCAGCTCTGCTCACTTTCGCTGCCACAGACCAGCACCGCCGGTGCATGCTGCGGATGCAGATGGGTGTCCATCGCATCGGCTTCGCTGCGCGCGAACTCGATATAGGGCGCGGGCAGCGCATCCAGCGCCGCGCGCAGGGCAGGGCCATGCGCTTGCCACTGCGCCTCGTTGGCCGCAGCGGCCTCGATCAACACCCATGCCGGCTGGCTGCCATGCGCGTGCTGCAGACAGCGCGCCAATGCAGGCAGCGAGTCGCAGTCATGGCAGCTCAGCACATGCCCGGCAACCGTGGCCGGGAGCCGCGAAGTGCCCGGCGCGGCGCCTTGGCGCGCGTTCCGGATCAACAGGATGGTCATGTCACACCTTTGCCAAGCGCCCTTCGGCGCGGTGGTGAAACGATGCGCCCGCAGCGCATAAAACCACCATGCCAAGACGGAGCGCGGGGCGTAAACAAAGCGTAGCCGGGTGGCGGCTTTGCGTAGCAGGGCGGCGGATCATGCTGAATACGCAACGCTTGGAACTTGCTGTGCGGCGACGGGTCAATGGCCTCATCACCCTGCCAGGAACGGCCATGACCGACGCACGCACCGCACCCGCTCCCCGCCATCCGGTACTTGCCTGGTTGCGGCGCGAGGCCTTCCCGTTGGTGGTGATGCTGCTGTTGATGGGCGCCGCGCGCGACAGCCTGGCCAACCACTACCAGGTGCCCAGCGGCTCCATGCAGCCCACGCTGCAGCCGGGCGACCGGGTGGTGGTGGACATGCGTGCCTATGGCCTGCGCCTGCCGTTCACCGGCATGCAGCTGCTGGCCGCCGGCCAGCCGCAGCGCGGTGACGTGGCGGTGTTCGATTCACCGGCCGATGGCACGCGCCTGATCAAGCGTGTGGTTGCCGTCGCCGGCGACCGCGTGGAGCTGCACGGCGGCTACCTCAGCATCAATGGCCAACCCCTGCAGCAGGCGCTCGCCAACGAAGCCTTCAACGGCAAGCAGGTGCAGCTGGACCTGCACGACGGCGGTGGCCCGGACATCGCCGGCATCACCATCCCCGACGGCAAGCTGCTGGTGCTGGGCGACCACCGTGGCAACAGTTTCGACGGGCGCTTCTTCGGCATGGTTGATGCCGACAGCGTCTACGGCAAGGCGGTAGCGGTGTACTGGCGCCGCGGCGAGGGGCTGGCGTGGCAGAAGCTGTGAGGGCGCTGGCGGCCTGAACGACGGGCATGCAGGGAAAACAGAAACCGGCGCCAATGGTTCTGGCGACCGGGCTTGCGGGGCTCAAGCCACCTTGCCGCGCCGCGCGCGTTCCAGGTGCACCAGCAGCAGCGAGATCGCGGCCGGGGTCATGCCGGGGATGCGTTGTGCCTGGCCAATCGTCTGCGGGCGGGCGCGTTCGAGTTTCTGCAGGGCTTCGGCGGAGAGGCCGCGTACCGAGGCGAAATCGAAGCCCTCGGCAATGGCGGTGTTCTCGTGGCGCTGCTGGCGCTCGATCTCTTCGCGCTGGCGATCCAGATAGCCTGCGTACTTGACGCTGATTTCCACCTGTTCGGCCACGCGCGCATCGTCCACGCCGGGGCCGAGCGAAGGCACCTGCATCAGCTTGGCGTAATCCAGCTCGGGGCGCTTGATCAGATCCAGCACATTGGTTTCGCGGCTCACCGCCACGCCGGTGGAGTCGGCCACTTCGCGGCCCAGTGCGTTTGCCGGCGTCGCCCACATGCCGCGCAGGCGGGCGCTTTCGTTGGCGACGGCGGCCTGCTTGGCCTCGAACGCGCGCCAGCGGCGCTCGTCCACCACGCCAAGCTCGCGGCCGGTGGGGGTGAGGCGTGCGTCGGCGTTGTCCTCGCGCAGCTGCAGCCGGTATTCGGCGCGGCTGGTGAACATGCGGTAGGGCTCGCTGGTGCCGTGGGTGATCAGGTCGTCCACCAGCACGCCGATGTAGGCCTCGTCGCGGCGCGGGCACCAGCCGTCCTTGCCCTGCACGAACAGCGCGGCGTTGATGCCGGCCAACAAGCCCTGCGCGCCCGCCTCCTCATAACCGGTGGTGCCGTTGATCTGCCCGGCGAAGAACAGGCCGCTCACCTGGCGTGTCTCCAGCGTGTTCTTCAGCCCGCGCGGGTCGAAGAAGTCGTACTCGATGGCATAACCGGGGCGGGTGATATGCGCCTGCTCGAAACCACGGATGCTGCGCACCAATTCCAGCTGCACGTCGAACGGCAGCGAGGTGGAAATGCCGTTCGGGTAGATCTCCACCACGTCCAGGCCTTCCGGCTCGACGAAGATCTGGTGGCTGTTCTTTTCGGCGAAACGCACCACCTTGTCTTCGATGGACGGGCAGTAACGCGGGCCGATGCCTTCGATCTGGCCGCTGTACAGCGGCGAGCGGTGCAGGGCGCCCCGGATGATGTCGTGGGTGCGTTCGCTGGTATGGGTGATCCAACAGCTCACCTGGCGCGGGTGCTCGGCAACGTCGCCCAGGTAGGACATCACCGGCATGGGCGTGTCGCCGGGCTGTTCGTCCATCACGCTGTAGTCCAGCGAGCGGCCATCGATGCGTGGCGGCGTACCGGTCTTGAGGCGGTCGATGACGAAGGGGCGCTCGCGCAGGCGTGCGGCCAGGGTGGTGGCCGGCGGGTCGCCCATGCGGCCTGCGGTGTACTGGGTTTCGCCGATGTGGATCTTGCCGGCCAGGAAGGTACCGGCGGTCAGCACCACGGCGGGGGCATGGAAGTTCAACCCGGTCTGGGTGATGGCGCCGCGCACGGCGTCGTCTTCGATGATCAGGTCGTCCACCGCCGCCTGGAACACGGTCAGGTTGGGCTGCGCCTCGACGATGCGGCGCACCGCCATGCGGTACAGGTTGCGGTCGGCCTGGCAGCGGGTGGCGCGCACCGCCGGCCCCTTGGAGGCGTTGAGCGTGCGCCACTGGATGCCGGCCTGGTCGGCGGCGTGGGCCATGGCCCCGCCCAGCGCGTCGATCTCCTTCACCAGGTGGCCCTTGCCGATGCCGCCGATGGCCGGGTTGCAGCTCATCGCGCCCACCGTTTCCACATTGTGGGTCAGCAGCAGGGTACGGGCACCGCCACGCGCGGCCGCCAGCGCGGCCTCGGTGCCGGCGTGGCCGCCGCCGATGACGATGACGTCGTAACGATGGAAGGAGTCGCTCATGGGTGTGAGAAGAAGTGTGGAAGTGTGAAATCTGTCGGCAGGCCTGGTTGGCCGCTGGATGCCGGTGATGCTGATTTTACCGTCAATCGGGCTTTTGCCCGATGTGACCCTAAAGTTGGCACGCAACCTGCAGTTAATAACCTTGCACCCAGCGTGGCATGCGACACAGGCGCAACAAGGTTGGAATTGGAACAGGGGCCGACCGAAGCGCACGTTGGGGAAGCTGGGGCCGGTAGTCGGGGGACTACCGGCCCTGTTATCCCTCGATGCCCGTGCAGGCATTGAACGCTGTAAAGACAAAGCCCCGGCCTAGGCCGGGGCTTTGTCTTTGTTAGGCGCCGATGCCCGACAGGGCCGGAACAGGGGGGATCCAGATTTCCTGACGGACATCGACATGGAACTGAGAGGTGACGCTGGTTTGGGTCAATTTGCGACGCGCCCCGTCACCCGTAAGACAAAGAATGCCTGCATTTTTGCCAAATGCAACACTTTTATGGCTCGACATTCCTGACTGTGCGGTCGCGGTTAATCCGTGACGGCCGTTCGACGGGCCCCTGGCGTGGCTGAATGGCCGGCCGGGACGGCATGGCCTGCGGCCGCGGCATCGCCTGCGGCCGCGGCATGCCACGTACAGGAGCCTCCGCGCGCGGCTGCGGCCGGGTCAGGCGGTCCATGTCACGCCATGGCGACTTGCTGCCACCGCCATTGACCGGCGGCGGGTTCGGACGCGGCGGACGCGGGCCGTGATTGCCGTCACCCCCGCCGTTGCCCGGTGGACGCGGTCCATGGCCACCGCCATGCCCCTGGCCATTACCCGGCGGCGGACGATGCCCGTGATCGCCGTGACCATGGCCGTGCTGCGGCGGGCGCGGCACCGGGCGGTAGTAGGGGCGGTAATACGGGTCGTAGCCGTAATAGCCATTGCCGTAACCGTAGTAGCCGGAGCCACCGTAGTAACCGCCCGGGTAGCCGTAGGGGTAGTTGTACTGCACCGACGGCGCGCCATGATAATAGCCGCCACCACCGCCCACGTAGTCGTAGGTGGCGCAGCCGGACAGGGCCAGCAGCAGGCCGGCGGAAACAATCAGACGTTTGCTCATGTTCGTGTCCCCCCCAATGGGAATGGCTGCAGCTTCGGGCGCGCGCGTTGAATCCGCCCTTAATCCGGGCCCGCTGGCTGAACATAACGCATGCGAAAGTGGGATGGCTTGGAACAGGCGGCCTGGGCTAACCTTCGCGCATGAACGAGCACTCCCAGCCCGGGTTCGTCGAAGTACTGGCGGCGGCAGCGCGCATCGCCTCGCATGCCACGGTTACGCCCGTGCTGCGCGCGCGTGAGCTTGATGCCTTGGCCGGTGCCAGCCTGCATTTCAAGGGTGAGCACCTGCAGCGCGGGGGCGCGTTCAAGTTCCGTGGCGCGTGCAATGCCGTGTGGTCGCTGGACCCGGAGCAGGCGCAGCATGGCGTGGTCACGCATTCATCGGGCAACCATGGCGCCGCACTGGCACTGGCGGCGCGCTCGCGCGGCATTCCCTGCCATGTGGTGGTGCCGGAAGGCGCGGTAGCGACCAAACTGGCCAATATCGTGCGGCAGGGCGCCACCTTGTGGCGCTGTGCGCCCACCCAGGCCGCGCGCGAGGCCGAGTGCGCGCGCGTGCAGCAGGAGACGGGCGCCACCCTGGTGCACCCCTATGCCGATGCGCGGGTGATTGCAGGGCAGGGTACGGCGGCGCTGGAGCTGGTCCGCCAGGCCGGCGCGACGCTGGATGTGCTGGTGGTGCCGGTTGGCGGCGGTGGCCTGGCCGCAGGCACGCTGCTGGCGATGCAGCAGGCGCTGCCCGACTGCGAGCTGGTGCTGGCCGAGCCTGCGGGCGCGGCCGATACCGCGCGCTCGCTGGCGGCTGGAGAGCGGCAGGTGGATTTCGTGCCCGATACGGTCTGTGACGGCCTGCGCGGCGCGCTGGGGCGGCCCAACTTCGCCCTGCTCAACGGTCATGCGCAGGTGATCACGGTGGATGACGAGGCCACCGTGGCCGCGATGCGCCTGATCTGGCAGGTGATGAAACAGGTGGTGGAGCCGTCATCGGCCATCACCCTGGCCGCCGTGCTGGCGCAGCCGGAGCGTTTTGCCGGCCGCAACGTGGGTTTGATTCTGACCGGAGGCAATGTCGATCTGGATGCCCTGCCATGGGCGGTGCGATGAGCCGACACGCACGTGCGGGGTGGATAGGGTGGTTGTGGCGTCTTTGCCTGCTGATCCTGTTGTGGCTGCTGGGTGTGGCCGCGTGGATCATCTGGGTGGGCGACCGTGACCAGGCCGCACCGGCGGACGCGATCATCGTGCTGGGCGCGGCGGCCTATGACGCCAAGCCCTCGCCGGTATTCGAGGAGCGCATCCGCCACGGGCTGGACCTGTACAGGCAGGGCTTCGCGCCCACGCTGATCTTCACCGGTGGCTTTGGTGGCGCGCGTGCGCGCTTCTCCGAATCGCAGGTGGCGCGCCGTTATGCGCTCAAGCAGGGCATCCCTGCCGACGCCATCCTGATCGAAACGCAATCACGCACCACCCGCCAGAACTTGGAGGAGGCGCGGCAGTTGATGGCGGAGCAGGGCATGCACAAAGTGATTCTGGTGAGCGACCCGCTGCACATGGCGCGCGCGCTGCGGCTTTCCAAAGAGCTGGGCATCGACGCGCTGGCCTCGTCCACGCCGAGCACGCGCTTCCGCAGCTTCCACACCAGCTGGCGCTTTCTGGCACAGGAAATCTATTTCTTCCACCGCGACCTGTTCGTCAAAGGCGCTTGAGCCACGACATGTGGCGCTTCACGCAGGGGATTGGCATGAGCAACGAAAACTTCGCCCGCCAGCAGGCCATCGCGCTGGTTCGTGGCTACTACGACGCCTTCAATCGTGGTGACTGGGAAGGGATGCTGTCGTGCCTGTCCGACAACGTGGCGCATGACCTGAACCAGGGTGCGCGCGAGACCGGGCGCGCGGCTTTCGCCACTTTCCTCGCACGCATGGAAGCCAGCTACCGCGAGCAGCTGCAGGACGTGGTGCTGATGGCCAGCGACGACGGCCTGCGTGTAGCGGCCGAGTACGTGGTGCATGGCGAGTACCACCACACCGACGAAGGGCTGCCGCCGGCCAACGGCCAGCGTTACGTGCTGCCCGGTGGTGCATTCTTCGAGGTGCGCGATGGGCGCATCAGCCGGGTGAGCAACTACTACAACCTGCAGGACTGGATCGCGCAGGTGCAGTGAGGGGCTGAGGGCTCACGCCTGCGGCTTGCGCCGGATGGGGATGGCCGACAGCGGCACGCTGGCCACGTCGTGGCCATGTTCGCGGATGGGAGCACCCGGTTCCGGCGCCCATGCGTGGGCGTAGATGACTTCCCAGCTGCTGGGCAGCTTGCCGTCACCACGGCGCAGCGGCTCGTAGGCCTCGCGCGCTGCCGCGAAACGGCCACGGCCCGTCAGCGTGTGGCGGCGTTCGCTCATCGCGTTGGTGGCGCCGATGGCCTTGAGTTCGCGCATCAGCGTGGGCAGGTCGTCGTAGGTGAGGGTGAACAGGTCACGGTCCAGCACCGGGTCGCGGAAACCGGCCATCATCAGCGCATCGCCGAACTGCGCGATCTGCACGAAGCGGCTGACGTGGGCGGTGTCATCGGCCTGCGCGAAGGCGTCGCGCAGTTCCACCAGCGTGTCCGGGCCGAAGGTGGAGCAGACCAGCAGGCCGCCGGGCTTGAGCACGCGGCGGAAGCCGGCGAACACCGACGGTAGGTCTTCCACCCACTGCAGGCACAGGTTGCTGAAGATCACGTCCACGCTGTTGTCGGCCAGCGGCAGGGCGCGCGCATCGGCGCACACGCGCGAGAACGGGCGCCACCAGCCTGCCTGTTTCTTCGCTTCGACCAGCATCGGCATGGCCAGGTCCAGTGCGATCACCTGCGCCTTGGGCCAGCGCTTCTTCATCGCTGCTGCCGAGTGCGCCGGGCCGCTGCCGACATCCAGCACCACCTGCGGTTGCCGGTCTTCCAGATAGTCCAGCGATTCCAGCAGGCGCCTGGCCACTTCCTGCTGCAGCACGGCGGCAGCGTGGTAACTGGAGGCGGCGCGCGAGAAGGCGCGGCGGACGTGTTTGCGGTCGAACAGGGAAGGCATGGCGGTTACACAGGTTGGAACGGTTCAGTAGATATGCGACGGGTGCGGCGCTGGATCAGCGGCGGCAGGTCGCCATGATCGCGCCAATCGTGGTGCGGGCTCACGCACATCCTGCAACGAAGCGTTGCAGCATCTCGGCCACGGTATCGGCGTGGCCAAGGAACGGCGCGTGGCCACCGCCGTCGATGGTGTGGGCCTGGTGCAGGCCGGCCGGCGCCAGCGCGGCGGCGCTGTGCATGGCGCGTGGTGCGACCAGACGGTCGCGCTGGCCTGCAATCCACAGGCCGGGCTTGTTCAATGAAGGCAGCGCGCCGCGCAGGTCGCTCTGCTCCAGCAGCGTCAGCCCTTCCTGCAGGGCGCGTGGGGCAGGCTCGCCGCGTTCGACCAGCGCATCGCGCAGGGCGCGCAGTTCGGTGCGTGCGTGCTGGGAGCCCATCACGTCCAGCGCGAGGAAACGCTCCAGCGTGCCGCGGTAATCCTGCTTCAGGTCGTGTCCGAACTGCTCGAACACACTGGGCTCCACCGCGTCGGGCCAATCACTGCCGCGCACGAAGCGCGGTGTGGCCGCGAGCATCGCCACACCGCGTACCTGCGGCAGCGTGGCGGCGGCATGCAGCGTCACCAGCCCGCCCAGCGACCAGCCGCACCACACGGCGGCGGGCGTGGCCGAGGCGATGGCGCTGACCAGATAGGGCAGGCGCAGCGGCGTGGTGTCGTCGCGGCTGAAGCCGTGGCCGGGCAGGTCCACCACATGCAGCTGGAAGTGTGGCGCGAGGCGCTCGACCAAAGGCGCGAACACACCGCCATGCAGTGCCCAGCCGTGGATCAGGACCAGTGCCGGTCCACTGCCGGTGACTTCGATATGCATGACGGGTGCGGCCTGCTCAGGCGCCGACGGTATTGAGCGACTTCTGGTACAGCACCAGATCGCGCGCCTTGGCGATGGCTTCCACCAGCGCCTTCACCTGTTCCGGCGTGTGCAGCGCGGTGAGGGTGACGCGCAGCCGCGCCTTGCCTTCCGGCACCGTGGGCGGGCGGATGGCACTGACCAGAAAGCCGGACTGCTCCAGCGTGGCGGACAGGGCCATCACCGTGGCCTCGTCACCGCACAGCAGCGGCTGGATGGGGGTTTCCGACGGCATCAGTTCCAGCCCGTGGCGGCGCGCGCCTTCGCGGAAACCGGCGATCAGCTCGGTGAGCTTTTCACGGCGCCAATGGTCGCGCCGCGCCAGCTTCACCGCCGCCAGCGATGCGGCGGCGAGCGCCGGCGGCAGGGCGGTGGTGTAGATGTAGGGGCGCGCGGTTTCGGCCAGATGCTGGATCAGCGCGTCTTCGCCCAGTACCACCGCACCGTGCCCGCCCAGCGCCTTGCCCAGCGTGGCCAGCTGCAGCGGCACTTCGTTGACACCCAGCCCGGCATCGGCCACGCAGCCGCGGCCCTGCTCACCGACCACGCCGACGCCATGCGCGTCGTCCACGTAGAACAGCGCCTCCTGCATGCGCGCCACCAGCGACAGCGAACGCAGCGGTGCGATGTCGCCATCCATGCTGAAAACACCGTCGGTGACGAGCATGGCGGCACCGTCACCGGCATTCTTCAACTGGCGCATGGCGCCTTCGTTGTCCAGGTGCGGGTAGCGGCGCAGGCGGCAGCCGGCCAGGCGGGTAGCGTCGAGCAGGCTGGCGTGGTTGAGGCGGTCCTGCACGCAGACGTCGGTTTCTTCGCTCAGCAGTGCCTGCTGCACGGCCAGGTTGGCCATGAAGCCGCTGTCGAACAGCAGTGCCTTCGGGTAGCCGAGCCAGTCGGCCATCTCGCGCTCCAGCTGCTGGTGCACGGCGTGGTGGCCACAGACCAGATGCGAGGACGTGCTGCCGGTGCCTTCGCGCCCTGCGGCGTCCTGCAGCGCGGCGATGATCTCGAACTGCTGCGACAGGCCCAGGTAATCGTTGCTGCAGAAGCCGACCAGCCAGCGGCCATCCAGCTCCAGCCGCACGCCGTCGCGCCGGGTGATGGTGCGGCGGGTACGGATGCGGCTCTGCGCGAGCCGCAGCTTGCGCTGGTCCTGGATGCGGCTGTGGATGTCAGGGCGGGCCATGGCGTTGGTTCATGGGCGGGTTGGCCGGCTAGCGTACCCGGTTGCCGGTGAGAATTCCCGGCAGCCGGTGGCGGCTTGCGCTCAGGCGCGGCAGGCGCAGTCCGGGGCGATGTCCAGGTGCACGGTGCCGGGGTGGTCGTGGTCATCGGCGTCCACGTTCGCCCGCATCGGTGTGATGCCCAGGCGCTCGAACAGGGCCTGGTCACGGGCGGTGTCCGGGTTGCCGGTGGTCAGCAGCTTCTCGCCGTAGAAGATGGAGTTGGCGCCGGCCAGGAAGCACAGCACCTGCAGCTCGTCGCTCATGCTTTCGCGACCGGCCGACAGGCGCACCATTGAGCGCGGCATGACGATGCGGGCCACGGCGATCATGCGCACGAACTCGAAAGGGTCCAGCTCCGCGCTGCCGTGCAGCGGCGTGCCGGCCACCTGCACCAGGCGGTTGATCGGCACCGAGTCCGGGTGCGCGGGCAGGTTGGCCAGCGCCAGCAGCAGGCCGATGCGGTGGTCGCGGGTTTCGCCCATGCCGACGATGCCGCCGCAGCAGGTTTTCAGGCCGGCGTTGCGCACGTGCTCCAGCGTGTCCAGCCGGTCCTGGTACTGGCGGGTATGGATGATGGAGTCGTAGTAATCCGGCGCGGTGTCCAGGTTGTGGTTGTAGTAGTCCAGCCCGGCGTCCTTCAGCGCCTGCGCCTGATGGCCTTCCAGCATGCCGAGTGTGGCGCAGGTCTCCAATCCCAGCGATTTCACCTCGCGGATCATCGCGGCCACCTTCGGAATGTCGCGGTCCTTCGGCGAACGCCATGCCGCGCCCATGCAGAAGCGCGAGGCACCGGCCTGCTTGGCGGCACGGGCGCGGGCCACCACGCTGTCGGTGTCCATCAACTTCTGTGCGCCCACGCCGGTGTCGTAGCGTTGCGCCTGCGGGCAATAGGCGCAGTCCTCGGGGCAGCCGCCGGTTTTCACCGAAAGCAGGGTGGAGACCTGTACCTCGGCCGGGTCGAAGTGCAGCCGGTGCACGCTGGCGGCGCGATGCAGCAGGTTGGGGAAGGGCAGATCGAACAGGGCCTGCAACTCTTCGCGCTTCCAGTCGTGGCGGATGACGGCGGACATGGGCGTTACCTGAAGGTTCGGACTACGGAAGCGGCGCAGTCTGGTGAGCATGGATGACGCTGTCAACCTCAGAATATCTAATTTGGTTTACAGGGTGGCCGAGCTGCTGTCCGGCTGGGTGTTCCCGCCGCACTGCCTGGTCTGCGCCGAGCCGGGGGTGGCCGAACGCGATCTCTGTGCAGCCTGTGACCGGAGCCTGCCGTGGCAGCAGGGCGCCTGCCTGTGCTGTGCACTGCCGCTGCCGGCAACGGATACGCAGCAGGTCTGCGGCGCCTGCCGTAGGCGCAGACCTTTGCTGGAACAGGTGCATGCGGCCTTTCTCTATGCGCGGCCGGTGGATGGGCTGCTGCGGCGCTTCAAGTTCCATCAGGAGCTGACTGCGGGCCGGCTGCTGGCGGCGTTGATGGCCGAGCACCTGGCCATGGTGGAGCAGCCGCAGGCCCTGGTGCCGGTATCGCTGCATCCCGCGCGCCTGCGCCAGCGCGGCTACGACCAGGCGCTGGAGCTGGCCAAGCCGTTGGCAAGAACGCTGGAACTGCCGCTGCTGCAGGGCTTGCAGCGCCAACGTGCGACCGCCGCGCAATCCGAACTGGATGCCGCGCAGCGCCGCCGCAACCTGCGCGGGGCATTCGTGGCGCGCAGCGGCCTTCCCGCGCATGTGGCGCTGGTGGATGACGTGATGACCACTGGCGCCACCCTGCACGCCGCCGCGTTGGCCCTGCGCCGTGCCGGCGTGCAGCGGGTGGATGCCTGGGTCTGCGCGCGCGTGCCCTGAGCACATGGCGATGACGGTGCCGTCGCTAGACTCCGTTGAATCAAGGCAGCCGCCTTGGATTTGCATCCGGATCAAGGGAGAAGGTGATGAACGGTTCCCCGGTATTTCCTGCTGGATCGCTGTTCGGCACGCTGTCGCGCAACTGGTGGGTGGTGCTGCTGTTCGGCCTGCTGGCGGTCGTGTTCGGCGTGCTGACCCTGATGTCGCCGGTGCGCACCGCCGCCGTGCTGGCATGGTGGCTGGGCATCATGGCCATCGTTGAAGGCGTGGTGGTGCTGGCGGCGGCCATCAGTGGCTCGGCGCCGGTGTCGCGCGGCTGGGCCGTGTTCTATGCGCTGGTGTCCATCGCCTTCGGCGTGCTGGCCATCCTCAACCCGCTGGCCACGGCCAGCGTGCTGCTGCTGTTCCTCGCGGCATGGCTGGTGGTCGGTGGCATCTACCGCATCATCTTCGCCATCCGCGTGCGCAGGCAGATCCGTGGTGAGTGGATGCTGATCCTCAGCGGTTTGCTGGCCATCGCGCTGGGCGTGATGTTCGCGATGAATCCACTGTCCGGGCTGGTGGTCACATCGCTGTGGATAGGCGCGCTGGCGCTGGTCTACGGCGTGCTGCAGGTGATCGCCGCGTTCCGACTGCGCGCGCTGGGCAGAGGCTGAAAGCCAGGCGCGCTCCCTTTGCCGCAGGCAAGGGGGTGAGAAAGGCCGTTTGCACGCCACTGGCGTGCGGCCTGATGAACGCCCGAAGGCTATGCCGCAGGGCCGGGCGAGCGGGGGCGGGGTGAGAGCTTCACCCCAGACTCAATCCAGATACTGGCTGGCCACAATGCCGGCAAACAGCACCGCGCCTACCCAGTTGTTGTGCAGAAAGGCCTTGAAGCAGGGCTCGCGCTCGCGGTTGCGGCACAACCAGAATTCGTAGGCCACCATCGCCATGGCCACCAGCACGCTGGCCCAGTAGGCCATGCCCAGTTCCGCGCGCTGCCCCACCAGCGCCATCGCGCCGAAGAACAGGGCGTAGAGGATGCCCTGGATGACCAGGTCCAGATCGCCGAACAGGATGGCGGTGGAGTGCGAGCCCACTTTCAGGTCGTCATCGCGGTCCACCATGGCGTACCAGGTGTCGTAGGCGGTGGACCACAGGATGTTGGCGCCGTACAGCACCCAGGCCAGCGGCGGTACTTCACCCTGCACGGCGGCGAAGGCCATGGGGATGCCCCAGCCGAAGGACATGCCCAGGTACACCTGCGGCAGGTGGGTGTAGCGTTTCAGGTAGGGGTAGCTGGCGGCCAGGAACACGCCGATGAAGCTCAGGCCGATGGTCAGCGCGTTCAGCGACAGCACCAGCGCGAAGGCCACCAGCATCAGGCCGGCGAACAGCATCAGTGCTTCGCGCCCGGAGACGGCGCCGGTGGCAAGGGGGCGGTCCTTGGTGCGCTTGACGTGCGGGTCCAGCCAGCGGTCGGCGTAATCGTTGATGACGCAGCCGGCCGAGCGGGTCAGCCACACCCCGGCGGTGAACACGAACAGCGTCCACAGCGGCGGCATGCCACCGGTGGCCAGCCACAGTGCCCACCAGGTGGGCCAAAGCAGCAGCAGGGTGCCGATCGGGCGATCGGCGCGCATCAATTTCCAGAAGTGCCCGAACCGCGACGGCGTGCCGGCGGTGGGCGGAGTGTGGGGCAGACGGCTCATGGCTAAAGGTTACCAGTTGCCGCCAGATCGGCCCCGTTCGGCCATGCGGGCAACAGCGGGGGGCAGACCTGCGCGGACTTTGCCGTTAGAATGCGCCTCCGCCCGGTGTTGCAGGGCGGTCCCATCTGCGCCCGTAGCTCAGCCGGATAGAGTAGTGGCTTCCGAAGCCATTGGTCGGGGGTTCGAATCCCTCCGGGCGCGCCAGATACGTCACTTCAACGCCGTGTTGCTTCAACGCCGTGTCGGAGTCCGCCATTGCCCCGGGAGACCGGGGCTTTGTCGTTATGGCGCCTGTGTCGCATTTGCCGACAGGGGCTCATTACAACCAGTGATCGAACTTCATCAGTCAGGGGCGCCAGTCGCCATGCCTTTTGCGCGGCTTGAATGGAGTTCGGGGCGTTGTGCGCTGCATGCGACACACGGGTGGTTGGTGCAAATGCGCGTATTCACGATGGATCGCTCGAAATTTCCGCTGCCGTGAAAATTCCTTCATCGGCGAATCGTAAGTTTTGATTACCATCCCGCAAAATTATTGTGACGCAGTGCGTTTTCCTCTATTGCCAGAAGCATTCCAGTGCAGTAGCGGCTAACGCGCTCGTGTGACCGCCGGGGGGTGTTGGGGCATCCCGCAGAACAACCGGCCATCACCGCGGCCAATAAGCCAATCAGTTGTCTTTTACATCGTCGCTCCAGCGTGCGAGGGGGGAGCGCGTCTTTGACTTTGGGTCATGGGGCCCATCGGAGTTGCGAGTGTTTGCCAAACCGACCGTTTTCCGTGGTCTGAACCGTGTAGTGCGTCTGGGGATGCTGTTCGTGGCGGGTGTGCTGTCCGCACCTGTTGCCCTGCACGCGCAGAACGCCATCAACCAGGCTTCGGTGACGCCGCCGGCAGGGGTGAGCAACTCCGGTACCACCTGTACCCAGCTGGGTGCTTCCGCGGCACCGACCACGAAGGTCGAGTTGCTGGCTGGCGGCGTCTGCCGGGCAACCGACGAAGACCCACGCAACCTGCAGTCCGACCTGGGCATCGTGAAGAACCAGAGCGCCGACAACGGCGCCAGCTTCGTTGCGAGCCCGATCACCGTAAATGCCAGCGCGATTGTGCAGTTCCGTATTGTCGTCACCAATCACGGCCCCAGCACCGTAACTGGTGCGACCTTCACCGACGTTGTGCCGAGCAACTTCACCGCATTGAGTGTGGTTGGTGCCCCGACTGCGGGCGCAGGCGCCACCCAGTGCGCGGCTACCATCACGGGCAACACGCTGAGCGGCCAGTTCAGCGGACCCAAGGACGCCACCTGTACGGTGGTTCTGCAGGGAATGGCCACGAATGCCACCGGTAGTACCGGTGTCAACAACACAGCCACGGTCACCGTACCCACTGGTGTCACCGATCCGGAAGCAGGCAACAACAGCAGCACGGTGAACACCGTGATCACGGCGCCGCAACTGCGCCTGACCAAGGCGGCCAACCCGGGTTCCTTCATCGTTGGCGTAGCGGTCAGCTATGTCCTCACCCTCACCAACGAAGGCAGTGGTGCGACCACTGCGGCCGCGACGATCACCGACGCGATTCCGGCGGGTCTGACCCTCGGTACCCTGCCGACTGGCTGTACGGCGAGCGGGCAGACGGTCACCTGCACGGTTCCCGCAGGTCTGGCCGCGGGCACGACGGCCTCCTTCACCATTCCGGTCACCGCGACGGCGACGGCTGCGTCGCCCGTCATCAACACCGCAATCGTGACCGGTGGCGGTGATACGACCTGTCCGTCGGACGAGCGCTGCAGGGGCTCGGTCTCGACCCCGGTGCTGACCCCGTCGCTGGAACTGACCAAGACCGCCATGGTGGCGGCTGACCAGAGCGCGATCACCTACAGCTTCAGCGTCAGCAACACGGGCAACGTGGACCTGGCCAATGTGGTGGTGAGCGATCCGCGCCTGCCGAGCCTGTCGTGCCCGGCCATCGCCACGCTGGCCGCTGGTACCACCCAGGCGCTGACCTGCACGGGCAACGTGTACACGGTGCTGCCGGCGGATCTGAATGCCGGCTCGGTGAGCAACACCGCCCATGCCGAAGGCACCCCGCCGGGTGGCGGCACGCCGGTGGGCGATGACGCCACGGTCACCACGCCGCTGAGCCAGAGCCCGTCGCTGGAACTGACCAAGACCGCGTCGGTGGCAGCGGACCAGAGCGCGATCACCTACAGCTTCAGCGTCAGCAACACGGGCAACGTGGACCTGACCAATGTGGTGGTGAGCGATCCGCGCCTGCCGAGCCTGTCGTGCCCGGCCATCGCCACGCTGGCTGCGGGTACCACCCAGGCGCTGACCT
>DCXY01000020.1:497-12078 GCA_002329155.1 Stenotrophomonas sp. UBA2124 | reverse complement strand
TCCACCAGCTTCAGCAGCTGGAAGCCGCTGGGGCCGCGGATCGGGCCGAGCACATCGCCGGCCTTCAGGCTCTTGATCTGGCTGGAGAACGCATTGGGAATTTCGTCCAGGCTGCGCCAGCCCAGGTCGCCGCCTTCCAGCGCATTGGGGCTGTCCGAATAGCGCACGGCCGCAGCGGAGAAGTCCAGCTCGCCCTTGTCCAGCAGGCTCTTGATGCCATCCACCTTGCTCTGGCCGGTGGCGATCTGCTCGGCGCTGGCGCCGTCAGGCAGGGCCACCAGAATGTGCGCCAGGTGGTACTGGGCACCGCCGGCAGCCTGCTGGGCCAGGGCCGAATCCACTTCGCCCTCGCTGACGCTGATGCGGCTCTGCGCGAAGCTCTGGCGCAGGCGCTGGGTAATGATTTCCTCGCGCACCGAATTGCGGAAATCGGCAAAGCCGATGCCGTCATGGGCAAGCCGCTGGCGCAGGCCATCGACATCGGTGCCGTTCTGCTGGGCGATGCTGCCGATGGCGTGGTTGAGCTCCTCGTCGCTGACGCGGATGCCGCTGCCTTCGGCACGGGCCACCTGCAGCTTGACCAGCACCAGGCGCTCCAGCACCTGGCGTTCCAGCACGCCTTCCGGCGGCAACTGGTTCTCTCGGCCGGCGTACTGGGTCTTGATGTTGTTGACCGCGCGCTGCAGTTCACTCTGCAGGATCACGTCCTCGTCAACAACGGCGGCAATGCGGTCCAGCGGCTGCAGCTGCTGGGCAGCGGCCGGGGTGGACACGCCGGAGAACGCCAGCAGGGTGGCGAGGACAACGGGAAGGGTCTTGGTCATGGAATCAGGTTCGGATCGTATTCGTCCTCGATCGCCTGGATGTTGCTGGGCGGTACGAGGTACAGGTCGTCTCGGTTATAGCCGAGAATAGCACGGCGCAGGGTGCGGTCCGTGTCCTGCCCGACCGAGCTCAGGCCCTTGAGCACGAACTCAATCTGGAAGGAGTTGTTGAGGTCACCCTCGCGGTTCCTGACGTAGCGGCGCGCCAGCGCACGCACGGCCAGGCAGCAGCTGTCCCACTGCACGCCGCCAATGATCTCCAGCGGCTTGCGGTCGTTCTCCAGCAGCGAGTAGTAGTAGCGGCCGACGATGCTCCAGCGCGGGTTGATCGGGTACAGGAAGGAGAAATCCACCTGCTTGAGCTGGTCGGTATTGGTGCTGGGATTGCCGCGGTAGCGATAGCTCAGGTTGATCACGCCATCGTTCGGGAACAGGTAGCGCGCACGCACGCTGGCAAGGTCTTCCTTCTTGTACTTGGGGTTCCACTGATAGGTGGAGCCCAGCGTCCAGCGGTCGGTGATGGCCCAGTTCACGTCCGCCACCCAGGCCGACTTGCCTTCCTCTACGATCGGTTCGTTCGGGTTGGTGTAGTCCAGACGGATGCGCGAGTCATCGAAATAGGTGATCTGGCCGATGCTGGCCGACAGCTTTTCCTTGCCATCGGCCTGGCGGATCAGGCGGGTGGTCAGTGCCGTGGTCAGCTGGTTGGCGTCGTTCTGGCGGTCGGCGCCGGTGAAGCGCGAATCGCGGAACAGCTGGCCCCAGCTGAAGGTGAAGGCACGGGTGTCGAACAGCGGTAGATCGCTCTGGTCGCGGTACGGGGTGTTCAGGTAGAACAGGCGCGGTTCCAGCGTGTGCAGGTAGGACTTGCCGTCGATTTCGGTTTCGCGGTCGAAGTACATGCCCATGTCCAGGCTGGCGATGGGCAGGCTGCGGTTGGGCGAGGCGTTGCCGCGCAGCTGCGCGGGCGTGGCAGTATTCGGGTCGATACCGTCGGCGATCAGCTGTTTACGGCGGATGCTGTCGGCCAGTTCGCGGTCCAACTGGTAGGCGGTGTAACGCCAGGCCAGGGTCGGGGTGATGTACCAGGAGGCACCGGCCAGCGGCATGGACACGTACGGCTTGATGTCCAGGCGCGAACCGCCGGGCATCGCCGTAACCACGCCGTTGCGCTCGTATTCCCGGTCAACGCCGTACTTGCCATGAACATCATCGTGGGTGAAGCGCACCGCCTCGGCATACACCCCGGTCTCGAACCAGCGGCCGAAATCCTCATCCCAGGTGCCGAACAGGCGCGGCTGGCGGCTGTAGGGCAGGGAGGCCTCGGTGAGGGTGTAGTCGGTCAGCTGCCATTTGTCGGCCATGATGCCGGCAGTCCAGCTGCGGCCGGTGCCATACACGCCGGCGGTGCTCTGCAGGTTGGAGGCGGTGATGCCATTGAGACGATTGGAGAAATCCTCGATGTAACGTTCGTCGCTGACCCAGCCCAGGTTGGCGCGCGCCTGCCAGTTGCGGTTGATGTTGTGGTAGCCGCCAAACAGGACTTTGCCGCGGTCCCTGTCGCGCAGTGAATCGCTCGGCATGTACGCGGTATCCAGCTGGCCACGGCCGCCGCTGTAGAGGTAGCGGAACTCATTCTCCAGCATCAGCCCGCGCTTGCTCATGTAACGCGGGGTCAGCGTATCGTCGTAGTTCGGCGCGATGTTGAAATAGATCGGCTGGGCATAGTCGAAACCATTGCGCCCGGACATGCTCAGCTTGGGGTAGAGCAGGCCGGTCTGGCGGCGGTCGTCGATGGGGAACTTGAACCACGGCGCCCACAACACCGGCACCTTGCCGATGCGCAGCACCGCGTTGCGGGCGGTGCCGAAGCCTTCCTCGTTGTCCACTTCGATCTGTGGCGCCACCAGCTTCCACACCGGCTGCGAGGGGTCGCAGGTGGTGTAGGTGGAGTGGTGCATCTGCCCCACCGAGCCCTGCAGGTCGATCGACTCGGCGCCGCCATTGCCGCGCCGGGAGACCAGCTGGTACTTGATGTTGCTGATCTTGTGGCTGTCGCTTTCCTGGTTGCCCTCGGCGCGCTCGGCCACCATGCGGATGGACGAGTCCGAGTAGCGCACATTGCCTTCGGCGATGTAGTTGCCACTGTCGGTATCGAAGCGCAGGTTGTCGGTGCCCATGAACTGGTCACCGCGCTTTAGTATCACATTGCCTTGATACTGGGGGACGGTACTGGTGCCGCTGAGCTCATTGCCCTCGATGTTGGTAGGCAACTGGTCACGTTGGGTGGCAGCGGCCGGGTCGGCCTTGGGAGCCTCATCGAAAGCCGGAAGCACATCGGTGGCCGGGCACAGGCCCCAGTTCACCGGTTTGTCATCGGCCATCGCCGGCAGGCAGATGGCAATGCTCAGGGGCAGGGGAAGCAGGCGGAGGGCTCGGCGCACGCGGTCAGGATTCGGGGGGGGAACGGCGGCTAGCTTGCCGTATCGCCTGCATCGGGGCAATGAAGGCCAATGCCGGGAGCCGGCTCAGGTTCATTCCCCGGGCGTGTCCAGCAGGGCCTGGACATGCACCACGCTGCACTCGCGCAGGGCTTCCAGGTCGTAGCCGCCCTCCAGTATCGACACCACCCGGCCATTGCCATGACGGCGGGCGATGGCCGCCAGTTCGGTGGTCAGCCAGCCGAAATCATCGGTTTCCACCATCAGGTCGGCCTGCGGATCGCGCATATGGGCGTCGAAACCGGCCGAAATGAACAGCAGCTGCGGCCTGAATGCGTCGATCTGCGGCAGCATGTCGTCGGCCCAGGTGTTGCGGAAGCGGAAGCTGTCACTGCCCGGCGGCAGCAGGATGTTGCTGACATTGCCCACCCCGCGCTCGCGCATGCTGCCGGAGAACGGGAACAGCCCGGACTGGTGGGTGCTGAAATAGGCCACCTTGGGGTCGGCCTCGAAGATGGCCTGGGTGCCATTGCCATGGTGTACGTCGAAATCGACGATGGCGATGCGCTCCAGCCCGTACTTGTCGCGGGCGTAGGCCGCGGCCACGGCCACGTTGTTGAACAGGCAGAAGCCCATGGCGGTGTCGGCGGTGGCGTGGTGGCCGGGCGGGCGCACCGCGCAGAACACATGCCGCTGGGCGTCCTCCAGCATCACCGAGTCCACCGCCGCCACACCAGCCCCGGCCGCATGCAGCGCGGCACTGGCCGAGCCGGGCGAGGTGAAGGTGTCCAGGTCGATGCGGCGCAGCGGCGCGGTCTGCGCCTGCAGCATGTTGTCGATCAGCTCGCGGGTATGCACGCGGGCCAGCTCACCCAGTTTGGCGGTGGGCGCCATGCGCCATTCCAGCCGGTCGGTGAAGGTGGCACGCAGCGCCGAAATCACCGCGTGCAGGCGCTCGGGTGATTCAGGGTGGTCGATGCCTGGATCGTGCCCAAGGCAGGCGGGGTGGGTGATGACCAGCATTCCCCAACTGTAACCGCTGACGCCAGCGCTTGGGTGGCGTCAGCGCGGAACACATCGGCTCAGCTGCGCCGGCGCTCGTGGTTCCACAGCACTTCGCCATGCCCGCTGGCACGTGCCAGCACCCGCGACAGCACGAACAGCAGGTCGGACAGGCGGTTCAGATAGCGCACGGCCTCGCCACGCACCTCTTCCACGCGTGCCAGCGCCACGGTTTCGCGTTCGGCGCGGCGGACGATGGTGCGTGCCAGGTGGCAGCGCGCGGCAGCCTCGCCACCGGCGGGCAGGATGAAATCCTTCAGCGGCGGCAGGTCGTCGTTGTAGCGGTCCAGGTGCTGCTCCAGCGCGTCGATGTCGGCGGCATGGATGGCGGCGTGGCCGGGAATGCAAAGCTCACCGCCCAGATCGAACAACTGGTGCTGGATGGTGGTCAGCAGCGCACGTACGTCTTCAGGCAGGTCCACGGCCAGCAGCACGCCGATGGCCGAATTGGCCTCATCCACGGTGCCGTAGGCATTGACCCGGGCCGAATCCTTGCCGGTGCGGCTGCCATCACCCAGGCCGGTGCTGCCATCGTCACCGGTGCGGGTGTAGATCTTCGAGAGGCGGTTACCCATCGCGCAGGGCCGCCCTTAGTGGGCGATGCGGCCGTTGGCCGGCTGGCGGGTGGCCGCTTCCGCGGCCACCTGCACCAGTGCGGCGGCGCCGGTGTACAGGGCGGCGGTACGCAGGTACGGCAGCAGCCAGTCGCTGTAGTTCTTGGCCCAGCCGGCAAAGGTCGGCTCGGCGACGGAGGCGCTGATCCAGTAGAAGCTGCCCTGCGCGATCAGATGGCACAGTGCCACCGAGCCCACCAGCGTGGCGGCCAGCATGCCCAGCGACTGCCAGCTGGCGCGCTTGTAGTGGCGGCGCAGCAGCATGCCGCCCGCCCACATGGCGAAGTAGGCCGGCACCAGCATCCAGTACGCCGCCGAAACGCAGTAGTGCTGCCAGAAGCTCATGCCCTGGCTGCTGATCACCGCCCAGTCCACCACCACGGCAAGCCCCATCAGCAGCGGGAAGGCCCAGCGGGTCCAGCTGCGCAGGTAGAAGCCGCCGATGAAGAACACCGCCCAGGACGCGTCCGGCACCGGCGCGAAATGGTTGATCCGGGTGCCAGCCATCAGCAGCACCAGCAGGGACAGAACGAAAACACGTTGGGCGTTGGCGGTCATGACAGTGATCGGTTCGCGGAAACTGGCGCCATTCTAGCCGGAGTGGGGGTGAACTGGCGGTTGCGCTGCCGCATGACCACGGCCGAACCGGGCGGGCGAACCCTTATCATGGCCACATGAGTGAGAACCATGACGTAGTGATCGTCGGCGGCGGCCTGGTGGGCGCCAGCCTTGCCATTGCCCTGGACCGCCTCGGGCTGGACGTGGGCCTGGTCGAGGCCACCCCCGGCGGCACCCTGCCGGCGGTGTTCGACCAGCGCAACCTCAGTTTCGCTGCCGCCACGGTCAACGCCCTGACCGCGCTGGGGGTGATGCAGCACCTGGCCAACCCGGGCGGCCCGATCCGCCGCATCCATGTCAGCCGTGCCGGTGACTTCGGCCGCGTGGTGATGCAGGCGCAGGACTATGGCCGCGATGCCTTCGGCCAGGTGGTGGTGGCACGCGATTTCGGCCAGGCACTGGAGGCGCGGCTGGGCGAGCTGCGGTACCTGACCCGCTACCGCCCGGCCAGATTCGTCGGTCTGGGCGACAGCGCCGGTGGCTACCGTGACGTGCTGCTTGCCGACGACAACGGCCAGCGCACGCTGAAAGCCCGGCTGGTGGTGGGCGCCGATGGCACCCGCAGCGCCGTGCGGCAGGCGCTGGGTATCGACGCCACCGAGCATGACTACGAACAGACACTGTTCGTGGCGCGGCTGCGCCCGGCCAAGGCGCCGGACGGCACCGCCTATGAACGCTTCACCGATACCGGCCCGACCGCCCTGCTGCCGCGCGGCGACCGCCATTACGGCGTGGTCCACGGCGTGGCCCGAGAGCAGGCCGATGCGGTGATGGCACTGGACGACAGCGCGTGGCTGGCGCGCCTGCAGGACGCCGTGGGTTGGCGCGCGGGGCGGTTGCTGGAAAGCGGCCCGCGCAGCGCCTACCCGTTGATCCAGGTGCTGGCCACGCGGCTGGTGGGCGAACGCGCGCTGCTGCTCGGCAACGCCGCGCAGACCATTCATCCGCTGGGGGCGCAGGGTTTCAATCTGGGCCTGCGCGATGCGCTCACGTTGGCTGAATTGATCGGCGATGCAGCGCAGGATGCCGGTGCCGCCGACCTGCTGCAGGCTTACGTGCAGCGGCGCGGGCCTGACCGCGAGCAGACGCTCGCCTTCTCCGATGGTCTGGCACGGCTGACCAGCAATGCCTCGCCGTTGATGCGCCCGCTGCGCAGCCTTGGCCTGGTCGCCGCTGCGCAGGCCACGCCGTTGCAGTCGTGGCTGGTGGGCGGGGCCATGGGTTTCCGCGGGCAGGTGCCCGAACTGTGCAGGAGTGAAGCGCGATGAGCCGTCGCGGGCAATGGGATGCAGTGGTCGTCGGTGGCGGCGTGGTGGGTGCGGCCTGCGCGCTGGCGCTGGCCAACGAAGGCCTGCAGGTGGCGCTGGTCGAAGGACGTGAGCCGTCGGCATGGTCGCCGCAGCGGCCCGACCTGCGCGTGTTCGCCTTCGCCGCCGACAACGCCGCGTTGTTTGAATCACTGGGCGTATGGGAATCCGTGCGTCAGGCCAAGGTGCGCGCCTATCGCCGCATGTGCGTCTGGGATGCGGGCGGTGGCGGTGATCTGACCTTCGATGCAGATTCGCTGGGGCGCCGCGAACTGGGGTGGATCGTCGAGAACGGCCTGCTGGTGGACCGCCTGTGGGCGGCGTTGCCGGGTGCGGGCGTGCAGCTGTATTGCCCCGCGCGCGTGGAGAGCATGGAGCAGGACGGGAAAGGCGTGCGCCTGCGGCTGGATGATGGTCGTCGCATCGAAGCGGCCATCGCCATCGCCGCTGATGGTGGCGAATCCACGCTGCGCACGCTGGCAGGTCTGGAAGTGTCGCGCCACGACTACGGCCAGCGTGGTGTGGTGGGCTACATCGACAGCGCGCTGCCGAACCAGGACACCGCGTGGCAGCGTTTTCTCGCCACCGGCCCGCTGGCGGTGCTGCCGTATGACACGCACCGCAGTTCCATCGTCTGGACGTTGCCTGACGCGGAGGCCGAACGCGTGCTGGCGCTGGACGACGACAGCTTCAACCGCGAGCTGACCAATGCGTTCGCCGGGCGTCTGGGCGAACTGCGCGCGGTGTCGCCGCGCGCTGCATTTCCGCTGCGGCGACAGTTGGCGAAGGCCTACGTGGCCGGGCGCGTGTTGACCCTGGGTGATGCCGCGCATGTGGTGCATCCGCTAGCCGGGCAGGGCGTCAATCTGGGCCTGCGTGATGTCGCTGGCCTGCGCGACATGGTGCGCGAGGCGCGGCAGCGCCGGCAGGACTGGACTGCGCCGCACCGCCTGCAACGCTGGGCGCGTGCGCGCCGCAGTGACAACACCGTGGCAGCCTATGGCTTCGACGCGATCAACAAGGTGTTTTCCAATGACGAGCTGCATCTGACGCTGGCACGCGGTGCACTGCTCGGTTTGGCGGGCCGCATGCCGCCGCTGCTGTCGTTGTTCTGGAAGCGCGCCTCGGGGCTTTGAGGCGCGCTTTCTGCAGCCCCTGTCGCCAACGGACGAGGGGCGTTGCGGCTTTACTGCACCAGCCAGCCCTTGAGCTGCTCGCGATCCAGCTTGCCGCGGCGTTTGCTGTCCAGCGCCTTAAACTCGTCGGCCAGTGAGGGATTGGCCTGCGCTTCTTCCAGGCTGATGAAGCCATCGCCATCCACATCCAGCGCCTCGAAGTTGATGCGGTAATTGCCCGCCACCTTGTCCGGCTGGATCGAGCGCACCGTCACCTGCGCCTGGCCCGGTGCGGTCTGCACCTGCGCGGCATGGGTGACGCGGCCGCTGGACAGCGGCTGTTCGCGCACGTTCACCGGCGCGCCCTGCAGCGGCGCGGTGGTGGCGGTATCGCGCGGGCCCACCTGGGCGTGGGCGATGGAAAGCGGCAGGCAGGCGAGCAGGCCAAGCAGGCAGGGGCGAACGCGGAACACGGGTAACCTCATGGTGGAGTGAATGCCAGCCGGTCCGCCCGCGCCGTCCCTCGCAATGCACGTCGGCTCTGGCCGACCCCGCGCTGGTTTGCGCAAGGCAGGCATGGCGGCGGCAGAACCGTCTGGCTGTGGTGACATCCTACCCACTGCAGGCTGAGCCTGCGCCACACCGGCCCACAGCCATGCCCGCGCCAGTTTGAAAGGTGGCCGTGGCGTTGCTGTTTCAGCCCGGAATGAAGGGGAACAGCAGCTTCAGCAGCCCCTTCAGGCCGCCTTCCGCGGTGGAGCTGATCGCCTTGGCACCGAGACTGTTCAGGGCGCGCCGCAGGTCTTCCCAGCGCAGCTTGGTGATGTCTTTCTTCAGCAGGTCGGCCACTTCCTCGGAGGTGGGCGCCAGCTTCTTCAACTCGGCCAGGGTGGCTGCCGGATCCGGCTGCAGGTAGTTCCAGCGTTCGGCGATCTTGAGCAGGGTGTCGAAGCGCACCGCCACCACGTCGCGGTTGCGTTCGTACACCGGAATGGCACCGACATCGAGAATGGCCTGCTCGAACTGCTGCGCGTCGTCCGGGTGTTCGATGCGGATGGCGAGGAAGCCCTCCTTGCGGCTGCGTTCGGTCACATGCTTGGCGCCCGAGCGCAGGTTGGCTTCGGTCAGTACGCCGGCAACGATGCGTTGCAGGGCGGCTTCGCCTTCCTCGGGCACCAGTGCGCGCCAACGCGCGTAGCCATCGCGGCGCAGGCCCTTGACCTTGGCCGGCGTCACCCGCAGGCGCAGCGCCACCGCCGCATTGGATTCACTGCGGCTGATCGCGCCATCGCGTTCGAGCAGCACGAAGATCAGCAGTTCCAGGTCGCGCTTGGTCAGCGACTGGAAACCCTGCAGCAAGGTGAGCCGCAGGAATTCATTGCCGAACGCGGCCGGGTCCTTCAGTTCGATTGCCTGCATCAGGGTCCTCCCTCCATGGCTGCCAGCATGCGACAGGGGTGTGGCAGGGAGTGAGACTGCGCCAGACCCTGCGCCACGGCATGTTCAGCGTTTGGCCGGCGGGCTTTCAACCGGTGTGGTTTCAATCGGCACACGCAGCGGGTTGGCGCCCTGCCCGGCGGATTCGCACTTGCCCTTCACGCAGCTGCAGCCGCTGATTTCTGGGAAGCCACACACGCTCATCATGCCCTTGGCCTGACAGTTGGCCTGCACCGCGGCAGGGTCGGTGGCGCTGGCCACGTTCACGCAGGCCGGGTAGTAGCCGCAGCAGTTGCCGACGTTCTTTACCGTGCAGTCGGCATCGCTGCGGCAGCTCTGGTCCACGACCACCGCCGATGCCGGGGCGGGGGTGGCTGCGGCAGGCGGTGCGGGCGAAGGGCCGGCCACGGCGGGCGTGGTGGCGGCAGGTGCGCTGCAGGCGGTGAGGCCAAGCAGCAGGGTAAACAACAGGGCCAGCGGCAGGAACGAGCGGACCATGTGGGTCTCCGGTTCGGGCACGCACCCATGGTAACGGCTGGGGCTGCAGCCGGTGTGATGCCGCGTTCGCAGCATCAACCGGTGGCGTGCGTCAGGCGCGGGCAGGCGTCACGAACACCGTGATTTCCTCACGGTCGTGGTACAGCTGCTTGGCGCGGATGGTCAGCGGCTTGCCGGCCTGCGCGGCAAACAGTTCCAGGCACAGGCGGGTTTCGTCCCAACGCTTCTTCATCGGCAGTTTGAGGTTGAAGATGGCGTGCCTGCACCAGCCTTCGCGCAGCCAGGTGGCCATGCGCTCGGCCACGCGGCGCGGCTGCTCGACCATGTCGCAGACCATCCAGTCCAGCGAGGTTTCCGGTTGCCAATGGAAGCCATCGGCGCGCAGGTGTTCAACCAGACCGGTGTCGAGCACATGCTGGCGCAGCGGGCCGTTGTCGATGCTGCTTACATGCAGGTGCTGGTGGGTGAGCACCCAGGTCCAACCACCGGGTGCGGCGCCCAGGTCGGCGGCACGCATGCCGGGCTTCACCAATGCCTCGCGCTCCTCGGGCGTGAGCAGGGTCATCAGCGCCTCTTCCAGCTTCAGTGCCGAGCGCGAGGGCGCGTCGGGCAGCAGCTTCAGGCGTGGGATGCCCAACTGCCACGGTGCGCTGTCGCGGGTGTCGGCGGCGCAGACGAAGGCGTGGGTGCCATCCACGAACACGATGTGCAGGCGCGGCAGCTTGCTGTTGTCCTTGTCGGTGAGCAGGCCGGCTTTGCGCAGCGCCGGCCGCAGCGCGTTGCCGAAGCTGCGCGCCAGACCGGCCAGCGGCTTGCCCGCATCCGAATCGGGGTGTTCCACCCACAGCTCGCCAAAACGCGGCTGGCCCTGCAGGACTTCGATGATCGGGCTGATGCGGTCGCCTGGGTCCAGCTGTGGCAGCTCGGCCAGCACGCGCAGCTTCTGCCGGGCGAAGATCAGTTCGCGCCACGGCAGGCGCTGGTCCAGTGCCTGTGCGTCGTCGGTGACGAACACCACATAGCCGTCGTTGCGCTGGGTACGCGCGTAACCGGCAATGCCGGCCGCGCCGGCGCGCTCGTTGAGTTCGCCGGCAAGTTCGGGTTCAAAGCCCTGGCGGCAGTAGCACAGCAGGCCGGTCATGGGGTTCCTTGGAATGCGTGGATGCGGCAGTGGCAGGGGCTTGCCCTGCCAGCGCGGCGGGAATCAGTAGCGCGCGCCTTCGTTCTGGCCGTAGTCGCGCAGCACCGCGCGGGCGTCGTCGCGGTGCAGGCCCTGCACCACCTCGATGCCACGCTTGTTCAGCTCGCCCACCCAGTTGGCCGGCAGCGGGCCTTCGTCGAAGGGGGTGAGTTCTTCCACGTCGGCGGCGCTGGCGCCGATCAGCAGGCGGTCGATGCCGGCCCACACGGTGGCGCCATAGCACTGGCAGCAGGGCTGCGAGGAGGTGGCCAGAGTGACCGGCGACAGCAGGTCGTTCAGGCGCGGCGTGTTGAGCTTCTGCTGGGCCAGCATGTAGGCCATGTTCTCGGCATGGGCCAGCGAGGTGGCGTGCGGTACCACGCGGTTCACCGCCGCGGCGATCACCTTGTCATCCGGGCCGAACACCACCGCGCCGAACGGGCCACCGCTGCCGTGTTCGACATTCAGCCGCGACAGCTCGACCG
>DCXY01000020.1:0-218 GCA_002329155.1 Stenotrophomonas sp. UBA2124 | reverse complement strand
CGACCGCCAGCGCGACCTTGGCCTCGTCGCCGGAATACGCGCGCGCGCAATCCACGGCATCGTGGATCCAGACGGGAAGGGTGAGGTGGACTTGCGCCTGCAGCATGGGGAACGACCGGGTTTCCGAAAACAGGCGCCAGTGTATCGGACTGCGTGCAATGCCTCACGGCTGCCGCCGCGGGCGTTCATGTGCCGGGGCAGGGCGCATGCATAAAAAC
>DCXY01000013.1 GCA_002329155.1 Stenotrophomonas sp. UBA2124 | reverse complement strand
TTGAGGAGGGGTCGCTTTGGCTTTGGCTGTCGCGGCTTTCTGATCAGTCACACATTGCCGCCAAGAGCACCCCTCCTCGGTCCTCCCCTCTGCTTCGCAGAAGGGAGGAAGTAGAAGCGGCGCGCGGCGCACGGCGCACGTTGAACTCCCTCGCAGAAGGGACGCTCTTGCCTCCTCCTTGCGCGCAGCGCAGGGGAGGATTGAGGAGGGGTCGCTTTGGCTGTCGCGGCTTTCTGATCAGTCACACATTGCCGCGAAAGGCACCCCTCCACGGTCCTCCCCTCTGCTTCGCAGAAGGGAGGAGATGGAAGCGGCGCACCACGGGTGCCAGACTCCCTGCAACAAGCGCTCTTGCCTCCTCCCTTGCGCACAGCGCAGGGGAGGATTGAGGAGGGGTCGCTTTGGCTTTGGCTGTCGCGGCTTTCTGATCAGTCACACATTGCCGTGAAAGGCACCTCTCCTCGGTCCTCCCCTCTGCTTCGCAGAAGGGAGGAGGTGGAAGCGGCGCGCGGCGCACGTTGGACTCCCTCGCAGGAAGAGCGCTCTTGCCTCCTCCCTTGCGCGCAGCGTAGGGGAGGATTGAGGAAGGGTCGCTTTGGCTTTGGCTGTCGCGGCTTTCTGATCAGTCACAAATTGCCGCGAAGAGCACCCCTCCTCGGTCCTCCCCTCTGCTTCGCAGAAGGGAGGGAGTAGAAGCGGCGCACTACGCGTGCCGTATTCCCCGCAACAAGCGCTCTCCTGCCTCCTCCCTTGCGCGCAGCGCAGGGGAGGATTGAGGAGGGGTCGCTTTGGCTTTGCCTGTCGCAGCTGCCTGATCAGTCACACATTGCCGCGAAAGGCACCCCTCCTCGGTCCTCCCCTCTGCTTCGCAGAAGGGAGGAGGTAAAAGCGGCGCCCCGCGCACGTTGTGGACTCCTTCGCAACAGCTCCCTCACCTCCCCGTTCCCAGCTCCCAGCTCCCCGCCCTACCGCACTATCCGCTGCCCCGTCCCACTCGGCACCGTGTTGTAGTAACGCCCGGTGCGCGTATCCAGCACGCGATTGGGGCCGGCCTGGCGCATGCCGTTCACCTGCTGGCCATGGCTGTTGTAGACGGGCCGGGCGGTCTGAGGGACGACCACAGGTTTCGGCTTTGGCCCGGTGTTCACCACAGGCCGTGCCGGTCGCGCAGGCGGCTTCGTCTTGCTGCGCTGCTCCTTGTCATCGGACGCCCGCTCACGCGAAGGCGGCAGGCTCACCGCTCTGGTCTGCGTTGGCGATGCTGCCGGCGAAGATGATGGAAGGCTGACCGCGCGTGTTTCCGTCGGCGAGGGCGGCTGCTTGAGCTGCGCCATGGCCGCCACCGGCAGCAACGCGGCAAGCAGGATCAGATGCGATGCGTTCTTCATCACGGACCCCTGTCGATGTCTCCACCGCCACCCTATCCCTGAATGGCCCACCCACGGGTGAATGAAGCAATGCACTACCATGTAGCCTCATTCTGCAAGGCCACGCTCATGACCGCCTTCGACCTCTCCGCGCCCTCACCCGCCCAGCGTGAACAGCTGATTGCCGCGCTGAGCGAAGAAGAAAAGCGCGTGCTGCTGCACCACGGCACGGAGGCGCCGTTCTGCGGCGTCTTCCTGGACAACAAGCGCGACGGCGTCTACTGCTGCCGCCTGTGTGCATTGCCGCTGTTCCGCTCCAGCACCAAATTCGATTCCGGCACCGGTTGGCCCAGTTTCTTCGCCCCGTACGACCCGGCGCATGTGCGCGAAATACGCGACACCAGCCACGGCATGGTGCGCACGGAAATTGTCTGTGCCCGCTGCGGCAGCCACCTTGGCCACGTGTTCCCCGATGGCCCGCCGCCTACTTTCGAGCGCCACTGCCTGAATTCGGTATCGCTGCAGTTCGTTGACCTGGGCCAGCCCTGGCCGGACCCGCTGCAGCGCGGCGGCGCCGAGGCCGGGGCCGCCGACTAAGTCCTCGGTTCTCGTTCGCCCATATTCGCATCAGCCAAGCCCCTACCCTGCATTGGTAAGGGCACTGATAGACCTGCCGCTCATGTGCCCAGGCGTTGCCAGCACGGCCCGCCCGGCAGCCTCCCATGCCAGCAATGACAAGGCTTCCGGGCACATCCCGGGGTTCCATGCCAAGCCATTGGCGATCATGCCGCGCGGTCCAGAACCACCCGGATTGATGGCCCCAAGCCAGTGAAATCAGCCTTCAGCCAGTCCCGCAGGACTGAAATGTACGGTTATTTCGATTTCACACTTCAGAACCCCCACGCCGGGCCGACAACGGGATACCCCATACCGTGCCCGGACCCATGCTCATCATCGTTGGCCTGATCATCGTCATCATCAGCGTGCTCGGCGGCTATATCGGCGCCCATGGCCGCCTGGCCGCGCTATGGCAGCCCTACGAGCTGGTGATCATCGGTGGTGCCGCACTTGGCGCCTTCCTGGTCGGCACCCCGGCCAAGACCGTCAAGCAGACCCTGACGACCCTGGCCGGTACCTTCAAGGGCCCGCGCTACAAGCGCGAGGACTACCTGAGCGTGCTCAGCCTGCTGTACGAGCTGCTCAACAAGGCGCGCCGGGAAGGCTTCATGGCACTGGAAGACCATGTGGAAAACCCGCAGGACAGCGCGGTGTTCGCCAACTACCCCAAGATTCTGGCCGACCACCACCTGATGGACTTCATCACCGACTGCCTGCGCCTGATGATCGGCTCCAACATCGAGCCGCACGAACTGGAGCCGCTGCTGGAGCTGGAGCTGGACAAGCACCACCACGAAGCACTGGAGCCGGCGCACGTACTCAACAAGGTGGCTGACGGTTTGCCCGGGTTCGGCATTGTGGCGGCGGTGCTGGGCATCGTGGTCACCATGGGCTCCATTGGCGGCGACATCCAGGAAGTGGGCGCACACGTGGCCGGCGCGCTGGTTGGCACCTTTCTCGGCATTCTGCTGGGCTATGGCTTCATCGGCCCGCTGGCGGCGGCGGTGGAGGCGCGCGCCGAGCAGGACGCCCGCATCTACGAATCGGTGAAGACCGCGCTGCTGGCCTGCCTGCGCGGCTACAACCCGAAGATCGCCCTGGAGTTCGCGCGCAAGACCGTGCCGTCGGCACTGCGCCCGGGTTTCAGCGAGTTCGAGCAGCACCTGAAGTCGGTCAAATAAGGCGCGTGCCATGAGCGAGACCAAGCCCACGGTGATCGTGCGCCGGGTGAAGAAGGTGCAGGGCGGCGGCCACCACGGCGGTGCCTGGAAAGTGGCCTACGCCGATTTCGTCACCGCGATGATGGCCTTCTTTCTGGTGATGTGGCTGCTGGCCAGCACCAGCAAGCCCGAGCGCGCCGCCATCTCCGACTATTTCCGCAACCCCAGCCCGCTCAGTGGCACCAGCAGCACGCCGGCACCGGGCATGGCCGGGCCCGGCGGCGCCAGTACCTCGATGATCAAGCTGGGCGGCGCCACCGATATTTCGCGCGGCACCAGCAACGACCCCTTCGACAACCGCCAGGAATCGGTGCCGGAGGCGGTGCGCGAGCGGCTGGCCGAGAAGCAGCGGCTGGAGACGTTGAAGCAGGACCTGCAGCAGGCCATCAGCAAGAGCCAGGCGCTGGAGCCGTTCAAGGACCAGCTGCTGCTGGACATCACCCCCGAGGGGCTGCGCATCCAGATCGTGGACGAGCAGAACCGGCCCATGTTCAATCTGGGCAGCGCGCAGCTGATGCCCTATACGCAGAAAATCCTGCTGGAGCTGTCGCACTTCATCAACCAGGTGCCCAACCACATCAGCATCACCGGGCACACCGACATCACCGCCTATTCCACGCGCATTGGCTACAGCAACTGGGAGCTGAGCGCCGACCGCGCCAACGCCGCACGGCGGGCACTGCTCGAAGGCGGCATGGAAGAAGCCAAGGTGGCGCGGGTGGTGGGCCTGTCCTCGTCGGTGCTGTTCGACAAGGCCAACCCGCAGAACCCGATCAACCGCCGCATCAGCATCGTGGTGATGACCCGCGATGCCGAGGCCGCCGCGCAGGGCCAGGACGCCGGCCTGCCAGCACCCGCAGCTGCGCCGGCAGGGCCGGCCCCGGCACATCCCTGAGGCACGGTTTGGGGCAGGGCCAGCACAGGCGCCTACAATGGCGCCTGTTCCTCCAATTACCGAGCCCCATGTCCAAGCAGTCCAAAGCCAAGCGCGACAAGCGCAAGAAGCAGGCCCCGCGCCGCCCGTTCGCCCGCCTGAACGCCCAGCACCCGGTGCAGAACCACGCCGTGCTGATGAATGAAGATGGCCAGGTGGTGGCCGCCATCGGCCTGCAGGGCAGCGAATGGCTGCTGGCCATCGGCGGCCAGACCATGGGCAACGCCGACACCCCCGTGCCGATGCTGGCCATGCTCAAGCACCTGGCCAACGTGCAGGAGAAGGAAGGCCGCAAGGTCACGCTGGAATACTCCGCGCAGCTGGACGCGATGATCAACGATCTGGCCAGCGACGAGGGCAAGACCGCCGAGGAATACCTGGCCGGCCTGGTTGCCGAGTTCGAGGGTGACGAGAACGAAGAAGGCGCCGATGAGGCAGACGTGGTGGAAGTCACCGACGCCGAGGTGGAAGCGGATGAAACCAGCGCCGCCACCGGTGGTGACGAGCAGCCCAAGGCCTGAGCTGCAGGCCTGACGTGACGGTCTAT
Source organism: Stenotrophomonas sp. UBA2124 (assembly GCA_002329155.1). GTDB lineage: Bacteria > Pseudomonadota > Gammaproteobacteria > Xanthomonadales > Xanthomonadaceae > Stenotrophomonas. Next base: position 53,245 of record DCXY01000013.1, on the reverse strand, counting down.
GTGGACGATGCGGTACACCCCTGGCGCGGCGAGCGTTGGGCGCATCTGATGGCCGACACCCTGCCCGAGCTGCACGCCATGGCGCAGCAGCTCGGGATACCCCGCCGCGCGTTCCAGAACCGCCCCAGCGGCGTGCACTATGACGTGCCGGCACCCCTACGCCAGCAGGCCATCGCACTGGGCGCACAGCCGATTTCGCGGCATGTGGACCGCGCACTGGTACGCCAGGTCATCGCCAACGCACGCGCGCAGTTCGTGGAGTAAATGCCCTCCTCCCTTGCGCACAGCGCAGGGGAGAAGGAGATGAGAAGCAGCGGCCGCGTGCGTTGTCAGCCCATCTGCAGCAATCTGCCTCCTCCCTTGCGCGCAGCGCAGGGGAGGATTGAGGAGGGGTGCTGTCCGCAGTGAACGGTGGCTGCGAGGAACTGCAACGGCTTCGACCAAAGGCACCCCTCCTCGGTCCTCCCCTATGCTTTGCATAAGGGAGGAGGTGAAAAGCAGCGCCACCGCGCGTTGTGCTCCCACTTGCAGCAATCCGCCTCCTCCCTTGCGCACCGCGCAGGGGAGGATTGAGGAGGGGTGCTGTCCGCAGTGAGCGGTGGCTGCGAGGAACTGCAACGGCTACGGCCAAAATCACCCCTCCTCCGTCCTCCCCTATGCTTCGCATAAGGGAGGAGGTGAGAAGCAGCGCCTGCGCGCGTTGTGCTCCCATCTGCAGCAATCCGCCTCCTCCCTTGCGCACAGCGCAGGGGAGGATTGAGGAGGGGTGCTGTTCGCGGTGAGTGGCAGATGCGAGGCACTGCAACGGCTACAGCCAAAGCCACCCCTCCTCGGTCCTCCCCTATGCTTCGCATAAGGGAGGAGGTGAAAAGCAGCGCCACCGCACGCGTTGTGCTTCCGTCGTCTCCCTGCACTCCAACACGCAGGCTGCTGGCCTCAGAACGGGTCGCTGCCCGGTCGCACTTCCACGCCGAGTAGCGAGCACAGGGCCAGCATGGCCTCGTCATCGCGGCTCAGTGCCATCCAGCCGGCATAGGCGTCGCCGCCCGTGTTCCAGTTCCACAGCGAATAGCCGTGTTCACGCAGGCGGTCGTAGGCCACGGTCATCAGTGCGGGCACGTCCATGTCCTCGGCGAAATCCTCGTCGTCCAGATCGCCGCCCCAATCGATGCGCAGGTTCCAGCGCGCGGCCAGTTCCTCCATCGCGGCGACGAAGGAGTCGGTGTCCTTCCAGTCCACGTAGTAGCCCGAGCGCCAGTCGATGGCGTCCTTCAGGTCCCACAGCCAGCTCTCGTCGCCGGCATCATCCTCGGCACCGGCGCGTGCTTCACGCCATGCATCGAACTGCTGCAGCGCGGTATCTTCGTCGCCCGGATTGATCAGCCACAGCAGGTTCCAGACCCGCGCCGGATGGTCGTCCTCGTCAAAGGTGGGCTGCAGCTCGTCGCTGTCTTCGTAATCGGCACTGTTATCAGGCATGGCGGGTTTTCACTGCGTATAGGCGTGCATTCTGCCGCCCACGGCGCGGCACCGGAAGCCTTGCTGGCGCGATAGGCACGCCATAACGGGTATCCTTGCGCCCCGAAGAAGGCCATGGTGGCCCTCACTGAATCCGTGACATGAGTGAAACCCCTCCCGATCGCCTGGCGGTTAACCCGCAGAGCCCCTTCCATGATCCGGCTGCGCTGGAGCGCGGCATCGGCGTGCGTTTCAACGGCGTCGAGCGTGATGACGTGGAGGAATATTCGGTGGCCGAAGGCTGGATCCGCGTGCAGGCCGGCAAGGCCCGCGACCGCCGCGGCAACCCGATGACGCTGAAGATCAAGGGTACGGTCGAGCCGTACTTCCTGGAGTTGAAGAACTCCTAAGGGCTCAAAACAGAGTACGAACCCACAGGACGACCGGCGGCGCACCTTGTTCGACTTCTCGCTGACAAAAGAGGGTGCACGAATGTACGCAGAACAGTGCCATGGATGGCTTCAATCTACTGGCTGACGGCTATCGCGAGGCCAGCCATTGATGCTCACTACCCCTGCCCGAACAACCGGGGGTCCAAGGCCAGTGGCACGTCCGATTGCAAGACGATTTCGCTGAAGCGGGGGTGCTGTGGGTTCACCAGAAGATTGAACTCACCCCGGGCAACTGCGCTGGGGACCCGTAGTGCCAAGTGGGCTCCTTCTCTGATGAACCGATCACCGACCCCTCGCACAGCATCGCTATAAGGAAGCTCGTTCCAGCCCTTCGGCCATGCCGTTCGGGCTAGATCGCAGATCGCATCATCAGGCAGTTCGTAGGCCAACACACGAAGACCCGCCGGGACATCCCCAAGGTTGATGTGCACCAGTATCTCCAGCATTGCCAACGATACTGACGTAGCCGTATAGGCCAGGCGGATGCCTTTGGTATTCCAACGACCTGGCGATAGAGCCGTGCCATACCCCATGAGCGCGGTAGAAACGAATTCCGGCTTACTGACCCTGAATATCTCCATTCAGGCAAAATCACCGTGCTCGATGCGCACGAGTTCATGCTCGACATCACGAGCACCGGCATCTGTTGCCAAAAGATCCAAAGGCTTTGCGCCCAGAATGCGACTTTCCGAGGACAACCAACGGCTGGCCTTACCGCTGTCCCCGAACACGCGCTCAGCCTCACGAGCTACGCGTGCGATGCGCAGCACCCGGTCCGACTCAGCCTCCGTCAGCAGCGTATGGCTGGCTTGGCGACGCTGGAAGGTACGCTCCGAGATATCTGAGACATTCAGCACAACTTCCGGCGAGACCAGAAGTTTGTCAGCCAGGCGGAATACGGCGCGACTCCGCAGCTGCGGCGCACGCATACTCGCTCTCTCATTCATCACTGCCGTCTTGTGTGCTGCTACAACCTTGGTACGCACACCCTTCACCGTTATAAACCGGCCGGTTGTACCTTCCCTGATTGTTGACGCCGAGCCAGTCTTGCGGCCGACAACGCCCTTCTTGGTAGTCTCGCCCAGATAATCCAGAATCTTCTCGACAGTTTCGCTCATGAGCAACCTCCCGCCACATGGCACTGATGGTACGCCACATGGCGAAGCTGCGCACCCAGCCTCATGCCACGCCCGATGCTTGGCCAAGGCCGCCTCTTCTCCCACCCCAACAGCCGTCCAAGCCGCCCTCAATCGCGCTGGCGGCTTTCCAGCAGGTCCAGGTTGCGGATCAGCTTGCGTGCCACCTCGTCGGTAATCTGACCGCGGCGGGTCAGCCGGAACAGCTCCTCGCGCTCGGCATTGAGGCCGGCCGAACGCAGGCTGCGATAAGCCTGCTCCATGCGCCGCACCTTGTCCGGGTCCTCGTCGGGGCTGATGCCTTTATCCAGCACGCGCTGGTACAACAGACTCACCCGTGCTGCGGCATCGTTGTACAGCTGCACGTTGGTGGTGCTCTGGCCGTCGGAGAGCTGCTGCCGGGTCTTTTCCACTGCCGCCAGTGCGGCCTTGGACGACAGCTTGCGCGCCAGGTCCTCCTCGCGGCGGCCATCGTCATCCTTGGGCAGCTCAAGCCCCTTGAGCAGGCGCGGCAGCAATAGACTGGCAGCGATCAGAGAAATCAGGATCACCGCCGCAGCCAGGAAAATCACCAGGTCACGTGCCGGGAACGGCTCCCCTGTCGGCAACATCAGCGGCAGGGTCAACACGCCGGCCAGGGTGATGGCACCGCGCACACCAGCCACCGACATCGCCAGCACCACGCGCCACGGTGTCTGCGTGCCCTGCTCGCCACGCATGCGCGCGCGCAGCAGGTTCCAGCGCAGCGACAGCCATACCCAGGCCAGGCGCAGCACGATCAGCATGGCATTGATCGCCAGCACGTATACCACCAGCCACCACGGGTTGTGGTGCCCGGTTTCGCTCATCATCTGGATGGCGCGCTCGACGATACCGGGCAACTGCTCGCCCAGCAGCACGAACATGATGCCGTTGAAGGTGAACTGCACCATGTTCCAGACCGCGCTGCGCTGCACGCGCATGCTGCCGCTGATGCGGCCGGTGAGCTCCACGTAGCTCATGGTGATGCCGGCGGCCACCGCGGCAAGAATGCCGGAGGCGTTCAGCTCTTCGGCCAGCAGGTAGGCGGCGAAGGGGATCAGCAGGTTGACCAGCAGCGCCGCGCCCGGCTCCTCGCCGAAGCCACGCCACAGCCAACGTTGGAAGGTGGATACGCCCCAGGTCACCGCCACGCCGATGGCCAGGCCGGCCAGCGCCACCCACAGGAAGGTCACCGAGGCCTGTGCCAGCGAGAATGTGCCGGTCATCACCGCCGCCACCGCGAAGCGGAAACACACCAGGCCCGACGCATCATTGAGCAGCGATTCGCCTTCCAGGATGTGCATCAGGCGCTTGGGAATGGGCACGCGCGAGGCGATGGCGCTGACCGCCACCGGGTCGGTGGGCGAAATGATCGCCGCCAGCGCGAAGGCCACCGGCAGCGGCATCGCCGGGATCAGCCAGTGGATCAGCAGGCCCGCACCCACAACGGTGAACACCACCAGGCCGAAGGCCAGCTCCAGGATCGCGCCCTTGTCGCGGAACAGCCCCTGCTTGGGAATGCGCCAGCCGTCCAGGAACAGCAGCGGCGGCAGGAACAGCAGGAAGAACATGTCCGGCTCCAGCGCATGCCCGCGCTTGAACACACCGGAGATCAGCGCGCCCAAGCCGATCTGCACCAGCGGCAGCGGCAGCGAGATGGGCAGGATTCGGACCAGGTAACCGCTGGCGACAACGGCCACCAGCATCGCCAGGACGACTTCAATCGTATGCATGCGCGTTCCAGAAGCAGGCGCGTGCGAAACCACGGCACCATGGTTCCGGAAAAACTAGCACAGCAGGGTGTTGCTGCGAATGCACATCTGCAATGGCGTGGCGTCCGGCAGCGGCTGAGCGGTGCGCGGAGCGCCCGCCTTGCGCCGCTTGCTGCGCCTGCCATGGAAAAGCGGCGGACGAAGGCAGAACCGCCCTCGCCCATCGTTCAACTACATCTGGCCGCAGGGCTCAGGCAGCGTTCGGCTGTGCCTGCGCACCGTCGAAACGGTAGATGTCCATGGCCAGGAAGCCCATGTCGATGCCCGCATCGATGCGCTGCGCGCCCAGGGCATCCGAGCCGGCCGCGCCCATGGCGAAGTACAGCGGCAGCAGGTGCTCGTCGGTGGGATGGGCCTGCACCGCAAACGGTGCCTGGCGGCGGTAGTCGAACAGCGCCGGCAGGTCATCGGCCTCCAGCTTCTGCTCCATCCAGCCAATGAACGGGCGCACATAGGGCGCCTCCTTGCCCTGCGCATGGTTGCGCCAGTCATGCAGGTTGTGGGTGATGCTGCCCGAGCCGATCAGCAGCACGCCCTGCTCGCGCAGCGGCGCCAGTGCACGGCCCATGGCGAACTGATGCGCCGGCCCAAGCGAAGGCTGTACCGATACCTGCAACACGGGGATGTCAGCCTGTGGGTAGAGATAGCGCAGCGGCACCCACGCGCCGTGGTCCAGGCCACGCAGCGGGTCGATCACCGGCTGCAGGCCGGCCTCGGCCAGGCGCATGGCCACGTCCTTGGCCAGCGCAGGTGCGCCGGGCGCGGGGTACTGCAGTTCGTACAGCTCCGGTGGGAAACCGCCAAAATCATGGATGGTTTCCGGCATCGGCGCGGCCGATACCTGCGGCGTGCGGCCCAGCCAGTGCGCCGAGGCCATCACAATGGCGCGCGGGCGCTCCAGGCCAGCGGCCAGCTCGGCCAGGCGCGGCCCCACTTGGCCCGGCTGCAACGCAGTCATCGGGGAGCCATGCGAGATATACAGTGAAGGCAAGCGATTCATGGTGCCCTCCCGTCGGGCAGAAATTGATGTCTGTCAGCATATTGCACACCATCACTGCAACAAATAATCTCACCAGCAACGTTTTATTGCCAGAATAGAAATAATGGACACCATCGATGCCATGCGGGTCTTTGTCGCCGTGGTCGAGCGCAACGGCTTCAGCGCCGCGGCCGAGGCGCTGGATCTCTCCACCACGGCGGTGACCCGGCAGATCGCCGCGCTGGAAAAGCGCCTGTCCGCGCGCCTGCTCAACCGCACCACCCGGCGGGTAAGCCCCACCAGCACTGGCGCGGCCTACTACCAGCGTTGCGTGCAGTTGCTGGCCGAGTTCGACGAGCTGGAAGCCTCGGTGGGCGCGCAGGCACTGCAACCCTCTGGCCGCCTGCGCATCAATGCACCGGTCAGCTACGGCATCACCCGGCTGGCACCGCTGCTGCCCGGTTACTGCGCACGCTACCCGCAGGTGGAGCTGGACCTGTCACTGGCCGACCGCGTGGTGGACATGGTGGAGGAAGGTTTCGACCTGGCCATCCGCATCACCCGCCAGCCATCGCCCTCGCTGATCGCACGGCGGCTGGCGCAGGCGCGCATCAGCCTGTGCGCCGCGCCGTCCTACCTGGCCCGCCGCGGCACGCCGGCCACACCGCAGGATCTGGCCGGCCACGAATGCCTTGCTTACGAGTACGGCGGCGACAGCTGGCCGCTGCGTGGCCCGCAGGGCGAGGTCAACGTCCCGCTCAACCCGCACATGCGTGCCAACAATGGCGAAGTGCTGCGCGAAGCGGCCATCGCCGGCATGGGCATCATCGCCCAGCCGGATTTCATCATCAGCCAGGCACTGGACGATGGCCGGCTGGTACCGGTGCTGCCGGACTGGGAAGTACCCCCCATCGGCATCCACGCCGTCTATGCCAGCCGCAGCCACCTTGCCCCGAAGGTGCGCAGCTTCATCGACTACCTGGTGGAACAGCTGGGCGGTGATGGCGACGCGGGCTGAGTTGCGGCCGCCAATTGCAAGCCAGAGCACTCACCATTGGATGTAGTACATGCCTTTGGCCAGCAGCACGATCAGCAGCATGTGGAAGAACACGCTCAGGTGCGTGTAGCGGAACCGGCGCGAGGTCATGGTGCCGCATACCGCGTAGCGCATCGCCAGGATGAAGTGCACCAGCACGCTCACCGCCAGCAGTATCTTCAATGACAACAGTGTGCCGAAGGACGAAGCAAACGGCGCAGTCAATGCCGTCCGGTGGAATGCCAGCGCCATCGTTGCCCCGGACAGGAACAACCCACCCACGAACCACGGCATGAGCTTGCGGCCACGCCGGTGGATGCCCTCTTCCAGCAGGCTCATGTACTGGGCAGGCAGATACGGGCGGATCTTTTCGAGGAACAGCACCTCGAAGAACACGATGCCAATGAACACCACCGCGCACAGCAGGTGAAAGGTAACGAGCAGCCCGTACATCACGTTGTCATCTCCGCAGCATCACGTGTTGATATTGATTATCATTAATGCTGCCTGCGCCGGCCTACCCGCCCAATGACAATTATCACTGCGCCCCCGCCCCCCTCCTCACCGGCGCTGGCCTGTCTGCATGCCTCACCGGTGTTTGCCTGCGTATCGCCACATGCATTGGCCGGCCTGACTGCGCAGGCGCGTGAGCGCCGTTGGCCTGCGGGCCGCGAGCTGTTCCACGAAGGGCAGAACGCCGACTTCTTCTACGCCATTGCCGAAGGTGAAGTGCAGCTTTTCCGTCCCACCGTACAGGGTGAGAACAAGGTGTTCCAGCAGCTCGGGCCCGGGGAGCTGTTGGCTGAGGCGGCCATGTTCCTGGAGCCGGCGCGTTACCCGGTTGCCGCGCGCGTGGCGCGCGACTGTCTGCTGCACGCATTCCCGCGCGGCGCATTGCTTGAGCTGTGCGAGCACACGCCCACGCTGATGCGGGCCATGCTCACCGCCATGTCGCGGCGGCTATACGAAGTGATAGACCGTGTCGAACAGCTCAGCCTGAACAATGCCGGCCAGCGCCTGGTCAGCTACCTGCTGGACCTGCGACACCACAGCCAATCCCACTGGATCGACATACCGGTCAGCATCAATGTGCTTGCCGGGCAATTGGCAATGACGCCAGAAACACTGTCCAGATTGCTGCAGAAATACCGGCAGGCCGGCCTGGTCAGCGGCAAGGGCCGCACGCTGGTGCTGGTGGATATCGAGGCACTATGCGCACTGGTCGGCCTGCCGCCCCCTCACGCGGGCCGACGCTTGCAGGGTGCCGCCATGCAGGGTTGCTGCAACCTGCGTTGAGCTCTGTCCAAAGCGCCAGCACGCGCATTGCACAAGTGCGCGTAGCAAGCGCGCATGGGCGGAAATCCGCCGACTGACATATGTCAGCGGAGCATGTGCGCCACCAAGCTGAGAATGCGCCCCATTCGCCAGCAGCCCGCCTCCGCGCGCCACCCGGCCAGACGCACCCACCCAACCCACGATGCCCAGGGCCGCGCAACGGACGCGTGGCCTTCCCTGCCGCATGCCAGCAGAGCTGGGTTCTGCCTGTCGTTCTCACGCCAAGACGAGGAATGTCGATGAAACACCGTTGTCCACCCACATTGCGTGGCCTGCCCCTGGCCATCGGCCTGGCCTGTCTGAGCATGGCCGATGCCGCAACCGCCCAGGACCCGGCGCGTGAATCCGCACGCCAGCACCGCCAGCCTGCAGTGGAACTGGACACACTGGAAGTCAGGGAACAGCGCAGCCGCGACCAGAAAGCGCAGGATGATGTGTACGACAAGAACATCTCCCACCTTCATGTCGACCGGCAGACACTGGATCGCTACCGAGGCGTATCCACGGGTGATGTATTCGCCGGCATGAACGGTGTCTACAACACCGACAACCGCAATGGTTCGGCATTGTTTCCCAACATCCGCGGCCTTTCCGGCAACGGTCGCATTCCAGTCACGGTAGATGGCACCGTGCAATCACTGGATGTATGGATGGCCATGCGCGGTGTCAACAACCGCAATTATCTGGACCCAAACCTGTTCCGCAGCATCGAGATCGAGAAAGGGCCTTCGATGAGCCGTGGCATCAAGAGCGGCATTGGTGGCTCGGTGGCCATTCGCACCATCGAGGCCGAAGACCTCATCTCCCCGGGCGGCAACTGGGGCATCGAGCTCAAGACTGGGGCCGGCAGCAACTCGGTCAAGAGTACATTTGGCCCTGCCTCCATCGTTGGCAAGGACTACCGCGATGTACCTGGCGCTATAACCGCAGTGCCCTTCAATCAGACCGGGGTGGCGTTCACCAAACCCATGATCCCGACACGTGATCGCGGCGATGTGTCTCGCTACAACCTGCACGACCACAGGCTGTTCCTGGCCACCGGCTACCGCAACACCATGTTCGATGTGATGGCGGCCTATAGTGACAGCCAGCGCGGCAACTACTTCGCCGGCAAGCACGGCGCCGGGGACTACCTGTACAACGGCTCGGAAGAAGGCATGGGCATACGCAGCAGCGCCCGCAACCTGTATCCAGACATCGCCCGCCTGTTCGCACCACGCTACGAAGTACCCTTCACCCATAGCAATGCCGAGAGCCTGCTGCTCAAGAACAACTGGTACCTGCCGGGGCAGCAGAAGCTGAGCTTCGGCTATACCCACAACCAGCTCGATTTCGGCGAGCTTCCTGCCGCCTCGCTGGAAGCGCTGTTTGGCATGCTCAACGAAGACAAGCTGCTCAACTTCGCCCGTGGCGCGTTCGGCTATCCGTTCCCGGCCACAGTGATCGATCAGGACGTCTACCGCATCGGTTACGAGGCCAAGCCCGCCGGCTCTGCATGGCTGGATCTTGAAATGAGTGCATGGCGCACACTCACCCGCAGTACCCGCTACCAGACCGGCGATACCACCTACCTGACCAAAGGCAAGGACCTGGATTGGGACCGCTGGGTGGAATGCCACTCGCGGGTCTATGCCGGCGACGAAGTCTGCGCCTTGATGATCGAATATGGAGTGATTCCACCGGCTACCACGCCACCGGAACGACTGCCCAATATAGATGGCAGATACAACATCTTCATCGGTACCCGCCACGACACCCGCGCTACGCGCAACGGCTTTGATCTGAGCAACCGCTTCCGTCTTGGCGAGCGCCTGTTGCTGACCGCCACCGTCGATTGGCAGCGTGAGGGCCAGCATGACCACGTGCCGGTGGAGGTCGCCTCCATGGCTGGGGGCCTCACCACCCTGTTCTTCGGCCCGGCATCGGGACGGCGGCAGGAGTGCGGAACCCGCCTGAATCTTGACTGGAAGGCCAGCGACCGCCTGCAGGTCGCCGCCGGCATCCGCTATGGCCGCTACTCCAGTTTCGACGAGGAAACCGAACACCGACGCGCGGCGCAGCACTGGGGCTGGCGTGACGATCGGCGCAATGTGTCCCAGCGCCTGGAGTGGAGCGAGATCATCAGTGACGAAGCCGCCGAGGCGTTTCACCACCTTGCCAATTCAAAGCCCGAATGGACCAAGGATCCAGATACCGGCGAGTGGTACATGAAGCCTCCGCTGTACAACCTCACGAGCGAACAGGCAGAAGATTATCAGCAGGTCATCACGGACTTCCGGAAGTCCGTCGATTGTGGTTTCGGCTGCACCATCAGCCCCGATCCTGTAAACGGCCTCTATTACTATTTGCGCCCCGGAACCGACGACAACCGAAAAGCCAGTGGCATCAAAGTGCCATTGCATGGCCGCAAGGCCAATCGTGATGAGAACCCCTTCCATACCGGCGAGATTGATGCGCTCGAGATGGTGCTTGATCCGCACGGAAAGCGAGGGCTCTACCCGCGTTACAGACCGCTGGTACCGGATATATACCAGCTCGTCTCGGTAAAGAACGAAGATATCTGGCGGCGACCGGAAGAACAGCGGCTGGGGGCCTGGTCATCGCAGCTGGCGGTCTCGTATCGCCTGTTCGACCGCGCACGCGCCTATGTGCGCCTGGGCAGCGCAGCACGCTTTCCCAGTCTGCTGGAATCGGTGAATCGCCGGGGCCGGGCGGGCTCTTTCGACTTCGACCTGCGCCGGCCAGAGCGCAACCTCGCCTGGGAGGTCGGCTATGCCCATGACCTCGGTGGACTACTGCCGTGGTTGCAAAGGGCCGACCTCAAGCTGAGCTACTACCACAACAGCATAAGCAACTTCTTCGACCGCACCATGGACATGGCCACCATACAGTTCGACAGGAAGGTCATGAGTGGCCTGGAACTGCAGAGCCGCTTCGACACCGGTCACCTGCATGGCAGCCTGGGCATCAGCCGGCGCCTGGAACAGAAGATGTGCGACAAGGACTACGCGGTGATGCTGGACCCATTCTATGGCCGGCTGCCCGAATGCCTTACCGGCGGTTTCCCGGGGTCGCTGTCCTGGTTCTCCCTGCAGCCCAGAACCTCGCTCAATCTGGATCTGGGAACACGCATGCTCGATGGGCGGCTGGAGCTCGGCACGCGGCTGCGCTACCACAGCAGCACCGAGAACCGCCAGCTTGACCGACTGCTGGCCAACGACGCTGATTGGCGTGCGAAAGGCTATAGCTACCGCTTGGGTACCGTACTGCTCCAGGGCAGCGCCACTCCATATAGCTGGGAGCCCGTGCGCCTGATTGACCTGTACGCCGAATACCACTTCAACCCTCATGCCAGCGCGCGACTGTCGGTGGACAACCTCACCGACCGCTACTACATGGACCCACTGGGGAAGGTAGCCACACCCGGGCCCGGCCGCACCGTGATGCTCGATATCGCTTTCAAGCTGTGACCCGCATTTTTTCTGGTTTTTTTTGAAAAGCCAGCCACCCTCGGTCCATCTGGAGAACACCATGAGAAAGGTACTAGTCCCAGTCACCCTCGCCGGTCTGTCGGCTCTATTAGTCGCACCGGCATTCGCACAGGCGCCCAACCTCCAAGGCGGAGCCTCCTCCGGACAAGTAATGGTTGCACCTTCCGAATTCCCGCCTGGCGAGCCCCAAGGCTATGCAGGTCTTCGCTTCGTCAATTCTGATGGAAGCACTTCTTCCAGCATCAGCATCCTCGATGGCCCCATCAAACAGATAAGCTGGAGTGCCAGGGCCAACCAGCCCGGCAGCTTCTATGCGACCACCCCAATCCTGCCGATCCGTATTGCCCAGGTCTGGTACAACAACCAGAACGCAGCGGCCAATATCTACAGCCTGCGGCAGACTCTCACGCCACCGTTCGCAAGCGCACCCAAGCTGGGTGGGTTGGTTGTTGGCCAGGTAAAGGCAGCCAACGGCGCTGCATATGCGGCAGGCAACGGCGTTTACTTCGGCGAATGGTCGCCGCAGGTCAGCTCACCCTCACGCGGCGACAGCACCGACCTCAACATGCAAAGCGGCAGGCGTACCGTCTGGTACGCCGGTGACAATGCGGTGACCAGCATGCCGGCACTGGCCAATGCGCAATACCGTGTGGTCGGCATCCGCCAGACCGGCGTAGCTGGCAACCTTCCGCATGCCCCCAATCTGTATGCCGGCACCCTGGTTGCAAACTATGGGGGTGGCAGTGGCAGCCTCGCAGGCTCCATCGTGCGCGGTGGCGATAGCATCAACTTTGCTGGGACCGGCATCAGCGCCGACGGCACGTTCAGAAACGACAGCCACTCGATCAATGGCCGCTTTTACAACAACGCAGCAGCATTGGCCGGCATCTATACCGGGCCGGCCGCAGCCGACCACGTCGCCTTTGGCGGCAGCCGTTCCAACTAATCCGTCGGTATAGCAACACCCTCGATCAGCGGGGATTCCACGCCAGGCAGGACGTTGGCTTTCCGCCCCTTGTAGCGCGGCGCGCAACATGGCAGCCAGGAATCCGCGCTGATCACATGCACCATTGTAGAGATCACGCACCGTGCTGCCCTCAAGTCCACCTGCTCAATCCTCGGGCATCGCGATGCTCTGCCGGTTCATGGTGCTCGCCGTGCTTTGCCTGCTGCCAGGCGCCCTACCCGATGCGCAGGCCATGGACGATGACAGCCGCTTCCTTCTCGAGCGCCTGCGCCAGGTGATCGACCACCGGGGGCAGCTGCCAGCCGAGCCGGCTGCACCACCCGGGCAGATCCGCCATGAGGGCCAGCTATATTCGGTTGGTGATGACAAGAATGAGCTTGAAGCGGCCATCTACATTGCCGTGAACAGTGCTCAATGGGAGCGGCTGGTGGAGTTCATCACCCGCTACCGTGTATTGCCCGACCATCGCCCGGCACTGCCCGCCATGGCCGAGGCACTGCTGGCGCGACAGGCCGGTGATCTGCACGGTGCACTGCGGCGCATGCTGGTCGCACATGAGCACGAACCAGGCGACCTGCGTATCACCCTCGAGATGGCAAGGCTGCAGTTCGAGAACAACCAGGACCGCGATGCGCGGGCCAGCATCAATCAGTTGTTGGCAGGTGAGTTGCCACCCCATACACGGGGCATGCTGGATCAGTATATGTATGCGTTTGATCAACGCAGTGCCTGGCACGGCAGCATGGCGCTGGGTGTAGGCCGCAACAGCAACATCAATCAGGCAAACGGCGACTACACCTGTTTGCTCAGGATCAGTGACCACTGCGTGTTCGAGCGCCGCATGCCCACGGCCAGACCCTCGAACCTGCTCAACTATGACCTGGCCCTGCAACGCCGCGTACCGCTGGGCGGCCACCATAACCTCCAGTTCCGTGCGATAGGCTACGGCAGCCAATTCCACGAACGAGTGAATACGCCGGGCGCATTGTCGAACCCCGCCAGCCATGCTGCCACCGTCCATGCCGGGTACCAGTATCTGGATGCGCAGAACAGCTTTAACGTCAGCTCCTATCTGGAATACCTGATACGTGGCGGACGCGGCGAATACCGTGCTCCTGGGCTGCAGCTGGAATGGCGCCGCGCAATCGGCACCAGCTGGCAGATTGGCAGCCAGCTGGACGCCAAACACCACCAACACACTGGCTGGGGCCGGTCCCGGTCAGGCGATTACACACAGTACCAATGGGGCGTGTCCGCCAACTATGCCCCCAGCGCCGGTACCTACCTCTATGGTGGCCTGGACCTGGGGCGCAGAAAATACACGCTCGCGCAGGCAAGCACCCGCGAGGCGACCATCCGCACAGGGGTGTTCCATACCTTTCCCGGCGATACCGGAATATATGTGAATGCACAGGGCCTGTTCCGGCTCAGCCGTGCCGATGCCCATGATGCTTTCCTCGGTGCGCGTCGCCGTGACCGCCAGCAGGTGTATATGGCCACCTTTGGCGTGTCGTCGTGGAAAGTGGCCGGCATGCTTCCAGAACTACGCCTGAGGCACAGCATCAACCAGGCCGATCCCTATTGGGCATTCGGGTTCGCGCAGAGTGAGGTCAACCTGATGTTGCGGCGAAATTTCTGACCACAACACATACCCAAGGCCCCTGCTACACAGCACGATGGACAGCACTTCGGCAGCACCTTAAGGAACCATGCTGCCCCGGTCGGTACCCGGCCCCTCACCAAGCAGTTCCAGCACATTGGCCAGCGGCATGGGGCGGCCCAGCAGGTAGCCCTGTATCTGGTCGCAGCCATGCGCTGCCAGCCAGCGGTACTGGCCTTCGGTTTCCACGCCCTCGGCGATCACCGTCAGGCCCATGCTGTGGCCCAAAGACAGCAGCGCGCGGCAGATGGCTGCGTTGCGCGGGTTGAGTTCCACGTCGGTCACGAAGCTGCGGTCGATCTTCAACGAGTCCAGCGGCAGATGCTGCAGGTAGGACATGGACGAGAAGCCGGTACCGAAATCATCCAGCGAAATATGGATGCCCTTCTCGTGCAGACGCTGCATGGTCTGCAGGGCCTGCGCCGGGTTGCGCATCAGGCTGCTTTCGGTCAGTTCCAGCTGCAGGGCACCGCGGCACAGGCCGAACTCCTCGACCACGCGCGAGAACTCGCTGGCCAGGTCGGTGGTGAAGAACTGAACCGCCGATACATTCACCGCGATGGGCAGCGATGCCCAGCCGGCATCGGCCAGCTCACGCTGCGCGCGCGCTGCGGCGCGCAGCACCCAGCGGCCCAGTGCGATGATCAGGCCGGTGTCCTCGCACAGCTTGATGAACTCACTCGGTGGAATGAAGCTGCCGTCGGCCTGCGGCCAGCGCAGCAGTGCCTCCAGCCCTGCCGGGCTGCCATCGGCGGCATGGCGTATGGGCTGGAAGTGCAGCTGGAATTCGTCGCCGTCGATGGCCACATGGATGCGCCCGGCCAGCTGCAGCCGCTCGGTGTAACGGGTGGCCATGACCGGGCTGAAGCGGGCCAGCGGGATGCCATCCTCACGCGCGGCATGGGCGGCCTGCGCGGCACGGCCAAGCACCTGTTCGGCCAGTTCCCCATCGCTAGGGCTGCTTGCCACACCGATGCGCGCCTCCAACTGGTGGAAGGTGTCGCGGCCACGGATGGGCTCGGCCACGGCTGCCTGCAGGGCAGCCAAGGCCAGCGAGGGATCGCCCTGGCCGACGATGGCCAGCACGAAATCCTCGGCAGGCTGGTGCGCCAGCAAGCCATGGCGCGCGGCCAACCCACCCAGCCGCACCGCCACCGCGCGCAGCACCTCCTCACCGGCCTCATGGCCCAGCGTGTCGGTGATCATCTGCAGCCCACGCAGCTGCACATGGGCGATGGTGTAGTCGCCCGGGCCATCATCAAGCCGCTCGGCCAGTGCGCGCACGGTCAGCAGGCCGGTGCCGGCGTGGTGGCTGGCGCGATAGGCCAGTTCACTCTCGTAGCGCAGGCGCTGGCTGACATCCTCGGCCAGCACGAGGCAGGCGCTGCGCCCGCCGAACTCCAGCTGCGCCGCATGCGCCACCACCATGAAGCTGCTGCCGTCCTTGCGCAGGTGCGCGCGTGCCATCGGCGGCACACCCAGCCCCTTGCCCAGGCGGCGGATGTTCTCGCGTATGTCGTCCCAATCCTCGGGAGGCCGCACATCCAGCACGGACATGGCCAGGAACTCCTGCCGGCTGTAGCCGTACTGCTCGACTGCGGCCTGGTTCACCTCCAGGAAGCGCAGGGTGACCATGTCGAACAGCCAGAACGGTGCCGGGTTGCGGTCGAACACCAACCGGAACTGGCGCTCGGCCTCCTGCGCGCGCGCCTCCACGTGCACGCGCTCGCTGATGTCCACCACCGCACCTGCCAGGTGTGGTGGGCCGCGCTCACCGCGGACAAGGTCCCCACGGGCAGAAAGCCAGCGGAACGAGCCATCGGGCAGTCGCAGCCGGAACATGGCATTCACCGCGCCCTTGCCATCCAGGGCGCGGCTCACCTGTTGCCGCAGGCGTGACTGGTCGTCCTCGTGGACGCGGGTGAACAGCGCCTCCAGTGGCGCCGAATCGCCCGGCAGTTCCAGCATCTGCCGGGTGAGTGCCGACCATTGCAGGATCCTGGCGCCTTCACGGATGGACCAGGTGCCCACCTTGCCCACTTCATGCGCAAGCGCCAGTTCGGCCACCCCGGCCTGCAGATCTTCACTCAACTGCTTTTCATGGGCGGCACTGCGGCGCAGCCGGTACAGCAGCACGGCAAAGCCCAACAGGTAAACCAGATAGATACCGACGGCCGCGTAGAGGAACACATACCAGCGCGCCATCACCTCACGGTAGGAAAGCGCGGCATACAGGCTCAGCGGGTAGTCGCGCGGCACGCTGACAGCGGCAACGCGCTGATGGCCGTCGGCAGGGCTGGTCACCAGACCGCGCGGCATGGCCTCGTCCGAGGGTTCCAGCATCACCAGCGGCGTGGGCAGCTTTCTGCCCACCAGGCTCGGGTCGCGGCTGTGCGCCAGCAGTTGGCTGTAGCGGTTGCCGATGGAGGCGGCGCCATCAAGGCCAACGTCCAGCCCGGTGACCACCTGCTCGAACATGCCCAGCCGCAGCCGTACCAGCAACCACTTGCCTGGCTGCAGCCGCATGGCGGTGCGCACTACCCAGGGCTCGCCGGGCAGCTGCTCCAGCGCGCCGATGTAATAGTCGCTGCTGAGCAGCCGGTTGCGCGGAATCGCCCAGCTGAGCAGGGTGGGATCGCCGCGCCCATCGGAAAGGGGCTGGCCGTGGTCGTCCACCACGGTGATTGATGCCAGGTCGCTGTTGCGTTCCAGTACGCCCTGTATGTTGGCCTGCAGCAGTTCCAGGGCCTTGTCCGGCACCCGCTGCTGGTACTGGCTGCCATTGGCGGCAGTGGCACGCAGCGCCCTTTCCACGGTTATCAGCTTGGCGCGCAGCAGGCGGTCGCTGCCACTGGCCAGGGCCATGGCCTGCCGCTGCGCGGCCTCCATGCGCGTGCTGTAGTCGTTCCACAGCATCACCGCCAACGCCAACGCGAGCAGGACCGCCACCATCGCACCGGCAATGGTGATTACACGCAGCGGATGTGCGCTTACCCGCTTCACGGCGATGTCCACAACATCGGCAGGCGGTGAACAGGCATGCGAGGGGTCCAGTAGGGTGTTGGGTTAAGGGTTATCAGCCATGTATGCCATCGGCCAAAGGCTCCCCCCTCTGTAGCTACATCCCCCGGCCCGGCCTGAGAAAGCATGCAGCACTGACGGGCCAACGTGAAGGCCCGTTCACGAATTAATGCAGGGGTTCACATTTCCTGATGCGCTGCAACGAGGTGACAGGGCATGGGACGCCGTGCTGGCACAGGGTCTAGACTGGATGGCTTTCATGAATATGGATCTGGTCATGCCACTGCAACGTTCCCTTCTTGTGCTTGCCGTTGGCGCCGCCCTCTCGCTCAGCAGCGGCTGCGACAAGAATGCAAACCCTTCGTCAGAGCCCCAGGCCGCTGCGCCCGCCCCCGCCGCCAATACCCCGGCCAAGCCGCAGCTGGGCAGCTTTGGTTTCGATGCCAGTGGCATGGACCGTAGCGTGGCCGCTGGTGACAACTTCTTTGATTTCGCCAATGGCGAGTGGGTCAAGCGCACCGAGATTCCGGCTGACCGTTCCGCCTACGGCAGCTTCAATGTGATTGCCGAGAAGACCCTGGCCGATACCCGCGCCATCATGGAGGAGGCCGGCAAGGCCAGCGATGGCGAAGCCCGCAAGATCGGGGATTACTACGCAGCCTTCATGGACGAGGCCGGCATCGAGGCGCGTGGCGTCGCGCCGGTGCAGCCGCAGCTGCAGGCCATCGCCGGCATCGCCGACAGGCAGGCGCTGGCCAAGGCGCTGGGCGGCACCCTGCGTGCCGACGTGGACCTGCTCAACGCGACCAATTTCTACACCCCGCACCTGTTCGGCGTCTGGGTGTCGGTGGACCTGCTGCAGCCGGACCGCAATGCGCCGTACCTGGTGCAGGGTGGCCTGGGCATGCCCGATCGTGACTTCTACCTGCAGGACGGTCGCATGGCCGAGCTGCGCAAGACCTACGAAGGCTATGTGGCCAAGCTGCTGGAGCTGTCCGGTGACACCGACGCCGCTGCGAAGGCGGCGCGCATCGTCGCGCTGGAAACCAAGATCGCCCGCGCGCATGCCACCCAGGAAGAAACCAACGACGTGCAGAAGGGCGCCAACGCCTGGAAACAGGCCGATCTGGCTGCCAAGGCACCGGGCATGGACTGGGCGGCGTTCCTTGATGCCGCCGGCCTGAACAACCAGCAGGACTTCATCGTGTGGCAGCCCAAGGCCGTGGCCGGCCTATCCAAGCTGGTGGCCAGCGAGCCGCTGGACGTGTGGAAGGACTACCTCACCTTCCACGCACTGGATGAAGCCGCCGGCTACCTGCCCAAGGCCTACGCCGACGCCAGCTTCGCCTTCCACGGCACCGCGATGAGCGGAACCCCGCAGCAGAGCGAGCGATGGAAGCGCGCCGTGGCCGACACCAATACCGCCATCGGCGAGGCCGTGGGCAAGATCTACGTCGAGCGCCACTTCGATGCGGCCACCAAGGCCCGCGCCGATGAAATGGCCCAGAACATCATTACCGCCTTCGCCAAGCGCATCGATGCGCTGGAGTGGATGTCCCCGGAAACCAAGGCCCACGCCAAGGCCAAGGTGGCCGGCTTGAAGGTGGACATGGGCTACCCGTCCAAGTGGCGCGATTACAGCGCGCTGGAGGTGAAGCGCGACGACGCTCTGGGCAATGCGCAGCGTGCATCGCTGTTCGAGTACCAGCGCAACATCGCCAAGCTCGGCCAGCCGGTGGATCACAGCGAATGGGCGATGCTGCCGCAGACCATCAACGCGATGAACGTGCCACTGGAGAACCGCCTGGTGTTCCCGGCCGCGATTCTGCAGCCGCCGTTCTTTGATGGCGCTGCCGATGACGCGGTGAACTACGGTGCCATCGGCGCGGTGATCGGCCACGAGATCAGCCACGGCTTCGACAATGCCGGTGCGCTGTTCGATGAAACCGGCAAGCTGCACAACTGGTGGACGGCCGAGGACCTGAAGAAATTCAACGCCGCCTGTGACGCGCTGGCTGCGCAGTTCGGCAGCTATGAACCGTTCCCGGGTGTACACGTCAATGGCCGCCTGACGCTGGGCGAGAACATCGCCGACGTGGCCGGTCTGGCAACCGCGCACGACGCCTATCTGTTGTCGCAGCAGGGCAAGCCGGCGCAGGAACTGGGAGGTTTCACCCCCGACCAACGCTTCTTCCTCGGCTTCGCCCAGGCCTGGCGCAGCAAGGCGCGCGAGCAGGCACTGCGCAACTCGCTGCTGACCAACGTGCATGCCCCGGGCCAGTTCCGCGCCCTGACCGTGCGCAACCTCGATGCCTGGTACCCGGCGTTCGAGGTGAAGGACGGGCAGAAGCTGTACCTGGCACCTGAGAAGCGGGTGAAGGTCTGGTAAGGCGAGGATCATTCCCTCCCTTTTTTGCGGAGCAAAAAGGGGAGGGTTAGGGAGGGGTGCTTCCATGCGAAGAACTCAACCCCTCCCCAGTCCTCCCCTACGCCTTCGGCGCAAGGGAGGGAGTAGTGCATCGGCACCCATTGTTTCCCGCGAGCGCATGACCATCCCCTCCCTTTTTTGCGGAGCAAAAAGGGGAGGGTTAGGGAGGGGTGCACTTTCGCAAAGAGCTCAATCCCTTTCCCGCCCTCCCCTACGCCTCCGGCGCAAGGGAGGGGGTAGTACGTCGGCACCCATTGCTTTCTGCAAGCGCATGAACACCCCCTCCCTTTTTTGCGGAGCAAAAAGGGGAGGGTCAGGGAGGGGTGCCTTTCCGCGAAGTGCTCCCGACCTCCCCTACGCCTTCGGCGCAAGGGAAGGAGCTGGCAATGGCACATCCAGCTCCGGCCACTGCATCAGGATGCCGGCATCACGCCCCACTCTTCTGCAGGCACGACTGGAAATGCCATCGCTGAGCGCGATGCGGAACAGTGGTGCCACGCTGCGCAGTACCAGCCCGGCCACCACCGATTGCAACTGCTGGCCACGACTGCGGCCGATCAGCTGCTCCGCCCACGGCGGCAGCAGGGCAGCACCTGCGGCAAGGAACATGTCGCGGGAAACACCCGGCAGCGGCACCGGCAGACGCACGCCACTGAGCACATCAAGCACCTCACGCGAACGCGCATCCATGTGCAGCTGTGGGAGCTGCGCGGCGAAGTAGGCCTGCACCTGCGCTTCGCTCGCCGGCACATCACGCGCGCCCAGTGCTTCGGCCACACGGCGGTACTCGTCGTAATACCGATCTGCGATCGCCACCGGCACATCACGGCAGTAACGACGGCAGCCTTCCAGAAAGCCGTAGGCTTCGGTCACATGCACCCACGTGAGCAGTTCCGGATCATCGGCGGCATAGCGGCGGCCATCAGGCAGCTGCCCCACCACCTTGGAATGGATGCCACGCACGCGCGCGATGAGCCGCCCCACCTCTGCCGCAGGTGCATAACTGGTACCGGCGACGAAACTGGTGGTGCGGCGCAGGCGCCCGACCAGGTCCTCACGGAAGTTGGAATGGTCATACACGCCCGCCAGGGCGCGCGGCTGCAACAGCTGCAGCATCAACGCGCACAGGCCACCGGCGAGCATGCCAGGGAACTCGGAATGAATGCGCCAGGTGACGCTGTCGGGGCCGAACCAGCCGGCATCGCCCAGCGGCGCATCGTAGGCCACACCGTTCTGGTTGCGCGGAAAGGCATCCAGCACCCAGCGCCGGATCTGCGCGGTGGCGGCACTGGAAACACGTCGGGACAGGGGCAGCATGGCCGTATCGTAACCGCCACGGCCGCGCAGGCGGCCCATGCATGGGCACCGCCGCATTGATGAACTGCGGCCATCATGCTGCTGCCTGAATCCGTGGCCCGCCATGTGCAGCCGCAGCACACAAGCTGAAAAACCACTGGAAATTTCCTACCTAGAGCGATGATGCATCGCAAAAATACGGTCGTAACCCCACGGTCATCCCATGTGCCGTCATCATCTTTTCGCATTACCCCCATTGCCAAGCCAGCAAGAAATGCTAGAACTGGAAGTGCCTGACCGTCCCACGCTGCATCCGTCGCTCGTTCCAGATAGTTACTGCAAGGAGCTCATCATGATCGCGTTGTTCAAGGGTTTGGGGTTGTTGCTGGAAGACAACGAGCTGTACAACAGCCCGTTTGAAAAACAAGTTGCGCACTGGAAGAACCTGAGCGATCAGCAGATTCGTGATGAGGTTTCCCTGCTGGCCAAGGCCAAGTGCCAATGGCTGATGGCGTCCATCGTGCTCTGGCAGGCAGCGTCGCTGCTGATCCTGGGGCTGATCACCAACTATCTGTGGCGCGATGATTTCCATATCACCTTCACCCGCGTGGTGATCGTGTTCGGCTCGTGGGTGTCGATCCTGTTCGTGATCTGGTTCATGGCCAACATGTTCGACCGCACCGCCGGTTTCGAGCGCTGGATGAAGGCCTTCAACAGCCGCGCGCGCATCAGCTCCGATGCCGACAGCGTGGCCGAGGTGGCCGAAGCGCTGGAGATGGCCGAGCAGTATCCGGAAGTGCTGGACTACAAGCAGGCCGTCACCGCCAACCGTGAGCTGCGCCATGAGGACATCCGCATCATGCGTGAGCTGGGCCGCATGCGGCAGCACTCGGAACTGGTCGGCAGGTTGAACCACATCGGCGACGATGGGCTGCGCCTGCAACCCGCGTTCTGACCGGTACATCATTCACCGCACCACCCATCGCCGCGCACGTCGCGGCGATGTCATTTCAGGGTAGCGACCTGCTGGCCAAAGCCGACGGGTAGATCGGTCAGTTCGCGCGTGCGTCCCACCATCACCACGAAATCCATCAGTGGCACGCGGCTGCATTGCTGTGCGCCCTCTGCCTGCTGACAGTGTTCGCGGTAAAGCTGGTAGAAGCAGTTGCCGCTGTCACTCTGAAGGCATTGGAAGTGCGCTGTGCCTGCGCGCACGGTGGTACGGCTGAGCAGGACGTGCTCACCGCTGATTCGGGTCACCGAGGTCTGGCCCGGTGGTTCGCTGAAGCCGAGCATCGACAACAGGCTGCCAAGCAGCATGGTCAGGTAATGCATGGTGCTTCTCCGTGGAACGGGGCGGCGTTGACTACATGCCGCGGAACAGGCTCATGAAGGGTTGGCTGACCACCAGCGTCTCGCTGCGATGTTTCAACCGCAGCAGGCCGCGACCGGTGTCTTCGCGGCTGACCGAGGCCACCGCGCGCATGTTGACGATGGTGGAGCGATGTACCTGGCGGAAGCTGTGCGGGTCGAGCGCCTCGGCCAGTTCGCGCAGCGAGCTGCGCAGCAGCAGTTCTTCGTCAGCGGTGACCACCGAGGTGTACTTGCTGTCGGCACGGAAATAAAGCACGTCCTCCAGCATCACCAGCCGCGTGTCGCGGCCATTGCTGGCCGTCACCCATGCCAGTGGTGGCTTGGGCTGCGTGGTGGCTGGTTGCTGCGCCAACTGCTGCAGCAGGCGATCCAGCAGCTCTGGATCCGGCCCGCCTGCCTGATGACGTGCAAGCACGCGCTGACGTGTGGCGAGCAGGCGCTCATCGGTCACCGGCTTGAGCAGGTAGTCCACAGCGCCCTGCTCGAAGGCGGCGATGGCGTACTGGTCGTACGCGGTGACGAACACCACCTGGGTGCGCGGGCTCACGCTCTGCAGCGCGCGCGCCACGTCGATGCCGGTGACGCCGGGCATGCGGATGTCGAGGAAGGCCATGTCCGGCTGCAGGCTCTCCAGCGCTTCCAGCGCGGCGGCACCGTCTTCGCATTCGGCCACCACCCGCAGTTCCGGCCACAACTGCCGCAGCTGCGCTACCAGCGCCTGCCGCAGCAGCGGCTCGTCCTCGGCGATGAGCGCGTCAAGCAACATGGGGTGCCTCCGGCAGCGGCGGAATGACAATCGCCGATGGCGTTGCGGAAGACGACGTTGCAGAAGAAGACGGCGGTGCGACCGGTGCGCTGGCCGACGCCGGCACGTTCGCCAGAATTTCAGCAGCGTCGTTGCTCGTGGCATGTGGCAGGCTGATGGTCACCGCCACGCCACTCGGGAAATTGGAGACCAATGCCAGCGATGCCTGCTCGCCGCAGGTCAGGCGCAGGCGTTCACGCAGGTTCTTCAGACCGATGCCGGTGCCGTTGCTGTGACCGGTGATGCCCTGCCCGTCATCGGCCACGGTGATGGTCACCTGGCCATCGAGCACGCGCGCCAGTATCCACACCGTGCCGCCACCGGACTTCGGTTCAAGACCGTGCTTGATGGCGTTCTCCACCAGCGTCTGCAGCGACATGGACGGCAGCGACATACCGTGCAGCGCCTGCGGCACGTCGATCTCCAGCGTCAGCCGCGCGCCCATCCGGATGCGCAGGATCTCCAGATAGGCCTGCACGCGTTCCAGCTCCTGGCCCAGTGTGGACACCGACTGGTCGATGCCCGGCAGCGAGCTGCGCAGGTACTGGATGAGGTGCCCCAGCATCTGCTCCGCACGCTCGGGATCAGCGCGGGTAAGCACCTGTGCGTTGGCCAGTGTGTTGTAGAGGAAATGCGGTTCCACCTGCGCATGCAGCAGATTGAGGCGGGCGACGGTGAGTTCCTTCTCGGCCTCGGTGCGTGCGGCCTGCTCGCGTTCCTCGCGGCGCTGGTCGGCGACCTTGCCGCTCAGCGCGTGGGTGACGGCGTCGGCATTCTCGTAATTGCTGCCTTCATCCAGTAGCAGCAGGTCCACCCATGCACCGGCATCGGGCTCGAACAGCAGGGTGACGCTGCTGGTGCCGGTGCCGGGCGTGACCCGCGCGGTGATCTGGTTGCGCTTGATGGCCAGCCGCGCGAGCGGGTTCCAGCGCGATGGCGGGCGTTCGCCGTAAGGGTCGGCACGGCGCTGGGTGGCGCGCAGCTGCAGGGTGCCCACCGAACGCTCGAACTGCACGATGCGCGGCATCTGCCCGATCACCTGCTCCAGCAGTGCGAAGGCTGTGGCCGCATCCAGCGGCAGCTCCACCTGGCGGCGGTGGCGGTTGCCGAGGGTGGCCGCGTCCATGCGGTCGGCGACCAGACGCACCCGGCTGATGTGGCTGATGACGGCGCTGAGTGCGAACACCATCAGCACCATTGCGGCGAGGCCGAAGATCCAGCCGGGCGGTTCGTCCATGCCGCTGAACAGGCCACTCCACAGGAAGCCGGCGACGATGAGGGTCAGCGCCCAGGCCAGGAGGATGCGGAAGCCGAGAAGGAGGCTGGCGAACATGGCGGGACCGGCAGGCAAGGGAGGTTGCTGACGAGGATAGGCGTGCCGGGCCAGCGTACAAGCGCGATGCGACGAAAGCGGGGATTTGGGGGATGGAGTCGGGTTTTGCGGGGGTGGCGTCGTTGAAGGCCGCGTCCCTTGCGAGGTGGACGAAGGAGTGAAGAGGGGCGTTTGCCATGCCAACAGCCAGCGGCCAGAAGCGGCCCTCACCCCAACCCCTCTCCCGCGAGCGGGAGAGGGGCTTGCATCGGGAGGGGCTTACATCAGCGCGCGCTTACTTGCGGTCCGCGGCGGTGGCGTCGCGGGTGGCGCGGAAGGCTTCTTCCGGTGCCCAGTTCGGCCAGTCACGCGAGTTGGCCAGCTTCTCACCCAGGGTGTAGACCACTTCCAGGTCACGCACTGCGCCGGCGAAGGTCCAGTCGGCCTGCCATTCGTCCGCCTGCTGGTGGTAACGCTTGGCGGTGTAGTCGTCGGAGGCTTTCTTGCCCGCTTCCACACCACCGTCGATCCAATCCTGGCCTGCCGAGTACGACAGCGCCGGCACGCCGCGCTTGGCGAAGGGGAAGTGGTCGGAGCGGAAGAACAGGCCCGCTTCCGGCTTGGGATCTGGCGTGTAACGGATGTCCCAGCCCTTGGCGACGTCCTTCAGCTGGTCCAGCAGATCCATCCGTGCCGAACCGTAGATTCCGAAGTCACGCGATGGGCTGTACGGCGCCATGCCGTCCATGTTGATCAGCGCGACGGTCTTGCTCAGCGGGTACAGCGGGTTGCTGGCGTAGTACTCCGAACCAAGCAGGCCCTTTTCCTCGGCGGTCACCGCCAGGAACAGCACCGAGCGCTGCGGCTGCGGCTGCTTGGCGAAGCCACGGGCCAGCTCGATCAGCGCGGCGGTGCCGCTGGCATTGTCCATCGCACCGTTGAAGATGCGGTCGCCGCGTGCGTCCGGCTCGCCCACGCCGATGTGGTCCCAGTGCGCGCTGTAGACGACGGTCTCGTCCGGGTGCGTGCTGCCTTCAAGGCGCGCGGCCACGTTGTGCGAGGTGATCACCTCGTTCTTCACCGCGTAATTGGCCGAGAAGGTCTCGCCCTTCAGCTCCACCGGCTGGAAGTCACGCGACTGCGCCTGCTGCTTCAGCGCCTCGAAATCCAGCCCGGCGCGCTTGAACAGCTCCACCGCCAGATCGCGCTGGATCCAGCCTTCCAGCGCGGGATGCGCCTCGGCCGGTTTGTCGCGCACCACGTCGAACATGGTATTGGTGTTGGAGCCAGCCACCGTCGCCCAGCCGTAGGAGGCCGGGGCGGTTTCGTGGACGATCAGCACGCCGGCCGCGCCCTGCCTGGCGCCTTCCTCGTACTTGTAGGTCCAGCGGCCGTAGTAGGTCATGCCCTTGCCGTCGAAATCACCCTTGCCGGTCTCGAAGTCCGGGTCGTTGATCAGCACCACGGCGATCTTGCCCTTCAGGTCCACGCCCTTGAAGTCGTCCCAGTTGCGCTCCGGCGCCTTAACGCCGTAGCCGACGAACACCAGCGGCGCGTTGTCGATGGCCACCTGGCTGTCACCGTTCATGGCCGCACGCACGGCGACCTCCTGGCCCTGGGTCAGCGCCTGCGCCTTGCCGTTGCTGCTCAGCGACAGCTCCGGCTTGCCCACGATATCGCCCTTGAGCAGCGGCACAGCCTGGGTCCACAGGCGCTTGCCGTCCTTCAGGTCGCCACCCGGCTGCAGGCCGGCATCGGCGAACTGCTTGCTCAGATAGGCGATGGTCTTTTCCTCACCCGCGGTCGCTGGCGAGCGGCCTTCGTAGGCGTCGGAGGAAAGCTCCTTCACGTCCGCGGAAATGCGCGCGCCATCGAACTTCGGCGGCGCGGCCATGAGGGCGGTGGATACCGACATCGCCAACAGGCTGATCACTACTCGTTTCATGCTGTACCTCCAGTGGTCAAACAACCCCCGGAGTGTAGCCAGCGCGGCTGACCGGGCGGCAGTGCCCTTTTACCCATTTGCCGCGCGTGCGCTCAGGATTTGCCGCTCGCGGGCATTGCTGGTGAGGGCGGCGGCCTCACTGAAAGCGGCGCGGGCCTCATCACGCCGCCCCAGCTGGGCCAGCAGCTCGCCGCGCACCACCGCCAGCGGCGCATATCCCTGCAGCGTACCGGTCTGCTGCAGGGCCAGCAGCAGCGGCCATGCCACCTGCGCGCCCTCGGCCTGCGACACCGCCACCACCCTGTTCAGCTCGACGACCGGCGACGGCATCACTTCGCCCAGCCGCGCGTACAGCCGGGCGATGCGCGCCCAATCGGTCTGTTCGGCGCGACGCGCACGGGCATGGCAGGCGGCGATGCCGGCCTGCAGCACATAGGGGTCAGCGTCGCCGCCCAGTGCCTGCGCGCGTTCCAGTGCCTGCAGGCCCCGTTCGATCTGCAGCCAGTCCCAGCGGCGGCGGTCCTGCGCCGGCAGCAGCACGGGTTCGCCATCGGCACCTACGCGGGCGCGCAACCGCGAGGCCTGCAGCTCCATCAACGCCAGCAGGCCGAGCACCGGCACCTGCGATGGCAGCAGGCCGTTGAGCACGCGGCACAGGCGCAGTGCTTCCTCGCACAGCAGCGGCCGCGCCCAGTCTTCCCCACTGCTGGCCGCGTAGCCCTCGTTGAACAGCAGGTACACCACGTCCAGCACCGACTGCAACCGTGCGCCCAGCTCATGCCGGCGCGGCACCTCGAACGGCACCTGCCGGTCCGCGAGCAGGCGCTTGGCACGCACGATGCGCTGGGCGATGGTGGCCTCGGGCACCAGAAACGCGCGGGCGATATCGGCGGTACTCAGCCCGCAGAGCAGGCGCAGGGTCAGCGCCACCCGCGCATCAGCCGGCAGCAGGGGGTGGCAGGCGACGAACACCAGCCGCAGCAGGTCGTCACCGATATCGTCGATGTTCTCCAGCGGTTCGGCACTCATGCCTTGATCCTGCTGCTCGTCCCAAAGCACCGCATGCCGCTGCGCATGCAAGCGCCGTTGCCGCAGGCGGTCGATGCCACGCCGCTGCGCGGTGGCCATCAACCAGGCGGCTGGATTGTCGGGCATGCCCTCGCTTGGCCAGTGCTCCAGCGCGGCCACCAGTGCGTCCTGGGCCAGCTCCTCGGCGCTGTCCAGGTCACCCAGCATGCGCGCAAGCCGCGCGACCAGCCGTGGCGATTCCATCCGCCACAGCGTGTCCAGCCTGCGCTGCAGTTGGTCCTGCGTGAGTCCGGCACGTTCCATCGGTTGATCAGAGCATCGCCCTGCCCCTTCGGGCAAGCGCCGGCCTCATACCGACAGGAACGGCTTGAAGCCTCCCCAGAACATGCGCTTGCCGTCGAATGGCATGCTCTTGGCGTCCATGCCCGCAAGGCGCGGATCGGCCATGACCTTGGCGTTGACCCGGTCACGGTGGGCGCGTGATTTGAACAGCACGTAGCCGAACACCACCACCTCGTCCGCCTTCAGCTTCACCGACTGCGGAAACGAGGTGCGCTTGCCCGGCTGGACGTCGTCCTCCAGCGCTTCAACATAGGCCAGCGCACCGTGTTCCTTCCACACCTTGGCCGCCTTGCGTGCAAGGCGGCGGTAGGCGTCCAGCTGCTCGCGTGGGACGGGCAGCACATAGGCATCGACATAGCTCATGGTTCTACTCCTCTTCTCATGGGGTTGGGGAGAAGCGCGCTCAGTCCGGAACGCCTTCCATCCAGGCGATTTCCCACAGGTGGCCATCCAGATCCTGGAAGCCACGCTGGTACATGAAGCCGAGATCACGCGCAGGCATCGGCTCGCTGCCACCGGCGGCGATGGCCTTGTCCACCTGCGCGTCCACCGCCTGCCGGCTCCCGGCCGACAGGCAGGTGATCACCTCGGTCTGCGCGCGTGCATCGCTGATCGGCGTGGTGGTGAACGTCTGGAAGAACGGCTCCACCAGCAACATCACGAAGATGCTGTCGCTGACCACCATGCACGCGCCCTGCTCATTGCTGAACTGCGGGTTGAACGTGAAGCCCAGCGCGGCGAAGAACGCCCGGGAGGCATCCAGGTCGCGTACCGGCAGGTTCACGAAGATCATCGGTTGATGCATGGCATCACCTCACATCGGCTTCATGCAGTTGACCATCCACGGCTTGCCGTAGCGGTCGAGCAGCATGCCCCAGCGTTTGGCCCAGAAGGTCTCGGCCAGCGGCATCTGCACCTGCCCACCTTCCGCCAGCGCGGCGAAGATGCGCTCGGCGTCCTCCACCGTCTCCACGTCGATGTTGAGCGTGGTGGTGCCGCCACCCTCCATCGGTGGGCCGTCGGCGGCCATCAGCACGGCATCGCCCGCTTCCATCTGGCAGTGCGCCACATGATGCGGCTCGGGCGTGAAGCCACCGCAGCCTTCCATCTCCATGTCCGGGCTGGGCGGCATGTCGCTGAACTTCATTTCAGAGACCACCTTGCCACCCAGTACCTTGGCGTAGAAGGCCATGGCCTCGTGCGTGTTGCCGGCAAAACTCAGGAACGGAATCAGTTTCATCGTGATGCTCCTTGCTGGGGTTGGTATGTGATGACCTGGGTCATTCGTTGCCGCTGATGCGCTCGCGCAGGCGCTGCTCCTGCGCACGCAGTTCGGGGGTGAAGGCGTCGCCGAAATCCTCGTCCTGCATGAAGGGGCGGATCTCCACCTCCACCGGGTGGCTGCCGTCAGCTTTGAACGGCGCGCGCTTGAGCCATTCGATGGCCTCATCCATCGAGCGCACCTGCCACAGCCAGAAGCCGGCCAGCAGTTCGCGCGTTTCGGCAAAGGGACCGTCGATGACGCTGCTCCCGGCTGTATCGAAGCGCACACGCGCCCCCTTGGCGCTGGGCTGCAGGCCCTCGCCGGCGAGCATGACGCCGGCGTTGACCAGTTGTTCGTTGAAGGCACCCATCGCCGCGATCTCGGCTTCGGTAGGCATCACGCCCGCCTCGCTTTCCGGAGTGGCCTTGACCATGACCATGACTTTCATCGCTTCGTCTCCATCGCCGGCCCTTTGCCGGCTCTCAACAGGTACGACGAACGACTGTGCGCGTCCTCGACATAGATGGCGGTGAAAATTCTGAATCCATTCATGCGGCAACGCAGCACGCCGGATGGGGGATGATGACGCCCCCACCGGATGGCACCGTGCGATGAAATTCCTGCTGCTGATCTACATCGACCCCACGCTGGTACAGGCGCTGCCGACGGACGAATACGATTCACTCATGCACGGCTGCCTGCAGCACGCCGATGCACTGCAGGCGCAGGGCACGCTGCTGATGTCACAGCGCCTGCAACCGGTGGAAACCGCGCGCACGCTGCGCACCCGCAAGCAGCAGACACGCATCACCGACGGCCCCTTTGCCGAAACGCGCGAACTGCTGGCCGGCTTCAACCTGATCGAGGCGGCCAACGCCGACGACGCCATGGCCATCGCCCGCCAGTTCCCCTGGTCGGCCTACGGCAGTATCGAAGTACGCCCGCTGGATGATCTGGATGCGGAGCGGGTGCGGCTGGCGGGTTGAACCCAGCTGTCCGCGAATGGCGTTACGCAGTGCGGCCCTGGCTACAGGCCCGCTCCACCGTCAAACGCAGCCTCGACCCTGCTCCGGCCATTGAGCTGCCCCCTTATTCCGGCTGCCCTCCCACGGCCACGCTTGCCCCTGCAGGTCATGGGCTTGCGGGTAAGCGGGCATGCCTAACGCAAGCGGCCTTATGAGCAACGCTCGCACGTTCACCCAGCCCAGCCCAGCACTCTGTAGGTCTTCGGCCGGCAGCAGCGACAACGCCGTACATCTCGCTAGTGACCACTACATGACTGAGATGTGATCATCGGTCCAAAGTCCTATTCAAAAAACAAGAAAAACCTGCTCCGTCTTACGATGAATTGGCCTTTTTGGGCATGAACAACGCTCCTCAGCACCGATCCCACGCCCCCTTAATTCAAAATAATATTCTTTATTATCAATAATTTATATGTAGTCAAGCCCTCTTCCTGACAGATTCATTAAAAATTTGTCCGATCTTTGTTCTTTTCAGTTAACATCAGTTCACCTTGGTTTTCCGCTAGGCCTATTCAGGCGCGACCAAGCGAAATTTCTGACATGTGTTTCAGGAGAGAGAGAGCAATGATCAAGGCTAAATCCATCCGCCGTGCATCACTTTGCGTGGCGCTCAGCATGTGCATCGCCTCGACTGCGTATGCGCAGTCCAACGCATCCGGTTCCATTTTCGGTACCGGCGCGGAGCCCGGTTCCACCATCAGCATTCGCAACACCGAAACCGGCCTCAGCCGTGAGATCAAGGTCGACGCCAACGGCCGATACAGCGCCTCGGCACTGCCCGTGGGCAAGTACCAGGTCGAGATGAAGAAGGACGGCCAGGTCGTAGCCTCCAAGCCGGACGTCATGGTCCAGCTGGGCGGTGGTAGTGAAGTGTCCTTCGGCAGCTCCGGCTCGGCTGGTGCGACCGAGATGGACCGTATCGAGGTCCGCGCCAGCGCAATGTCGCCGATCGACGTCTCCTCCACGGATACCCGCTCGGTGTTCACTGCCGAGCAGATCGCCAAGATGCCGATCGCTCGCAACATCAACGCGCTGGCCCTGCTGACCCCGGGCGTGGTCGCAGCTGACTCGCGTTACGGCAACGTCGCTTCCTTCGGCGGTTCGGCAGCTTCGGAGAATGCGTACTACATCAACGGTTATGCGGTTACCAACCCGCTGACCAACCTGGGTTCGACCTCGCTGCCGTTCGATGGCATCAGCCAGTACCAGGCGATCACCGGCGGCTACGGCGCCGAATTCGGCCGTGCAACCGGTGGTGTGGTCAACATCATCACCAAGAGCGGCACCAACGAGTTCAAGGCCGGTGCACAGGTCCTGTGGACTCCGGACAGCCTGCGTTCTGCACAGCGCAACATCTACTACCCGAAGAACGGCACCCCGAACGATGGCCTGCTGTACCAGAACCTGAAGGCCCAGGAGACCGATTCGCTGACCTATGGCGCTTACTTCAGCGGCCCGATCGTCAAGGACCGCCTGTTCTTCTACGCTTCGGGTGAATTTGAAGACCAGGAACGCAGCACCGTCTCCACCCGCTCCAACACCGGTAGCGGCTACCAGAAGCGTGACTATGAAGTCCCGCGTTGGCTGGCCAAGTTGGATTGGTACATCACCGACAACCACCTGCTGGAACTGACCGGCGTCGGCGATACCACCAAGCAGACCATGTCTGCCTATCAGTACAACTACACCGGCTCGGACATCTTCAACCCCGGCAAAACGAAGAATGCCGGCTACTACTACGAAGATGGCGGCAAGCTCTACATCGGCAAGTACACCGGCTATCTGACAGACAACCTGACCCTGACTGCCCTTTACGGTGAGCAGGAGCAGGACCACATCGCCAAGCCGTGGGGCTACGATCCTTCCGTGGTCTACGTCAGCGACTCGCGCAACGTCCCCAACCCCGTCCGGTTCGGCTCCTACGATCAGCTTGACTTCCCGGATGCCTACGACAAGACCGATGGCACCCGTATTGACCTGGTGTGGCGTGTCGGCACGCATACGCTGCGCGCCGGCTATGACGAGCAGAACTCCGAGTCGCGCGCTGGTGAAGTGACTGCCGGCCCCGGCTACCGCTGGATCTACCAGTCCGTCGGCGCCGCCAATGCCAATGACACCATCCCGGGCAGCGGTGGCGCCCGTGGCCCCGGCGGCAATGGTGACTATGCCGTCAAGTACATCTATGCCAACGGCGGCACCTTCCGCGTTGAGCAGAAGGCCTTCTACCTGGAAGATCGCTGGCAGATCAACGACCGCTGGCTGCTGTCCGTTGGCGTCCGCAACGAGCAGTTCCAGAACTTCAACGCCGACGGCATCGTCTATGTTGAGCAGAAGGACCAGTGGGCTCCGCGTCTGGGCGTGAGCTGGGACGTCTTTGGCGACTCCTCGATGAAGGTCTTCGCCAATGCCGGCCGTTACCACCTGGCCATGCCGAACAACGTGGCACTGCGTGGTGCTGCCGGCTCCACCTACACCATGGAGTACTTCGGCTTCACTGGCATTGACCCCAACAATGGTCTGCCGCAGGGTCTGACCCCGCTGGGCAACGGCCCGTATTCCTCCAACCAGGAGTATGGCCAGGCACCGGATCCTGCATCGGTTGCAGCCAAGGGCCTGAAGTCGCACTTCCAGGATGAGTTCGTCGTGGGCTTCGAAAAGCAGCTCAACGATTCGCTGACCTTCGGTGCACGCTATGTGTTCCGTGACCTGAAGAGCGCCATTGACGACATGTGTGACTGGCGTCCGGCGTACTACTGGGCCATCGAGAATGGCTACTCCGAAGAAGTCGCCGAAGCACTGGGCGACGGCCTGAACAACTGCCGCCTGTTCAACCCGGGTGAGGGCAACGTGTTCCAGCTGGACGACGGCACCGGCAAGCTGGTCACCGTGCCGCTGACCGCCAAGCAGCTGGGCTTCCCCAAGCTGAAGCGCAAGTACCACGGCGTGGATCTGTTCCTGGAGCATCCGTTTGACGGCAAGTTCTACGGCCGCGTGGACTACACCTGGGCTCACAACTACGGCAATGCCGAGGGCCAGCTGAAGTCTGACGTTGCACAGGGTGACGTGTCGCAGACCATGGACTGGGACCACCCGGAAATGATGATGCACGCCACGGGTAACCTGCCCAACGACCGTCGTCATTACCTGAAGACTTTCGGCTTCTACCAGCTCACTCCGGAATGGCGTGTTTCGGGTACCTTCACCATGATGTCCGGCCGTCCGAAGAACTGCACCGGCATCTACGCTGGTCCGGATCCGGATGGTGAGTTCTCCAACACCGTGGAGTACTCCGGCCCGTACTACCGCTTCTGCGACGGCAAGGTCTCCACCCGCGGCTCGGCCGGCACCACTCCGTGGATCGGCCGACTGGACCTGGGCGCCGCCTACCGTCCGTCCTTCCTCAATGACAAGCTGGAACTGACGATCGACGTTTTCAACGTCACCAACTCGCAGACTGCCCAGAACTACATTGAGTACGGCGAAATCGGTTCGGTGGGCAACCCGTACGCACAGACCGATCGCGTGATCAGCTACTCGACCCCGCGCTACGTCCGCTTCGGCCTGCGTTACGACTTCTGATGGTTTGATCCAACGTTGTAAGTTCTGGAGAGCCCGGCCATGTGCCGGGCTCTTCTTTTCTGCCATCAACAGGCATGACGTGCACAGCCGGAGGCAACCAGAAGCATGGGCGATCTCCAGGAAGCCCACGTCCAGTGGCAGCGATTGGTAGATCCAATTCCCAATGGCATGACGCAAGCCCGTACCGCCCTTGGAATCACGCAAAGAGAAGGGCGAGGCCAGCGCTGCGCAGTTGCATGTCCCGCTTCGGCAATCGGCTTCATGGCGCCACTGCCAGCAGCCTGGAATGGGTGAAGCGAGGCCTGCCAGCCCTTGCGCATGATCAGGCGCACCGGCACGGCCGCAGTAGTGCACACCGGGCAACGCAAGCATCTCATCCCCCTTTTATCCACTCAATGCATCGGATCTGACCGGTGACTACACCGCGAACGTGGCATGGGGCACTACAGCCATTCGGGAGGCGAAGAGGAGCAGGGCTCCCGGCTCTTGTTTCACCACCGCTCCATCTGGGAAGACACTTGGATTGCGATCACAGGCGCCAAAATGTCCAAACAAAGATGAAGTTGCGTGCACCGATGCAACCGGCTTTGATGGTCGAGCCATACCAAATTGATTTTCAAGGGAAAAATTCCAATTTGACGTTTTTCAAAAAGTTTACGTTTAGCCCATTCATTTATGTTAAATTTCGTTCAGTCATCGTCCGGCCTGTCGCGCCAATGGTCGATACGGACATCAACACCGCAACTCATCTCAAAGGAGGAGATGGCTACGATTGCAACGCGACGACAGCGTCATGCTCAACGCGCGACAAAGCTGTGCATCCTGAACATTCGATGCGCATGCCGCACGCGACCACAGCGCGGATCGGCATTCCGGTGCGGATGCATGTGCACAGCTGTTCGCGCTGATGACCATCGCGTTCATAGCCGCACCATCGATAGAGCGTTGCCGCACACCGATTCCGTGGCCCGCCTCTTCCTGTTCATTCGCCAGGGGGAGCTCCGCAAACTGGGATTGTTGGAAGCACTCACAGCAGTGCACGCATTCCACTAGACAAAGAAGCACGACATCAGCGCTGGCGTCCAGCGCACTGAATATCTACCCGCAACTACTGCCTGCTATGGCGACGCAGAACTTCTGGCCCACTCCAGCTCACAGCACGGCCCGGATCGCGGGTTACCGATATAACAAGAAAGATGTCATCTCTGCCTTGGATTACTTGGCCTCCGGAGTCCCCGGAGGCCTATTTTTTGGTAATTACTGCACCACAACCCTCAGCTCCCGTTCACCCACCGCGTCATTGCCGCTGTAGTCCCTGGCCGTGATGCGGATGCGGTAGTCCCCCGGGGGCAGCTCCGCAGGCTGCAGGCCACCGGTGGCGAGCAGGCCATCGCGCACGGTGTTGGTCAGCACATAACGGAAACGCGTGCTGCGGCTGCCATGCACGGTGATGCCGCTGTCGGCGGCATAGGCCACCTTCACCGCCTCACGCTGCGGCGGCATGCGGTTGAAGATGATGTTCATGCGTGGCTGCTCGTACCCCTGCAGCGGCGTTCCGCGTGCATCCAGCAGCTGGTAGCCCAGCGCGTACAGGCCCAGCCGGCGGCGCGGCAGGTTGTTGTCCACCTGGTCCCACGCCTCCACCACCAGCTGCAGCAGCCCGCCATCGCGTGCGATGCGCAGGCGCCCATCAGCCTTATCGCTCAGGCGCTGATCATTGCTGTCCAGCAGCGCGATGTCGTCGATACGTGGCGGCACATGGTCGGCATAGTTGCTGAAACCCAGCCGCACCGCATTGCGCTCATAGCCCGAAGGGCCGACCACCAGATGCACATGCGCCTGGTTGTTGATGCTGCCCAGGGCGTCGCCCGGCTGGAAACGGGTGCCACGACGCACGCGCACACGTTCCAGCCGGCCATCCTCGCCATTGACCAGCATGAAGCGCGCCGCGTCCAACGGGCGATTGCCGGCGTCACGGCCCACCTTCATGTGGATGTAGTCGAGCTTGCCCAGCGAAAAGCCTTCGGCCTGCCCGCCCAGCGTCCATGTCGATGCGGGGCTGCTGACCTTGCCTGCGGCAACGGCCAGCACGGTCTGGCCCACGTCGCCACGCACGTCGAAGCCACTGTGCAGGTGATGACGGCTCTCACCGCTGAAGTTGCCGCGCACCTCGCCGAGCGTGCCGGTGACTTCATGCCAACCGTGCTGCGGCGCCAGCGGCCAACGGCCCTCGTTGCGCGGCAACGGATCATCCACCGACGGACCCAGCTGCGCCGGTTGCGGCACCACACCACTGGCCAGCGGCTGCAGGTGATGCAGGCGATGACCATCGGCATCGGCCAGCAACAGGCTGCCGTCGGCGGCCAACGCGATGCCGGCAGGCCGCGCGAAACGCTCCGCATCGCTACCCGCCACCACCACGATGTGGCCACTGGGCGACACCTGCACCACACGCCCGCTCAGGCGCTCGCTGACATAGGCCACGCCGTCGTGGGTGATGGCCAGATTCATCGGCCCCCACAGCAGGCGCTGGCCGCCCGGCTGGCCCGCCACGGTGCTGACCATGCCGGCGGGGGTGACGGTACGCAGCGCGTTGTTCTGCAGGTCGGCCACCCACAGGTTGCCGTGTGCATCGAATGCGAGATCGGTCGGCGTATCGAAGCGCGCCTGCACGCCGGCACCATCCTGCCAGCCCGGGCGCTCGCCACCGGCCAGCGTCCGCACGCGGCCATCCGGTTCGATCACGCGGATGCGATCGTTCCAGGTATCGGCCACATACACGCGGCCATCCGCATCCACCGCCACACCCATCGGCCCATCGAACCGCGCCTGCGCGGCGGGGCCATCGGCGAAGCCGGGGCTGCCGTTGCCTGCCAGCGTGGTCACCTGCCCCTGCGGGGTGACCTTGCGGATCGCATGGTTGCCGGTGTCGGCGACGTACAGATTGCCGTGGCGATCCAGTGCGATGCCCGACGGCGTGTTGAACGCAGCATGCGCACCCATGCCATCCGCGAATCCCTCGCGACCACCGGCCAGCAGCTGGAAGCCGCCATCCAGCCCACGGTAGAGGATGCGATTGTTGTCGCCCGCATCGGCCACGAACACCACCCCGCCGCCTATCGCCACGCCCCATGGGTCACTGAAACGGGTGGCCGCTGCAGCGCCCAGCGCATCGCCGTTCACGCCGTCACCGCCCAGCGGCAGCACCTGCGCCTGCCAGCCCAGCGGCGTCGGAGGCGGTGCCGGCGGCCCCTTCGGGCGCGGCGGCCACAGGAAGCTGGCGGCCAGCGCGGCACCGGTGAGCACCACCACTGCGGTTATCCAATGCTTGCGTTCCAT
This sequence comes from Stenotrophomonas sp. UBA2124, assembly GCA_002329155.1. Classification (GTDB taxonomy): domain Bacteria; phylum Pseudomonadota; class Gammaproteobacteria; order Xanthomonadales; family Xanthomonadaceae; genus Stenotrophomonas. The sequence goes on along the minus strand of DCXY01000013.1, from coordinate 16,179 downwards.
GTACATCCAACTCATGCCAGACCGGGCACGATAGACGCTCCGCGTCGCCGACGGAACCACGGCGGCCCCGCCTCATGGAGAACCGCATGAATACCCGGCTGCATCTGGGCAGCACGCCGATCCGGCTGGAGCCTGCCGATGGCGAGGCCATCGTGCTGTCACTGTCGCTGCAGCAGTTGCTTGACGCGGGCCTGCAACGCTTCGCGCCCGGCGAAATCGCCCTGGAGCAGGGCATCGCCATGACCGAGGATGCGTTGATGCCGCACGTCGCCGCACTGCGACAGCATCCGCTGGAGGTACTGGAGGTGGCCGACGATGCGCTTGCGCCACTGCCAGCCCTGCTGGGCCAGGACACCGACACGGCGCACACCTTCACCATCGATGCAGTGGAACAGGCCTTCAACCTGCTCGCCGATGTGGCCGCCGGCCTGCCCGCGCACCGTGTTGGTTTTCCCGAACAACCGCGCTTCGTCGCGGCCTTGCTGGTTGTGCGCGAGTTGATGCACCACGTCGGCTGGTCCGCACTGAGGCTGTCCCGCGACGCGTGATGCTCGCGTTCTACAGCGCGGGGCGCTCCGGCGCCGTGCCCATGGCCTGGCGGTACAGCGTGTACAGCGCCAGCACCTTGTCCACGTACTGGCGCGTTTCCGTATACGGCGGCACGCCGCCATACCGCGCAACCACACCGATACCCGCGTTGTAGGCGGCAGCGGCCAACGTGCGATCACCGTTGTAGCGGCGCAGCAGCGCCTTCATGTAACGCGCGCCGCCATCGATGGACTGCGCCGGGGACAGCGGATCACTCACGCCGTATTCGGTCGCCACTTCAGGCATGAGCTGCATCACGCCCTGCGCACCCTTGGGCGACACGGCCTTCGCGTCGAACGCACTTTCGGCATGGGCTACTGCTCGCAGCCATGCATCGTCCACACCTGTCGCCTTGGCCGCCGCACGGAACTGCCGCGCATGCCGGTCCAGCTGCGGGCGCCCCACCCGCCCCAGGCCTTCATGCGCCGGCTCCCCCGGCGGCGTGGCGACGGTGAAACGCAGGTAGGGCCGCGAGCCCGGCAGGTTGCGCGTGGAGTACACCAGCACGCCATCCTGCTCACGCTCGTACAGCGTGCCGCTGAAAACACCAAAGTTGCCCCACAGGTTGGGCGTCTGCACCGCGTTGTCGTCCACGCTCATGGCCTTGCAGCTCGAACCGGGTTCCGGTGCGGTGGCCATGCTCACGGTGCCCTTCTGCACGCAGCGGTACACCGTGCGCGCCTGCGCCGGCGCACACAGTCCACACACCAGCAACAACACTGCAGCAACCGCAGCCGCGCGTGACATGTCTGGAACCATGCAAGGAGAGAATGCCGATGCTGAACCCGGATGGTTGAACGGCAGGTGATGAAAAATGTGCCAACACAGGCCAGAATGAATGGCCGCTTTCCGGTTCATCCACATGGCCGTTCCGCCCCCCGTCCTGGGCTTCAGCAATCCCCGTTTCCATACCGGCCGCAACACCAGCGTACGGCGTGGCGACCGTTGGCATGGCGTGCCGCTGGCGTGCATCGCACTGCCTGACGGCGGCGCTTCCGCGCCCTGCCCGCTGCAGAGCGAACTGCGCCGGTTCGGCAGCCTCACCGATGCGGATCTGCGCGACGAGCATGACCCGGCCTGTCGCACGCCCGCCGGTCTGCGCAAGGTGCTGCAGCAGATCTACCCGGGCTTCCAACCAGACGAAGAGGTGACCTTGGTGCACTTCAACTGGCCGGCGACAGAGAGCACGTAGCCCGGGTAAGCAACGCGCACCCGGGGCTTTCCACTGCCCATCTGCAGACATGCAGAACGCAACGGCAGGAGCGCCCTCATCCCAACCCTTCTCCCGTAAACGGGAGAAGGGCTCAGTGCAGCGAAGGGCCCCGGCTCTCGTAGCCTGGGTAAGCGAAACGCACCCGGGGTTCTCCACTGCCCATCTGCAGACTTGCAGAGCGCAACAGCAGGAGCGCCCTCATCCCAACCCTTCTCCCGTAAACGGGAGAAGGGCTCAGTGAGCGAAGGGCCCCCGGCTCTCGTAGCTCGGGTAAGCAACGCGCACCCGGGGCTCTACGCTGCCCATCTGCAGGCATGCAGAACGCCACGGCAAAAGCACCCTCATCCCAACCCTTCTCCCGTAAACGGGAGAAGGGCTCAGTGCAGCGAAGGGGCCTCCGGCTGTCGTAGCCCTGGTAAGTGAAGCGCACCCGGGGTTCTGCGCTGCACATCTACAGACCTGCAGAACGCAACGGCAGGAACGCCCTCATCCCAATCCTTCTCCCGTAAACGGGAGAAGGGCTCAAGGCGGCCCCGTCAATCCCCTTACCTGCACTCCTTCATCCGCTGCTCCGCGTCCCACAACGCTCGCCGTGCCAGATCGTAGGTGCTATCTGCCGCACTCGGCAGGCTGTGTTCGGCTTCCACCGGATCGGCGCCATTGTTGTACCGATATTCCACCCGCTGCAGAGCAGCGAGCTGCGCCAATGCAGGGGCCATCCAGCGGCTGCGTTGTTCGCTTGAACAGCGCGGGTAGCGGCCTTCCAACTCTCCCACCGTCGCACGGATGCGCCGGCTGGCCTCACCCTTCAGCCCGGGCGCCTTCTCGTAGCGGATTGGTGCCGCCTTGTAGGCATCACCGGTAGCCTCGCTGCCGAGGTCCGAGCGGCCCTCCGCCAACCGGGGATTGAAGCTCACATCCGGCGGCCGCCGCGCCACTGCTTCCTGCACGTCACGGCCAAAAATGAGGCGCTGCGCCATGCTCTGCCGCGAGCCTGCAGGCCGGCGTGAGAACAGATCGGCAGTGGCACGCTCACCCACGCCGGTCGCCAGTTCGTCACGGTGCTCGAACACCCGCTCCACCGCACTCTTCTGCCGGCCATCGCCCGTCTCCGGCACGTCCACTTCGCCGTCCTTGCCATACAATCGTTGCGACCACCGGGCACTGGCGGGCTGCTTCGGCAGAACAGGGGCTGTATTGATGGCCTGCGACGGCTCCGACGCCGCTTCTGCCTGCCGCCCCTCCATTGGCCGCGCACCTGAAGGCTCATCCAGAGGAGGCTCACGAACCGCGGCCCCGGCGTCGCTGTATGACGCTGACTGCGTTGGCAACACCATTCGCCAAACCGCCTGCATCGTGCCATCGGAGGCCGCGACACCCGGTTCCGGCACCTGCAACAACAGCCGGGCCAGCAGGGAGAGAAAGGCCAATGCCGTCAGGCCGGCGGCGACACGGTTCCATGCAGGGTCGGCCATTGGCTGGTTGCGCATGCGGTTCCGGCGGTCGATATCCAGGGTGAGCCCTTGCCAAAGCTGGACCAGTGCAGGGCATAGACCGGCCGCCACACAGGGAGTTCCGTGGCTGCGCACGGCATGGAGATGAACCGGAAGCACGCATGGGCCATCATTGACCCGACCGGTTCATTATTGCCCCCACCCAAAGGAGCTGTCCGTGAACACCGCTGCATCGCAGAATCTGGACGAAAGCATCGCCAAACAGTTGTTCTTCGGCCATATCACCGAGGACGTGCTGTTCCCCTATCCGCAGATACGCGAGCGTGACCTTGAGATGCTCGGCGCCATGACCGACGCCATCGACCAGTTCCTGGGCGAGAAGACCGCCGAGCTGCGCCAGTACGACCGCGATGCCGAGCAGCCACCAGAGTTCATCCAGGCGCTGCGCGACATGGGCCTGTTCGGCCTGATCATTCCCGAGGAATACGGCGGCCTTGAGCTGTCCAACGGTGCCTATGCGCGCGTGCTGGGGCAGACCAGCAGCCACGACAGCTCGGTGTCGCTGACCATCGGCGCGCACAGCTCCATCGGCATGAAGGGCCTGCTGCTGTTCGGCAATGACGAGCAGAAGCAGCGCTACCTGCCCAAGCTGGCCAGCGGCGAGATGATCGCCGCGTTCTGCCTTACCGAATCGGGCGCCGGCTCGGACGCCGCGGCCATCCGCACCAAGGCCAGCCGCAACGACGATGGCAGCTGGACGCTCAACGGCGAGAAGATCTGGATCACCAACGGTGGCATCGCCGATTTCTACACCGTGTTCGCACGCACCGACACGCCGGAAGGCAAGGTCACCGCGTTCATCGTCGAAGCCGGTTGGGACGGCGTGAGCCAAGGCCCGCATGAGGACAAGATGGGCATCCGCGCCTCGTCCACCACCACGGTTGCCTTCAACGACGTGCGCGTGCCGGCGGCCAACGTGCTCGGACCGGTCGGCAAGGGCTTCAAGGTGGCCATGAACATCCTCAACAGCGGCCGCACCGGTCTGGGCGGCGGCGCGGTGGGTGGCATGCGTGCGCTCATCCGCATGGCCTGCGCGCAGGCCAGCGAGCGCAAGCAGTTCGGCCAGCCCATCGCCGAATTTGGTCTGGTGCGCGAGAAGATCGCGCAGATGACCGCCGACTGCTTCGCCGCTGAAAGCACGGTGTGGATGGTGGCGCACCTGATCGACAGCGGCCGCACCGATTACTCGGTGGAGGCGGCGATGAGCAAGGTGTTCGCCAGCGAGGCCGTGCAGCGCTGCTGCTACGAGGCGCTGCAGATCGCCGCTGGCAACGGCTTCATGCGCGAGTTGCCGTATGAGCAGATGACCCGCGATACACGCATTCTGTCCATCTTCGAAGGCACCAACGAAATCCTGCGGCTGTACGTCGCACTCAACGGCCTGAAGGGTGTCGGCGCGACGCTGAGCGAGCTGCAGAGTGCGGTGGGTGGCATCTTCAACGATCCGATCAAGGGCTTCGGCGTGCTCAGTGACTACGCGGGTCGCCGCATGCGCGAGGCCACCGGCTACGGCACGGGCCGCATCCGCGCGCCCATGGCCGAGGCTCTGCGCCCGCTGGCACGCCTGTGCGAGAAGTACACGGTGGAGCTGTCCAAGGCCTCCGACCGCCTGCTGCGCAAGCACGGCAAGCATATCGCCGACCAGCAGCATGCACAGAAGCGCGTGGCCGATGTCGCCATTGATCTGTTCGTCGGCCTGTGCGTGCTCTCGCGCGCGAACAGTCTGGTCGAGGCCAGGCACCCGGCAGCGGATGACGCGGTGAAGATCGCACGCCTGTTCGCCCGCCAGGCACGCCGCCGCATGGCACGCAACATCCGCGGCCTTGAGCGCAACGAGGATGACATTGTCGAATCGCTGGCCAGCTCCGTGCTGGAACGCGGCGGCTACGCCTGGGACGTGATGTAAGCCACGCAGCCCCGGGTAAGCGAAAGCGCACCCGGGAACAGGCAAATGACGCAACGGTTGTGTTTGGTTCGCTGTGCTGCAGATCGCCACGTGTTCCGCTTCGATCATTTCCCGGGTGCGCGTTCGCTTACCCGGGCTACGCCGCGCCATGACTGTGCAGTTCTCCACAGGTGGTGTGGAGAGTGACAGGAGAATCGTGTGGATAAGCCTGCGCACACCTTGGGCTGCAAGGGTTTGCGACGAGTGGTGAAAGTTTGGCCACTGGGTTGAAGATGGATTGACCTTGCGTGTCTGCCCTCACCCCAACCCCTCTCCCGCTCACGGGAGAGGTGCTCAGTTCCTCAGGTGCCGCAGGCTCTGTAGCCCGGGTAAGCAACGCGCACCCGGGGCTGTTCGCGGGGTGTGGCGGTTGAACCGCCGTGGCGCCCAGCGCGCCGGATGCTTCATGCAGCCCGGGTGCGCTCCACCCACCCGGGCTCCCCGGCGCTGCGTTAGCATGGCCTCCCCACGCACGCGCCACACCCATGCCCCACTACACCGGCCCCCTGCTCACCCGCCCGCTGCTGGACACACTGCAGGCCGCCTTGAACAAGGGTGCAAGCGAAGCCCGCGCCTCCTTCGACCTGGGCCACAGCCAGGACAGCGTGATGCTCGGCAGCGACGGCTGGGAATGGCGTGGGCAGGCGTTCCCGTGGCCGGCCAGGCTCAAGGATCGCACCCTGTATTACTGGGACGGCGAGGAGTTCAGTGCCGCCTCGCGCTTCGGCAGCGGCCTCTACAAACTGGTGCCCACCGACTGGGGTGTGCCCACCTTCGAGATCGACGGCATCAAGATGCTGGTCAGCGCGCAGGTGTCGCCCATGGACGATGCGCGCCGCAAGGTTGCACTGGTGCAGCCGCGCGGCAAGCAGCTGCTGGATACCTGTGGTGGCATGGGCTACTTCGCCGCCTGCTGTCTGGACGATGGCGTCGCCGCCATCCACTCCTTCGAGAAGAGCCCCGAAGTGCTGTGGCTGCGCACACTCAACCCGTGGTCGCCAGACCCTGATGCAGCAAGCGGTGGTGGCCGCCTGCACCTGCAACATGGCGACATCTCGCAAGAGATCGAAACCCTCGCCGATGCCTCGTTCGATGCCGTGCTGCACGACCCACCGCGCTTCGGCATTGCCGGTGAACTCTATTCACAGGTGTTCTACGACCAGCTTGCGCGCGTGCTGCGCCGCGGTGGCCGGCTGTTCCATTACACAGGCAGCCCCAACAAGCTCACCAGCGGCCGTGATGTGCCGCGCGAGGTCGCCGCACGCCTGCAGAAGGCGGGCTTCAGGGCCGAACTGGCGCTGGACGGCGTACTCGCCACCCGCCGCTGACCCACGGCTGCCCCGGCGCAGCCCTGCCGGTTGCCCGCACCGCCACTGCCCCGCCTTCACATGCACGGCGCGACACTGCGTGTTCCGAAGTGGAGGCAGCCCGTGGCAACCGAGACCGTTCGCGGCAAGACCATCACCATTCATTTCGACGGCAGCCGCTGCATCCACTCGCGCAACTGCGTGCTCAGCCACCCGGATGTATTCGTGCCGAACGTCGAGGGCGAGTGGATCCACCCCGACGCGGTAGCGCCGGAAGAAGTGGAAATGATCGCGCGCAACTGCCCTTCCGGCGCCATCCAGTACGAGTACAACGACGGCAGCCAGCCCGAGCCTGCGCCGGTGGTGAACCTGGTGCATGTGCGCGAGAACGGCCCGCTGGCATTCAACGCACCCCTCACCGTCGCGGGCAAGGCCGAGGGCATGCGCGTCACGTTGTGCCGCTGTGGCGCGTCGGCCAGCAAGCCGTACTGCGACCACAGCCATGTGGATTGTGGTTTCGTCGCCACCGGCGAACCACCAGACCACAAATCCGAAGCATTGGCGAAGCGCGATGGCCCGCTGCAGGTGAAGCCAACCCGCAATGGCCCGCTGCATGTCATCGGCAATCTGGAAGTGGTCAGCGGCACCGGCCGCACGCTGGACCGCGTCACTGAAACCTGGTTGTGCCGCTGCGGTCATTCCAACAACAAGCCCTTCTGCGACGGCAGCCACCTCAGGGTCGGCTTCCAGGCAGAGGGCGAATAAATCCACACACACGAACAAGGAGCCCGACATGGCACGACTGCAACTACGACTCACGGCTGATGATGGCGTCGCACAAGCCATGCTCGACCTGCTCAAGAGCATGGACGACGTGGACTGGGCCGAAGACGTGGCCGACCTCGAACCCGATGCCGGTGCGGATGACGAAGACAGCAGCTCCGCCGGCCTGAGCGACAACGCCGGCCCTGGCAACCACCTCATCGAGGTGGAGACCATCAACGACTCAAGCGTGGAGCGCGTACTGGACGCCGCCAGCGCATTGGCCGAGCGGTTGGGCGCCGTGCTTGAGGTGGATGACTGGGACCGTTGAGGCGCCCTCGCTCAAGGTGAGAATGGCGCCGGCACTGTGCCGGGCGTGTCCCCCTCAGGTACCTGGATCATGTTGCTATCCTTGAGCCGATAGGCAGTGCCGGCGCGGGTACCCTCGCCTTCATCCAGGGTGTGCCGGTGGACTTGTACCGATCCAGCTTCTGGCCCTCTTTCACCACGATCTCCCTATTGGCCTGCCCCGGGTTGCTGACATCGCCAATGAGCTCCTGAGTCCTGCCAACTGAACTGCAGGCCGCTCGTCACGTCAGCCCGCTGCGGGCGGCAACCCGGCTACCACCATATCCGCGCCAACCGGACTACTAGCGTGTACGCACAGAGCGGCGTGCTTGCAAGCTCCATGAGAACGCCAGCTGGTTCTGCAAGCTTTCTCTGCAACGCCAGCTTGCTCACCGGGAACAAGACACCCATCGGCGCCAACCTGAATTCTGGCGCTTCATACCGCTCCCAGGCTGCAAGCAAGTGGCCGTATCCGCCCGCGCAGCCATCGCCAGATTCAGCACGACTGCATGCTCCCAGGCCAGTGTCTGCCACATGCTCAGAACCCAAGTCCAAGCATGGCGTAGACATAGCGACCACGCTCACGGAAGTTGTAGACCCCATGCTCTTCAACGCGGTGATCTGCCAGGTTCTCCACACCCAGCTGCACGTTGAATCGCTCACTCAGACGGCGCTTGATTGCTGCGTTCCACAATCTGTAGGCGCGTTGTTCCTGATGTACATGATGGGCCAGCAGCTGCCTGCCTATATAGTCATGACGCAGCTCCAGCCTCCAGTCGCCAGCAGGGCTTGACCAGGCCAGGCGAGCACTTCCATTCTGCAATGGGCGTTCTGGCAGACGTACGTCCGTCCCCTTGTCACGCACATCATTCCAGGAATAGTTGCCACTCAACTGCAGCCCAGCCGGCAGGTCGATACCGCCTTCCAGTTCACCGCCACGGATACGCGTATCATCCACATTCTCGTGGCGGTACAAGCGGCGCAGGGGCCGCCAGCAGAATTCCTGACATATCGTTTCGATCAGGTCTTCGACCTCACTGCGGTAAGCAGTGATACGCCACCAGTAATCATCAGCGGCGTAGCCAACGGACACCTCCACATTCCTGCTCTTCTCAGGCTGCAGGTCCGGGTTGCCAATGAAGCTGTGATGACCATCGAAACGGTAATCTGGCGATATCTGTTTGAGCATCGGCGCCTTGAAGCCCTGCGAGTAGCCGCCCTTCAGCGTCCATCGGCCTGCGGGCTGCCACACCGCATAGATCCGCGGACTGATCTCACTGCCGAACAGGTCATGCTTGTCCAGGCGTGCCCCGTACACCAGATCCAGTGTTTCGCTCAACGCCCACTCGTCCTGCAGGAAGGCTGCGTACTGCTTCACCTTCGCCTCGCCCTTCGCGAAGGAAGGGTGCTGCAGGCGCTCCTCGCGCGCCTCGAACCCGGTCGTCAGGCGATGACTACGGCCCAGTGCAATTCCATAGTGCCCGGTGATGGAGGCCTCTCCGGCTTCCTGTTCGGGCGAAGGTGCTACCCCGTCACTGTTGTGTTGCCGTTGGTGAATCTGCGCCAGCTGGGCAGCAAGATGCAGCTGCCCGCCTCCCAACGCCCCGTCATAGCTCAGCCCCGTCTGCCGGCGCTCGAAGTCATAGGCCTGCCGGTAGAAGAACCTGCGCGCCGTGTTGGTGCCATACCAACGATCCTCGTCACCCTGCATCACGCTCAAGGCCAGGCGATGGCCGACAGCGGGTGTCCAGCGCAGGCGTGCACGGATGCTGTTCTGCTTCTGCCCCTCGCGCTGATCCAGGCGCCGCTCATCGGGCTCTGGCACCGGCTCCTGCTTCTGCCAGGCGCCATCGATGCTCAAGGCCAGCGTCTGGCCGAGCGGGCCCGACAGGTGGGTTGCCGCCTGCCTGAAGTCGCCACCCTTGTCCTGCGGAAGCGCACCAGCCGACGCACGGAGTGCGCCTTGCCACTGCCTGCCAGCATCGCGGGTAATGATATTGACCACCCCGCCCAGCGCATCCGAACCGTACAGCGAGGACAACGGGCCGCGCACGATCTCCACCCGCTCGATGGCCTCCAGGGGTATCCAGCCGAACTGCAGGTCACTGATTCCAAATACCTGATCAGTGGCCGCAATGCGTTCGCCGTCCACCAGGACCAGTGTGTGCCGGCTCTCCATGCCACGAATGCTGATCACCCGCCTTCCAAGGCCACCAACACCACGCAGGTTCACGCCTGGCGCGTCGCGGATGGCATCCAGCACATCACGCGCCGGGCGCTCGCGTAGCTGCTGACCCGTGATCACGGTGACACTGGCCGGGGCGCGGGCTACCGGCCGCTCGCTGGCCGTTGCGGTGACCATCACCGCGTCCAGTTCGACAGCCGGCATATCGGAACCGGCCGAGGCTGCCAATGGCAACAGTACCAAAGCGATACCGGGGTACATCCATGTGCGTCGCTCCCGCGCAGGCGGGGCAGCTTTCCGAAGATCCATGCGTAGCTCCAAGGTTCAGGGCCGGAGCTGCCGCTGGGTGGCTACGGAGAGACGCTGAAAACAATAGTGCGCCTTGTTCGCAACACTTTGACTAATATCAATCACTTCGCTCGCAGTGGAGAAGCACGTGATATCAGGTTTATGCCATGCAACGCCTTGGCAGAATCGGGCATGCGCTGTGTCTCCAATCGCACGCCATTGATACCTACCTTGATGCCTGCCGCGTACGTTTGCACGCGCGGCACACCTCCATTGCACATCCGCCGAACGGCACAGCGGTTCGCCATTATGTAGCATCGTCCGTCAGGCTTTACCACCTCGCGTGGCGCCAATAGATGCCCCGGCGACACCCCCCAAAGCGACTGACGCACAGCCGCACACACCGATGCATCAGCGTCAACTACCAAACCGATGGAGAAGCATCCAGGACAGCCAGCCACGCGGCGGCCACACCCGCCGCGCAGCTGGCTTCCCCTTATCAGAACCGCGTGGTGAGGCCTACGAAGTAGATACGCGAACCGTTGTCGTAGTTGTTGCCGCCTTCCAGCGTCGACTCGTCGGTCAGGTTGCGTACGCCTGCGCGCAGGGTCAGGTTGCTGTTGACGTCATAGCGGGTGGAGATGTCATACGTGGTGTAGGCATCAGCGAAGGTGGGGCCGGAGCGGCCACCCAGCGCCACGGCGGTGATCTGCTCGCCCACATGCTGCGCACTGACATTGACCGACCAGGCATCGGTGATCGCAAAGTCCAGCGATGAATTGGCGGTGATCTTCGGCACCACCAGCAGGTCCTTGCCGGTGGTACGGTTCTTGGACTCCAGCATCCGGGTCACGTTGGTGCTCCACAGCACGCGCTCATGCAGCGGAATGGTGAAGCTGGCTTCGACACCACGCGTACGTGCCTTCTGGATGTTCTGCGCCACCGTCCACCAGTAACCATTGACATAGCTGGAGTTGAAGCCCGGCAGGTCACGCAGCGGCACCTGCTCGATCTTGTCCTTGAAATCGGTGAAGAAGTACGTGGCGCTGAGTGCCCATCTGTCCTGGTCGAAGGCGACACCCAACTCATAGTTGGTGCTGGTCTCCGGCTCCAGATTCGGGTTGCCGGCCATGAAGCAACCCGTCTTTCCCGTTGCATTGAGCGGTGCGCCCGGCTTCCCCCAGTTCTCAGCAACCAGGCTGCCACAGCCGCCACCGCGTGATTCGGTGGCCGCGCCGGCAGTGGCCTGCTTGAGGTTCGGTGCCCGGTACCCCTGCGAAACACCACCACGCAGCGTCCAGGACTCGGAAGGGTGCCACACGGCATACACGCGCGGGCTCACGTTGCTGTCGTAATTGTCCGTTTCGTCGTAACGCACACCCAGGGTCAGCGTCAGGTTGTCCAGCAGGGAGAGGTGGTCTTCAGCGAACACGGCCCAGCTGTCGCCTTCGGCCTTCGGGCTGATGCGGCCGCTGCCGAGCCAGGTGACCGGCACGGTGCCGATGGTGTCCTCGTTGAACAATTCCTCACGCTTCCACTGCCCGCCCACGGTCAGTGCATGCTCGACGCCCCACTTGAAGCCCGTGGAAACGCTGGCGTCGAACACAGCCTCTTTCGACCAGCCGTCCACTGCGCTTCCCTTGTCCTCGTACTTGTTCTGGGTGAGGTTGATCTTGGAGGTAGTAGCGTCGGAGTAGCGGCCGTCATGGCTCAGGCCATAGCCGGTATGCACCAGTTTGGCCAAGCCCCACGCACGCAGGGTTTCGGTCTTCTCGCAGGTTACCCAGCCCTTCGGCACGCAGCCCGGCGGTGGCGGGGTGAACTTGCCCGAGCCGCTGGCCTTCTGCTCACCGTAGGAGCCTTCCAGGCCGATGGTGTGGTTGTCGTTGATGTTCCAGTTGAGCAGCACGTTCGTGTTGCTGGCATCCATACCTGGTGTCAGCCTGGCAAGCTTGTCCGAGGCGCGGTCGGTGCGGTTGCCACCCACGCGCAGACCAAGGCGCTCGGTCAACGGGCCGCTGAAGTTGGCGCCCAGCTGCACGGTTTCGCCACGTGCCGAGTCATCCGGCTCGCTGTAGTTGAAGGTGGCCGAGCCGCCCCATTCCGGGTTGATCTTGCGGGTGATGATGTTGATGACGCCGCCCATGGCATCGGAGCCGTACAGCGAGGACATCGGCCCGCGCACCACCTCGATGCGTTCGATCATGTCCGGCGTGATCCAGTCCAGATCCTGCTGGCCCAGGTCGTCGCGGTAATTAACGCCACTGGAATTGCCCTGGCGCCTACCGTCAATCAGGATCAGCGTGTACTGCTCCGGCAGGCCACGCAGCTTGATCTTGGACTGCGCGCCGGTCAGGCCGTAACCACCGGTAACACCGGGCAGCGTGCTCAGCAGCTGGCCGATGCTGGTCACCGGCTTGCGTTCGATTTCCTCATGGGTGATGACGCTGATGCTGGCCGGCGCGTCCTTGATCCACTGCTGGTTACCGGTGGCGGTGACCACCACGGTATCAAGGGTGCGCGGTTCGCCCCGGTCATTGGCCAGCGCGGGGCCGGCCAGCGCCAGGGCGATACAGCCGGCGAGGCAGATTTCGTGGGACACAGGGCGGCGGACTGCTCGGGCAGTCGCGTAGGGAGAACGTGGGGAGCGCATGGCTTCGTATTCCTGTCAGTGGGGGAGTTCCGTCCTTGGAAAGCACCGTCACGGCGCGCCCGGATCGTCCGATCCGGCCCATGGCGGGTGCTGAAGACACCGCCTCTGCTCAGGGACATACGCAGTCAGGCAGCCAGCCGGCGACATCCTTCCGCCAACCGCCGCGAAAGATAGATTTTTAACAAATTTGATGCAAACACTTCGCATTCGCAAATAGGCAAGATCCGATTGCTTTCCTTGAACCGGGCGCACCGCCACCACGTTTCGGCAGGCCGGTGCATGGAGGCATCGGCAACCTTCTCGCACACGCGCCTGCACACTTTACCCATCGAAAAACGCAGACAACCGCACGAAAAAAAGCCGGTGTACATCCGCTCTCACGCCACCTGTACGGCTGACAGGTTTCGAGCGCGCCGCTACCGGCATATGAGGCATGGCCGCCGGAAACAGGCCATCGGCAACGACGAGTTGAAGGCACGCCATGATTGCCATTTATTTGGACAAGATCACTCAGGGTGTCGCAGCGTGCTTCTGGGTGCCTGGCACACAGCATCCGCCCGCAAGATGGGTAAGCCAATCGCCACGCGTTGGACCAACCTGCACCCGTCATGGGCGCGGGTGGACGCCCCACGTCTCATCGCTGGGAAACCGCAAGCCTGCTTACTGGAAATCCGCAGAGCGTGCGCGGGAAAACTTCGGGCGCCAGGCGCCATGGGCAGTGCCGTCATCCTGCGGCCCTGTAATGCCCCATAGGCTTCTGTTCAGGTCATGCAGTTGATGTCGCGGCATAGACCGCGTCTGGAGTCATTGCAGAAGTGACTGCAATGCATCCGCCTCAACGGGACAGGGCTGCCCGCACCCATGCCATGCCGTGTTGCCGCTCACACAGCCAACGATGCGCAGGTTGCCAGGCATAGCGGCAGCTACCCGAGGCCATCGGCATACAGAGATCGCCAAAACAGGACGATCAAGCAGCGAAGCGGGTCGCGAAGCGTTGGACAACCTCGATGTTCAATCTGGCGACGTCACGGATTGTTGAGCTGACGCTGGATTCGGCCACGTGCTGCCAGAACTCGATCGCAACAGGCGCTGCCCACTGAATCATCGGTATCTGCCCCGCGCGGTCCGGTGCGGCAACCGTGATCGGCATTGCTTCGCGGATGTTCCCGGTTGATGAGGGCGCCAGATACATCGGCAGCATGTCGTAGGCCGGACACAATGGCAGTGGCCCTTCATCCGCGAGATGGAAAGCGACGTTCCCCAGGTGCATGTCCGAGTTGCCGATCAGGCGACCGAACCAGTACAGGCACGCCATATGAAAGGCCGTCTCCCGCGTGACAATGCGCAGACGTTGAAGCTCGCTGCCCACAAGCCCCCAATCGCGCGGCCCTCTTCCAATGAAGGCGGCATCCACCGCCAACAGGGAAACGAATCCCCGCCTGCCGAGTACATCGGGCGTGCGGTCGAAGCGTTCGACCTGCAGGAAGGTGTGCATGTCGTCCCGCAACAATTCGGAATACGCGGCGGGCATGCCGGCATTCCTCAGTGCGGATAGCGCGAGGTGCTCGCAGGCCAGAAGGTCAGACCAGCGTTGGCCTGTCGCGCCGTTGCCGGGAAATGCAAACTTGACCAGCGTGGCAACACGACCGTTGGAAGACTGCACGGTAGCGGTGAACTTGGGCTGTTCTCCGCCGGGTGAGGAGCCAATCTCTTCGCCTTCGAGGGCACTCTGGGCACGGCGCGCGTAGACGCTCAAGCGCGCGTCGTGCGTAACCAGATCGGTGGGGTTGTCCAACTCATCCAATGCACGGTCCACTGCGAGGTGCCCGAGCAGGAGATCACCCACACTGGTGCCGCCATGTTGAATGCCGATCAGGTTGTCACGCAGCTGCCAGGACTTCAGATCAGCAGGGACACCCAGCGTGCGTCCCTGACGGTGCGCCATCGACCGGCCAAGGAAACCCTGCGGTCGCACGTCATCAAGGAACCACGGAAGACCCGGGAAGTAACCTGCAGGACCATCCACCGGCCGCACAAGGTTCGGTCGGGCGCCATTGGGCACGAACGCAAAGCCATCGCCACGCGCGGCGAAAAGGGTCCCCAGCTCGGTGAGAGTGGCCTCGGGCCCCATCCGGTATAGCGGCCAGGATTCCGCACCGGTGAGGGAGGCGGCAACGTAATGCGTGCCGCGAGTCTGGCCGAAACGGATCACCTGGGCACCGGCCTGCTCGACCAGACGCTGCAGGACAGGCCGCGTCACGCCCAGGCGCTCGACCAGCGCACCAGCGGCAACCGGTGCACCAGAAGCAAGCTGGTCCAGCAGGGCTGCAGTGGACGAGGAAGGGGGGCGGGCCATTTCAATATTAGTTTCGTTACGTAACTAAAACGATAAAGCCATGTGGTTCGGCGTGCAAGTGCTCGCTGGCGGCCTGTTGCGCAATGGAATCGCGGCAATTCTGATCAAGTTTCGTTACGTAATTTTAGATTTATCGCATGACACTCAGCCCCATATCTGCCCGATGGTTTCATGCGGCAGTTTGCGGGGAGCCGTGGCGCCACCCTTTCAGCAACCACGCAAAGTGAAGCCGCGCAGGAAGGATCAGGAGCTTCTGCAGCTGCGCGCGAGCGATGGGACGGATAGCCGCATGCACCGGTCCCATTCCGGAGGATGCCAAACCTTGGGCCGAAACAAGCAAGGCAGAGCTGTCGATCAATATCTGAGTCGAGCATCCATGCGCCGCCCAAGGCCATCCAGCCTTCTGACACACGACAGGCATCACTTCTTCTGGATGCAAAAGGGTGCTGTTGAACGCCAATGTGGTGGGCCCACCAGGATTCGAACCTGGAACCAAAGGATTATGAGTCCTCTGCTCTAACCGTTGAGCTATAGGCCCGCGCTGGCCGCACAGTGTAGTTGAGCAGGCCACCTCCCGACTACTTCTCCGCGCCTCCCCTCGCCCTGCCTCCCCAACACGCGCCCACTGAAAAGCCCCGCCGAAGCGGGGCTTTTCAGTATTGCTGCTTCAAGCCATCAACCAACCGATCAGTCGATGTCCAGGAAGCTGCGCAGCTGCTCGGAGCGGCTCGGGTGGCGCAGCTTGCGCAGGGCCTTGGCTTCGATCTGGCGGATGCGCTCGCGGGTCACGTCGAACTGCTTGCCCACTTCTTCCAGCGTGTGATCGGTGTTCATGTCGATGCCGAAGCGCATGCGCAGCACCTTGGCTTCCCTCGGGGTGAGGCCGGCCAACACGTCACGCACGGTTTCAGACAGGTTGATGTTGGTGGTGTTGTCGATCGGGGACTCCACGTTGGTGTCCTCGATGAAGTCGCCCAGATGCGAATCCTCGTCGTCGCCGATCGGGGTTTCCATCGAGAT
>DCXY01000012.1 GCA_002329155.1 Stenotrophomonas sp. UBA2124 | reverse complement strand
TGCTGCGCGCGTCCGGCTGCAACCCGAATGATCCGCAGACCCGCGCGCTGATGGACAGCTGGCCCCTGGCCGAGCTGCGTGCCAACCCGGCGGCCAAGCGCGCACTGTGGCCGCAGCTGCGTGCACTGCGGCGGAAGCAGCGGCAGTGAACGCACGGGCCAAGGTGGCCGGTGGGTTCATGCGGCCCATGTTCGAGGACGACCTGGACGCGGTGATGGAGGTGGAGCTGCGTGCCTACCCCTTCCCGTGGACGCGCGGCATTTTCCAGGACTGCCTGCGCGCCGGTTACCCGGCACGCCTGCTGGAACGCGAAGATGGGGTGGTCGGTTACGGCATGCTGAGCATGGCCGCCGACGAGGCGCATGTGCTCAATGTCTGCGTGGACCCGCTGGTGCAGTCACAGGGCCATGGCCGCCGGCTGCTGCGCGAGCTGGTGCGTGTGGCGCGCGCGCGCGGTGCGGTGCGTGTATTTCTGGAAGTCAGGCCGTCCAATGCGCCGGCCATCGCGCTGTATCACAGCGAAGGATTCAACGAGATCGGCCGCCGCCCGCGCTATTACCCGGCCGAGCATGGCCGTGAGGACGCGCTGGTGATGGCGATGGAACTGGTGGACGAGGACATCTCCACCATGCCGCCCCT
This sequence comes from Stenotrophomonas sp. UBA2124, assembly GCA_002329155.1. GTDB lineage: Bacteria > Pseudomonadota > Gammaproteobacteria > Xanthomonadales > Xanthomonadaceae > Stenotrophomonas. Next base: position 46,626 of record DCXY01000012.1, on the reverse strand, counting down.
GTAGGCGGCAGCCAGAGCACCCTGCCGCGGTATGGCGGCAGGGCAGGGTGATGTGCCCCCTCAGCGGGGCAGCAGTTCCACATGGTCCAGCACCCACATGTCCGGGCGGGTGTCGCCGGTGAAGCGGATGCACAGGTCGCCGCGCCTGGCCGGCTGGGTCAACGCGGATTCAAACGTCACAAAGCCATCCTCGCCCGGTGCCGCCGGCAGCGGCATCACTGCCAGCGGCGTGCCTTCGCAGTTGGCCAGCACTTCCATCTCGCCATGCGCGCGCTGTGCCTGGGCGAACTTGCGTGCCGGTTCGTCGTGGGCCAGCTGGAAGTTGTAGGGAATGCGCCCCGCATGCACGCGGATGCGGCCGATGTTGGACAGGTCAACGTCCTGCCACAGCCAGCACGGGTTGAAGATGTTGACGTTGAACACCGCGCGCTGGCCCTCGGCGGGGCCGTCGTCCTCCAGCCGCAGCAACAGCTTGCCGCCATTCGGGCACATGCCCAGCTGGGTGTTGTCACGCACCCGCAGGCGGTCGGCGGTGACGCTGTAGCGGTTGGCGGTGGCCAGCGGTTTGCCGTCGAAGAAGGCGGCCGCCTGCAGCGTTACCGGCAATTGCAGTTGCAGCGGCGCGGTATACAGCGGCGACTGCGCGCTCACGGCGCTGCCGTCCAGCGTGTAGTGCACCGGGTAGCCCAGCGGGTTGTGCAGCGTCACCTGCGCCTTGCCGCTGCCGTAGTCACCGGTGGCCTGCATGTCCACCTGGAACGGCGTCTGTGCGTAGGCAATGCCCATGGCATGGTAGCGCTGCAGCTGGCGCGGCAGGCGCTGCAGAAAACCGTCGAAGCCGCGCGCGGCCTGCGGGCTCCAGCCGGTTTCAGCAACCGCCGCCAGACGCGGAAACAGGTTGTGCTCCAGGTTGCGGTCGTCGCGCGTGTGCTCGGTGAACATGTTGGCCTGCAGGCCAAGGATGTGGCTGCGCTTGTCGGCAGCCAGTGCGTCGGGCACCGGCTCGAACTCGTATACCTTGCGCAGCGGGATGGTGGTGGGGCGGCCCGGTGGTTCGTTCGGCGAATCGGTCTGCAGGTAGTCCATGTACATATGGGTGACCGGCGACATCACCACGTCGTGGCCTTCGTTGGCAGCCTTCAGGCCGCCCTCGGTGCCGCGCCAGGACATCACGGTGGCTTCCGGCGGCAGGCCGCCTTCGAGGATCTCGTCCCAGCCGATCAGGCGCCGGTCGTGCTGTTCCAGGAATTTCTCCAGCCGCTTGATGATATGGCTCTGCATCTCCATCTCATCCCTGGCACCCAGCTCGTGCATGCGCTGCTGTACGCGCCTGGAGGCGATCCACTGGTCTTTCACCGCCTCGTCGCCGCCGACATGCACGTACCTGGTGGGGAACATCTGGGTCACTTCTTCCAGCACGTTCTCGAGGAACTGGAAGGTGCTGTCCTCGGTGTTGAACAGATTGGGGAATACGCCCCATTCGTTGTTGATGACCAGCTTCTGGTCGGTGGTGCCCAGCTCCGGGTACGCGACGATGGCGGCGGTGGCGTGGCCGGGCACGTCGATTTCCGGAATCACCTGTATGTGCAGTGCGGCGGCGTAGGCGACGATCTCGCGGATCTGCTCCTGCGTGTAGTAACCGCAGTAGCGGCGCGGCTCACCGGTGGCGGTGTTGCGGCCGGCATCACCCAGCGGCACGCGGCAGCTGCCCACGTCGGTCAGCCTCGGGTAACGCTTGATCTCCATGCGCCAGCCCTGGTCGTCGGTGAGGTGCCAGTGGAAGGTGTTGAGCTTGTGCTGGGCCATGGTGTCCAGCAGCTTCCTGATCTCATCCATGCTCTGGAAATGGCGCGCCGAGTCGAGCATGAAGCCGCGCCAGACGAAGCGTGGTGCATCGCTGATATGCGCTGTGGCGGCATGCCCGGGTACGTCTCCGGTGAGCAGCTGCGCGGCGGTCACAGCACCGTAGAACAGGCCGGCCTCGTTGCGTGCGCGCACGTCGATGCCCTTGCCGGTCACGTCCAGCACATAGCCTTCGGCGTTGTCGTCTGCCGTGGCATCCAGCCGGAAGCGGATCTGCGCACGCGCCGCGTCGTCGGCCACCTGCAGTCTGGGGCCGCCGTTCTGCTGCAGCAGCTGCACGAACTGCCCGGCCACGCGCTGGCCTGCGGCGTCGCTGCCGCCGGTACGGGTGCCGGGCTGCAGGACGAAGGCCTTGCCGTCACCGGCCTGATAGTGCGCCGGCAGCGGCACCAGCGAGAGCATCGTGGCATCGCCCGCATGTGCCTGCAGCGCGATCAGCGCCAGCAGCAGGCTGCCGCCAAGGCGGGGCAGGGAAGGGCGGTTGAAAAGGGACTTCGTCATCGGGCGGAGCTCCTGTCTGTGCTGCGTGCAGTGTGTGGTGCCGCACGCCACTTGTGTAGTGCCGGGCCATGCCTGGCGCGCGGATGTGAGCGCGGTGGCAGCGCCCCAAAACACGCCGGGCCCGGAATGATCCAGGCCCGGCGGGTCATGCAGTGCGGCGGTGCCTTGCCGCTGGCGCTCAGTACTTGAAGCGCAGGTTGAGGTAGTACTGGCGGCCGTTCTCGTAGAACGAGGTCGGAATGGTGGTGCTCTGGTAGTACTTGTAGGTGGGGTTGTTGAGGTTCAGCGCATCCAGGCTGATGCTCAGCCAATCGGTGGCCTTGTAGCTCAGCGATGCCGACAGCGTGCCGAAGGCATCCTGGTAGTACGGGTTGGCACCGGACAGGCTGATCAGAAACTCCGAGCGGTAGGTGTAGCTCACGCGCGCGCCGAAGCGGTCGTTCTCGAAGAAGGCACCGACGTTGTAGGTGTTCTTCGAGGTGCCCAGCAGGTTGTTGGAGCCATCGGCCCAGGTGTGCGCCGAGCGGCCGTTGGCGTAGGTGTAGTTGGCGTTGATGCCGAAGTACTCGCCGATGGGCTGCTCATAGGCCAGCTCGACACCGGTCACCTTGCCGTCGGCATTGATCGGCGCGGCTACCTGGTAGGCTTCCAGCTGGTTGGTCAGCTCGCTGTACAGCATGCGGGTCTGCACGTCGAAGGCCACGTAGTCCTTCATGTCCATGCCGTACACGCCCAGCGACAGCAGGCCGCGCGGCATGAAGTACCACTCCAGGTTGGCATCCAGGTTGGTGGACACGGTGGGCTTGAGCGACGGGTTGCCGCCACCGCCGGTCTTGTTCAGGTCCGAACCCCACGAGGAAGCGCCCAGTGCCGAGTAATCCGGCAGGGTCTGGGTCTGCGAGGCGGCCACGCGCAGCACCAGGCGGTCGTCCAGATCGAACTTGATGTTCGCGCTGGGCAGCACGCGGTTGTGCTTATTCTGGTACGACTGCGCCTTCCACATGCCGAACAGGCTGCTGACATCGGCGTTGGCCGCATCGCTCACCGCCAGATAGGTGTCGATGTCCTGCTTGATGTTGACGTAGCGCAGGCCGATGTTGCCGCTCCACCAGTCCCCAACGAAGTTGGCCTGCAGGTAGGCGCTGTAGTTCTTTTCGGCCACCTTCCATTCGGCGCCGTAGTTGTGGCGGCCGGTGGGGCCGTCGTTGTTGGACAGCCACTGCGAGTTGTTGATGATCGCGCCCTTCAGTGCGCCCGGGGTGTAGTACCACAGGTTGCGCGGGAAGGTGCCGCCGATGCCGCTGGCGAAGTCGCCCGGGTAGTTCACGGTGGCCGCGCCCTGCAGCGCGGCCCAGATGTCGCCCGGCGTTGCACCTTCCGGCGACAGTGCCTCGCGCTTGTGGTCGGCGAAACGTGCGCCGAAGTCGATGGAGGACAGCACGCCGCTGTTGAAGTACTTGCTGAAATCAAGCGTGGCCCACTTTTCCTGGTCTTCGGCGGTGACCTGCTGGTTGCCCCAGGTGCCGCCCCAGCCTGACGCCGCCGGGCTGAGGTCGCCGCCGACGTTCCAGTCCACCGGCGAACCGTTGCCGTGCGTGGTCCAGCTCGCGCCGCCGCCGTTGGCCATGACCAGTTCGGCGATGAACTGGCGCGGCGTGGTGCCGGTGCCCTTGGTGCGGCCGGCCTGGAACTTCATGCCCAGCGTGTCGCTGATCTGCCAGTCGGTATCGAAGGTGACGTAGCTGGTCTTGGCCGAGGCTTCGCGGTAGATCATGTCGTACACCGCATAGTTGGTGCCCGGCTTGCCGCTGTAGGTGGCGTTGGTGAGCACGCCGTCGGTGACGGTGTAGCCGGCATCCGGTGCGCTGGCGCGGGCGAAGTTGCCGCCCCACATCATGAAGTTGCGGTTGTAGTTGTTGGCGTCCAACTTCGAGGTGAAGCCGTTGAGGCCGAAGCTGAGGTTGTCGGCCGGCTTGAACTGCAGCGACACCAGGCCGCCCTTGCGCTCGCGGGTCTGCTCGAACAGAGTGGAGCCGAGCAGGCCCGGCACCTTCACGCCGATCAGGCCGGGATTGGTCAGCGCGGCGCCGTCGGTGGCGCCGATCTCGAAGAAGCCGCCCGGGATTTCCTGCGCCTCACGGCGCAGCTCGCGCTTCTGGCTGAAGGCCTGGACCATCACGCCGAAGGTGTTCTGCTCGTTCTTGTAGTTGAACAGCGCCGACAGCTGCGGGTCGGTCGATTTGGCCTGGTCCGAATGCACCGCGCCGATGGAGGCTTCAGCGGTGAACGGCTTGGAAAATTCCAGCGGCTTGCGGGTGATGATGTTGACCGTGCCGGTGGTGCCACCGTCCAGCAGCTTGGCCTGCGAGGACTTGTTCACTTCCACCGAGCTGACCAGCTCGGACGGCAGCAGCGAGTAGCTCACGCTGCGGCCGACGTTGTTGCCCTGGCTGAGCACGAACCAGTCTGCCGACGCCACGGTGTGGCCGTTGATCAGGGTCTGGGTGAGGCTGGGGCTGGTGCCGCGCAGGCTGACACGGTCGGCTTCGTCGAAGCCGCCTTCGTCGGCGCTGGCCGAGCTGATGTTCACGCCCGGCAGGCGCTGCAGCGTATCGGCCACGTTGTGCGCCGGCAGCTTGCCCACGTCCTCGGCGGTCACCACTTCAACGCGCGCATTGGCTTCGCGCTTGGTGTCCAGCGATTTTTCCATGGAGCCGCGGATGCCGGTGACCGTCACCGTATCCAGGTCGGTGGCCTGGGTGCCGGCCTGTTGTGCGTTCGCGCTGAACGCGATGCAGCTGATGATGGCTGCCGAAAGCAGGGTCCTGCGTTGCATGTTGTCTCTCCTCAACATTCGATTTGGATGGCACCGGTGTGCCGCTTGACTGCAGTGGTACGGGTCCAGCGTTTGCTTATGCAGCGAAATGCGATGCGGCCGGGTTGGCCGTTGCTTCCAGGTACCAACTGGCGGCGCCGATGACGCCCAGTTGCCCGTGTTCCACCAGCCGCACGGGAATGCCTTGCAGCGCCTTGGTCATCGGCCCCTTGTTGAGGAAGCGTTCGACAAAGCTGCTGTTCATCAGGAACTGGCTGATCTTTGGCAGGATGCCGCCGGCCAGGTAGATACCGCCCTGCACGCCGTAGAGCAGGGCCATGTCGCCGGTGGTGGAGCCCAGGATTCCGCAGAACAGTTCCAGGGTTTCCACGGCCAGCGGGTCGCTGTGGTCGCAGGCTGCCGCGCTCACCGCATCGGGCGTGGTATGGCTGGGGGCGACGCCACGCACCGCGCACAGCGCGTTGTACAGATTGAGCAGGCCCGGGCCGGACAGCGCGCCCTGCTCGATGGAGATGTGGCTGCGCCCGCGCAGCATCTGCTGCAGCACCGCGATTTCCAGCTCGGTGCTGGCCGCCAGCGAGGCCTGCCCGGCTTCGGTGGCCAGCACCACAGAGCGCTTGCCGACCGGCATCCAGACGGCTGCGCCGAGGCCGGTGCCGGGGCCGAGCACCAGCATCGGTCCACGCGGCGCTTCGACGGGGCCGGTCAGCTGCAGCACCTGGCTGCTGTCGATGTGCGCGGCGGCATGCGCCACGGCCTCGAAATCGTTGACCAGGTGCACGGTGGCAAAGCCCAGCGCATCGCGTATCTGGCTGGACGACAGTGGCCACGGCAGGTTGGCGCTGATCACGGTGCCGTCGGGCAGGGCATAGCCGGCGGTGGCAATCACGCATTCGCGCACCGGCGGGTGGTGGCTGATGAAGTCGGCCAGAATCGCGGCCAGCCCCGCGTGATCAGCGCAGCGGTACTTGCGGTAGGACAGCACCTCGATGGTCTGGCCATCGCCGCGCCCGGCCTGGATCAGGCCAACGCGCACATGGGTACCGCCAACGTCGGCCGCCAGAAAAGGGCGCGGCATGCCTGCGTGGCGGGTGCTCTGTGGCGATGGGGCGGCTGCGGTCACTCGGGTTCCCTATGGCGATGGGGTACCGGTTTCTGGTACCGCTTGGGGCGCGAGTCTGTAATCTGTTTGACAACGATGTCAACGGATTATTGCAACTTTCGATGCTGCACTGCGGCGTCGCCGCGCAGGCTGGGGCCGGCATGGTGCAGGCTGCATTCGCGTTGAGGGCATGGAAAACAGGGCTGAAAATGGCTGTAATCCGCTGGCAGGCCAAGGCGTGGCGCAGCCGTGGGCAATGTGCGGGCTGTCCCGGTAGCGACATGTCGTGTTGACAAACCTGTCGGCGACAAGGAGAGAATGTGACAACGTTGTTCCCACGCTATCGCCGTACGGCTGTGCGCCGTGTCACGCTTCCGCAGGAGCCCTGCCCATGTCTGCCGTACCCGCTACCCAGCCGCGCACCAGCATGGCGTCCTCCATCGCCATCGTCGGCCTGCTGTTCTTCATCATCGGCTTCTGCACCTGGATCAACGGCCCGCTGATCACCTTCGTGCGCCTGGCGTTCGACGTCAGCGAGGTGTCGGCATTCCTGGTGTTGATGGTGTTCTACCTGTCCTATTTCTTCCTGGCGCTGCCTGCCTCGTGGGTACTCAACCGCACCGGCATGAAGCGCGGGCTGGCGTTGAGCCTTGCGGTCATGGCCATCGGCGCGATGTTCTTCGGCGAGTTCGCCACGCGGCGCTGGTTTGGTGGCGCACTGGGTGGCCTGTTCGTCATCGGCGGCGGTCTGGCGCTGCTGCAGAGCGCGGTGAACCCGTACATCAGCATCCTTGGCCCCATCGAGGGCGCGGCCCAGCGCATCGCGCTGATGGGCATCTGCAACAAGGTGGCCGGCATTCTGGCACCGCTGGTCATCGGCTCGCTGGTGCTGCATGGCATCGGCGACCTGGAGGCGCAGGTGCAGGCCGCCGATGCCGCCACCAAGACCGAACTGCTCAATGCCTTCGCCGCCAAGATCCACATGCCGTACATGGTGATCGCCGGTGTGCTGCTGCTGGTGGCCGTGGCCGTGCTGTTCTCGCCGCTGCCCGACGTGCAGGCCGAGCAGGCCAATGCGGTGGCCAACGATGGCAGGGGCGAGAAGCGCAGCATCTTCCAGTTTCCGCACCTGTGGCTGGGCGTGCTGTGCCTGTTCGTCTATGTGGGTGTGGAAGTGATGGCCGGTGATGCCATCGGCACTTACGGCAATGCCTTCGGCCTGCCGCTGGACCAGACCAAGCTGTTCACCTCCTACACCCTGTTCGCGATGCTGGTGGGCTATGTGGTGGGCCTGCTGCTGATCCCGCGTTTCATCTCGCAGGAAAAGTACCTGGCCGTGTCGGCGGTGCTTGGCGTGGTGTTCACGGTGGGCGCATTTTTCACCCACGGCTATGTGTCGGTGGCCTTCGTGGCCGCGCTGGGGTTTGCCAACGCCATGATGTGGCCGGCGATCTTCCCGCTGGCCATCCGTGGCCTGGGCCGCTTCACCCAGACCGGCTCGGCCCTGCTGGTGATGGGCATCGCCGGCGGCGCGATCATTCCGCAGGCCTTCGCCCTGCTCAAGCACGCCTGGCCGGAACACTTCCAGCTGGTGTTCGCCGCGCTGATGATCCCCTGCTACCTGTACATCCTGTATTTCGGCACGGTCGGTCACAACGCCGGCAAGGCGCGCGGGGGCTGAATCAAGCATCATGGCGACAGAACAGCCAACGCGGGAACCGGTAATGCGCAGACCCACCATCAAGGACGTCGCCGAGCGGGCGAAAGTCTCCCTGAAGACCGTTTCGCGGGTCATCAACAATGAGCCCTCGGTGATGCAGGCCACCCGCGCGCGGGTGCTGCGTGCGGTGGCCGAGCTGGATTACGAGCCCGACCCGGCCGCGCGCAACCTGCGCAGCAACACCACCTTCGTGATCGGGCTGGTCTACGACAACCCCAACCCGTACCACATCATCGGCGTGCAGAACGGCGTGCTCTCGGCCTGCCGCGAAACCGGCTTCGGCCTGCAGATTCACCCCTGCGATTCCACCTCGCCCATGCTGGCCGAGGAGCTGGCCGACTGGGTGCAACGCTCGCGTCTGGCCGGGCTGGTGCTCACCGCGCCGATGTCCGAACGCCCCGATCTGGTGGCTGCATTGAACGCGCGCGGCATCAAGACGGTACGCATCATCGCCGGCACCGAAGACCCGGGCGATGGCCCCTGCGTCTTCGTCGATGACCGTGACGCGGCTTACGAGATCACCGAACACCTGATCCAGCTCGGGCACCAGCGCATCGGCTTCCTGTGGGGCGGTACGTCGCACCATTCCAGTGGCGAGCGCTACGCAGGCTACGAGGCGGCGCTGAAGGATTACGGCATCCCGCTGGACAAGCACCTGGTGATTCCGGGCGACTACACCTTCGACGATGGCTTCCGTGGCGCGCGCCGGCTGCTGGCCCTGCGCGAGCCGCCAACCGCCATTTTCGGTTCCAACGACGAGATCGCCGCCGGCGTGCTGGCTGCCGCCAACTCCGCGGGCCTGAACGTGCCTTACGACCTGTCCATCGCCGGCTTCGAGGACAGCCCGTTCTCGCGGCAGTCGTGGCCGGCACTGACCACTGCCAAGCAGGCCACGGGCGACATCGCGCGCCATGCCGCGCGCCTGCTGATCAGCCAGCTGCGCAGCGATGCCTATGACGAGGCGCCGCTGCAGCTGCACAACCAGGGCTTCGTGCCACAGCTGGTGGTGCGCGGTTCCACCGCGCCGCTGCGCCAGCAGTCACGGCCCACATCGCCTCCCCCCGACCTCTCCGAGTAACAACCAATGGCATTGCCGAGTGAAACGCAGACCCTGATGTTCCAGGAGGCCGCACAGAGCGCCTCCGTCATCGCCGACCAGTTCGCCCACAACCACACCGTGGTGAAGGCGCTGGCCGAGGAGCTGCGGGCCAATCCGCCGCCGTTCGTGGTTACCTGCGCACGCGGCAGTTCCGACCATGCGGCCACTTACGGCAAGTATCTGTTCGAGACCCAGCTGGGCCTGGTGACGGCATCCGCGTCGCCTTCCGTGGGTTCGGTATACCAGGCGCCGTTGCAGTTGCGCGGTGCGCTGTACCTGGTGATCTCGCAGTCCGGCAAGAGCCCGGACCTGCTGCGCAATGCCGAGGCTGCCAAGGCCGCTGGCGCGCGCGTGGTGGCGCTGGTCAACGTGGAGGATTCGCCGCTGGCGCAGCTGGCCGACACGGTGATTCCGCTGCGTGCCGGTGCCGAGCGCAGCGTTGCTGCGACCAAGAGCTATCTGGCTTCGTTGGCCGCCATTCTGCAGCTGGGCGCGTACTGGAAGAATGATCCGGCGCTGATTGCCGCGCTTGATGCCTTGCCGGCGGCGCTCACCGAGGCGTGGGCATGCGACTGGAGTGCCGTCACCGACGGGCTGGTCGATGCCACCAATCTGTTCGTGCTTGGCCGTGGCCCCGGGCTGGCGGCGGCGCAGGAAGCCGCGCTCAAGTTCAAGGAAACCTGCGGCCTGCATGCCGAAGGCTACAGCTCGGCCGAAGTGAAGCACGGCCCGATGGCGCTGGTGGGTGCGGGCTTCCCGGTGCTGGCCTTCGCCCAGCCGGACGAAACCGGTGCCGGCACCCGTGCCGTGGCCGAGGAATTCGCCGCGCGTGGCGCACAGGTGTGGCTGACCGGCGAGGGTGGCAACCTGCCCACGGCTACCGCACCGCATCCGCTGTGTGCGCCGCTGCTGGCGGTGCAGAGCTTCTACCGCGCGATCAATGCATTGGCGCTGCGCCGCGGGCACAACCCGGATCTGCCGCCGCATCTGAACAAGGTTACGGAAACCGTCTGATGAAGACCGTGCTGCGCAACGGCCGCATTCTGGCCGGCGAGGATTTCCGCGATGACGTGGCCGTGCTGGTCGAGGACGGCGTGGTCAGCGCGGTGTTCGACGCAGGGCAGGCGATGCAGGCCGATGCCGAGGTTGATCTGCACGGCGGCTGGCTGATGCCGGGCTTCATCGACGTGCAGGTCAATGGCGGCGGTGGCGTGCTGTTCAACAACCAGACCGACGTGGACGCCCTGCGCGCCATCATGGCCGGCCATCGCCGCTTCGGCACCACCGGCATGCTGCCGACGCTGATCAGCGACGATGCCGCCGTCATGGCGCGTGCCGTGCAGGCTACCCGCGCGGCGATTGCCGCAGGCGTGCCGGGCATACTCGGCATCCATCTGGAAGGCCCGTACATCGCACCCGCGCGCAAGGGCACGCATGATGCCGGCAAGTTCCGCGTGCCCGATGCGGACGAAGTGCGCATGGTCACCGCGCTGGACAACGGCATCACCCTGATCACGCTGGCACCCGAGCAGGTGCCGCTGGCGACCATCCGCCAGATGGTGGCCAACGGCGCCATCGTCGCCGCCGGTCACACCGCAGCGACCTACGAGCAGACGCGTGCCGGCCTTGATGCGGGCATCAGCGGCTTCACCCATCTGTACAACGCCATGTCGCCATTGCAGGGGCGCGAGCCCGGTGCGGTGGGAGCGGCGCTTGAGGATGCCGGCAGCTGGTGCGGTGTGATCGTCGATGGCGTGCACGTCCACCCGGCCAGCCTGCGCGTGGCCCTGGCGGCAAAGCCGCGCGGCAAGGTGCTGCTGGTGACCGATGCGATGCCGATGGTGGGCTCGGACAGCCCCGCGTTCGAGCTGTATGGCGAAGTCATCACCGCCGTGGATGGCGTGGTGCGCAATGCCGCCGGCTCGCTGGCAGGTTCGGCGCTGGACATGGCCACCGCCGTGCGCAACACCGTGTCGCTGCTGGGCCTGCCGCTGGCCGAGGCCTCGCGCATGGCCTCCACCTATCCGGCGCAGTTTCTGGACCTCGGCGCGCGCTACGGCCGTATCGCTGCCGGCTACGCGGCGGACTTCGTGTTGCTGGATGCACAGCTGCAGGTGCAGGCCACCTGGATTGCCGGTCAGCGCGACTGAGCCATCGACCATGAGCCCCCTCAAGCGCCACGCTTCGGTCGATGCCCTGCGCGGCATCACCGTGGCGGCGATGCTGCTGGTCAACAACCCCGGCAGCTGGAGCCATGTGTACGCGCCATTGCTGCACGCTCAATGGCATGGCTGTACGCCGACCGATCTGGTGTTTCCATTCTTTCTGCTGATCGTGGGTGTATCGATCGCGTTGGGCGTGACGCCAAAGGTGGAGCAGGGCGCGGATCGCGGCGCACTCGCGCGTGCGGTGCTGGTGCGCGCGCTGCGCATCATCGGCCTGGGTCTGCTGCTGCATCTTCTGGCGTGGTGGTGGCTGCAGCTGCCGCATTTCCGCCCGTGGGGCGTGTTGCAGCGCATTGGCCTGTGTTTTGCAGTGGCCGGGGTGGTGGCCCTTTGGGTAGGACCGCGCGTGCAGTGGCTGTGCATCGGTGTGCTGCTGGCTGGCTATGCTGCGTTGCTGGCGGTGGGCGGCACATTGGAGCCGTGGCTCAATCTTCCGAGCCGCGTGGATACCGCGTTGCTCGGGCCGCTGCTGTATCAGTACGACGCGATTGCCGGCCACGGACACGACCCGGAAGGCCTGCTGTCCACGCTTGGCGCGTTGGCCACCACGCTGATCGGCCTGCGCATCGGTGCACTGCTGCGGGCGCGGCCCACGATGTTGCTGCCGGCAGCTGTACTGCTGCTGGCCGGTGGTGCACTCTGGTCGCACTGGCTGCCTTGGAACAAGAACCTGTGGACGCCTTCCTACGTGCTGTGGACCGCGGGCTGGGGCACGCTCGCGCTGTGGCTGGCGCACCTGTTGATCGACCGGTGGCATCTGCCGGCGTTGGGGCGACGCTTCGGCGTCAACGCCATCACCGCCTATGCGGGTTCCTCGGCCATGGTGCTGGCGATGATCGCCACCGGCAGCTGGGACTGGCTGTGGACACAGGTGTTCGACCGCTGGCTCACGCCGCTGGTTGATGCGCGCCTCGCATCGCTCGTCATGGGTCTCGCGTTCGTGGGCCTGTGGTGGCTGCTGATGGCATGGATGGATCGCCGCAGGCTCTATCTGAAGATCTGAGGGGCGTACTTCGATCTGCCCCGTAGCCCGGGTAAGCGCAGCGCACCCGGGGTCTTGATCTGTCGGCGGTGGATGAAATTCCGGTTGGTGTATTCGTGCCACCTGAGCGTCTGCCGGCTTCCCGGGTGCGCTGCGCTTACCCGGGCTACTGCCTACCCGAAACATCCATGGCTTGAACTTGCTCTAAGCTGCGCGGAACCGACAGCATGGAGTGGCTGTGATGAAAGGAAGCAGGAGTGCACGTGCGGCGCTGGTCGCCACGCTGGTTTCTCTGGTAGCCGCAGGCAGTGGCTGGGCGCAGGTGCCCACGCCGGAGGCACGCGAGCAGATGCTCACGCTGCTGCAGGAACGCTCGCTGCATCGCGAGCGCGTTGACTGGGTTCAGCTCAGGCGTGAACTTGCCAGCGCGGATGAAGCGCGGCAACGCACGTTGCTGCTTGAGGCCATCGAAAAGGTGTCCGACGGGCATGGCAGGTGGTTGACCATCGAGGAGGTCGCGCAGGAACAACGCCGCAAGGCCATGCCAGCGCCAGCATCCGCATCGGCTGGCAGGCCTGCGGCCGCTGCTACTCCGGATGCAGTGCCTGTGCCGGTCAGACTGGGATTGATCCGTGTAGGCGCCTATATCTCGGATCGGACAGCTGCACCGCGTATGCAGCGCGAGCAGGATCTGACCCATGCTGCCGATCTGCAACGGGTCATCCGCAGGCAGGATGATGGCAGCCGCTGTGGCTGGATCGTGGACCTGCGTGGCAATGGCGGCGGCAACATGTGGCCGATGCTGCTGGGCATCGCACCGCTGCTGGCAGGGGATGGGTCGGGGGATGGCTTCGTGGGCAACTTCCAGAGCAGCAATGGCAGCAGCCCGTGGCGTGTCCGTGATGGCGCGGTATGGAATGGTGAAACGGCATATCTGTTCATGGGCGAGGGCGCCTATCGCCTGCGCCGGCCGGATGCACCGGTTGCCGTGCTGCTGTCCGGCCGTACGGCCAGTTCCGGCGAAGCAATCGCCTTGGCATTTCGTGGGCGTCCCGCAACGCGCAGTTTCGGCTCGGCCACCGCGGGCTATTCGACTGGCAATTCACCGACCACTCTGGTGGATGGCAGCCTGTTGCTGCTGACAGGCAGTGTGATGCAGGACCGCTTTGGGCACGGCAACGGTGCGCGGATTACTCCGGATGTCCTCGTGGAAGGGGCCGGTGATGCCATGCAGGCTGCCAGCGAGTGGTTGCTCTCCCAGCCAGCCTGCCAGGCGAGGCCGTGATCGTAGCCCGGGTAAGCGCAGCGCACCCGGGGTCTTGATGTCTCGGCAACGGAAGAAATTCCGGCTGGTGTATTCCTGCCACCTGAGCGTCTGCCGGCTTCCCGGGTGCGCTGCGCTTACCCGGGCTACTCAGGCCACACAAGCCGTAATGACCGTCATTCCCGCGAAGGCGGGATTCGCTGCTGCGTCTGCTTCCAGCAGGCAGCGGGCAGAGCCGTCAACGCGTCGCTGCGATTGCCGCGATTCTCGCTTTCTTCAAGGCTTCACCAATCGCAGGACCTTTCAGGCCCTCGGTGGCGATGTCGCGCGCGTTGATGGACAGCGCGGCGGCAAGCAGCCGTTCCAGAGTGGCGCGCTGCGGGTAGTCGCTGTCCTCGAAGCCCAGCCTGCCGCGTTTGTCGCATTCGCATACCAGCGCCATCTGGGCGATGCGCTCGGGGCGACGGAAGCCATCGCAGCGTTGGATCAGCTCCAGCACGGTGGCATCGCGCAGCTCATCGATGCGATGCACGTTGAGGTGCTCGCGGCACGCAGCTTCGGCCAGCAGGCGATGATCCACCGGCACCTTCAACCGCTCGCACAGCGCCGCAAGCGGCTTGAGGCCGCGCTGCTCGTGCATGATGTGGCGCGGCAGCTCGTCAACCGGCGTCAACGCCTTGCCCAGGTCGTGGGTGAGCGCGGCGAAAGCGATCAGGTCATTGCCGGGTGCCAGCCGCGCCGCCATATCGCTGACCATTTCCTGATGCATGCCGGTATCCACTTCCGGGTGGAATTCCGCGCGCTGCGGCACGCCGTACAGCGCATCGACTTCCGGCAGGATCGCCGCCAGCGCATGGGTGTCGTGCAGGCAGCGCAGGAAGGCGGAAGGCTTCTTCATCGTCAATGCGCGGCGCAGCTCCTGCCAGATGCGCTCGGGCACCAGTGCATCCAGCTCGCCGCTGGCGGCCATCTGCCGCATCAGATCGGCGGTTTCCGGTGCCAGGGTAAAGCCCAGTGGCGCGAAGCGCGCCATGAAGCGCGCCGCGCGCAGCACGCGCAGCGGATCTTCGACGAAGGCCGGGCCAACATGGCGCAGCACGCGCTGCTCGATGTCGCGCACACCGCCCCACGGGTCAACCAGTTCGCCGGTCTGCTCATCACGGGCGATGGCGTTGATGGTGAAGTCACGGCGCTGCAGGTCTTCTTCCAGTGTCACGTCGGGATCGGCATCGACCACGAAGCCGCGGTAGCCCCGGCCTGATTTGCGTTCGGTGCGCGCCAACGCGTGTTCCTCGCCGGTATCCGGATGCAGGAACACCGGGAAATCCTTGCCCACCGCCTTGAAACCCTGCGCTTCCATTTCCGCCGGTGTGGCACCCACCACCACCCAGTCACGGTCACCGGCTTTCAGGCCCAGCAAAGCATCGCGGACGGCGCCGCCTACGAGATACGTCTTCATGCACGCATGATAGGCCGGATGTGGCGTGTGGCACGCGGTCGCATCCGTGCAAGGCGCAGCGCCGGGCCAGGCCCGGTGTTGGGCTTTGGCTGGTTGCCCAGCGCAGCATGGCTCCGCTCTACATCGGGGCAATGTGCGGTCAGTTGCTGCAGGTGAACGGTTTGCGTGCGCCCTGGGTTCTGCCGACCATGCGGTCGCTCAGGGTGAGTGCGTTGCCGTTGAGGCGCCAGTCGTAGATCACGCTGAAGGCCAGCACGCGGGCCACGTATTCGCGTGTTTCCTTGTAGCTGATGGTCTCGATCCAGAAATCCGGGTCGAAGTTGGGGCGCTGCGACTGCCAGCGTGCCGTCGGCGTGGGGCCGGCGTTGTAGGCTGCGATGGTGACGTAGGGCTGGCCGTCGTATTTGTCCATCAACTGGCGCAGGTAAGCGGTGCCGATGGCGATGTTGGTGTCCGAGTCGTACAGGCTGGCGGCACCGCCGTAGCCGTTCAGGCCGATGTTCCTGGCCACGCTGGCGCCGGTGGCAGGCAGCACCTGCATCAGGCCCATCGCGTTTGCCGGCGAGCGTGCCTTCGGGTTGAAGATACTCTCGGCGCGGATTTCAGCCGCCACCCACGCTGGGTCCAGCGCGTTGCGGGCGGCTTCGCGGCGGATGCTCTCGTCGTGGTGCAGCGGGAAGCGCAGGTTGTACAGGCGCATTTCCTGCGGCCCCTTCAGCGCGAACACGGCGCGGTCGAACCAGCCTTCGTTGCTGGCCACTTCCACCGCCAGCCGGCGCTGGCTGTCATCGAAGCGCGAGAGCGCATCGGCCCATTCGCGCGCGGCCCACGCAGGGCGGTCGATCTTGAACAGCTCCAGTGCGCGTACCAGTGCCGGATCGCGTGCGACTGCCGCCTTGGCCTGTGCGCTGTCGCCCGGGTTCCACGGGCACAGTGCGTAGGGCTGCTTCAGCTTGTCGGCAGCCAGGAAGCCATGGAAGGTCGGGTCGCTGGCTGCCGCGCGGTACAGCGCCGTGGCCTCGGCGGACTTGCCGGTCTTCTCCAGCAGGCGGCCTTCAAACCAGCGCCAGCGCGAATCGTTGCGCTGTTTGTCAGGCATCTTGCGGATGGCAGCCAAGGCGGAAGGCCAGTCGCCGCGTGCCATGGCTTCTCGGGTGCGCCATTCGTGGAGGCGTTCGTCATAGGCCGACTCCGGCACGGCGGCCAGACGGCGTGCCGAATCCGGCAGGTAGGACGCCACCGTCCACAGTGCGATCTGGTACAGCACCTGACCCTGCTGCTCTGCGGTCAGGCCCAGCGCCTGCGCGTACTGCGGCAGCTGCTGTTCGGCGGCACCGGGGTCGTTCCTGGCCAGCTTCTGCAGGCCGTCGCTGGCGATGCGGCGGCTGCGGTCGTTCTTCGGCCAGTTGAGCGCACGCGCGTCGGGCCGATCAACGAAAGCGGCGTAGTCGTTGGCCTGTGCCAGCTCGGCAGCAGGCAGGCCACGCGCGGCGGCACGCATCACGGCGGGCTGCTGTTCGTCGGCGGCGGCGTCAATGCGCTCCCAGCGCAGGGCGGCGGGCAGGCCACCACGGCTGGCGAGTACCGCGAACACCGGGTCGCAGGCATCGGGCAGCGATTTGCCGCTGCTGCGCCACAGCGCCTGCGCATCGTTGGTCCACTGCGCGTCGGCCTTGCCGGTGGCCTGGCGCGCATTGAGCTGCGCGCAGCGCAGGCCGGGATCCTTGCTGTCGTTCCAGTTGGCCAGCAGGGTGGGCCAGTCCTGGCGACGGGCGAGGGCGGGCAGCCATGCGGCGCGGAACACATCGGCCACGGCCTGGCCCTGATAACGCTTCAGGAAATCCTGTGCCTGCGTGCTGCCCAGCGTGTCGATGTTCCGGCGCAGGGCGCTGTACTCCAGCCAGCCGTAGAGCGGATGGTTGCGCAGCGCACCAGCGGCCCTGGCGTCGAACTGGCCGCGCTCGGCGCTGTCGATGGCCGCACGCATGGCGACGCGCTGGGCATCAAGATTCTGGGCGCCTGCCGTGGCGGTGCAGGCGAGCAGGGCGATGGCTGCCAGTGGCATCAGGGAAAGTCGCTTCATGGCCGAAGGATAACGGGCCGGGCGTCAACGACCGAGTGCTACGCCGGCTGGCACATGAACAGGGCGGCGTCATTCGCAGAAACCAAGGCTGAATGGAATCAGCAGGGCATCTGGTTTTTGCGTGGGCAAACGGTAGCGTCGGCCTTGGGGCACAGCCGGCCCCGCCTCGTGGGGGACTGGATATGGCGTTCAGTACAGCAACGCGCACCCGGGGCTGTTGCAATGCATGGGGCGGTGAATCAGAGGCAGGTTCCGGCTTCCCGCCAAGAGCGATTCCCGCCTTCGCGGGAATGACGATCGACGCGGCTTGTGTAGCCCGGGTAAGCGAAGCGCACCCGGGATTGTTGGAATGGAAGGGGGAGTGAAAAAACGGGAGGCTCCGACTTCCTGCCAAGAGCGATTCCCGCCTGCGCGGGAATGACGATGGATGCGGCTTGTGTAGCCCGGGTAAGCGGAGCGCACCCGGGGTTGTTGCGATGCAGGGGGCGGTGAATCAGCGGAAGGTTCCGGCAACCCGCAAAGAGCGATTCGCGCCTGCGCGCGAATGACGGTGTTGGGTTGATGGAGATCCACGTGCAAGCTCCGCCGCTTCCCGCTTCCCGCTTCCCGCTTCCCGCTTCCCGCTTCCCGCTTCCCCACTTCCCCGCTTAAAGCCTTACCTCAAACTGCGCCGCGGCACCTGCACTTCCATTTCCACCGCCAGGTGATCGGAAAAAGCGGCAGCGACGGCACGCGAGTCAATCATCTTCAGCGAGTCGGTGAGCAGGATGTGGTCGATGGCGCGGTCCGGGCCCCAGCTGGGAAAGGTCAGTACATCGCAACCGGGCGGCTGCAGCTTGGTCTTGCGGTACAGCGTCTCCATCTCAGGGCGGTTGGCCAGGCAGTTGAAGTCGCCCATCAGTACCGCGTTGGGCCTGTCCGAGAGCAGGTCGGAAATGAAATCCAGCTGGGAGACCCGCGAGCTCACGCCCAGTGACAGGTGTGCCACCGCGACGGTCAGGCCTTCGTCGCCGTCGCCGAAACGGGCGATCAGCACACCGCGGCCACCCAGGCGCCCTGGCAGCGCATGGTCCTGCACTTCCACCGGTTCCAGCCGGCTCAGCAGGCCGTTGGCGCTGGACGCCACGCCGCCCATGCGCCGGTTTGGCTGGTGGCACCAGTAATTGAAACCCGCACGCTCGGCCAGGTAGTGGGTCTGGTTGGTGAAGCCCGAGCGCAAGCTGCCCGGGTCGGCCTCCTGCAGGCCCACGATGTCGCGGCCACTGGCCAGTTTGGCAATGGCGTCCAGGCTGGAGCGCTTCTGGCCCACAGGAAGGGCATGCGACCAGCTGCGGGTCACGTAGTCGCTGTAGCGCCGGGTGCTGGAGCCTGCCTGGATATTGGCCGTCAGCAGCCGCAGGGTGTGTGTGGGGTTCTTCACGGCGTGTGAAACCAAGGGCCTCGTTTACGAGGCCCCTTCATACATTACTTGGCGTTTGCAGCGCGTTCGCGTGCGATCAGGTGGTCGGCGATGCGCAGCATGTCGTCGTAGCTCTTGCCCTTGACCAGGTACTTGCCGTTGACGATCAGCGACGGCGTGCCGGTGATCTTGCTGCGCTGGGCGAACTGCTTGGCGCGGTTGACGTTGGCGGACACCGAGAAGCTGCCCATGGTGTCCACGAAGGTCTTGGCGGGCACCCCGTGCTTGGCATAGAAGCCGGCGATGTCTTCCGGGGTGTCCATGCCCAGCTCACCCTTAAGGGTGTGGTCGAGATGGATGGCGGCGTACAGCGCGTCGTGGGTCTTCTCCTGCACGCCCAGGGTCTGCGCGGCATAGAAGGCGCGGGCGTAGTTGTCCCACGGGCCGCCGAACACGGCCGGCACATAGACGAAGTTCACGTCCGCCGGCAGGCCGGCCTTCCACGAGGCAATCTGCGGCTGGAAGCGGGCGCAGGCCGGGCACACGTAGCCGAAGATCTCGGTCACTTCGATCTTGCCGGTGGCGGGCTGGAACGGCTGGCCACCTTCAATGGCAACGTAATCGGTGCCAGCCACCGGCTCGGGGCCCACCGGGCGGGCCGGTGCCGGCACCGGGGTATTGGCGGCGGCATCAGTGGCGGGAGCGGCTTCGCTGCCAGCCTCGGAGGCGGCCGGCGCGCTCTGTTCGGCCGGGGCGGCGGTTTCAGCCGGCGCCGTGGTTTCGGCGGCGGCCGGGGTCTGTGCCGGAGCGGTGGTGTCGGCGGTGCCGTCCTGGGCCTTGCAGGCGACCATCAACGGGAGCAGGGCCGTCAGGGCCAGGGCGAAGCGGATCTTCATCGGGTGGGATCTCCAGCGGAATTCGTTGGTACAGACAGGCCACGGCGGCGTGGCTGGCGTTCGCATGATGCCATTATCAGCGTGTCAGGCTGAACCGGTGCGCCGGCTCAGCCTGCCTGGCGCGGGCCTCAGCGGGCCTTGCCGGCACTGCGTTCGCGGGCCACAAGGGCGCTGGCAATACGCAGCGTGTCATCAAAAGTGGCGCCACGGACCAGGTACTTGCCGTTGACGATCAGCGCCGGGGTGCCGGGCACCTGCACGCGCTGGGCAAAGTTGCGGGCCGCCTTCACCTTGTCGTCCACCTGCTGGCTGCGCAGCGCCTCCATGTAACGCTCCGGCTGCACGCCGTAGTTGGCGTAGAAGGTGGCCAGTTCCTGCGGCGAGACGTTCTGCACCGGCAGGCTGCGCTGCTCGTGCAGGGCCTTGAACATGTCCGCGTGGCTGCGCTTGAGCACGCCTACCTGCTCGGCGGCATAGAAGGCGCGGGCATAGGAATCCCAGTAACCGCCGAAGGCGGCCGGCACGGCAGTGAAGCGCACGTCGGCGGGCAGCTTGGCTGCCCAGGCTTCCAGCTGCGGCTCGAAGTGCGCGCAGTGCGGGCAGGTGTAGCCGAATACTTCCACCACCTCGATCTTGCCCGCCAACGGCGCGAACGGGCCGGGGTTGGCCACCACTTCATAGTCCTTGCCCTCGGTGAGCGGGGTGGACGGCGAGGCGGCGCAGGCCGTCAACGGCAACAGCGCAAGCAGCATCAGCAATACGCGGGGGAACAGCTTCATCTGGACATCTCCGTTGAAAAACAAACGCCGACCTTACGGCCGGCGTGTGGCAACTGCCAGGTCGCCGGGGCGACAGACAGCGGTCAGGGTTGCGCGCTGGCCACGGCCGCGGTGTCGCCCGAGCGGTCGTGCAGGCCCTGCAGGTAGCTGGACAGCGCCTGGATTTCCTGGTCGGTCAGGGCCTTGGTCACCTCGGCCATGATCTGGAACTGCGCGGCATCGGTTTCCAGAGTCTGGCCGGCCTTGTAGCGCTGCAGGCGCTGGGCCAGGTAGCCGGAGTGCTGGCCACCGATATGCGGGTAGGCCGGGCCCGGGTTGCCGGCACCGGTGGGGCCGTGGCAGGCCATGCAGGCCGGGATGCTGCGCTCGGCGTCGCCGCCGCGGTAGAGCTTCTGGCCGATCTCGAAGAACTTCATGCCGGCATAGGGGCCCTCGGTGACGGCGGCGTCATCGGCCACGCCCGCACCGGCCTTCTGGGTGGCGTAGTAGGCACCGATGTCGCGGAAGTCCTGCGGCGTGAGGCCCTGAACGAACGGCACCATGGCCGCCACAGCGCCTTCATTGCGCTGGCCATTGGCAATAAGCGCCATTTCCTTGGCGATGAAGCGTTCGCTCTGGCCGGCAATGCGCGGGTAGATCTCCACGGCTGAATTGCCGTCCACACCATGGCAGGCGGCGCAGGCGGCGGATTTGGCCTGGCCCGCTTCCACGTTGCCCGGCTTGGTCTTGCTGAAATCCATTTCCAGCGACGCGGTCTGCACCGGCTCGTTGTCCGGCACGGGTACAACCGAACTCTGCGCGAACGCGACGGCGGCAATGACAGGTACTACCAGTGCGGCTACTGCAAGAACACGAGCATGGCGCATGCTGAAGCTCCGTGTGGGCCGGCCGGGCAGGGCTGCCGCGGCGGTATTCAGGCCGATTATCAACGGCGTTCAGCGGCAGGGTCAACGCAGCGGTGCAGCAAAGCGTGGGGCCGGCCCCCTGCCGATATCCCCGGTGCGGGCCGCGCGCGGCGCCGCAACATGCGATCCTATACCCATGTCACAGCTCCTAGAACGCGCCCGTTACCTGCTTTCAGCCCACAACGCCCGGCAATTGCCGGCCGACGAGGGTGCCGAGGTGGCTTTCGCCGGACGCTCCAACGCTGGCAAGTCCAGCGCACTCAACGCACTGACCCGCCAGAACGCGCTGGCGCGCGTGTCCAAGACCCCCGGCCGCACCCAGCAGCTGGTGTTCTTCCAGGTCACCCCCGAGGCCCACCTGGTGGACCTGCCCGGCTACGGCTACGCCAAGGTGCCGCAGGACCTGCAGGCGCACTGGCAGGCCTTCATCGACCGGTATTTCCGTACCCGCGAGGCGCTCAAGGGCCTGGTGGTGGTGATGGACATCCGTCACCCGCTGAAGGAATACGACATGCAGATGCTGGGCTACGCGGTCCAGCGCGGGCTGCCGGCGCATGCGCTGCTGACCAAGGCCGACAAGCTGGGCCGTGGCCAGCAGGGGCAGACCCTGCAGAAGGTGCGCAAGGAGCTGCATTCGGTCTTCGGCGATACCGTCAGCGTTCAGGTGTTCTCGGGCGAATCCCGGCAGGGCGTGGACGAGGCCCGCGAGGTCATCGGCGGCTGGCTGGGCCTGAACCCGCCCGCCGAAACCGAGGCCAACGGCCAGGCCTGAGCCGGCACCCGCAGCCCGGGTAAGCAAAGCGCACCCGGGGCTTTCCATGATGAGCAGAGGCCGAGCTGTCACCTGACACGCGGTTTTGGCTTTCCCTTGCCTTTTGCCAGGTGTTTCCCGGGCATGTGGCTTTCCAGGGAGGGCCTGCGATGGATCAGGGCGTGTCCGGCAGCGGCATGAACTCGGCCGGCACCCAGGCATAGGCGTCGCCTTCGCGGCGGACATGGCCCAGCCCCGGGAACGGCAGATGCGCGCCGGCCACCCACCAGCCCTTGTCCGCAGCCTCGGCCATCATCCGCCTGCGGCTGGCGATGGCGGCGGTGCGGTCGCTGTCGGCCTCGAACGCGGCGTCCGGGCGCGCGAACTGCACGGCGTGGAAGTGCACCAGGTCGCCCCATACCAGCAATTGCTGGCCGGCACCGCCATCAATCCGCCAGGACACATGCCCGGGTGTATGCCCGTGGCTGTCCTCGGCGGTGACGCCTTCGGGCAAGGCATCGCCGGGGCCGAAACGGCGCAGCTTGCCGGTGGCCTCGTACGGCGCCACCGCATCGCGCGCCTGCTTGAAGACGAAGCGCATCGGCTGCGGTGCGGCGGCCTCGCTGGCCGGGTCCAGCCAGTACGCGGCATCGGCCCTGGACAGCCACACCGTGGCATTGGTGTAAGCCGGTTTGCCCTGCGCATCGAGCAGGCCGCACATGTGGTCCGGGTGTGCGTGGGTGATCAGCACCTCGTCCACCTGCTCGGGCGCATAGCCGGCGGCGCGCAGGTTGGCCAGTACCTGGCCAAGGCCGGGGCCGAAGCAGTGCTGGGTGCCGGTATCGACCAGGGTCAGGTGCTCGCCACGCTGGATGAGGTAGGCGTTGACGGCCGTCTGCAGGCCTTTGGCGTCCTCGGGTACATAGCGGTGGTCCAGCAGGCGGGTGACGATGCCGGGGTCAACGCCGACCACTTCGGCACGCCCCAGCGCCACCACGCCATCAAACAGGGCGGTGACCCGCAGCGTGCCGATCTGCAGGTGCTGCACGCCGGGCACCTGTTGCTGCGGCGTGTGGGCAGTGCTGGCCTGAGCGGGCGTGAACAGCGTGGCGAGCAGCAGGGCGGCAGGCAGCCGCGGGAAGACAGGCAAACGCATCGGGGGGCTTCCATGAGGGCGGCAAGGCCGCAGTGGCTGCATGGTGGCGCAGCCCATCTGCGCGCGTCGCTCACAATGCTGCGCGTAACGCTCGCCGGCTCAGCTGTTGCCGATGGCGCCCGGGTCCATGCCATAGCGCGCGACGAAGCGCCGACTGAAGCTGGGCAGTGAGCGGTAACCGGCGCGCGCTGCCACGGTCTTCAGCGGCAGCTGGGTGGTGTAGAGCAGCTGCATGGCATGCGCCAGCCGAGCTTCAGCCACCAGATCGCGCAGGCCGAGCTGTTCGCTGGACAGGCGCCGGCGCAGGGTGGCACCGCTCATGCCCAGGTGTTGCTCGAAATCGCGCGACTGCCAGTCGCGTTCGGGCTGGGCGGCAACCAGATCACGGATGCGCTCGGCCAGGCCCGGTTCCGGCGGCATCAGCAGGTTGCCGTGGCCACGTCGGCAGAACGCCACCACCAGCGTGGCCAGTGCCAGCCGCGCCTCGGTGTAGCGCCCCTCTTTCAGGGCCTGGCGCCACTTCAGCAGCTCCTGGCCATGGTCGGCCAGGGGCAGGCGCGCAAGTGGTGGGCCGGGCTCGGGCAGGGCGTCGCCCCACAGCGCACGCGCCGCGACCAGCACTTCATTGCACAGCGGCAGCACCGCGCTAAGGTATCGGCCGGTCTCCGGGTCTGGGGTGTTGACCACATCGAAGCGGCAGCGGCGGGTGATCAGGAACAGATCGCCGGGGTTGAAATCCAGCGCCTGTGTGGCGGTACGCACCTGCTTGCGTCCCTGCAGCAGTATGGCAAGGTGTGGCTGCGCCATTTCCACCGACGAGGCGCCGTGCTCACGGCGTGCGGTGATGCAGGCATAGCCCTCGGCCTGCGGGCAGTCCACCAGGGTGGCCAGCTGCGCCAGTACCACGCCGTTGTCTTGCAGGGGCAGATTCATCGGCCTACAGCGCGGTATCGAACAACCGCCCGATCGCCGCCGCCGCGCCCATCGCCAGCGCGCCCCAGAACATCACCCTCATCGCGCCGCGTGCCATGGGCGCGCCACCGGCGCGGGCGGCCAGTGCACCGGTGATGCACAGGCCCACCAGGGTGGAGGCGGTGGTGATCTGCGCCACATGCGCGTGCGGCGCGACCAGCGTGGTCAGTACCGGCAAGCCGGCACCGGCGATGAAGGCCGCCGCCGAAGCCATGGCGGCCTGCAGCGGGCGTGCGCGAAGCTCTTCGGTGATGCCCAGTTCATCGCGTGCATGGGCGCCCAGTGCATCGTGCGCGGTCAGCTGTTCGGCCACCTGCTGCGCCAGCTCCGGCGACAGCCCGCGGTGGCGGTAGATGGCCGCCAGCTCCTGCAGTTCGGCATGCGGCTCGGTAGCCAGCTCGTGGCGCTCGACGGCCAGGTCGGCAT
This sequence comes from Stenotrophomonas sp. UBA2124, assembly GCA_002329155.1. GTDB lineage: Bacteria > Pseudomonadota > Gammaproteobacteria > Xanthomonadales > Xanthomonadaceae > Stenotrophomonas. The sequence goes on along the minus strand of DCXY01000012.1, from coordinate 22,208 downwards.
GCTCGGTATCGGCCTGCGATTTCACCGAGACATACTCACCGGCCGCCATCGACATGGCCCCGGCCACGGTGCCTGCCACGCCGGTGGCCAGCACGGTGGAGGCGGGCGCGCCGCTGGCGGCGATGCCCACCACCAGCCCGGCCACGGACACGATGCCATCGTTGGCGCCCAGCACGGCGGCACGCAGCCAGCCCACACGCTCTGAACGGTGTACTTCCCTGTGGTGGTGAGATCGGCTCATGGCACAAGTGTAGGCGGGGCAGGGGAAGGCCGGTGGAATGACTCGCAGCTGCGGCTGCAGGTGGTTCGCGGCTGCGGCCACCCTGCGCGAACGCGTGCTGGCGGGCAAGCCGCCATGGGCAGGATGCTGAAAACCGCCACGGTGACAGGTTGATGATGGCCAGCGGGCTATAGTTCGCCCTTGCGATGGCGGGCCACGGCCCCCACTTTCCGCCCAGAACAATCTTGCGAGCCTGCCTTTGTCCAGCCCCAGCCACGTCGCCGACACCCCCCTGACCGATCGTGACCAGCTGATCCAGAGCATCGCCTCCGGTGAAAAGCCCAAGGCGCAGTGGCGCATCGGTACCGAGCACGAGAAGTTCGGTTTCCGTCTGGACGACCTGCGCCCGCCCACCTTCGACGGTGACCGTGGCATCGAGGCGCTGCTCAACGGGCTCACCCGCTTCGGCTGGGAGCCGGTGCAGGAGAACGGCCGCACCATCGCGCTGCTGCGTGACAACGCCTCGGTGTCGCTGGAGCCCGCCGGGCAGCTGGAGCTGTCCGGTGCGCCGCTGGAAACCATTCACCAGACCTGCGTGGAAACCGGTACCCACCTCAACGAGGTGGCGCAGGTGGCCGGCGACATGCAGCTGGGTTTCCTGGGCATGGGCTTCCAGCCCAAGTGGTCGCGCGCGGACATGCCGTGGATGCCCAAGGGCCGCTACCAGATCATGAAGAGCTACATGCCCAAGGTGGGTTCGCTCGGCCTGGACATGATGACCCGCACCTGCACGGTGCAGGTGAATCTGGATTTCGCCAGCGAAGCGGACATGGTGCAGAAGTTCCGCGTCTCGCTCGCGCTGCAGCCGATTGCGACGGCGCTGTTTGCCGATTCGCCGTTCACCGAAGGCAAGCCCAACGGCTACCTGAGCTACCGCTCGCATATCTGGACCGACACCGACGCCGACCGCACCGGCATGCTCGATTTCGTGTTCGAGGATGGCTTCGGCTACGAGCGTTACGTTGACTACCTGCTCGACGTGCCGATGTATTTCTCCTACCGCGACGGCATCTACCACGACGCCAGCGGCCAGAGCTTCGGCGATTTCATGCAGGGCAGGCTGCCGGTGCTGCCGGGTGCGATGCCCACCCTGCGCGACTGGTCCGACCACATGACCACCGCCTTCCCGGAGGTGCGTCTGAAGAAGTATCTGGAAATGCGTGGCGCCGACAGCGGCCCGTGGAGCCGCATCTGCGCGCTGCCGGCGTTCTGGGTGGGCCTGCTGTATGACCAGACCGCGCTGGATGCCGCCTGGGATCTGGTCAAGGATTTCAGCCTGGCCGAGCGCCATGTGCTGCGCGATGGCGTGCCGAAGCAGGCAATGAACCTGCCGTTCCGCAACGGCACCGTGCGCGACCTGGCGCGCCGCGCGCTGGAGATTTCGCGCGATGGCCTGCGCCGCCGCGCCGCGCTCAACCGCGATGGCCAGGACGAAACCCTTTTCCTGGACGTGCTGCAGGAAATCGTGGATTCCGGCAAGACCGCCGCCGAGCGCAAGCTGGACCTGTTCAATGGTCCCTGGCAGGGCAACGTTGATCCGGTGTTCCGCGAGTTCGCCTACTGAGCACTGCCCGTACAGCATGATGATCCGCAGTGAACGCACAGGCGATGCCGCCGCGATTGAAGCGGTAACGGTGGCCGCGTTCAAAGGTGCGCCGCACACGGCACATACCGAACACCTCATCGTGCGCGCGCTGCGTGAGGCAGGCGCGTTGAGCGTTTCGCTTGTTGCCGAAGACGCTGGCCAGATCGTTGGTCATGTGGCGCTCTCGCCGGTGGTGCTCTCCGGTGGCGAACCGGATTGGTATGGGCTGGGGCCGATTTCCGTGGTGCCTGCCCTGCAGGGGCGCGGCATCGGCACCCGGCTGATGCAGGCCGCGCTGGACGCCCTGCGCGCCAGGGGCGCTGCAGGCTGCGTGGTGCTGGGTGATCCCGCCTACTACGGGCGCTTCGGCTTCGTGGCCGACCCTGCATTGGTGCTGCCCGATGTGCCGCTCGTCTATTTCCAGGTTATGCCATTGAATGGAACCGTGCCGGTGGGCAGCGTCCGCTGCCACCCGGCATTCGCGGCCACGGCCTGAGCGGATCCGTCAGTCGGCATCCACAGGCTGTTGCTAGACTGCCGGCTTCACCAACGGAGCTGGCGCCATGGGTAGCAACGCGGAAGAAATCGTCTTCTATACCAACCCGATGTCGCGGGGGCGCATCGTGCGCTGGATGCTGGAGGAAATCGGCCAGCCGTACCGCACCGAGGTGATGAATTACCGCGAGAACATGAAGTCGCCGGAATACCTGGCGATCAATCCCATGGGCAAGGTGCCGGCCATCGTGCACCGCGGGGTGGTGGTGACCGAGGCGGCCGCCATCTGTGCGTATCTGGCTGATGCGTTCCCGGCGGCGGGGCTGTCCCCGGCACTGGACGACCCGCTGCGTGGTACCTACTACCGCTGGTTGTTCTTCGCCGCGGGCCCGGTGGAAGCGGCGGTCAGCGCCAAGGCCATGAACCTGCTCGCGCCAGCGGAGAAGGCCGGCATGGTCGGTTATGGCAGCTTCGAGAAGATGGTGGAAACCTTCGAGCAGGCCGCGGCCAGCGCCAGCCCGTGGTTGCTGGGTGAACAGTTCAGCGCGGCTGACGTTTACGTGGGCAGCCAGGTGCTGTGGGGGCAGATGTTCAAGACCCTGCCCGAGTGCGAGGCCTTCACCCGCTACGGCGAGCGCCTGCGCAGCCGTGCCACTTGGCAGCGTGCGGGTGCGTTGGATGACGCGCTGATCCCGCCAACCACCTGAGTCGCCATGGAAACCGTAGCCCGGGTAAGCGCAGCGCACCCGGGAAGCGCGATGCAATTCTGATGACCGCCCGTCCCGGGTGCGCTGCGCTTACCTGGGCTACGCGTTGATCCTGATGCTGTGTCAGCGACAGGAATCCGGCCACGTCGTGCCCCCGCTGAGAGCCCCTCTCCCACGTGCGGGTCAGGGTTGGGGTGAGGGCAACGAAGTCAGGTGGAATGAATGCGCCATGCTGTGTCAGCGACAGGAGTCCGGCCACATCGTGCCCCACTAAGAGCCCCTCTCCCGCGTGCGGGAGAGGGGTTGGGGTGAGGGCAACGAAGTCAGGTGGAATGAATGCGCCGCGGGTGGTATCCAGATGTGGACTTCAATCCCCAAAACACCAATAGCGCCCTCATCGGGCCCTGCGGGGCACCTTCCCCCAAAGAGGGGGCTGCAGGTCCCGCAAACGGAACAGGAGAGTGATCCCTGCCTTCCTGGCTCCCTGGCAGTTCGGTTGAGATTCGACGCTAATCAGCTTTGGAGAACCCTCATGCGTACGATAGTGCTTGTTTTCGCCCTGTTCGCTGCCGCCCTGACGGGTGTGGCAATGGCACAGCAGCCCGTACCTGAGGGCATCCAACAGCTGGAGTGGCTGCTGGGCACTTGGCAGCGTGACGACCTGCCGCAGGGTCGCAGCGGCGATGAAGTCTGGCACAGGGAAGGCGATGCACTTGTCGGCGTGGGCAGCAGCTATCGCGATGGTGCGCTGCGCTTTCGCGAACAGCTGCGCATCGTGCAGGAGGGCGCGCAGGTGTTCTATGTGGCCGATGTTCCCGGCAACCCGGCCCCGGTGAAGTTCGGCCAGAGCAGCCAGCAGGGCCAGTCGGTGGTGTTCGAGAACCCGGCCCATGATTTCCCCCGGCGCATTGAATACCAGCGCGAAGGACAGCGGCTGACCGCCCGGATTTCCGGCGGTGGCCGGGAGCAGGTTTTTCACTTCTTACGACTGGCGAAGCCGGCTGATTGAGCCGATTCGGGCGGCTTGGGTAGTAGTTCCTTGACACGCGGGCCCGGCAAACTGAGGCTTATGCAATGAGTATTGATCTGAATGACCTGACCGCCCGTCAGCTGGACGCGCTTATCCGCACCGCACAGCAACGGCAGAAGACCCTGCAGCAACGCGCCCCAGCCGCGCAGGTACGGCGCGAACTCACCGCCCTGGCGCACCAGGCCGGTTACACCATCGAACAGGTTTTCGGCAGCGAAGCGGCCACCGATGATGCGCCGGGCAAGGCTGTGCGCCGGCGCAGGCTGGGCAAGGTCAAGCCGAAGTACCGTGACCCGGAAAACCGCCGCAACACCTGGACCGGCCGTGGGCGTACGCCTTCATGGCTGACCAACAAGCTGCGTTTTGGCCACAGCATCACCGACTTCCTGATTCCCGGCGTGGCCAAGCTCACCCCCAGGCAACCACCGGCCAAGGGCCAGCGCACGCTGTTCAAGCAGGGCTGAGCGCACGCGGGGTAAACGGTACTGACTCACCGTTGCGAGGTGGTGCTCCAAGGGCGTTTTCATGGCCACCACGAAAGCAACCGCGACGCGCTGCGTAGTTCTACGCGCCTCTTCCACATGCCACAGACAATCGTTCACCTGCTTTTAGCGGAGGCCACACGCACGCTCGACATCTGCCGTGCAAGTGTGCTCGTCCCGGGCGCAACGTCCGGTTCCTACCCTTGAACCAGGAGAGTCGTGATGAGCAATGAACCCCGTGACATGAACCCCGATCCGATCACCGGCGCACCCGGTTCCCATCCGGTCGGTGTCGGTGTGGGTGGTACCGGCGGTGCCGTCGCTGGCGCCGTGGTCGGCTCGCTGCTTGGCCCCATCGGTACCCTGGTTGGTGGTGCCATTGGTGCAATTGCCGGCGCCGCCGCTGGCAAGGGCGTGGCCGAGCGCATCGACCCCACTGGCGAGGTGGAATACTGGCGTGGCGAGTACGTCAATCGTCCTTACGTGGACAAGCAGTACAGCTATGAGTCCGACTACGCACCTGCCTACACCTATGGCAATACGGTGCGCACGCAATACGGTGACCGCCGCTGGGATGACAGCCTGGAGGCCGAGGTGCGCCAGGGCTGGGATGCGGCGAGGGAAAAATCCCGCCTTGAGTGGGCACAGGCGCGCGATGCCGTGCGCGATGCCTACGACCGTTCCGATCGTACCTACCGCACCTATGCTGCGTCGGACAGCTACTACGCAGACCAGTACCGCAATGCTGACTACTACCGTAGCGATTACGACTACGACGTGGACTACCGCCCGGCTTACCGTTATGGCACCTATGCGCGCAGCGCCTACGCAGGCCGCGAGTGGGATGACCGGCTGGAAGCGGAGCTTGAGCGTGGCTGGGCCAATGCCAAGGGCAACTCACGCATGGCCTGGAACGATGCAAAGGCCGCCGTGCGTGATGCCTGGCATGGTGTGGAACGCATCCTGCCTGGCGATGCCGACCGTGATGGGCGCTGAGCGGGGAAGCATCACCGCATAGCCAACCAGGCCCCGCCCCGTTGCGGGGCCTGGTTGCAGCATGGCCGATGCGGTACACGGCACCGCCGGCGTACCTTCCTGCTCATTCACGGAGCATGCGTCATGAACCGTAAACGTTTTTTCTCCCGTCGCGCGATCATCATCATTGGCGTTGTTGTGCTGCTGTTTGCCGTGATGCTGAGTATCGCCCCGTGGTGAGAGTTGCTGGGCACGCCTGCCCATCGCGTATACAGCTGTGTCGCCGAGTTGTAATGCCGTCGGCGCATTCCCATGCGCTGCATTAACTGCCCCGAGTGCAGGCTGTAACTGGAGCAGTTCTGCTCCAGGCAAGGAGAAGGGCGATGAATAAAGTGACATTGCACCGTTTTCTTCTATTGGCAGCCATTCCCATGAGCATGGCTGTTACTGCGGTCAACGCTCAGGATTCCATGAATCCGCCGGTGGAACACAAGGAGATGGGTTCTCAATCCAGCCAGCCAGGCAGTGATACCTGGATCACCACCAAGGTGAAGGCCGACCTTCTGGCAACGGAGGATGTGTCCGGGCTTGATCTGAAGGTGGAGACCGTCAACGGCGTGGTTTCCCTGTCCGGTGCGGTTTCCAGCCAGGCAGAAAAGGACCGTGCCGTGGCAGTGGCCAAAGGCATCAAGGGCGTCACCCGCGTGGATGCCAGCGGCATACGGGTAATGGCTGCACGCCCAACCCGCTGACCGCAGGGTGTGGTGGTGCAGCTGCGGTGTTGCGCAGGCAACCCAGCTGCATCGCCCGCCGCATCTGCCAAGCGCGTGACCAGAGCACGCATGTAGAGAGAGGCCGGATTATTCCAACAGCATGCAGACCCTGCGCCATGTCAGCGACGACGAGCCCGGCATCACGCGTCGCCGCATGGGGCGCGGCTTCCGGTATCTGCATGGTGATGGCTCGCCCGTACGCGACGCGGCCACCTTGAAACGCGTGCGTGAGTTGGCCATACCGCCGGCGTACCGTGATGTTTGGATATGCCGTAGCGCCAACGGGCATCTGCAGGCCACTGGCCGCGATGCACGCGGCCGCAAGCAGTACCTGTATCACCCGGATTGGGTGAGGCGGCGCAGCACGGACAAGTTCGCCCACATCATCGCGTTCGCCGAAGCCCTGCCGGCGTTGCGCAGAAGGGTACGCCAGGATCTGCGGCTCCCGGGTCTGCCATCGGAGAAGGTGCTTGCGCTGGTCGTGTCCATCATGGGCCAGACCCTGGCCCGGATAGGCAACAGCAGCTACGCGCGCAGCAACGATTCCTATGGTCTGACCACGCTTCGCGGCCGCCATGTGCAGCGGTTGCCACATGGTGGCGTGCAGCTGCGCTTTGTCGGCAAGTCACAACAACAGCAGGCCTACCGTCTGGACGACGGGCGCCTTGCCCGTCTGGTCAGGCGTTGCCACGACTTGCCGGGCATGCACCTGTTCCAGTATCTGGACGATGACGGCAAGCCACACCCGGTGGATTCGGGTGACGTGAACCAGTACCTGAAACAGGCCATGGGCGGCGAATTCAGCGCCAAGGATTTCCGCACCTGGGGTGCTACGGTGCTGGCACTGGTGGAACTGGCCGCGTTGCCGCTGCCCGAGGGCAGCAGCCAGGCAAAGCGCAGCAGGCTGCAGAATCAGGTGATTGATGCGGTTGCGCGGGTACTCGGGAACACGCCGGCAGTGTGCCGTAAATCCTATATCGACCCCTGCGCGTTCGAGGCATGGGCACAGGGATGGTTGACTGACGCGCCTGCCCGGCGCAGCGCAAGGCAGTGGGAAAAACTGACCCTGAAACTGCTGCGCAAGTGGCATCGCCGGCATTGAGAGATGGCGGCGTGCCGCGCCTCAGCACAAGCGGGCTGCGTGGAATGCAACAAAGCAGGAACGCTTCCTTCACTCGCCATCATCGCAGGCCTGTGCAAAGTGCAGGGCCACATGCAGGCTATCGAAGCCCATGCAGTCGTTGCCGCACGGGAATACAGCCGGTGCTGGCTGGGGCAAGTCTGCCGGTGGTCTGTCCAAGGCGCAGGCAAGGTCCGTCATCAACTGGAGCCCAACATGAGCACTCGCAAGAGCACGCCCGCCAGCAGTACGGTCAAGCGTTCCGGCAAGCAGAAGGCCAAGAAGGCCACAGCGGAGACGGCACAGGCTGCGCAGGCAGCCAGCACGGCCGCGCGGCAGCAACACCTGCAGCAGCAGACCCGGGCGAAGGACGCACGCACCAGGAAGCCGGCCAAGGCATCCGGTGTACAGGCAGGTGCGCGCAGCCAGCCGGTGCGGATGCCGCCGCAGCAGCTGCTGGACAAGCCCGGCAATGAGGGCGACCTGCAGCTGGCGCCGCGTTACCAGGCACCCGCCTACCGGGGCAGCGGCAAGCTGGAAGGCATGCGTGCGGTCATCACCGGTGGTGACTCGGGCATCGGGCGTGCGGTGGCGGTGCTGTTCGCGCGTGAGGGGGCCGACGTGGCCATCCTCTACCTGAGTGAACATGCCGATGCCAAAGCCACCTGCGAGGCGGTGGAAGCGGAAGGCCGCAGATGCGTGGCCATCAGTGGCGACGTGCGTGATCCGCACTTCTGCGAACAGGCGGTGAAGAAAGCGGTCAAGGCACTGGGTGGCCTGGAGGTGCTGGTGAACAATGCCGCCTTCCAGCTGCATTGCCACCGGCTTGAAGATCTGGGTGACGCGCAGTTGCAGGAAACCCTGCAGACCAACATCGGTGGCTATGTACACATGGCCAGAGCCGCGTTGCCGCATATGCAGCGGGGCGCCTGCATCATCAACACCGGCTCGGAAACCGGCCTGTTCGGCAGCCCATCCCTGCTGGACTACTCCGCGACCAAGGGCGCCATCCACGCCTTCACCAAAGCCCTTGCCAGCCAGTTGCTGGCAAGGGGAATCCGCGTCAACTGCGTGGCGCCGGGGCCGGTATGGACGCCTTTGAATCCGGCCGACAAAGAGGCGGGAGACGTGGCGGAGTTCGGCAGGGACAGTGACATGGGCCGTGCCGCCCAGCCGGAGGAGTTGTCACCGGCCTACGTATTTCTCGCCTCCCCGGTGACGGCCAGTTACATCAGCGGCATCGTGTTGCCGGTGATGGGTGGCCCGCATGGTTAGGCCGGCACTCAACGAGGGCGAATCGCTACAGCCTGCTCCTGCAGGAAGGAGTATGAAGACATGAGTACACCAAAGCCTGAGCGGGATCCGAATGCGCCCCGGGAACCGGGCCGCCCGGAGCCGATACGTGAGCCGCCAAGGCCAGAGCAGCCAAAGCCCGACACACCGGACAAGCGCGACCCCGACGATCCCAATCGTGAGCGCAAAGGCGAACCGTGATACATCCTGCCACGGGCGGCCTGGCTGATTGCGCGCAGGGTCTGCGGCTGGCGATGGTGCGTTGGAGTTTGCGGGGTGCTGCCACCTGGTGCGGTGCTGTCAGGAAGGCCGAGATGATGGGGGGCGCGTGGATGTCTGTCCGGACATAATGCTGCTTGTGTGATGATTATCACGCAATTTCCGTAAGAGTTCGCACGCCATCCCGCTATGGTTGCCCGAGTAATCTACGGCAAAGGGGAGCCGTGCATGTCGGTCGACGACATCAACCTGTTGGCCATCATCAGTGCCGTGGTCTGCGTGGGTATCGCTGGTGGTTTCTCGCTGATGCTGCTGGTTCTGCCCAGGCAGCCAGCGTTATGGGCGTGGAGTATCAGCCTTTGGCTGGGCGCTGCAGCCGTGAGCATGATTTATTTCATGGACGATGTTTCCGGGTCGAGCCTGCTGCCGTGGTTCGGACTGTTGACGCTGTTGGGTGCGGTGCTGCTGTTGAAGGGAACCGCGTTGTACACCGACAAACCACTGCCGGCATGGAAGCCGTTGCTGGTGATGGGGGGCTTCCTGCTTGTCACCGGACTGGATCTGGTGTGGATCCAGACAGGCGTGGTGAGCATGATGGTCTTCAGTATGGCCACCGTGGTGTTGAACGGCTGGGTGGCGCTGATGCTGCTGCGGAACACGCCACCGGAGCTGCGCCTGAGCCATCGCGTGGCGGGCACGGTGTTCATTCTGTTGGCGCTCACCGCTGTGCCGGGCCTGATTCCCATGCCTGAAGACGCGCCTGCGGCGGAGGTTGAGCAGAGTGACCGGGTGCAACTGGTGATGACCTGCTTCAACCTGGTGCTGGCCATGGCGCAGTGCTTCGCGCTGATGCTGCTGCTTGTGGAGCGCATGCTGGTGCAGCTGCATGAGCGTGCGACGCGCGATGGGCTCACCGGTCTGCTCAACCGTGCTTCGCTGATCAACAGCGGTCTGGAGGCGCTGGCCGGGGGCGACAAGCCGTTTGCGGTGCTCATCGTGGACCTGGATCACTTCAAGCAGGTCAACGACACCTGGGGGCATCTATCCGGTGACGCTGTGCTGCGGCACTTCGCCGCAGCGGCGCGGCAGGTTGTCGGTACACGCCCACACATGCTCGGCCGCTATGGTGGCGAGGAGTTCGTGCTGATGCTGCCCGGCGCGCAGGCCGACGAAGCCATGCAGGTTGCAGCACAGCTGGTCGGCGCCGCGCGCGACGCCAACGTGCAGGTAAGTGCGGGCATCCTCAAGTACACGGTGAGCGTGGGTGTAAGCCACGCAGCCTCGGGCGCCACGCTGGAGCAGCTGTTGGCATGGGCAGATGCCGCGCTCTACCGGGCCAAGGCCGCAGGCCGCAACCGCGCCTGCGGCGCAGACGCGCTCACGGAACAGGAGCATGCAGGCAGCGAAGCAATCGCGTCAGCATGATGATCACGCAGCCCCGTAGCCCCCTACTCCCGTAGCCCGGGTAAGCGCAGCGCACCCGGGGCCTTCCGCGCTGGAAGACCGTCGTCGGATACACCCAGCAATTGCAGGATTTCCTGGCACTGCATCATCGACGGCTACACCATGGACTTTTCCCAGACATAGCATTGTGCCGGTCTGTCATGGGAGTAACGGCTGTCGCCAATGCAGTTGAGAAAACCCACCCGATGGCGATGTTGAACAATCCAATGGCACCTCCTTGGCGTACCAGATCCATCGCTGGAAAATCACTCTTCTGCGCACCAGATCCATCGCCGGAAACTCACTCTTGAAGGAAGAGGGCAATGAAGTCAGGTAGAGCGGTAATCCCCCCGTAGATTAGCTGACGCCAAAAGTGGAATTTTCTCGTACCCTTTCCCGAGGAGGTTCCATGAAGACATCCCGTTTCACCGACAGCCAGATCATCGCCGTACTCAAGCAGGCCGAGGCTGGCACACCCGTGCCGGAACTGTGTCGCGAGCACGGAATCAGTTCGGCGACGTTCTATAAGTGGCGCAGCAAGTTCGGCGGCATGGACGCATCGCTGATGTCCCAGCTCAAGGAGCTGCAGGACGAGAATCGGCGCCTGAAGAAGATGTATGCCGAATCGCAGATGACCGCCGAAGTACTCCGCGAGGCGATGGCAAAAAAACGGTGAGGCCATCTCAACGCCGGGAGATGACCAAGTGGGCAGTGGCGAACAAGGCGCTGAGCATCCGGCACGCCTGCCAGGCGTTCGAGGTCAGCCAGGCCTGCTACCGCTATCAAGCCAAAGCGAGTGAAGAAAACGTGCGGATTGCTGATTGGCTTGTCCGGCTGACCACGGCTTATCGCGATTGGGGATTTGGCCTGTGCTTCCTGCACCTGCGCAACGTTAAGGGCTTTGGCTGGAACCACAAGCGGGTGTATCGGATCTATCGGGAGCTGGAATTGAACCTACGGATCAAACCGAAGAAGCGGTTGGTGCGCGAGCGGCCAGAGCCTTGGGCGGTGCCGGCGACGATCAACCAGGTATGGTCGATGGACTTCATGCACGACCAGCTGGCCGATGGCCGCAGCTTCCGGTTATTGAACGTACTCGACGACTTCAACCGCGAGGGACTGGGCATCGAGGTCGACCTGTCGCTGCCATCGGCCCGGGTCATACGATCGCTGGTGCAGATCATCCAATGGCGCGGCAAGCCAAGGGTCATTCGCTGCAACAATGGCCCCGAATACCTCAGTGGTGCGCTACTAACTTGGGCCGAACGTGAAGGCATCCGGATCGAGCACATCCAGCCGGGCAAGCCGCAGCAGAATGCCTATGTCGAACGCTACAACCGCACCGTCCGCTGGCCACGACCTTGTTCGACACCATCGAGCAGGTGCAGGACAAGGCCACGCGCTGGCTATGGACGTACAACCACGAGCGCCCCAACATGGCGCTCGGCGGCATCACGCCAGCAATGAAACTGGCGATGGCCGCATAGCTCCACTTTTGGCAGCCGTTAAAAGCGGGGGGATTACCCGTTGTTCTGGCGGTGACGAGCACGGTCCTTGCGCAGATGATCTAAATGGCTGACAAAACATGCAGGAAATGGAGCGGGGCCTGGTTCAAATCGTGTAAGAAATTGCCGCGACGTAACCTGCAACATCTCACAATGAAACTCTGCTAACAGAGCGTCATGGAGGGTTGAAGGGCAACAAGCCACAAGTCCTTTAAGTTGGCACCCCAGTGCCGTACAACGACGTGGCCGCAGAGGCTGATTGCGGCCCTTTCTCTCTCAATACGGCGTGGTTTCGCTGTCTGGTTCGAGAGATAAATCCCTAGGTCGAGATCCATGGATGAGCACGTCCAGGGTGATGTCGGGAACGGCTAAATCAGCGAAATGCTCGTACTGCGTGGAAGTTGCAATTGAACGATGTTGGCGAAACAGGAATCACTGGGAACATAGGAGCATGGATTCCGATGGCGCTGGTCGCGTTGACGATGATGATCTAGGAAGGTAAAAGGATCTCCGCCCGGATTGGGTGATGAAGTTAGAACAAGGAGATTCAATATGGATTTTGTACTCGAACCATCTGAACTGGAATTGGCTTTCGCACTGGTAGACGACGTCAGGGAAACAGCGATGCTGGTGGAGCAGCAGCCGACCGTTCCCATCTGCGAATGTCGCTGGTGGTGATCCTGCGCTAATCGAAGGAGGGGCATTTGCCCCTTTTTCTATAGCTCAGAAATGGCCGTTAGCACAGCTTAAAAAGGAGATTAAGCAATGCTCGTTTCCCGGACTATGTGTATCCGCATATTGGCCACCACGGCCGCCAGCGTCGACAGGTCGAAAGCTCTGGCGTGTCAGGGATCGACTTTGGTTGTGGGAAGCCCTGTTTCAGTTGCCGAAGCCGGTCTGGACATGGAGCACGCCTTGACCCCCGTTCAGGCCATGAAACTACTGCAGCAGAGTGCCTTGGCCTTCTCGAAGGTGATTGTCTTTTCGGATCAGATCGCCGCAATACCTATTGGCCAGATATACATCCGTGCCGGGAATGACGTTGCGTCCGTTTCTTCATTCGAGATGATTTGCGCTATGACGCATTCAGCCACGATATCTTTTGAGGGCGGTGCGTTGTACACAATATCCCCGGATGGCTGCGGTCAGAAGGAGTTCCTGGCCGCACTGTCCGAATTCTTGATCAAGGAAGAATCCAAAGCTGGCAGCATTGCGAATGTGTTGGCCAGAAGTAGGACCAGGCGCAACCATTTATTGGCCCAGGTCCATCGAATTCGGGAGCACATTTCCCTGATCATGCAGGAGATCTACTTGGATCGACTCGGCATTGATGAAGGACAGATGATTTCAGAGCAACTCAAGGACATCGAAAAGTGCGCAAGAAAGGATCTGCTCAGCTGTACTGCGCACTAGTCAAGGTGCTTGGGACGTTCTGCGCACTCTATCTTGGCGCGTGCAGGATTGCTTTAAAATGGGTGTCGTCGGTGCGTGTCGACAGCATCATCCAGGCCTTTTATTGCGCTGCAGACGGAAAAGATGTGGTGGCACCGCCGGGATTGTCGAAGGCAGACTTCGCCGCGTGGATTCGCGCAAGCAACCTAAGGACCACGCTGATTATCCAGCTTCCAGGCGCTGCTATGGTGCCGTTCGTACGTGCAATGTGCCCTCTGAGCAACGAACAGGCTGGCAGGATCCACCCGGTAGGGGGCGCGGTGGTCGCCATTCCGCACTTTGCCGAATTCATACCGGCCATCATCGCCGTCGCCTTGTGCGCTCCTCCTGGCCGTCGCGTGGCCATTCTTTATGAATCTCCTGATACGGTCGCTACCAACGCCATTTTCAATCGCATCGCTGAGCGGACAATTCCACAACTGGAACACGATGTAGTGATCTGCCATAACAACGCCAGCGGATTAGTGGCTGCGCTTAAGGTGGTCCGCTCAGGGGGCACCTTGATCATCATGCCCGACGTGGTCAAGGACTCTTCGCTCGGTACAGCGATGCCATTTCTTTCGCGCAGTTTTGTTGCCATGACTGGAATTGGATCGATCGTGCGCAAGACCACCGTCCCACTCATCCCAATCATTCCGTGCACCGCCTTCGGCGAGTCGTTGACTATCGGAGTGCCGATCATGCCGACCACTCTGGGTGGCCATGCAGAGGTCGCCGGACGGTTCACCGACTACATTGATTACTGCATCATGAGAAAAATGTTCGAAAGCATGAGCTCGATAATCGGTGACAGACAAGCCTTCTGGAGGTACTGGATAAGTTATTCAGCACCTTTCCAGTTGCATGCAAATCCATTTTCTGACGGCAGACAGATCCGCGATCTTTTGAAGGATCCGTGGCTATCCGTGCATAGGCGTCCGATCATCGATGTTTCCGATTCAGCATATGATTGACCGCCCACGTACGATGTTACATCCGTGTAGACGAAGCATATCGGTGGAAGTCGTTGCCGCAATGCTTGTCACTATTGGCCTGCAGTTTAGCTTCGCTCTGTTCATGCTTATGCATGGCAACCCAGGCCCTGTACAAGGGGAAGCACAGGAGCTCCGATCTGTTCTGACATGGGTCAATCGAAGGTATCTATCTTCCCCACCAGTGAACATGCCCCCTTCGGCGCCCCCAAGCCCGGCCCATGCAAAGACGGAATCCGAAGTGCGCGCGGCATCCACCCCCCAGGCTGATGCGCAGCCTTTGGGATCTACGTTGTCCATTGATCCTCCTGCCCCGTTGATACTTACCGTCCCCTCGACCACCCCGGTGGGTACATTCAACTCGCACGCACTAGACAGATCCAAATCTCCGCCGGCCTACGAGCAAACGCGGTTCGCAAAGACTTGGACCCCCGATGGAGGGGCTGTGCAGAAGACATGGGCGCATCGATCGCGCGCGGCTCGATTACTGCTTTCTGCGACGGGTGCGCTGGACTTCCCCTGTACCGATGAAGAGAAGCGCCTGCGCAAGCCCCGCTGTGGTGGCGCGCAGTATGACGGGCCTGAGTAGCGGGGTATGCATACCGCGCTGTCCAACGTGTGAATGGCACGGCGACAGTTGTTGCCGTAGATGGGCTAGTTGTATGTCCAGGATGGGAAACTCCATCCTGCGGTGCAGAACCGGGTCTGAAAGTCACGGATTTCCTGTTGGCAGCCGGCCTTGCGCAGAACAAGGGTATGGGCGGAGCGTTCAGACCTCCCCTGGCAACGCCGCGAACAGCGTTGGGTGCGTTTTGGCCCAGCTTCTCCTCTCAATACCTCGCCGCTGCCAACGGCGCATCCGCCCATTGCCACGCTTCCACCTGCTGCCGTCTGGTTTCCTTTGTCGCATCGGCTTGGCCTAGAACATCCTGTGCCTGCGCCAGGCCATGCAGCGACCAGCCGTTGACGGGATAGGTTTTCAGATCCTGCATGAAGGCTTCTGCTGCGCCCTTGGCGTCGCCGCTGTCGAGCAGGGCCGCGCCCAGATAAGGGCGGATGGGGAGCGGCCAGTCGGCAGGTTCGTTGTAGGCCAGTGCGTCCTCGGCGGCGGCTGCTTCGCGCAGTGTGGCGATACCTTCGGTGTGCTTGCCCTGGGTGCGCAGCAGTTCGCCGCGCAGCAGCGCATCGGCCACGCGCAGCACGCCATCGGCGTGGTTGATGTCGAAGAAGCTCACCTGTGCCATGGCCGGGTCGATGGCGATGGCATGCAGCGCGTCGGCTTCGGTGGCGGCGTCGTGGAGCGCACCCTTGCGCAGGTGTGCCATGCCGCGCGCGAAGTGGCGTATCGCGGCGGGGTAGGGCAGGGCCGGTGCTTCGCTGGTGTCGGCAAGGATGGCATCCCAAGCGCCGAAGCGGACCTGGGTGAGCAGGGGCGTCACCACGAACTGCTGCATGAACTGCAGCGGTGCCTCGCCCATCGCCGCGCGGTCGGCACGGTTGGCGGTCTGTCGCGCGGCTTCCATCGACAGCGTGCGCGAGCCGGTGAGACCGGTGGTCATGGTGGCGAAGTGCCAGTTGTGCGGCACGTAACCCAAGGGGTACACGCCGTTGCTGCCACGGCAGACCGCAAGGAAATCCTTATCGGCGGTGGTGGCGGCGAGGTTGGTCAGGGTCGCGTCGTGGTAGCGGCCCACGCGGATGTAGATGTGCGCCGGCATGTGCACGAGGTGTCCGGAGCCGGGCGCGAGTGCGGCCAGCGCGTCGGCGTGCGGCTCGGCGCGCTGCGGCTCGGGCGAGGATTCGATGGCGTGGATGTAGTAGTGCATCGCACCGATATGGCGCGGGTTGCGTTTGAGCACGCCTTCCAGCTCGCTGACCAGCGTGTGCGTGTAGGTGCCGGCCTTGCCGTCAGGCAGCCAGTACGCCCACGGCGAAAGATCCATCAACGCTTCGGCGTAGAGCGTGGCGGCGTCGTCATCGTCGGGGAACTGCGCCACCACGTTGGCCATGGCTTCGGCATAACGTAGATCCAGGGGCGCGCGGTCTTCCGGTGCCGGATTGGCATAGCGTGTCTGCAGGGCTTGGATCAGTGCGCGGTCGGCGGGTGTGGCGTGATTGGCGAGGCTGCCGGCGCGCGCGGCAAGGGCGGTGGCGTCATTCGCGGCGGCCGGGTCCATGGGCAGGTTGATGTTCGGCCCCAGCACCAGCGCCTGCCCCCACACACAGATGGCGCATTGCGGGTCCAGCCGTGCGGCCTCGGCGAAGGCACGGCCAGCGGCTTCATGGTTGAAGCCATAGGCAAGCCGCAGGCCTTGATCGAAGTAGCGTTGTGCGGCGGGAATCCTGCTGCCGATGTCGCGGTGCAGATCACCGAAATTCTCAAGCAAGGGCAGCGTGGGTGCCGTCGCCACGGGCGCGGCGTCGGTGCGCTTGTTCTTGGCGGCGTCACAACTGGTCAGCAGCATGGTGGCCAGCACGGAAGGCAGCAGCAGAAGCAGAAACCGAAGGAACATGGCGGCATCTCCGGGGCGTGCTGCCGGCGACCATACTGCCGCGTGAATGCGCTGTCGATAGGTGGTCTGAAGATTTTACGGAGCCGCACGCACGCTGTCTGATTGGCACGATTCGTGCCGGAGGGCGCTTCATCTGTCCGGACGAGCAATGCATGTGCCAGCGGGATGGGCATGTTTGTGCGGAAAGCCCGGTGGTTCACTGACTTCGGCACCTGAGGCAGGCATGGTTTGCACACGATGCTTGGCATTGGCTTCCATGAGTTGGCGTTGGCTTCCAAGAGTCTGTGGCGGCCCCGCCGCATGATGGCTGAGGAGTGATCACATGCGCAGACTTCCCCCTCCAACTCCAGGTGAGATCCTGCTTTACGAGTTCCTTGAGCCAATGGGGCTGAGCGCGCGGGAGCTCGCCGATGCCATGGGCGTTCCCGAGGATGATGTGACCGAGCTGCTGCATGGCAGGCGTGTCATAGACATTGATCTGAACCGGCGCCTCTGTGAGTACTTTGGAATGTCCGATAGGTTCTGGATATCTCTGCAGAATGCCTATGACCGGCGTATGCAGAATCAGTCGTGATCGTTCGTATCCCGCCAGCGGACAACGGCAGGATCGGGGTGGCTGCAAAGCCGCCGGGCTGTCGGCTAGCAAGCATCAGGGTTGCCTGGCCAGAAGTGCAGTGCACGGATCGGCGGGTGATCAGTAGATCACCCGTGATCGGACAACGAAATGCGGAGCCTGCAGCATATGAAGCCGACCATTCCACATGGCGTGAGAGCAGTTCTCTTTGATGTATTCGGAACGCTTCTTGAGATTTCCAGCCCAAAGCGCCCCTTTGGGCAGTTGCTCAGGATCGCCCGCCTTCAGGGCGTTCGGCTGCCTGCGAATGTGAAGAGTGAAATGATGTCGACGCCAATGACACTCCGGCAAGCCGCAGGATGGCTGGGTGTTCAGGCCTCCACGGAGAGTCTCCATGCATTGGAGCGTGACTTGGCGGAGGAGCTTGATTCCATCAGGGCATTTCCCGATGCTCTGGAGGTGCTGAGGGTGTTGCGCGGGCGCGGTTACACATTGGCGGTCTGCTCCAACCTTGCCGCTCCATATGTCGAGCCGGCCAGCAATCTGCTGGCGCCCTATATCGATGTGGCGATATGGAGTTGCCACATGGGTTGGATGAAGCCGGAGCCGGAGATCTATCTTCTGGCGGTGGAGAAGCTTGGTTTGCCAGCCGATGAAGTGCTTATGGTTGGTGATACGTATCGCAACGATGTCGCTGGCGCCCGCGCCGTGGGCCTGCAGGCGAGGTTGCTGGATAGACGAGGTAGAGAGGGTGACCCCGCAGATTGTTGGTCAACACTCGATGCGTTGATTTCATCCGAGCCCGGCAATCCCCTCGCCAGTTAGCTGGCCATCTCAAGGGGCGTCGTCCAAGGGTCATCCACCAGCTCGCGTTTGTACGCGTCTGTATTGGAGAGGCGGTATCCGCTGGTTGCCCGGGAATTGCCGGCTGCTTCTGCGCAGTAAAGGGCCAGGCCTTGACAATTCGAGGGAAGCGCCCGCAGGGCACGGGCCGCAACGCCAGAATCGTTGGGGCGAACAGCTTGCTGATGGTGATCGGCCGTGGAATCGCCTTGCTCATGCCGGCCCTGGAAGTCTTTGGGAAGGGGGCATAAAGCTGAAGCTGGACATGTGGGGCGATCCCTGCCTTCGGCGGTCTTTGGTGAAAATAACTTGCGTACAATTTAATTGTGTGCAATCATGCATGCACTTCAATGAGCGGAGATGTGAAATGGCCAGATACTCAACCCGCGTGACGTCTGTCGGCGGACGAAACGGTGCCGTTGCCAGCAATGACGGCAACTTGTCGCTGCCGGTTTCGCTTCCCAAGACCCTGGGCGGGCGTGGAGATGCTACGAATCCCGAGCAACTATTCGCAGCTGGCTATGCAGCTTGCTTTGGCAATGCATTGATCCATGCGGCCCAGTCTCAAGGGATCAAGCTCGATGAACAGGCCTATCGGGTTGCTGCCGAGGTTGGACTCCGCCCGAGCAGGGCTGGCTCGTTCGAGCTGAGCGTCATGCTTGAGGTCAGCGTCGACGGTCTTTACGCTGAAACCTTGCGCCCACTGGTGGCGATTGCCCACCAGATGTGCCCTTATTCAAATGCCGTCAAAGGCAACATCGATGTGCAGATCAACCTGGTTTGAACCGCCGGAGGCGCGGACAAATGTCGACAGCCAATAAGTCCTCAATGCGCCTTGATGACCAGCTCTGCTTCTCGCTCTATGCTGCGTCCAACCTGCTCACACGGCTCTACCAGCCAGCCCTTCGGGATCTGGGTTTGACCTATCCACAGTATCTGGTGCTGCTGGTGCTTTGGGAGCAGGACGATCAGACGGTCGGTGAGCTATGCGAAAGGCTGCATCTGGATAGCGGCACTCTGACTCCCATGCTCAAGCGGATGGAGATGGCGGGCCTGCTGGAGAGACGGAGGGATCCGCGTGACGAGCGCAGGGTGAGAATAGGGCTCACATCCGCAGGAAGTGCCTTGCGGGAAGACGCATGTTCAGTACCGGCATCGATAGGTGGGCGATTCTCGCAAGACCCCGCTGACCTGTTGCGGCTTCGCTCGATGCTGCAGGATCTGGTTACAGAGCTTGAAAAGATGTAGCCGGTATTGGATGCGTGCGATACATGCGTCGTCCACACAGACGAGGGCGCCGGGACACCCCCGTTTTCACGGGCACTTGCGATAAGGCCGATGCAGGCCCTGAGGAGTGTTCGTGTCGAAGCGAGGGAAGTTCAGTGCAGAGCTCAAGCGTGGTGCGGTTGAGCAGGCCAACCAACCGGGTGTCAGTTGTGCCCAGGTGGCGTGCGAACTGGGAATCCGGGACACCCTGCTGACCTGCTGGGAACGGGAGGCCCGGACTCAGGGGGCGGTAGCCTTTGGCGGCCGCGTTGGCGAGGAGGTTTGTGAGGTACGGCGACTCGTTGATGGCTTGACGGATTGTGTCAATTGCATCCATCGGGAATCGTTGGTCGCTTGCCAGGTTCGCCAATAGCGGCTCAATGCGAGGGTCAACCGGCCTCATTAGTGCCTCCGTACAATCCGTTGAACACAGAGAGCGCCAGCCTTGGTCTTGTAGAGGCGCATATCAATAAACATACTCTCTGAGCCGGGTGCCGCACGGTGGTGTTCACGCAGCCAGCCGGAACCGAAACGCTCAGTGACAGTTCTCCTGTAGCCACGCTGTTCCAAGGCCAGCGAGACAGCGTCGGCATCCATGATGCAGCCCGGATCCTCCATCTGCATCATCCCACGGCCATCCATCATTCCCATGTTGATGATGGCCTGAGTGCCATTGCTGCCGAGCATCAGTTCGGCAGTGAACCCATAGCCTCCACCAAGTGATGTGATGGCGGATATTCCTTCTGTTGGGTCTTTCCCCGGACCGCTGAGTGATACGCCGAGGGCGATCCCGAACGAATCAGCCGTGATATCTCTGGATCTATGCATCGCATCGGCATAATCCAGTATCCGGCGCTCCAGCTCTGTGACCTCAAGTGCCTGGCGTGCGGTAGCTGCAGGTACAGCGCCGGGCGTCGGCGCCGCAGGGGACGGTGCAGTCTGCGTACAGGATGTGGCGATCAGCGCCGTGCCCAGTGACGTTACGATGTCGGCCAGCAATCGTCGCATACCAGTCCTTTGAGCACCTTGGCGGTCAGCATAATCACGCCGGGTGGCCATGCTGTGAATGGGTTGGCGTGCCGCGCAGTCCTGGCAGGGGATCGTCGCGGTACAACTCCGCTGTTGTGAACTTCCGCTGCTGGTCGGAAGCGGTCTGTGGTGTCGTGGATGCAAAAGGTTCGTCTCCCGTCTGGGCCAAAGGGCCTGCTTCCGTCGCAAGGGCCCTTGGCGAGGGCACCAGCCATAGTCTGTACACCCACTATTCGCCATGGTTTGTATGTGACGCACAGACTATGCCTATCCGCACACAGGCAGGCCGCTCACGGCCGGCCTCACTTCGCCCATGTATACTATCCCCCAGTACAGGATAAAGGGCCGGGCATGCCGCATTCGCCGGAAGAGAAGAAGAAGGTGCTGGCGCGGGTGAAGCGCATCCGTGGCCAGTGCGATGCGCTGGAACGCGCGCTGGAGGCCGGTGCCGACTGCAACCCGGTGCTGCAGCAGATCGCCGCTATCCGTGGCGCGGTCAACGGCCTGATGTCCGAAGTGATGGAAGCCCATCTGCGCGAGGAGTTTGGTCAGCCCGCGCGCTCGGCCGAACAGCGCGCCACGCGCGTGGCCGAGATGTCCAGCCTCATCCGTTCCTATCTCAAGTAAACCGCGTGGCGCACCGCGCCGCATTCGCCATCCGCAGGAGAAAGCCATGAAATCACGTGCCGCCGTTGCCTTTGGCCCGGGCCAGCCGCTGAAGATCGTCGAGATTGATGTTGCACCGCCCAAGGCGGGCGAGGTGCTGGTCAAGATCACCCATACCGGTGTCTGCCATACCGATGCCTTCACCCTGTCCGGTAATGACCCGGAAGGCCTGTTCCCCTGCGTGCTCGGCCATGAAGGTGCTGGCGTGGTGGTGGAAGTGGGCGAGGGCGTGACCTCGGTGAAGCCGGGCGACCACGTCATTCCGCTGTACACCGCAGAGTGTGGCGAATGCCTGTTCTGCAAGAGCGGCAAGACCAACCTCTGTACCTCCGTGCGTGCGACGCAGGGCAAGGGCGTGATGCCGGATGGCACCAGCCGCTTCTCGTACAACGGCGAGCCGATCTACCACTACATGGGTTGCTCGACCTTCTCCGAGTACACCGTGGTGGCGGAGGTGTCACTGGCCAAGGTCAACCCGGAATCCAACCCGGAGCAGGTGTGCCTGCTGGGCTGCGGCGTCACCACCGGCATCGGTGCCGTGCACAACACCGCCAAGGTGGCCGAAGGCGACAGCGTTGCGGTGTTCGGGCTGGGCGGCATCGGCCTGGCGGTGATCCAGGGCGCGCGTCAGGCCAAGGCCGGGCGCATCATCGCCGTCGATACCAACCCATCCAAGTTCGAGCTGGCAAAGCAGTTTGGCGCGACCGACTGCGTCAACCCGAAGGAGCATGACAAGCCCATCCAGCAGGTGATCGTGGAGATGACCGGTTGGGGTGTGGACCACAGCTTCGAGTGCATCGGCAATGTCAACGTGATGCGCGCCGCGCTGGAATGCGCGCACCGTGGCTGGGGCCAGAGCGTGATCATCGGTGTGGCCGGCGCGGGGCAGGAGATTTCCACCCGTCCGTTCCAGCTGGTCACGGGCCGCAAGTGGATGGGCACTGCGTTCGGCGGCGTGAAGGGCCGCAGCCAGCTGCCGGGCATGGT